>NZ_JAPDMV010000045.1 GCF_026319305.1 Methylophaga sp. OBS4
AATCTGCGTTCATCTGCGTAATCTGCGGATAGCTATTTTTGGAGAGAACCAAAGCCTAATCTTTCGCCAGCCAGACACACTGGCCGCCACTGGCCTGATTGACTTTGTCCAGCATAAGCTGATGGGCAGCCAGTTCATCTTCGTTGGCTCGAAGCACCCGTAATGGCTGACGTTCGACTGCTGCCAGCTCGGTTTCCGCCCGCAGGTCAGTTGCTGTTTCGCTTTCCTGTGCCGTCAATGTCAGGCTAACCTGCCCCCCTGTCATGGCCAGATAAACATCTGCCAGAATCTCGGCATCAAGCAAAGCGCCGTGCAACTCGCGGTTGGAGTTATCTACGTCATAACGTTTACACAAGGCATCCAGATTGTTTTTTTGCCCCGGATGTTTATCACGTGCCATTTTCAGGGTATCAAGCACAGTGGCCACCGATTTGATACGACGTGTTTCATCAGCCAGCTTTTTCAGCTCATGATCCAGAAAACCGACATCAAACGGCGCATTGTGAATTATCAACTCGGCACCATCAATAAAACGTAGAAAATCCTCGGCTATCTCGGCAAACAGTGGTTTATCCACCAGTGACTCATTGGTAATACCGTGTACTTCCATCGCACCGGCATCGATCTCGCGTTGCGGGTTGATATATTGATGAAAGGTATTGCCGGTCAGACGGCGATTCACCAGTTCGACACAACCGATCTCGATAATACGGTGATCATCAGCAGTGCTGATACCGGTGGTTTCGGTATCCAGCACAACCTGTCGTTTTTGCGTAGTCTCAACCATTTGACACTCCTATGCACCAGGGTCTGTTTAACCGGCAAGCTGTTCTCTTGCCTTGACCGCAAGCTGATCGGCACGCTCATTTTCAGCATGCCCCTGATGGCCGCGGACCCATTTCCAATCCACTTCATGCGGACTAATGGCTTTGTCCAGACGCTGCCATAACTCGACATTTTTTACCGGCTTTTTAGCTGCTGTTCGCCAATTACGCGCTTTCCAGCCGGAGATCCACTCTGTCATGCCTTTCATCACATACTGGGAATCGGTAGTGATGGTAACACGGCAAGGACGTGTCAACGCCTCCAGCGCGGCAATCACTGCCATCAATTCCATTCGATTGTTGGTCGAGTTTGCCTCGCTACCAGACAATTCCTTTTCTGTACCTTTGGCACGTAAAATGGCGCCCCAGCCTCCGGGACCGGGATTGCCACTGCAGGCACCATCAGTAAAGATTTCAACGTGATCCATTATTATTGTCTCGGGCTATCGGTTTATTGACCATACCAGGGGCTGGGAACAGCTGGCGTTTGCGCACGGGTTGCCGCAGTGGGGTAAGCGGTATGGTACGTTTGGTGGCTACCATAACAGAGACCCCGCCAAACCAGGGCCATAATCTTCTGCCCCAACGCTCGATAAAGCGACTGCTAATCAGCCATTTTTCATTTTTGAACGGTGGCCGAAAAATCAGACGTCGTTGTTCTGTTGTCTCAAAATTGAGTAAAGCCAGCCAGTCTTTGATTCGAGTCCGGGTAAAAAAGTGGCCATGCCATGGAGCGGCATCCTGCCATGAAAACAAACGTCTCAGCCCCCAAAGGCTGAAGGGGTTGAAGCAGCACAAAATCAGTTTGCCGTCAGCGGCTAATACCCGCTCAGCTTCACGCAGCACCTGATGGGGATCACTGGCATATTCAAGAACATGCAGCAACAGCATATTGTCTATACTATAACTTTTGAACGGCAAGGCTTCCGGTGAGGCATTTACATCACCCGTTGGTGCCAACAAAGACTGACTCACCGGTCTGTTGACTGTAGGCAATAAAAGGTCTACTCCTCCCTGTTGCAGCTGAAAATAGCCATAGAACTGCTTGCTCAAGTCGGCAATGACTTCCCGTTCCTGTGCCATAACATGTTCACCCAGCGGGCTGTGCCACCAGCTTTTCATGACATTGCTTCTGTTGTCGGTCATAGCCTGTCCCGGAAGGAGAAAATATGCTTAAAGTTCATGCGGTACCTGCATTTAATGACAATTATATCTGGCTCATCCAGCCGGAAAACAGCAGCAAGGTGATGATTGTTGATCCAGGTGATGCCGTACCGGTCATTAAGGCCTTGAAAACAAAATCGTTACAGCCGGCAGCTATTTTAATCACCCATCATCACGCCGATCATATCGGCGGCGTAACTGAACTGCTGGCGCGCTATCCGGTGCCGGTTTTTGGTCCGGCCAACGAATCCATTCCGGCCATCACGCACCCCTTGACAGCAGACAGTAATCTTAGATTACACCCTGATTTCCCACCGTTTGATGTACTGGACACGCCCGGCCATACGGCAGGTCATATCTGTTATCTGACGGAAGGCAAACTATTCTGTGGTGATACCCTGTTTGCCGGCGGCTGTGGTCGTTTACTTGGCGGTACTGCACCGGACTTGTTTCAGTCTTTGCAGCAACTGTCCGCCTTACCCGCGAACACCCAGATCTATTGTGCCCATGAATACACACAAGCCAATCTGCGTTTTGCCGAGGCGGTAGAGCCCGACAATCCGGATTTACAGCAACGCATCCGCGATACCACAGCCCTCAGAAAAGCTGCACAACCGACGGTACCTTCATCCATCGCACTGGAACTGGCAACCAACCCGTTTCTGCGCAGTCAGCAGCCCAAAATAAAACGGGCGGCCGAACTGTTTGCCGGTCGCCCGTTAGCGGATGCTCAGGCGGTATTTACCACGCTGCGCAGCTGGAAAGATCAGTTCTAAGAACCCCTAATAACGGCCTCTATATTTATCTTTATCTTTATCTTTGCCCTTACCGGAACCTTTGTATTTTCTTTTCAGCCCCTTGGGTACCTGGCGATCATCGGCATGCCGCCAGTCACGGTCATCCAGGTTGATATTAAATTGCCAGCCACCACTACGGTAGCGAAAGTACAAATCATCATGGAAGTAATAATCATCGTATCCCACAACCACATAAGCGCCCAGACGTGAGTCGTACACCATATCGTGATGGTGATGTTTGGCTCGGTAACCATGTGCAGGCGCATGTGGCGGCGGTCCACCACTGTGATAATGCGGCTCACCATAACCGACAGCCGCCCGCGAGGCACAACCGGAAATAAACAGCGTCAGTAATGCAACACCCAGGATCAATACAGTTCTCATCGACACGTTCTCCATTTCATGTCCGGCCGCTTAATGCTGCTCAGCAGTTCAGACTTCACCTTTATTGAAGTGTACATCCATTTGCGGGTAAGGGATCGTGATGCCGTTCTTATCGAATGCTAATTTGATCTGCTCGATAAGTTCGGAGCGAACAGGCCAGTAATCATCGGCTTTGACCCAGGGCCGTACATCGAAGTTGACACTGCTGTCTGCCAGTTCGCCAACACGGATCACCGGTGCCGGATCGTCCATGACTTTGTCATGCCCCTTTACAATTTCTTCGATCAACGTCTTGGCCGTAAGCAGATCATCGTCATAACTAATGCCGAAAACCATATCGATACGGCGGGTATCGCGCGCAGAAAAATTGGTGATGGTGCCGGAGTAGATTTGACCGTTAGGAATAATCACTTCACGGTTATCGCCGGTTTTCATAATGGTGTTGAAAATACTGATCTTTTCAACAATCCCCGTCGCGCCACCTGCATCGACAAAATCGCCTATTCTGAACGGGCGGAACATGACCAACATCACGCCAGCGGCAAAGTTCTGCAAAGAATCTTTCAAAGCCAGACCTACAGCCAGGCCGGCAGCACCAAGCACGGCAATCATTGATGTCGTGTTGACACCCAACTGATCCAGGGCAGCAATCAATACGAATAACATCAGCACCGCATTGGCGATCACACTGGCGAAGTTAATCAGAATCGGATCGATGTCAGCACGAACCATCAATTTACGAACCAGTTTCACCAGCCAGCGCACCACCGCTCGCCCGACAAACACAATGATAGCGGCAAATAGAATATTCATCAGCCAACTGCCGACCACACTTCCTGTAGCTGTTTCCATTTCAATTCCTCTTTTCGATAGCTTTAATAATTTCGCGAATCAACGCTGGTCCCCGGTAAATCAGACCGCTGTAGATTTGTACCAGCGAGGCACCCGCGTCTATTTTTTCAATGGCATCCTCAGCCGACATAATTCCACCTGCTGCAATAATCGGCAAGTGTTCAGGTAAAGCCAGGCGGAACTGCCTGACAATCTCCGTTGATTTCACTAGCACCGGCGCACCGCTAAGGCCACCGGCTTCATTAGCATTAGGCAGACCTTCAACCCCCTGCCGTGACATGGTGGTGTTAGTCGCAATCACCGCATCCACCTGATGCCGGGCAAAAGCGTCGGCCAGCTGCAGAACTTCCTCTGCCGTCAGATCGGGGGCCACCTTAACCGCCATGGGCACATATCGATTGTATTGCTCCGCCAATTGGGTCTGCTGTTTTTTCAAGGCCGCTAACAACGTATCCAGCGACTCGCCAAACTGCAGACTGCGTAACCCCGGCGTATTGGGAGAAGAAATGTTGATAGTGACATAATCTGCATACGGGTACACCTTGTTCAGACCGATCAGATAGTCATCCGCTGCATTCTCCACCGGCGTATCGAAATTCTTGCCGATATTGATACCAATCAAACTGTGGGTTTCAGCGACTTTGACTTGCTCAATCAAGTGATCCACACCGAGGTTGTTGAATCCCATTCTGTTGATAATGGCTTGTGCCTCGGGAATCCGGAACAGGCGGGGTTTGGGATTACCCGGCTGTGGCCGGGGTGTCACGGTGCCAATTTCAACAAAACCGAACCCCAACGCCGACATAGCTTCAATATAATCGCCATTCTTGTCGAGACCAGCGGCCAGGCCCACCGCATTGGGAAACGTCAGGCCCATCACCCGCACCGGGGTGGCTGCGACTTTTTTGTATAACAATGATGACAGACCAGTCATTTCCATAATACTGAGCCCGGTCAGCCCCAGATGATGTGCTTTTTCCGCGTCAAGACGGAACATCAAATTACGCAACATGCGATACAGCATTGTCATACCACCATTTCGATTTGATAACCGCTGAATTTGCGGATGTTAAGCACCCCGTTATCCAGGATCAAATACTGGCCTTTGATGCCCTGCAGCTGTCCCCTGATCTCCGCTGTTTTATCAAAGTTCAGCGACGAGACTTTGCCGGGATAGTCATTTACCGGATAACTGATGGTCACTACCGGTTCAGCCAGCAGGACTTTAATCGCATCGTCACCGAATTGTTGCTGTAGCACCTTGATATCATCGACACACTCTGCCAGCAGACGATCCCGTTCAGCGGCCAGATCCAACGGCTCGGCATCGCCTTTGAGCATTTTGCGCCAGTCTGTGCGATCTGACACATGGGATTTGAACATCACTTCTACCAGGCCTGACTGGTAACGGGTTTTCACTCTGAAAATCGGTATCGCCTGGGTTGCCCCCTGATCTATCCAGCGTGTCGGTATCTGGTTGATGCGAGTAATCCCCACTTTCAGCCCCGAACTGTTGGCAAGATAGACAATATGTTCCTGCATACACACGGCTTCGCCCCATTCCGGTTCACGGCAGGTACCGGCAGCGTAATGGCACAGCTCCGGCTTCATAAAGCACAAATCACATTGCGCCAGCTTTTGTGAACAGGGAAAACAAAAACCGCCGCTGTAACTTTTTTTGGTCAAACGCTGGCAGTTTAAACAGTGAATCTCTCCCAGAAAATTCAAACTGATTGACTGACCTATCAATGCATTCATCGCCACCCGCTCATCACCCAGCCGCATTTCGTACTGCGCTTCATGGCTGGATGGCAAGGTCACTGCCATTTTCGACAGTTGCCCACTAAGTTGTGTCACCAGATACCTCTTGTTGTATTCAATTACTATTAAATACTAACTTATACCGAAACAACCTGGAAATGCACGATCTCAGCGAAACAAGAAGTCGTCCTGTTCACGACAGAACGCCGCAGGAATAGCTACTCTCTTTCAAGGTGTTATGTCGTGAACAGGACGGCTTATCGTCTCGCCCTACGGGAGCCCATGTAAATAGCCAGCACGGTGTTGTAGCCTTTGCCAAGGGAATAACCATTCGCTGCAGGCTACGCCTTGTTCTGACTATTTACATGGACTCTGAGACGCGCAGTTCCAGGTTGTTTCGGTATTAATAGCTAGCTATTAGATAGCGGTAAACAGGCTCTGAATATTCTGCTAGGCTTGAGCGGGATAGACAGGTAAGGGTTGCGTGTATGACAAATGAATATGGTCTGCTCCATGCGTATCTGCTGGATGGTCACGGTGGCGCTGCTGTACTTTCCATCGAACAAGTGAATAACTGGCAGCCGTCACAAGGCATGTTATGGCTGCATTTCGATTATAGTCACCCCGATGCCGAAACCTGGCTGCTGGAACAATCCGGCGTCGACCATGTCATTGCCAATGCGCTGGTTATGGATGAAACTCGCCCCCGGGCCACCACGATCGACGATGGTCTGCTGATCGCGCTACGCGGTATCAATCACAACCCCGGTTCCGAAGACGATATGATTGCGCTGCGCATGTGGATAGACAAGCAACGCATTATCACCAGCCGCCGCCGAAAACTTCATGCAGCCAGCACCGTCGTGAATGAACTGCAACACGGTTCCGGCCCCGCCGACAGTGGCGAATTTCTGTGCCGTATCTGCGACCATATCATCGGCGATATGAGCGAAACGGTCGGTAATTATGAAGATAAAGTCGCCGATTACGAAGACGCGCTGCTCGACGGCGTCAGCGGCAGTTTACGTTATGATTTGGCGACCTTGCGCCGTCAGACTATTACTATTCGCCGTTATCTGGCTCCACAGCGCGAGGCATTGGCCAAATTGCTGACCGAAAAAGTGTCCTGGCTGAATGACAACCATAAAATCGAACTCCGAGAAATCAACGATCAGTTGATCCGCCATATCGAAAACCTGGATGCGGCCAGGGAACGGGCCGCCGTGACGCAGGAAGAGCTGTTGAACCGCCTGTCCGAACAAATGAACAAGCGAATGTATGTATTGTCAGTCGTGGCGGCGATATTTTTGCCCTTAAGTTTTCTGACCGGTTTGCTGGGTGTCAACGTCGCCGGCATTCCGGGCAGCGACAATGAGATGGCTTTTTGGCTGTTTAATTTGTTACTGGGGATCGTTGTCGTAATGCAGATTATGATTTTTCGTTGGCAACGCTGGTTTTAGCCAACACATGGCTTAATCTCTGATCACCCGGATCGGGAATGGTTCTGTAACCGAGCCTGTGTAAAGCGAGCGGTGCGGGAATGGAATTTCAATGCCTTCGGCATCAAACGCTGCCTTGATTTCTTCATGAATGCTGTTTTTCAGTTCGAGAAAGTTTTCGCGTTTCACCCACACCGAGAACTGCATATCCAGTGAGGAATCTCCAAACCCCAGGAATACAAAAAGCGGCTTGGGTTCATCCAGACACAGCGGGTTCGCTTCAGCTACTTTTTCCAGTACTTTGCGCACACCATTGATGTCTTCCTTATAAGCGACACCGATAGCCAGATCAATACGGCGGATCGGAAAACGGGTCAGCGTCGTGACTTCTGATTTAATCAGCGTTTCATTGGGAATGCGCACATAAAGATTATCAAAAGTGCGCAATTTCACTGACAGTAAATCCACTGATAAGACTTCACCCGTAGTGGTGCCAACCCGAATCAGATCGCCCACCGAAAAGGGCCTTTCCGCCACCAGAAACAGGCCGCTGATAATATTCGATGCCGAGGTCTGGGAGGCAAAACCAATAGCGACAGACAAAATACCGGCAGCCCCGATCAAAACACCCAGATTAAAGCCAATCGCATTGAGGCCCATGACCACAAACACCAATAACACCAGGTAGGTGGCGACCCTCGCCATCAACAGCTGTTGATGGCTATCAAAACGATGTTTACTCCATTGCCTGACACCGCGGCCGGCCATACGTGCCAGCAACAGCCCCACAAGAAAGTAAACCAGCGCTTCGACTATCGACAGCACCAGAGCCGCATCAATTTTTGCCAGCCAGTCACTCATATTCTGCTTCCAAGTTGTCTGTTACCCAAACAGCGCCGAAATGGCTTTGGTAATTCTACTGCCGCCCAAATACTCACGCGCATTTGCCACCAAGGTCAGGTCTGACTCCGGCAAACCACCACTTATCACCTCGTCAACACTGAGGATGGCATCATCATTATCACGTCTGACCAGGGTGATTCTGGGGGTCCAGAACTGGCCGAACTCATCCGTGTATAAATTAAGGTTGGGGGCCGGCACACTGATTTTATCCAAAGTCAGCATCTGTTCGGACTGATTCTGAATTCTCACTTCAATGGCGGCACGGGCTTTATTGTTAGCTATCGGTTTGACATCCAGCTGCTCACTGACCTGCGAGGCATAGCTGATCACGCCTTCCTGTGTGTTGGGACCAAACCAGGAATCACAAACGTTGACAGTGGCAATATCCAGCAGCGGATTCTTCGTCCCTTCAACCCGCAGTTGTATCCACAGCGGCAGGCAGACAAACAGCGTGACTTCCTGAAAAGGCAGCAGGGTCACAGACACCACCGGCCGGCAGACCACAGGCCGATCAGCCAGCGCCGGCTGCAAGGTCAGGGCCTTGGGCAATTCGGCAAAAACAAAGCGCTGCTCCTTATCAAAGACTGTACCAGTATCAGCAACCGGTATCTGCTCCAGCTCAGGTTCAAACTGATTGACCTCTTTCTGCCATTCGTAACCCAACCACCACTGGTGGGGCTGACACTGCAGTTGCAGGTGCAGATCAGCACAGCGAAGCAGACGCTGTTCGCCCTCACTGAATTCAAATGTTCCCCACCAATTACTTGTTTGTGTTGACATAACTAAATAACGATTTTGTTAACTTTGACAAAGACAGCCTGTAAATCCTCACCTATAATAGCTCGTTATGCAAAATCGCACCCTTATAAAATCGGCACTGGTAGCACTATTTGTCTTACTGGTCACCTCTTGTAGCAGCACCTCCGAAAAGGTCGCTGAGCAAACGGCTACCCCTGTTGATTCAACCGATAGGGTTGCGACCGAGCGGCAAACGGTATGGCAGAATGCCTATGGCGAAAAGCAGTCATCCCATGCCAATACCTTATCATCATCTACCAGCCCCTCACTTTCCAACCAACGCCTTTCCCGGACTGGGCCCATTACAGACCTCTGGCAACGCATTCCCGAAGGATTTGCAATTTCTGATTATCAGCAGTTACATCCTGACTCGGAACAGCAACTGCGCTGGTTTATCACCCATCCTGATTATGTCAGCCGGGTGGTTGAACGCGCTCGACCTTATCTGCATTACATCGTTGAACAAATCGAAATGCGTGGTATGCCGATGGAAATCGCGCTGTTGCCGGTCGTGGAGAGTGGTTTTCAACCCTATGCCTATTCATCAAGTCATGCTGCCGGACTATGGCAGTTTATTCCTGGCACCGGCAAGCTGTACGGCCTGGACCAGAACTGGTGGTATGACGGCCGCCGCGATGTGATTCAATCTACACGTGCCGCCCTGGATTATCTGCAAAAACTCCATAATGACTTTGGTGACTGGCAACTGGCGCTGGCAGCCTACAATTGCGGTGAAGGTACCGTAGGCCGGGCCATCAAACGTAATCAGCAATTGGGCAAACCCACTGATTTCTGGTCGCTGGATTTGCCTGCAGAAACGTCAGCTTATGTACCCAAGCTGATGGCGGTCAGCCATATGGTTAAATTTCCTGAACGCTACGATCTGAGCCTGAGCCCGATAGATAATGAACCCTATCTGGATGTGGTAAATGTCGGCTCACAGATCGACATGGCCATGGCGGCGAAAATGGCCGATATCAGCAGTGATGAAATGTACACGCTCAACCCGGCATTCAATCGCTGGGCCACAGCGCCGGACGGTCCCCATGACCTGGTGATCCCTCTCAGCAAAGCCGAAAACTTTAAAACTGCACTGGCGGCATTGCCGGCCAAACAACGTGTTAAATGGGCCAGACATCAGATTAAGCGCGGCGAATCACTCAGCGTAATTGCCCGTCGCTATGAAACCACGATTACCGTAATCAAGCAGGCCAATGAACTGCAGGGTACTAATATTCGTGCAGGCAGTCATCTGCTGATCCCCGTTGCAGCAGGCGATAACAAAGACTATGCGCTAATGCCCGCACAGGGTCAGGCCCGTTCGCAATCCAGTAAAAAATCACAAAAAAAGTATCATATCGTTCGTAGCGGAGATACCTGGTGGGATATTGCCCGCAGCCATGATCTGGACGTCAAGACACTGGCGCAATGGAATAACAAAGCGCCGGGCGATATTCTGCAGCCGGGGCAAAAACTGGTTATCTTGACTGATAACACCTCATCAAACAGTGCCAACCGCAAAACTGTCAGCTACGTCATTAAAAACGGCGATTCTCTATGGGCTATTTCACGCAAATTCAATGTCAGTGTGGCCCAGGTGCGTGAATGGAATGGTCTGAGTGATCGCACGCTGTTACAGCCGGGGCAAAACCTGAAGTTGTATCTGGATGAAACCTGACTGACACGTGTTACATATCGCACTGTTTGAACCTGAAATCCCGCCGAACACGGGCAATATTATCCGCCTTTGCGCCAATACCGGCGCGCAGCTGCACCTGATCGAACCACTGGGTTTTGTACTGGATGACAAACGTCTGCGGCGGGCCGGGCTTGATTATCACGAGTTTGCCAATGTACATCAGCATCAAAACTATTTGGCATTACTGAACTGGGCCGATCAGAGACGTATTATTGCCTGCACCACCAAAGCCCGCCGGCATCACCATGAAATCAGCTACCGGGACGAAGATATCTTGTTGTTTGGCCCCGAATCACGTGGTCTGCCGGATACCATTCTAAACAGCTTGCCTGATAAGCAGAAAATCCGCATACCCATGCTGGCTGACAGTCGCAGCCTGAATCTCTCCAATGCTTCAGCCATCATCCTGTATCAGGCCTGGCAGCAACTGGGTTTTCCCGGTGCCAAACCTCTCTAGGATCCTGTCGGGTTTATACCTAAACAACTTCAGAATAGTGGTTTTCAATCCGTACTTCGACAAGCTCAGCATGAACGGAGTGCGCCCCCGTTCGCTTTAAGCTCTGAGCTTGACTAAGAATCGAAGGGTGGCTTAATAAAAATTCATGCTTCCCACCATTTTGAGGTTGATTGGGTATAGGCGTTCGTAACGAAAGAAAGTCCGGTTTGAGGCTGTTACAAAGGAAATGGCTATTGCCCGCGCCTTGCCCTGGACGCCGACAAACTCTAACTGTTGAAATCCGTTTCAAAATAACCTGACCTGGTTCATTGTCCAATCGACGAGGCTGGACTATGATGGCGAAGGATAATCAGGTACTTTGCCTGTCAAACCTTGGACTGAGTTGCAATATCAATAAACCCAAATGAGTTTTTCGCTGCCTGCCAATATGCCGTCGCTCAGTCTGAGTATTCCGACCGAGCGGCATTCTATGGGTAATGTGGAACTCAATGAAGAACTGCTGCGGCACTGGATTCAGCGCCTGCCCTCTAATAGTCCCATCGAATTCACCGCACGATACCTGGATGCCTTAAGGCGTTTCAATGCCAACCAGGTCAGCCATACCGAACGAATTAAACTGCTGGATATGTACCGTGACCCCTTTAACAAGGTCTTGTTTGGGCTGACCATTCCCAAACTGCAGCGGCTGGTCAAAGATGGCGCCACCCGGTTCAAACTGATTCAGGATATGAGTGATGTGCTGACTGAACTTGCTGCCGGCTATAAAATCGTTGTTGTCGAAGCCGGTGAAAAAAACGATAACCTCAAACTAAACCCACTGGCGCAGCTCGCAATTTACCGTGCCTGTGAACAGCTGAGCTATGTCGCATTACATGCTTACAAATTTTATCGCACGCTGCCGGTCAGAGTGTTTCGCGAGTTACACCAGCTTTATCTGCTCACTGAACAAGCAGGGCTGGCTGATAAACCAGCATTTTTAAACAAACAGCTGAAAGCGGAATTTTCGGTCAAACACCGTTACTGCCAGATCCTGCTTGTCAGTATCAGCAATCCTTACGGCCTGGCCAGTGGTGACGTCATCCGCTGCTACAACATGATGATGCAACTGGCGCCGGCGGCGAACCTCACCAGCCTCCCTGATGACGGCAAACCCTTAGCCGGACATTTTTATATCAACTGTCTCAGTGATCGTACGCCATCGCCCGCCATATTACCGGTGATGGATGACAACAGCCGCCCACCCACATTGATTCTCGACACCAAACCCCTGTTGAGCCGGGTCGATACTTTGTTTGATCAGGCCCGTACTCAGGGCGAACATCACCCTGCGGCAGATAATATCAGGCTGCTGAGGCAGATCGTGCCTTACCTCAATACCGCCTATCAGCGTAAACAACCGCGAACACCGGTAGCAGGAAGCAAAGAAACCTTTATCGCCGTAGGACTCGAACATATTCATCAAGCCCTGACCGAAGTCAGTACCTTGCCGGTCGAAAAAGATCCGTGGCTGAATTCGGCCTGGGAAGTACTGAACAAGAACAACTATGGCTATCTGGTGCAAAAACGCCGGGTCAGTCAGGCCCACGATCTGAAAATAGGCGATTTTGTCGGTATTCTGGAACAGGAAAATAACCAAACCCGGCCCAAAGCCCGGCTGGCTTCAATTCGCTGGCTGCGCACCGATGATTTCGAACAAACCAAGATTGGGCTGAAGTTTATCGATGGTGATGCCATTCCGGTATTTTTTACCATTGGTGACGGGCAGGATAAAAAACCGGCTTTTCTGATGCCGGAAAATAGTTTGAGTCACCGGGCCGCCAGTTTAATCACCTCATCCGGTTTTTTTGCCTCAGCGTCTGCACTGACCATCAAAACCGGAAAAAAGCGTTTTAATTTCACCGTCAGGCCGGACAAGCTACTGGATCAAAATGACGACTTTGAACGTTTCACCTTCCAGGATCTGCTGGAATAAATTTCTTGCAGCTGACCAGGCCCATTGAACACCTACCTTTTATATGGATTTTATGGCGATTACTGCTATCATCGGTGCTGGCAAGGAGGAGCCCATGTTTGATAAATTGCGCCGGATATTACTGCCCGTATTGTTGTTATGTCTGCCCATGCTGGCAGTGGCAACAGGGCAGCAGCCGACGCAAACTTCTCTGGAACCGGTCACATTACAGCTCAAGTGGCTGCATCAGTTCCAGTTCGCCGGTTATTACGCCGCCAAGGAAAAAGGGTTTTTTGCGGCCGAAGGTCTGGATGTTTCTCTGCAACAACGCCGCCCCGGCACCAGCGTCATTGATGAAGTTGTCAGTGGCCGCTCCGAATACGGTGTGGGCGGCATGGGTCTTCTCGCCCGCTATGCCAATGGCGACCCCGTTAAGGCACTCGCTGCCATTTTCCAGCATGATGCACTGGTCTTTATCAGCAAAGCCGGTTCCGGCATTATCAGCCCCTATGAAATAGCCGGTAAAAAAGTGATGTTTGACAGCAGTACCGGCAACGATGCGGTGTTGAGAGCATTAATCCATGATGCAGACATCTCACTGGATGACTTGACTACTGTCCCCCAGGATTTGGGCATTGAGCACCTGATCAATGATGATGTCGACGTTATATCCGGTTATCTCACTGATCAACCCTATCAGTTGCGTAAGCGTGGCGAACAAATCAATATCATCAATCCGCATAACTACGGTTTTGATTTTTACGGAGATCTGCTGTTCACCAGTGATCACGAACTGAAAAACCATCCAGGCCGTGCCGGGCGCATGCTGAGAGCCACACTCAAAGGCTGGCGTTATGCTCTGGAGCATCCGGAAGAAATAATTCAAATCATCAAATATAAATATGGCAGCACATCAACACTCGAGGCGCTGCGTTTTGAAGCGCGGGAAACAAAAAAGTTGATCCTGCCCGATATTATTCCGTTAGGCACCATACACATGGAAAGGCTGCGTCGAATCGCTGATATATACGCCCAGCTTGATGTCGTCTCCCCGCTCACTGACAAACAACTCGATCGCTTTATTCATCAAAAACCAAGCTCTGTGACGTTCACCGCAAAGGAACAACACTGGCTGGATACCCATCCGACCATCAGGGTAGGTATCGATCGGGACTTTGCCCCCTATGAATGGATAGATGAGCAAGGACAATATGTCGGTCTGGCCGCTGCATACATACGCCTGCTGGAAGCAAAACTGAACCTGCACTTTGAAATCATTGATGACAAACCCTGGCATGAAATTATGGCCATGGCTTATCGCGGTGAACTCGACCTGCTGTCATGTTTGAACATGACACCGGAGCGGGCCAGGCATCTGGCTTTTACTGTGCCTTATGTCAATAATCCCATCGTTATCGTCAATGCCAATCGTAATGGCTACATTGGCTCGCTGGATAATCTGGGCGGCAAGACCGTGGCGGTGGAAAAAGGGTATTACACCCAGGAAATGTTAGAAAAAGACTATCCGGACATCAAACTGATGGCGGTTGAAAATACACAACAAGCACTGGAAAAAGTGGCTGCAGGAGAAGCCGATGCCTATGTCGGTGATGCGGCTTATGCCAACTATGGCATCAAAAAATATGATCTGCTTAATTTGCAGTTTGCCGGACAGACAAAAGCCACCGCTGCATACCGGATCGGTGTAGATAAAAATAATCTCGAGTTACTGAGCGTGATCAACAAAGTGCTCGACAATCTGACCGAAACCGAACGCAAAGAAATTGAAAACCAGTGGCTGGGCCTGACCGTCAAAACCGGAACCGACACTCAAACAGTTATTAAGGTGTCCTCCGCACTTGGTCTGCTGTTATTACTGTTTTCCTACTGGATTTTCCGGCTGAAACAATCAAAATTCGCGCTGGAAAAAAGCGAGGCACAACTGCGCGCCATCATCGAGGCTTCACCGATACCGCATGCCGTGAACGACACCGACAAAAACATTACGTATCTCAACCCGGCATTTATCGACACCTTCGGTTATACGTTGGATGATATTCCGACACTGGAACACTGGTGGCCCAAAGCTTATCCCGATCCAAAATATCGTCAACGGGTAATAAAAAGTTGGCTGCGCCATCTGAAACGGGCCACCGACCACGGTGAGGATTTTGAACCGCTAGAAGTCAAAATTCAATGCAAAAACAGCCAGACACGTCACGTCCTTGCCAGCGCTACCGCGGTAAACCGGCAAATCGATAACAACACGCATGTGGTGATTCTCTACGATATCAGCGAGCGCAAACGGGCCGAAGAGCGGCTGAAGATGTCGGGACGAGTTTTTAATCAGGCCCACGAAGGTATTATGATTACCGATCCAGACAGCATGATTGTTGATGTCAACCCGGCATTTTCAGCCATTACCGGCTACGCCCGTCATGAAGTGATCGGTAAAACCCCTGCTATTTTACGATCTGACAAACACAGCCGCGTGTTCTATCAGGAAATGTGGGCCAGTCTTCACGAAAACGGTCATTGGCAAGGTGAAATCTGGAACCGCAAGAAAAACGGCCAGCTGTTTGCCGAATTGCTGACAATTTCGACACTGGTCGATGAAAAAGGCGAAATCCTGCATTACCTGGGACTGTTTTCCGACATTACCCAAAGTAAAGAACAGCAGCACGCACTGGAAATGATGGCGCATTACGACATGCTGACCCAGTTGCCCAACCGCACCTTATTTGCCGATCGATTCCAGCAGGCTATCGCCCACAGCAAGCGTAATCATAGCCTGCTTGCCGTTGTATTTCTGGATCTGGATGGCTTCAAACCAATCAATGATCGTTATGGTCACGAAATCGGTGATCAGTTACTGATCGAGGTGGCACAAAGGATCAAGGCCAGTATCAGGCAGGATGACACCGCCTCCAGACTGGGCGGTGATGAATNTGTGANGCTGCTCA
>NZ_JAPDMV010000046.1 GCF_026319305.1 Methylophaga sp. OBS4
CTTCGAGCATCAACCAGATACCGGCACTGGTAAAAAAAGCCAGCACCAGAAACAAAGCCGCCCGCACAGGGTTACGCACGGTAATCACCATGGTCGCGGCAAACAGTAAAATTGCAGCAAAAGCGTAAAAAATGACTTGTTCCATTAGCAGGCCATATCAGCGATAAGGGGCGTCTGCCGCCCGATCTGCAGCAATCTGATCTTCATTTTTGTCCCCAATCGCCAGTAATTTATCTTTGCTGATAATATGATCACCCCGTTCCTCGAAGTGAAACTCGAACAGGCGCGTCTCCACAATCGCGTCCACCGGACAGGATTCTTCACAAAATCCGCAGTAAACGCACTTAAACAAATCAATATCGTAACGGGTGGTCCGGCGGCTGCCATCCTCACGCGGTTCGGTCTCGATAGTAATCGCCAGCGCCGGACACACCGCCTCGCACAATTTGCAGCCGATACAGCGCTCCTCACCGTTCGGGTAGCGGCGCAACGCATGCAAACCACGGAATCTGGGAGATTGCGGTGTTTTCTCTTCCGGATACTGTACGGTAATTTTTCTGGTAAACAGGTGACGTCCGGTCAGCCTTAATCCCTGCATTAACTCCCACAATAAAAAGCTTTTGAAGAAATGGCGTATTTTGTTCATCACGCCTCTCCCACTGCCACAGCAGCTTGTTCAGTAAACCACGGGCCGATATCCAGCACCTGTGCCGTCGACACTATCACCAACCATATCAGTGTGATCGGAATAAACACTTTCCAGCCCAAACGCATGATCTGATCATAACGATAACGCGGGAAGGTGGCCCGAATCCAGAGGTAGATAAACAGGAAAAAGCTGGTTTTAGCCAGCAGCCAGATCAGCCCCGGCACCCAGGAAAACAGATCCTCCAGCACCGGAATGCCTTCAAATGGTGACAGCCAACCGCCCATAAACATCACAGCTGCCAGCATGGAAATCAAAATCATATCGGCATATTCAGCAATGAAAAACACGGCAAAGGCCATGCCTGAATATTCCACATGGAACCCGGCTACAATTTCCGACTCGCCTTCGGCAATATCAAAAGGCGCCCGGTTGGTTTCGGCGACACCGGATACAAAATAAATCACAAACAACGGTAGCAAGGGCAACCAGAACCAGTGCAGAATACCGCCCTGCTGGGCCAGAACAATCTCGCCCAGATTCAGGCTGCCCGCCGCGATCAATACACCGACTAAAGCAAAACCCATAGCTATTTCATAGGACACGACCTGCGCCGCTGAGCGCAAAGCGCCCAGAAAGGCATAACGCGAATTGGATGCCCAGCCGGCCACCACCACGCCATATACGCTCATTGAGGTAATTGCCAGAATATAAAGCAGACCGGCATCAATATCGGCCAGCACCAGACCGGCATCAAACGGCATGACTGCCCAGGCTGCCAGCGCCGGTCCCATGGCCAGTACCGGTGCTACCAGAAACAGATACAGATTGGATCTGGCCGGGAAAATCACTTCTTTCAGCGCCAGCTTCAAACCATCTGCAATCGGTTGCAGCAAGCCCCAGGGGCCAACCCGATTGGGGCCGATACGGGCCTGGATATAACCGATCACTTTACGTTCGGCATAAGTCAGATAGGCTACAGCGAGCATCAATGGCACCACAATCAGCAATATTTTGCCGATATTGGGCAGAATGTGCTCGAGCAGCATATCCATCATGTTTGCTCTCCTCCTGCCGGTGAGACTGAGACCAGACCGAACATGTTGCCCAGTAAAGCACTGAATTCAGTCGCCGCTGCAACATAAATACAGCCATCCGCAATATCGTTATCTATCTGCAGCGGCAGGGAAATCTGCTTGTCATCTTGTGTTATCACCACCGGCTGCTGAACCGAAAGCTTATGGCTGTCAGCTTCTTTCTGATTAATTCTGGCTACAGCCGCGGCCTTATTTTCCGGTGTCTGCTGCAGCGCATTGCTGTGGCGCAACAGACTGTCGCTACGGTACATGGGCACTTCTGAAATCATCATCAGCCCGGTTTCTACAGCCAGCGACTCCGGAACAAAGCTGACAGAAATTTTTTTATTGCTGATTTTCTGCCAGATTTGCAGTTCATCAATAATGTCTTGTGATGAAATATAGTCAAACCCCTTAAGCTTGCTGACATTGCCCAATACGCGCAGAATCTTCCAGCCGGGACGGCTGTCGCCACGTGGCTGCACAGCCCCGGCAAACCGCTGCCATTGCTGATCAATGCCGACAAAAGTGCCCGAGGTTTCGACAAAACTCGCTACCGGCAGAATCACATCGGCGTATTCCAGAATGGTGTCACTGACAAAACTGTTCAACGCCACTACAAAACTGGCCCGTTGCAGGGATTGCCGGACTGCTGCCGGATTCGCCGTATCCAGCAACGGCTCAACGCCCATCAGCACATAAGCACGTAACGCCCGTTGCCACATCTGCGCCGCATTCAACCCGCCCTGTTGCGGCACCGTCGCAGCAATCATATGCCCATTGCTGTTGGCAGCAGGTAGAATAATCAAGCGGCTCTCACTAAGACGGGCAATCAACGCTGCCAATGCACGCATCTTGCTGGAATGTGGATGGTGATTAATCAGATCACCTACAAACAAGGTCGCATTCATCGCGTTAGACAGCTGCAAGGCAACATTCTGCTCAAAGGCAGTCGGTGACCGTTCCGGCAGTAACTCCAGCCATTTTTCTGCGCCCTCGACTGACACTGCAGTCAGTGCTTTGGCCACACCGGCCAGGGTGGAAATCAAGCCACCGGCATCTTCCGCCAGTTGTCTCTCTACCGGCATCAATAATTCGTTGATGAAAAAATTAATATCGGTGACGACACAGCCTGCCAACGCCGCCTGCCGTATACGATGGGCGATGATGGGCTGTTCAGCACGGATATTGGTGCCCAGCAGCAAAATAGCATCACTGTCTTCAATATCAGCCAAGGCCCAGTCATTGACCGAATAATCAGCAGCAGCATCGGCAAAGTCCTGCTGGCGCAAACGGTGATCAATATTGTCTGTGCCCAGACCTCGCAACCACTTCTGGAACAGGAAAGCTTCTTCCAGCGTTGCCGTCGGCGAAATCAAGCCCCCCACCTCTCCCGCACCATGTTTGTTGATAAGGGTTTTCAGGCCATCCACCGCCGTTTCCAGTGCAGTCTGCCACGCTACCGTTTGCCACTCACCGTCAACCTTTATCATCGGCTGCAAGGCACGATCCTGATGTGTTAACCCCAGATAACTGAAACGATCCCGATCAGACAGCCAGGCTTCGTTCACGGCTTCATTATCTCTGGGTACCACCCGCATGACTTCGTTTCTGCTGACATGCAGTTCAATATTGGAACCAACGGCATCATGCGGGGCAATCGACGGATGTGCAGTCAGTTCCCAGGCACGGGCTTTATAGCGGAAGGGTTTGGACGTCAAAGCGCCGACCGGGCACAGGTCAATAATATTGCCGGATAATTCCGACACCAGGCTGTGTTCGACATAAGTGCCGATTTCCGTATGTTCACCACGACCGGTAGCACCGAGTTCCTTGATACCGGCAATCTCCTGGCCGAAGCGCACGCAACGGGTACAATGAATACAGCGGGTCATATCGGTCTGAATCAAGGGGCCGATATTCTTATCCTTGACCACCCGTTTGCGTTCAGTGAAGCGGCTTACTCCTTCGCCATATCCCATGGAGAGATCCTGCAGTTCACACTCACCGCCCTGATCACAAATCGGGCAATCGAGCGGATGGTTGATCAGCAGGAATTCCATCACACTGCGCTGGGCATTAACCGCCACTTTGGAGTGGGTGAAAACCTTCATACCCTCAGAGACAGGCGTCGCACAGGCGGGCATGGCTTTACGCGCCTTGTCGACTTCCACCAGACACATCCGGCAGTTAGCCGCAATCGACAGTTTTTTGTGATAACAAAAACGAGGGATATCAATACCGGCTTCGTCAGCGGCCTGAATAATCATTTTTGTTGCATCCACTTTGAGCGGAATACCGTCGATTTCGATGTTAACCATGTCAGTTCAGTCTTTTATTCCGTGTTATCCAGGCAGCATCCGTGATCGATGTGATACTGAAATTCATCACGGAAATGTTTGATAAAACTCATTACCGGTGCTGCGGCTGCATCGCCCAGAGCACAGATAGTGTTGCCGTTGATGTTATTTGCCACATCAACCAGACGATCCAGATCCTCCTGCCGGCCACTGCCTTCTTCGATACGTTTGATCACCCGATACAACCAGCCGGTGCCTTCGCGGCAAGGGGTACATTGACCGCAGGATTCTTCATAATAAAAATAGGCAATGCGTTGCAGAGCTTTGACCATACAGGTTTTTTCATCCATTACGATCACCGAACCGGCACCAAGCATCGAACCGCCTTTGCCTATGCCGTCATAACTCATGTCCAGTTCCATCATCGTGTCACCGGGTACAACCGGCGTGGAGGTACCACCTGGAATAACCGCTTTCAGCTTATTACCATCGCGCACCCCGCCCGCCAGTTCCAGTAACTCGGCAAACGGCGTACCCAATGGCACTTCATAATTAGCCGGTTTGTTGACATGACCCGACATGCAGAAAATCTTGGTGCCACCGTTATTCGGCGTACCCAGTTCATGAAACCACTCACCGCCATATTGCAAAATGACCGGAATCGAAGCCAGGCTCTCCGTATTATTAATTGTGGTCGGTCTGCCATAAAGACCATAACCAGCGGGAAATGGCGGCTTGTAGCGTGGCAGCCCTTTTTTACCCTCCAGCGATTCCAGCAAGGCGGTTTCCTCACCACAGATATAAGCGCCCGCCCCTATATGGGTATACAGTTCAAAATTAAAGCCGCTGCCCAGAATGTTTTTACCCAGATAACCGGCGTCATACGCCTCTTCCAAGGCCGCTTCAAATCGCTCGGTGGGTTCAAAGAATTCACCGCGAATGTAGTTATACCCTGTCTGTGCACCGGTGGTATAACCGGCGATGATCATGCCTTCGATCAGTTGATGTGGATTAAAACGCAGAATATCCCGATCTTTACAGGTGCCGGGTTCACCTTCATCTGAGTTGCAGACAAGATATTTGTCCCCGGGCATGCGTCTGGGCATAAAACTCCATTTCAAGCCGGTGGGAAAACCGGCCCCGCCCCGCCCCCGCAGCGCCGAATTTTTGACCTGCTCGATAATGTCTTCCGGCCGCATCTTCTGTTTGAGCACCTCTTCGAGCACCTTGTAACCGCCTACCTGACGATAGGTTTGCAGCGTCCATGAAGGACTCAGATGCGAAGTGCGAAAACAGATTTGATCTAACTGCATGACTCAATCCCGTCCAGCAAGGCGTCCACTTTTTCCACAGTCAGAAATTCGTGATACTCCTTATCCAGCAGCAACATCGGCGCGCCACAGCAGGCCCCCAGACACTCGGCTTCTTTCAATGTGAACAAACCATCCTCGGTGGTTTGTCCCGGCTTGATATTCAAACGCTGTTGCAAGTGCGCCATAATCTTCTCGGAACCACACAACATGCAGGAAATATTGGTGCAGACATTGATTTTGTGTTTGCCCACCGGCTCCAGCTCAAACATATTGTAGAAGGTGGCGACTTCATAAACACTGATCGCAGGAATCGACAGATATGCCGCCAACGCATCCATGATAGGACGACTCAACCAGCCGTCATTAGCCGCCTGCAGTAGATGCAGACAGGGGATCAACGCTGACTGGCTCTGCCCGGCCGGATACTTGGCAATCCACCTATCCATCTCGCTACGCAGCGCTTTATTAAATAATTGTTCCCGTGTCCCGGCCAGCTGCATTTCCATCACCGATCAATCTCGCCAAATACAATATCCATTGTGCCGATAATAGCGACCACGTCGGCCAGCATATGGCCTTTACTCATTTCATCCATGGCTGCCAGGTGTGGGAAACCGGGGGCACGGATTTTGACCCGGTAAGGTTTGTTGGCACCATCAGAAATCATATAGATGCCAAACTCCCCTTTCGGATGCTCAACCGCAGCGTAGACCTCGCCTTCCGGCACGCAATAACCTTCGGTAAACAGCTTGAAGTGATGAATCAGGGCTTCCATATCATCCTTCATCACCGCCCGTTTGGGTGGTACGACTTTGCTGTTTTCCAGAATGACCGGACCGGGATTAGCCCTGAGCCAGTCAATACACTGTTTAATGATGTGATTGGACTGGCGCATTTCTTCCACTCTGACCAGATACCGGTCATAGCAATCACCTTCAGTCCCCACCGGAATATCAAAATCCAGGCGGTCGTAGACGGCGTAGGGTTGCTTGCGACGCAAGTCCCATTCAATGCCGGAGCCTCTCAGCATAGGCCCGCTGAACCCCAGTTGCATGGCACGTTCCGGCGATACCACACCAATCCCCACAGTACGTTGTTTCCAGATCCGGTTGTCGGTAAGCAGCGTTTCGTAGTCATCGACACACTTAGGGAAACGGCGGCTAAAGTCTTCGATAAAATCGAGCAGGCTGCCTTCACGATTGCGGTTCTTTTGTTTAACCTCTTTTTCGCTGTGCCATTTGGATGCCTGGTACTGTGGCATGCTGTCAGGCAGATCCCGATAAACACCGCCGGGACGATAGTAAGTCGCGTGCATACGTGCGCCTGAAACGGCTTCATAAACATCCATCAGATCTTCACGCTCACGGAAGCAATACAAAAATACGGTCATCGCACCGATATCCAGACCGTGTGCGCCCAGCCACATCAGATGGTTGAGTATGCGGGTAATCTCATCAAACATTACCCGGATATACTTGGCCCGGATCGGCACATCGATACCCAGCAGTTTTTCAATAGCCATCACATAGGCGTGTTCATTAGACATCATCGACACATAGTCAAGACGGTCCATATAACCGATGCTCTGGTTAAACGGTTTTGATTCTGCCAGTTTTTCAGTACCGCGATGCAACAAACCGATATGCGGATCGGCACGTACAATCACTTCGCCGTCCATCTCCAGAATCAAGCGCAACACCCCATGTGCCGCCGGATGCTGGGGACCGAAGTTGAGTGTGTAGTTCTTGATTTCAGCCATTTTAGTGCTCTATCCCGTACTTAATAGCCGCTTCAGCGTTGCCGTGGTATCCCGCAGCTTCATTACCGCGCTTGCAAAGGGAACAGCCATTCACTGCGCGCTGCGCCTTGCTGTGAATTAGGGGATAGAGCACTAGCCTTCATCCTTGTAATAACGGTTATCATCACGAATAACTTTGGGCACCAGCGTTCTGGGCTCAATACTGACCGGTTCATACACCACCCGTTTTTTTTCCGGATCGTAACGCATCTCAACATTGCCGATAAGCGGAAAGTCCTTACGGAATGGATATCCGACAAAACCATAATCCGTCAGGATACGACGCAGATCCTGATGACCGCTGAACAATATGCCGAACATATCAAAGGCTTCGCGCTCAAACCATTCAGCACTGTTCCAGATTGATGTCACACTGTCGATCACCGGATGTTCCGCCTCCAGCCGCACTTTAATACGGAGCCGTTGGTTATGCTGCAACGATAACAGGTGATAAACCACGGCAAAACGGAAACCATCCGCAACCGGTTCGGCATGACCAAATCCATCGACCGCCCGGCTGAAACCGAATTCGGAAGACTGTGTGGTTTCCCAGGCGCTGCTGCCATAGTCGGAATAATCGACCCCGCATAAATCCATCAGTTGTTCAAAGCCGAATTCATCACGCAGGCGCAGGCATACCGATCTAATTTGGTCATTGGCGACATGCAAGGTGATTTCGCCACGCTCCAGATCGCAATCCAGTAACTCGTCCGCAAAATCCTGTTCCAGTCTGGCTTTCAACGCTTGCATCATTCGGCTCCGGTCTAATCTTTGCGAGCTATGGTGTTGGTGCGCTGAATTTTTTTCTGCAATTGCAGAATGCCGTAAAGTAAGGCTTCGGCGGTAGGCGGGCAACCGGGTACATATATATCAACGGGAACAATGCGGTCACAGCCACGCACAACAGAATAGGAATAGTGATAATAACCGCCACCATTGGCACAGGAGCCCATGGAAATCACCCAGCGCGGCTCTGACATCTGGTCATAGACTTTACGCAGGGCAGGCGCCATTTTATTCACCAACGTACCGGCCACAATCATCACATCAGACTGCCGCGGACTGGGACGGAACACCACGCCAAAACGGTCCAGATCGTAACGGGCAGCACCAGCGTGCATCATTTCCACCGCGCAACAGGCCAGACCAAAAGTCATTGGCCACAGCGAACCGGTTCTGGCCCAGTTGATCAGTTTGTCAGCAGAGGTGGTGACCACCCCTTTTTCCAGAACACCTTCTATTCCCATTCCAGCGCTCCTTTTTTCCATTCGTAAATAAAGCCCACTACCAGAATGGCGAGGAACAAAAACATGGAAAGCAAACCGAACACCCCGATTTCATCAAGCACCACAGCCCAGGGGAATAAAAACGCAATCTCCAGATCGAAGATAATAAACAGAATAGCAACCAGGTAATACCGCACATCGAATTTCATATGTGCATCTTCAAAAGGTGCAAAACCACACTCATAGGCAGAGCGCTTTTCGTCATCGGGATGACGGGGACCCAAAATAAAACCAACCAGCAACGGCATCACACCGAAGCCGATACCGATGATTACAAACAACAATATCGGGAGATAATTCTCCAGCATACTGTCCATCCTTACGGTTTTATGAATCAATTCAGCATGATTGACTCGCGCCTTTGCTCATGCCCCTGATTGAGCATGGCCGCCCTTCTGGCAACCATCCACACACGATACTACACACTCTGGCCAGTGATGAGAAGCGGCAATAAACGATGAATTTGTTTCGGCACTCATTCACTATTCTACTGGGCTGCAAGAATACAACCATGCTGCAATTAGAGACTAAATAGCTGCCGGACTGACTGTTTTGTTGCTATCCATTTTTTTATCGTTGTGCTATAGATGACAGCCAGATGTCGTCCATGTTCACGTGATACGTGTGAATTTTCGTAGCCGCTCTAACAGACTGAAATATGGTAACAAAACTGCAGGGCAAGGATTCAACAGCTTCCGTGAGTAGAAACAAATTTTTCAGTAACCCCATCGTGGTCGCGGCCCTTCTGATCTTCATCGCTGTGGGCTGCGCCAGTACCGCAGCAGCCTATCTGTTTTCTCTGATCCAAGAAGATGTCAAAACTCGCATTAATGACACGCTTGAAGCTTCTATCACCAAAGCAAAACAGGATCTGCGCAATCATAAAAGAAATACCGTTTACTGGGCTGAAAATATGTCCTTACGCCAGATCGCACAAATAATAAATGCCGGTGGTGCGCAGGCTGTTCAGCCAGATCTGTTCAATCGTCTGGATATGAGTCTGTCCGCCGTCGTTGAAGCAGAAAATTATCGGGACTTCAAACTGCTTAACCGTCAGGGCCAGATATTATTATCAGGCCGTAATGGTATTGAAAGCTCCCCCCGGACCTTCAATCTGCCCTCCCAGCTTGTCAAACAGGCCTGGCAGGGACAAGTCGTCTTTAGCCATCCTTTTAAAAGCAGTCAGATCTGGCGCGATATCCATGGCAATATGCTGCCCAATCTTGCCACCATGCTGGTTATTTCACCGGTTATGGACTGGTATGGTGAGACCGTAGCCTTATTCGCTTTTGAGTGGGATCCTGATCTTTTATTTATTCCCACCTTTCATTTTAACCAGATTGGTCAGACAGGCCAGACTTATGCGGTCGATGAAAACGGTCTGTTGCTGACCGAGAGCAAATTCAGTGATCAACTGACCAACGCGGGTTTGTTGTCAGATCAACACTTGCATGCCGAATTGAATCTGAGAGTCACCGATCCCGGTCAATACATACACAGACTCAAAAATAAAAGCACAGACACGATGCTCGAGGCTCCGTTGACACTGGTGGCACAATCTCTTTCCCAGAAAAATGCCGGCATCAACATTGAAGGCTACCGCGATTATCGCGGCATTGAAGTTATCGGCAGCTGGCGCTGGGATGATGAATTAGACATGGGCATAGTGACTGAAACCGAAGTGGCCGAAGTCTACAAACTCTATCGTTCCATCCTCTACAGCGTTATTTTCAGTCTTGTCGTGGTTATTTTGATGACGGCGGCTGCCACTTACTTATACCGGCGCTCCACGCTTCAGCGTCTGGCATCTTTGCAGCAGCGAGATGCCATTATCAATCAGACAGCGGATGGTTTTGTCACCATCAACAGCGAAGGCTTCATCACCATGGTCAACCCGGCTGTCAGTACCTTATTTGGCTACTCAACCACGGAATTGCTGCAGCAGTCGATCTCTATCCTGCTACCTCCCTCTGAGCGTCGGCAGCATGACCAATATCTTAAACAATCAGATTTGCATGCGCCCCGGATTATTCACCAAACCAGAACCCTGGAAGCCAGGCGCAAAGACGGCAGTATTTTCCCGATTGAGCTCAACGCCACACCTATGCAGTTTGGTAACAAAAAATTCTTTATCGGTGTAATCAGAGATATCTCCGAGCGCCATCAATATCAGCAGGAACTCATCACTGCCAAGCATCAGGCTGAACAGGCTAATCAGGCCAAGAGTGAGTTTCTGACTAAAATGAGTCACGAACTACGCACGCCGCTTAATGCCATTATCGGATTTTCTCAGCTATTGCAGATGGAAAAACTGGATGACTCCCAGCGCGAATCCATAGAAATGATTGAAAGTTCCGGCAATCACCTGCTCAGTCTGATCAACGATGTGCTGGATTTATCCCGCATTGAAAGCGGCCATATGACTATGTCGGTTGAAGATGTCGAAGTCAAAGCACTGATCGAACATCTTCTGCCGTTGGTCCAGGTGCAATTAACACCGCTATCCCTGACCCTGAGCACTGATTATCCGGATAATATCAACCAGTTATATGTTCAGGCTGATTATCTGAGACTGAAACAGGTATTGCTCAACCTGCTCTCCAATGCCAGCAAATACAATCGCCCGCAAGGCAGCATTAACATCAAGATCAGCCAGCAATTAAACGGAGACATTCGCATTGCCGTGAAAGACAGTGGTTTTGGCATTGATGAAAATATGCAGTCTCGCCTGTTTGAACCCTTCAACCGTTTGGACAAAGAGCGTTCTGAAATTCCGGGAACCGGTATCGGACTGGCTATCAGTCACGAACTGATCAAGTTAATGGGCGGCCGGTTTGGTTTTGAAAGTTCGCCAAATGCCGGTTCAACCTTCTGGGTTGAGCTTAAATGTTCCGATCTGGCCAGTCAGGTTGTTGCGCCAGCCAAACCGGCAGTCACTGAAACTTTCATGCCAGAAGCTTCTGAACAAAAAACCGTATCCTTGTTATGCATAGAAGACAATCCGACCAATCTAAACCTGATTGAGCAATTTACAGCCCGTCATAGTCACTACCGGCTGATGACGGCCACCACGGCAGAACAGGGCCTGAACATCGCCCATGAAAACGAACCGGATATTATTCTGATGGATATTAATCTGCCCGGCATGGATGGTTTTGAAGCCTTGCAACAACTCAAACAATCTGCCGTGACACGTGATATCAAGGTCATTGCCATTTCTGCCAATGCGCTGGAAAGTGACATCAATAAGGGTATTGAAGCCGGATTTGAATGCTATCTGACAAAACCTATTGATTTTGAGAAACTTTCAGGAGCAATTTACGAACTGAGCCATGCTCAGGCCTGAGGTTGACTTACCTGGCACTGCTTATCCAGGAACTTGATTAATGCGTCTTCAGTTAGCGGTTTGCTGAAATAATACCCCTGGCCATAATCACAACCGATGGTCTGCAAAAATTGCATTTGTTCTTCAGTTTCCACCCCTTCAGCAACCACTTTCAATCCCAACGCCTGAGACATGGCAATAATAGCGTTGATTAACTCACGCTCTGTCGGTTTGCTGGAAATATTATTAATAAAGCTCCGATCAATTTTAAGCACATCAAACGGGTAACTGCGAAGATAACTGAGTGAAGAGTAGCCCGTACCAAAATCATCCATCGCCAGAGAAATGCTCATATCAGTTAATTTTGTCAAAGTCTCCCCGACCAGGCTGGAGCCACTTAACAAGACACCTTCGGTAATTTCCAACTCTACCTGACTCGCTTTCACCGCAAACTGTTCAATAAGATCATGCAGCAGTTTTATCAAGCCATAATCCTGGAACTGACAGGGGGATAAGTTGATAGCCATACGAAAGTCCGGGTCAAAACGCTGTTGAATCTCTCCCGTAAATCTCAGCGACTGCTCCAGCACAAAACGGCCAATAGGCAGAATATGTGTGGTCTGCTCGGCAATAGAAATAAATTCATCGGGCGGAATCTCGCCCAGTACCGGGTTATGCCAGCGGAGCAAGGCTTCTGCACCTACAATCCGGCCATGATTTAACTCCACCTGCGGCTGATACATCAGGGTGAATTCCCCGCGCTCCAGCGCCGAATGCATTTGCTCCTCTATTTCAAAGCGGCGTGTCATATCAAGATTCATGGCATGAGTGAAATAAGCATGCGTGTTACGGCCATTATCCTTGGCATAAAACATTGCCGAATCGGCATTACGCAGTAACTCCGAGACCGTTTCACCATGATTGGGATAAATGGCGACACCGATACTGGCTGTCAGCATCAGTTCTCGCTTGTCTATATGAAAAGGCGAGTTGAATAAATCCAGCAACGCTTCAGTCAGGGTAGAAAGATTGGAATCCGCCCGCTCATCACGGTGCATAACGATAAACTCATCGCCCCCCAATCGTCCCAGCACCTGCTGTTGATGCAGACAATGGCCGAGTCGCTCAGCTACCTGCTTCAGCAACTTGTCACCAATATCGTGACCGAGGGTGTCATTGATTTTCTTGAAATGATCCAGATCCAGAACCAGCACGGCAAGATGAGTTTGGGATTTTTTGGCTTGTTTCAGCAGACTAGCCAGATGTTCCAGTGACCGAAAACGGTTGGGCAGGTTAGTCAACGGATCATAATAAGCGAGCTGCAGGATTTCTCTTTCCTGTTCCTTCTCATGGGTGATGTCGGAAATCACCGAGATAAATCCCGTTAACTTGCCATTATTGTCGCGTTTGTAATCCCATACCACTTCCACCATACGGTCACGACCAACACGGGTCAGATTATGCGTAATATAAGGTTCCGGAGAAGGCTGATGGGCAACAAGGTAATGAATATAATCCTGCAGTTGCTGTTGTTCATTTTCATCCGGCTGAAAATCCCAGATATGATGCCCAATCAGTGAACCCTGCGGATACTCAAGAATGCGATGATGCGCCAAATTGCTATAGGTAATCCGACCTTCGGCATCGTTTTCCTGTACACCGTTTGGAATGGTATTGAGGATCAAGTTGAGCCGTTGCTGGTTTTGCTTAAGCTCGTCAATCAGCTGCCACTGCAGCGAAAAATAATATTGCACCAGCATAAATACCAGCAGCGTGGTTACCACAACAAACAACAGCCCTTTCCATGTCTGCAAGGCAGACAACATGGTTTTGTTAACCGCGATAGCATCAATGGCTTTGTCAGAAAAGATAATCCATAACGTCGCAAACAAACCATACATTGACGCGACTTTGAGCCCTGGCATAATCTGCTTCATTACAGAACTTTTGACTATCTTGTCACTCCTTGTTGTGACCTTATGCATTCAGCTATCCCTTTCGGCTCCATTGTTTACATATAGCGACAGCTAATCTTTAATCCATATAGTCAGATAATGCAATAAAAAATATTAGTCATTTCAGATAGATACCTATCTATAGCAGCGGGTAAATCCCGGATATAAAAAACCCGGAAATTCGGGCCTTTTCACGCTAAAGGGGGCCCGGTAACTAAATTTTGAGCATCCTTTGTTAACCTGCGCTTGTAGTCAGGCGCGGTTCTTGAGAACTGAGGTAGTCTCAATAGCATTGAAATATTACCCCTGAACCTGCTGTTCCTGCCAGCGGAAAACGGCGGCCAATGCCTGTCTGTTAATATCCTCTGCGCGCCTTTGGCTATCAGCTTCGGTATAACAACGCAGTTCGGGGGCATTGCCTGAAGGCCTGAAATGAACCACCTCATTATTGTCAAATACAATCCTGACCCCATCGGTAAGATCTAAAGCTACCGGTTCGGTAAAGTCAGGTAACAAGTTCGTCACCGCTATATGGTTTAGCTTGCCCTGTGAAACCAGATGTTCAAGTAAATTCTTACTGTGGCTGTTAAGAAAGTTCTTGATCCTGTCACTTGCAGTAAAACGCTGAGGTAATGTGGCTACGAGCTCTGAAATATTTTTCTGTTCATGCTGCGCTAACAGCATCACGCTCAGTATCACAATAACGGCGTCTCTGGTTGGCAATGGGGCAAGTATGCGATTGTATTTTTCAAGCGGCGATTGCTGGAGAAAACCGCCATTGGCTTCATAGCCGACAACCTTTTGGCCCTCCGTCTCTGCAGCAAGCTGCATGGCTTCAATAACATAAGGTGAACCGATTTTAGTTCTGATAACCCTGGCAAATAAATTTTGTTCTACAGCCGAGTTACTGCTGACAGGGGTGATAACCGTATCTGCGCCCAGAAACTGCGCACACAATATACCGGCAATATCACCACGTAACCATTCACCATGCTCATCACTGATAAGTGGCCGATCGCCATCACCATCGGTCGATACGATAGCGTCGAAGCTATGCGCTTGTGACCATTCTCTAGCGAGAGCGATATCCTCGGGACGGATGGCTTCCGTATCCACGGAAATGAACTTATCACTGCGTCCGAGTGAAACAACCGACGCCCCTAATTCATGCAAAAGCGTTTTCAGGCACTCTCTGGTAACAGCGGAGTGTTCATACAAACCAATGGTTTTTCCCTGAAGACACTTCTCCGGCAAAAAGTCGAGATAGCGCCGCAAATAATAATCATGGGCTTCACGGCTAATAGCAGGGAGAAAACCACCCTCTTTCAAGCTGTCATCACTATTGAAAAGCGCAGCAGGCAGTTCCACCAGCTGGCTACGAATCCCTACCTCATCGGCATGTAATATTTCGCCCAAGGGTGAATTGAATTTAATGCCATTACGATCGTCAGGAATATGGCTGCCCGTGACCATAATGGTTGCCATATTGGCATTCAGCCCGAAAAGCGCGAGCGCCGGTGACGGAATATAACCATAGTTTAGCGGGAGAAAACCACAGTGAACGCAGGCTGCCGCAACCGCGTTCATAATCCTGTCAGTACTGGAGCGAAGATCGCCTGCGATCCCTACTCTGTCTCCCACCGCAATCCGGCCCTGGGTGATCTGCTGCTGCAAAAAAGCAACAACGTAGGCAAAACAGACCTTATCCGTCATATCGACAACAAGACCACGTGTGCCACTGGTACCGAACTTGACGCCACTGCGGGCCATCAGTTCATCTATTTTTATTTTCATTTTTGGTGTACCTAGGGTCTGTTGACGTTTCATCTTCACCACTGTTGTTGTCTGAAAAAGTGTCAATCAAGGCGCGAGGAGCGCGGTTTAGTCATTCTAAATAAGTGACGAGCAACGCCGAGTGGCACTTTTTCAGACA
>NZ_JAPDMV010000047.1 GCF_026319305.1 Methylophaga sp. OBS4
TGACCCTGATTGTTTTGTTGTTGGGGGTATGGCCCGATCCGCTGCTGGATATGATGCATGCATCGGTCGAGCATTTATTGACTCAGGTTTCTCAGTCCAAGTTGTAGTGTAGTGTAAGGAATAAAGTGGCCATACAGAAGCTCCCAATTCGTTCCCGGCAAGGCGCAGCGTGCAGGCAATGGCCATTGCCTGCACGCCGTGCCTTGCGGCTGACCCCTTGGCGCTCTCGCTGAATGACTACTTTATTCCTTACACTACACTGGAGGTAAGACAAGCGTGATGTATCAGGTTCCCAATATGTTTTTTGCGCTGCCGGAAATGGTGATGCTGGCGATGGCCTGCATTATTCTGCTGGTGGTGGCCTTTACCGGTTCCCGCAGAGCTGATTGGGTTTATGGTCTCAGCCAACTGAGCCTGGCCGGCACCGCTGTCATTGTCTGGTTGTCTCTGGGCGACGGTGGTCTTACTTTTTCCGATACCTATATCAAAGACAGGTTGAGCGATGTGCTCAAACTCAGTATTTGTCTGGTCAATATGCTGGCGTTGTTGTATTCGACCGCTTATCTGCGTGCCCGCAACCTGATGCAGGGTGAGTTTTACGTGTTGGCGATATTTGCGACGCTGGGTATGTTAATCATGGTGTCGGCCTATCATTTCCTTACCTTGTATCTGGGATTGGAGCTGTTGTCTCTATGCCTCTACGCCATGGTGGCGATGCAGCGTGATTCCGCGATTGCCACTGAAGCGGCAATGAAATATTTCATTCTCGGCGCGATAGCTTCGGGCATGCTGCTTTACGGCATGTCGATTATTTACGGTGTTACAGGCAGTCTGGCACTGAATGACATTGCCCAGGCCATTGCCGGTTCATCAGGCAACGAAACTATTCTCAGTTTCGGGCTGGTGTTCCTTATCATCGGTATCGGTTTCAAATTCGGTGCCGTGCCGTTTCATATGTGGTTGCCGGATGTGTATCACGGTGCCCCTACAGCGATGACATTGTTTATCGCCTCGGCACCCAAAATCGCGGCTTTTGCGATGCTGATTCGATTATTGGCTGAAGGGCTGATAGACTTGCAAAGCCACTGGCAGGACATGCTGATCATGCTGGCGATATTGTCGATGATTCTCGGTAATGTGCTGGCCATTGCGCAGCAGAATCTGAAAAGAATGCTGGCCTATTCGACCATCTCTCATGTCGGTTTTCTGTTAATGGGGGTGTTATCAGGGACCGAGGAAGGGTTTGCCGCTGCGATGTTTTATACCCTGATTTATGCGTTGATGACACTGGGCGCTTTTGGCATGATCTTGTTATTGAGCCGACAGGGTTATGAAGCCGATGCAATTGATGATTTCAAAGGGCTTAGTGACCGCCAACCCTGGTTTGCATTGATGATGTTGATCCTGATGTTTTCCATGGCAGGCATACCGCCGCTGGCAGGTTTTTATGCCAAGTTGACGGTGATCAAAGCGGTGATTGACGTCGATCTGTTATACGTCGCGATTATCGCAATGGTCGCCTCGGTTATCGGCGCCTTTTATTATCTGCGCGTGATCAAGGTCATGTATTTTGACAAACCGGTCGTAGAACATCAGCTGGAGGCGCCGGGATCGATGCAGATTATGCTCAGTGCCAATGCCATGCTGGTGCTGGCTTTGGGAATATTCCCGGGTATGTTGATGGAAATTTGTTCAATTGTTTTTGCTTAAAAGGTCATAATGTCTATCTGGTTGATCATTATTTTGTTTTTGTTGATTGCCAATCTGCCATGGATAGGCAACCGGGTATTTTTTGTTTTCGCGATGAAAACCAAACCGGTGTGGGTAAGACTGATTGAGTTGCTGGTGTATTATCTGTTAAGCCTGCTGATGGCGATTGTTTTCGAAACACGTTTTTCAGGAGATATCTATCCGCAGAGCTGGGAGTTTTTTGTGACAACTTTCAGTCTGTTTCTAGTGCTGGCAGTGCCCGGTGTGGTTTACCGCTATCAATGGTTACCGCTACAGAAAAAATTCAGATAAGTTCAAGAATCATCGCGGTTATCACCGGAAACTGACGCTATTCAGATCTGATTCCGTATCCAAACTCCAGCAGACAACAATCTGTAACCCGATTATTTAATAATGGGTGCATCTACGGCCATTCTAGTTTAGAATTGGCGGGTTTAACTACGTGTAGATGCACGAATTGTTCATTCAAACATCATAGAGACAGGAAAATGGCTGATTTATCGAAGTATAGAAATATAGGTATCTTCGCTCACGTTGACGCGGGCAAGACTACCTCAACGGAACGCATTCTGAAACTGACCGGTAAAATTCACAAGACCGGTGAAGTACACGAAGGTGAATCGACCATGGACTTCATGGATCAGGAAGCCGAACGTGGTATCACTATCCAGTCAGCGGCAACAACCTGTGAATGGAAAGGCCACCGCCTGAACGTTATCGACACCCCGGGACACGTTGACTTCACTATCGAAGTATATCGCTCCCTGAAAGTACTGGATGGCGGCATCGGTGTTTTCTGTGGTTCCGGTGGTGTTGAACCCCAGTCAGAAACCAACTGGCGTTATGCGAATGACTCTGAGGTTTCCCGTCTGATCTTTGTGAACAAACTGGATCGCATGGGTGCTGATTTCTACCGTGTTGTTGAGCAAGTTGAAAATGTACTGGCTGCGACACCGCTGGTCATGGTTTTGCCAATCGGTATCGAAGACGAATTCACCGGTGTGGTTGATTTGCTGACCCGCAAAGCCTGGATCTGGAAAGACGAGAAAAATGCTGAAGACTACAGCATTGAAGAGCCACCAGCTGAGATGGCTGACCAAATCGAAGAATGGCGTGAAAAGCTGATCGAAACTGCCGTTGAGCAGGACGACGATCTGATGGAAGCCTATCTGGAAGGTGAAGAACCTTCTATCGACGATATCAAACGTTGCATCCGTAGAGGTACACTGAAGCTGGACTTCTTCCCGACCTACTGTGGTAGCGCCTTCAAAAACAAAGGCATGCAGCTGTTGCTGGATGCGGTTGTTGATTATCTGCCTAACCCGACTGAAGTTGATCCGCAACCGGAAGTGGATCTGGAAGGTAACGAAACAGGTAAACACGCCATCGTTGATATCAAAGGTCCTCTGCGCGCCCTGGCGTTCAAAATCATGGATGACCGCTTTGGTGCCTTGACCTTTGTCCGTATTTACTCAGGCGAACTGAGAAAAGGCGACACCGTCCTGAATACCTTTACCGGTAAAACCGAACGTGTCGGCCGTATGGTGGAAATGCACGCTGATGACCGTAACGAGCTGGACTATGCCCATGCCGGTGACATCATCGCCGTTGTCGGTATGAAAGATGTCCAAACCGGCCATACCCTGTGTGATCCTAAAAATGCGGCCACACTGGAACCCATGGTATTCCCGGATCCCGTTATCTCTATCGCGATTGCGCCTAAAGATAAAGGCGCATCGGAAAAAATGGGTATCGCGCTGGGTAAAATGATCAAAGAAGATCCTTCATTCCGCGTAGAAACCGATCAGGACAGTGGCGAAACCATCATGAAAGGTATGGGGGAACTGCATCTGGATATTAAAGTTGACATCCTCAGACGTACCCATGGCGTTGATGTTATCGTCGGTGAGCCACAAGTTGCCTACCGTGAAACTATCACCCAACGTGTTGAAGACAGCTATACCCACAAAAAACAATCGGGTGGTTCCGGTCAGTTCGGTCGTATCGACTATATCGTTGAGCCGGGTGAACCTGGTAGTGGTTACCAGTTTGAATCAACCGTTACCGGTGGTACTGTTCCTCGTGAATTCTGGCCGGCTGTTGAAAGCGGGTTCAAGAAAATGATGGGCAAAGGCGTGTTGGCGGGCTTCCCGTTGCTGGATGTTAAAATCAACCTGTTTGATGGTTCTTTCCATGCGGTTGACTCCTCAGCCATTGCATTCGAATTGGCAGCTATGGGTGCTTTCCGCCAGTCTATTCCTAAAGCGGGTCCGCAACTGTTGGAGCCGATTATGAAAGTAGACGTATTCACGCCAGATGATAACGTCGGTGATGTTATCGGTGACTTGAACCGTCGTCGTGGCATGATCAAATCTCAGGATGCAAACGCGACAGGCGTACGCATCAAGGCTGAAGTACCACTGAGCGAAATGTTCGGTTATATCGGTTCGCTGCGTACCATGACATCAGGCCGTGGTCAGTTCTCTATGGAGTTCCTGCACTACATGCCATGTCCACGTAACGTATCTGAAACCGTTATTCAAGAAACTAAAGAACGTGAAGCGGCGAAAAAATAATCAGAATTTATTCTGATGACTTTTAAAAGGGCTGATTTTTATCAGCCCTTTTTTTGTCTTAAGCTAGATTTGCTACCTATAATCATCAATTATTTAACTCAGGGCCAGGTCAATGCAACCGCAGGATTTTAATAGTGAGTAATAGAAAATACCAAATCGACCAATCATTCGAGCGACTGGGCTTTGGCGTTATATTTCAAGAAGATCATGATGAAGCTTAGTGACTTAAAAGGGCTTGGACCAAAATCAGATAACCAGCGCGGGCAGGATAACACCAGAAAGCGGTGCGTCTGCTGTGAATATCAGATGCCGACTGAGCATCGATAATGAGCGAATTGTGAGTTATTTAGTTATTTGCGCAGTAGCGTTGTTTGCGTCAGCCTTGACGTTCTTCTCTGGCTTCGGGTTAGGCACACTGCTATTGCCTGCCTTTGCCTTGTTCTTTCCAATCGAGCAAGCCATTGCCCTCACTGCGGTTGTACATTTCCTCAACAACCTGTTCAAACTGGCTCTGGTCGGGCGGCATGCTGATCGGAATGTTGTTCTTCGCTTTGGTCTGCCAGCTATCGCCGCAGCGTTTCTCGGCGCATGGCTGCTGACCTGGCTTGCCGGGATCGCACCCGTTTTTACCTACTCCGCTTTTGACCGGTCGATTTCAGTGATGCCGGTAGAACTGCTCATTGGGCTGCTCCTTCTATTTTTCACCTCATTGGAGCTGCTTCCCCGTTTTCGTACGCTGTCTTTCGGAACGCAGCTTATGCCCCTTGGCGGCGTGCTCAGCGGGTTCTTTGGCGGCCTCTCAGGGATGCAAGGCGCACTTCGATCGGCGTTCTTGTCCAGGGCCGGCCTCACAAAAGAGGCATTTATTGGTACCAGCGTTTTGGTCGCCTGCCTGATTGACTTTTCGCGTATTGGGATCTATTCCAGTTCACTGGTCAAGGAAGGCGTGCAGTTGAATTACAGCCTGTTGGCAGCAGCGGTGCTGTCGGCGTTCATCGGCGCTACGCTGGGCAACAAATATCTCAAAAAAATGACAATGCCGGGAATCCAACGTATGGTTGCCATCATGCTGTTTTTCGTTGCATTTGGTTTAATTACAGGCGTTCTGTGACGGTATGGACGTGGCTGCACCTGCCCCTTCGTTGCAGGCTGAGTGATAAAGCCGCGCAGTACCCCTGAATTCAAATATTGGACTCTATATACTTAATCTGACGAATCCAATTTTTCCATAAAAGTGTAAGCGTTTTTAAGCTGCTCCATTCAAAATACGGGGGCGCAGTGACTGACTTTTTGGCTTTCGCGGCGTCCGGCGGTGATGTTTTATTTCCGTTGGTTCCTTGCTACGATGGAACCAATATGGAGGCGCAATGTTCGATCTAAGCACGGAAGAGATACGTGTGATCGTGAACGAGTTAGATCAGGCGATCTACAACCATGAAGAATGGTCCAAGAGGCTAACCAGGACGCTGGTTTGCAACTTACCCTCCGACGAATATGACCTTACCGTTGATGCTCACAGGCATTGTCTGTTCGGGCAGTGGTATTACAATCGCGCATCGCCGAGCTTGCATAAACTGCCCGGGTTTGTGGCCATTGACATTGAGCATCAGCACATGCATGAGCAGGCAGCGAAACTGCTGCAGGATGCCGCTGCGGGTGTCGCTATTTCTCCTGCTGGTTATGATAATTTCGAAAATGCTCTGGAGCGAATGCGTCTTCAGATCCATACATTGCGGCGAGAGTTTACCGAGAGGCTGTACAACTGCGATCCACTGACGGGGGTTAATTCGCGTCTCGGATTGCTGACTTCACTCCGTGAGCACCACGAGCTGGTCAAACGCAACACACAGAGCTGCGCCATCGCAATGATGGATATAGACCATTTCAAGATGGTCAATGACCAGTATGGGCACTTGGGCGGTGATAAGGTCCTGTCCTCTTCCGCAGGATATCTGATGAATCATTCAAGGAGTTACGACAAGGCTTTTCGTTACGGCGGGGAAGAGTTCGTGATATGCATGCCCGGCCTGGAGTTGGAGCAGGCCTTTAGCTTTATTGAGCGGTTGCGCGTGGGGATTGCGGAAAATGTGGTGATCTACGACGGACATGAAATTCGAGTCACGGCTTCCTTTGGGGTTGCGATGCTGGAAGCAGGTATATCGGTTGAAGATTGCCTTGAACGAGCCGATAAGGCGCTTTATACGGCGAAGTCTGCCGGACGTAACTGCACGCGCGTCTGGACGGAAGAAATGGTCGTTTTGTCACCGCGCGTGGAATGAAAGGAAAGTAAGGTGGGAGCCGGTTGATGGCTGTTATCGCCGATGTGAATCAGTTTTAATTTCAGCTTTTTACCAATCCATTACTTTTCATTTTTTTAATATGTGAGTCTTGTGATAGCAATGCCAAAAGCTCGGCGGGCTCCAACCAGGCCTGCAGTTGTTCCAATGATGCCGCTTGTTGAATCTTCCAGTCTGCGGTGACACTAGGGGCATGAAACTCGCCCGGTTTATGTGCGTCCAGCAAGGGCAACTGTGCCAGATGCCATTTGCAAAGAGCCTGATGGCTGTTAAGAAATTGTAAAGGTGCCTGAACAGGATCCTGAGGCGGCATGGTTTTAATGACCTCATCCAGCTTAACCAGAATGTCATTGGGGTATTTTTCTTCCGGTGCCCTGAGCAGGCCCAGCCTGGTGAAGGCAAACGATCGTTTTGTACCGCCACTCAACCATGACAGGGGAATGGACAGCATTAAACCGCCAGTGATGGGGAGCAGCCAGTAAAACAGTGCCAGACTGTTGGAGTAGGCGATTGCTGCCAGCAGAATGCCAAACAAGGTGTGGCCATGATGTGCCCGATAGGCTTGCGACCAGTTCAGTTCACCATCGTTTCTTGATTGCGGATGCCAGCCACTGTCTTTTCCCATGATGATTTTGCAGACTACGCCAAATTGCGCGACCATCAAAATCGGCGCGTAGAGGGCTGACAGAATGGCCTCAAATAAAGTGCTGAGTGTAAGTAGTATGGGGCCACCAAAATGACGGCAGCGTCGTAAGTTAATTATCGCTGCAAACCAGCCAAACAGCTTGGGTGCAAGTACTACTGCCATGGAGACGATAAACAGGCTTAAGGCCCGTTTAGCATCAAAAACCGGCCAGGTTGGGAACAGCGAAGGGTTGGCGAAATATTCCGGTCTGACGAGCAAGGCCTGTACCGCGATGGCCAGACCGACCACAATCAGTGCTAACCAGAACACAGCGCTGAGATAAGACATAATACCCGACAATATATGCAAGCGGGTCGGCAGCACCAGGCCATGCGCCAGTATGACTCGGCTATGCTGAAGATTACCCTGACACCACCTTCGGTCACGTACCAGAACGTCCGTCAACGAGGGCGGCGCTTCTTCATAAGAGCATTTGATATCGGTATCGAAACGTAATCCCCAGCCGGCTCGTCTGAGTAATGCGGCTTCAATAAAGTCGTGACTGAGAATATGTCCGCCGAAAGGCGGTTTACCCGGCAAAATAGGCAATGAACACGCTTCAGCAAAGGCTCTGGTACGAATGATGGCATTGTGACCCCAGAAGTTCGATGATAAGCCATGCCATGCGGATAAGCCTTTGGCATAGATGGGACCGAAACAATGATTGGCGAACTGTTGCAATCTGCCATACAGACTGCGGGCACGCACAATGGTCGGCAAGGTTTGAATCAATCCGATTTCGGGGGCGGCTGCAAGGCGACGAGATAGTGTCAGCATGCTTTCTGCACTCATCACGCTGTCAGCATCAAGCACAATCATGGCTTCATAAGCCCCGCCCCAGTTTTTCACCCAATCTGCAATATTGCCGGCTTTACGCTCCTGGTTGTTGGCACGGCGTCGGTAAAACACCGGGCAACCGGCTTGATCGTTATTAAAAAGCTCAAGCAGCGCATTTTCCTCTGTTATCCAGGCATTAGCTTCGTTGGTATCACTCAATATAAAAAAAGCATATTTGCCTGGTGCATGCCGGAGCAGATCCTCTCTCATGGTTTTCACGGCAGCAGCAATACGTGCCGGTTCTTCTTTGTAGACTGGCAGCAAAATAGCAGTTCTGAAGGGAGCATCACCTTTTTGTTCCGGTATTCGCATCAAACGTGGGGTCAGACTTAGCAAAAAGCCAAGAAATGCCTGGGAAAAAGCAAAGGAGATCCAGATAAAATTAATGCTGAACAGAGCCAGAAACAGCCACTGCAGGGAGGCCACACTGTTGGTGCTGAGTACACCATACATTTCCCGCAGCCCGTAATAGGACAAGGATATGGTGACGGCCACAATAAACAGACGTGATAATAAAGTAGCCAACGGGTAAAGCCGACTTCGTTTATGTTGTCTCAGGGTATGACCGGCTTCATTAACGCTGTGGCGAGGCATCTCCAGGGGAGCTGCCAGTGGCAATGCACGTTCAGCTAGCATCATTCCCCCGAAAAAAGATTGGGTTTGATCCAGCGATAAAGCCAGGTTTCACTGGCTGCGGTGTCTCCTTTTTTCAATTGAACACGCAGTTCTGCGACATCAGCACCTTCGGCATCAAAGGAGACAAACACTCGGCCACCACCGGTTTCCGGATTAGCTTGTAACCGTGTTTCCAGAATCCGGCCTTTGTTGATCGAGGCGTTAACTACGGTATGTTCGATGTCGGCAGCAGTGAGGTTGTTATAGTCAATCACGATCTCTCGGTGATCGTTGAAGAGTTTTTGCCCGCCTGCACTGCGGACAATTTGCCTGTTATTCGGCATGGGATTGATATTATCAAGCCAGGTCAGACGGTATGAATAGGAGAAGGCTTCACCTTTTTTGAGTCCGCCCGCGGGTCGCCAATAAGCGACAATATTGTCATTGGTCTCTGAATCAGACGGAATTTCTATTAGTTGAACCTGGCCTTTGCCCCAATCTTCAAGCGGTTCTACCCACACGGATGGCCGACGATGATAGTTTGCTTCCAGATCCTGATAATGTTCAAAATCACGCTGGCGCTGGATCAAACCGAAGCCGCCGGGATTTTCGTCGCCAAAAGTGCTGATTTCTAACTTTTCGGGGTTATTGAGCGGCCGCCACAATCGTTCACCGTTGGCTTTTGCAATCGCAAGAGCTTCCGAGTCATGCACCGCGGACCGGTAATCAGGCATATCTGGCGGTACCAGCGGTCCATACATGAACATGGAAGTAAGCGGTGCGAACCCGACATGATTGAGGTCTCGCCGCGGAAACAACACAACCTCTACATCCATTTTGGTCGGTGCATCCGGATAGATACCGAAGCGATAGGCTCCGGTCACACTTTTGCTGTCGAGCAGGGCATGCACAACAATGGTTTGCTGGTCTTCTGAGGGGCGCTCGATCCAGAAGCGTTTGAACATCGGATGTTCTTCACCCTGCTGCGGTTCAGCCACGTCAATCGCCAGGCCTCGTGCGGACAGACCATATTGCTGCCCTTTAGAGACGGCGCGAAAGTAACTCGCTCCCTGGAATACAACAAATTCGTCTTTGTAGTCTTGCTTATTAAGAGGGTAGTGCAAGCGGAAACCGGCATATTTACCAACCTCTACCAGGGTTTTGGCGATGGATTGTTCGGGGACTCTGAATGAAGAATCGGTGACTTTTATAGGGTAGCTTTTACCATCCTCGATAATATTGATATCAACCAGTTTCTTGAATAAAAAACCCGGCGCAAACAACTGAATTGAGAACTTGGAAGGTGAGTTACCCCAGATGGCCGCATTTTGCTGGAAATTGATCTGGCGGTAGGTGGAATAATCCAGGCTGGTCAGTGATTCAGGGGCATCCGGAGGCGCTTTGAACGGCTGCTGAGACAATTTTTTAGCGAGCGTTATTACTGTCTGGTGAGTGAATGGTTTGTGCTCGATAGTGGACTCGGACTCGGCGTAGGACATTTTGCCGAACAAAAGCAGCAAGATGGACATAGTAGCGAAAAAAAGCGAACTTGCTTGAACAAGGCTGCGGGTAATACCGTTTACAGCTGTGTTGATGTACACGTTCGATCATCCTCGCTGATACAGTTCGGATAAGTTGGAGATAACGGATATTCGACAAGATAAATCAGCATAAATATTCATGCTGAACTTCTTTAGTTAATGTTTCACAGCTGAAATTGATAAGCAATGCCCGGACCCGGGCAATGCCTAAGAGCCTGTTTACGTTCTCTACACCACTGCGCCGGTGCAGAGATCATAAATAAACAGGCTCTTAGATTTGTGATGCATCCTTCACTAATGCGTCCAGCAGTGTCTGCATATCTTCAGGCAGGTCAACCTGCCAGGAAACATCCTCGCCTGTGGTGGGGTGTTTGAAACCTAGAACACCGGCATGTAAAGCCTGACGGCGGAATGCCTGCACTGTTTCACGGCAGGATTCGCTCATGCCCTTGGGGATCTTGAAACGGCCGCCATAGACCGGATCTCCCAGCAGCGGATGACGAATATGGGCCATATGAACGCGGATCTGATGGGTACGGCCGGTTTCCAGTTTGCAGCGGATATGAGTATGGGCCCGGAATCGTTGTATCACTCTGTAGTGGGTCACCGCGGGTTTGCCTGTTTGGCTTACAGTCATACGCTTGCGGTCAATATGGTGGCGGCCAATCGGTTCATCTACGGTGCCACCGGCTGTCATCACACCAATGGCAATAGCCTGATATTCACGCTGTACCGTACGGGCCTGCAATTGCGATACCAGCGAATTGTGTGCCTGCAAAGTTTTGGCAATCATTAAAAGACCGGTGGTGGCTTTGTCGATACGATGTACGATACCGGCGCGAGGGATGTTAGCCAGTTGCGGTGTATGAGCGAGCAGGGCGTTAACCAGAGTACCCTGATGATTACCGGCGCCGGGGTGAACTACCATGCCCGCCGGTTTATTGATAATGATGACGGCATCATCTTCATGCACGATATCTAAAGCGATGGGTTCTGCGTGCCAGCTTTCGTCCTGAATTTCAAGCTGGGTGTTTATGCTGACCCGTTCGCCGACCGTTACGCTATCACGTGGCCGCAGTTGGCGCTGTTCAACGCTCACGTCACCAGCCTTAATCCATTTAGTCAGTTGCCCACGCGAAAATTCCGGAAACAATTTGGCCAAAGCCTGATCCAGACGTAGCCCGTTCATTTCCTCGGGGATGAAATCTTCTAATTCAATTTTTTCTGACATGGGATTGCTTGCTAGTGATTAAGCACTCATTATAACGTAGGCTTGTAGTTACCGTATGAACAAGGAGAGAGGCATGTCGTTGCAACGACTGATTGGCATAACGATATTGATGTTGGTATCGGCAGCCAGTGTTGCTCAGGAGCGTGATGTTGCGCTACTGGCCGCGGCCTGCGCAGCTTGCCACGGCACAAACGGCCATAGTATGGCCGGAACCCCGAGTCTTGCCGGTCTGGAGAAATTGTATTTTATCGAACAGATGCAACAGTTTCGTAGCGGTGAGCGCTCAGCGACCGTGATGAAGCAGCATGTCAGTGGTTACACTGAAGAAGAAGTGCGCCTGCTGGCAGACTATTTTTCCGGACAATAACTTTATTCTGGCTGGCAGTGCTGACAGAAATAGGTCGCTCGCTGGGCTTGGCGGATACAGCTGATAGGGTTGTGGCAGGTCAGGCAGGGCTGGTTCTGGCGGCCATAAACATTGAGCTGCTGGGCAAAATAACCCGGCATGCCATCACTTTTGCGAAAGTCGCGAAGCGTGGTGCCGCCGGCCTCCAGCGCTTTTTCCAGTACCTGTTTGATGGCTGCTACCAGTTTCTCTACTTGTTTTGCCGTCACCTTACCTGCGGCTCTGGCCGGGTGCACACCCGCCATAAACAGGGCCTCATTGGCATAGATATTACCGACACCCACCACAATTTCACCGTTCATAATGAAGCTTTTTATATTGGCAGAACGCCCTTTGGCGCGGTTGAGCAGATAATCGGCATTGAACTCTGCTGATAAAGGTTCCGGCCCCAGATGGGCAATCAGCGGGTGCAGATCGGTATCCGCCTCGCTCCAGAGTACCGCGCCGAAGCGCCGTGGATCGGTATATCGCAGGACTTTACCATTACTGAAACAAATATCGACATGGTCGTGTTTGCCAATATCATTGTCATTGTCCAGAACATGTAATCTGCCCGACATGCCCAAGTGGATGATCAGTGTGCCGCTGTCACAGCGCAGCAGCAGATATTTGGCACGTCTGTCGATCTGTTTGACCATCTGCCCGGGGAGAGTCTCAGTTAATCCAGCCGGCACCGGCCAGCGCAGGCTGCCGTTGCGAATATCGATTTTGCTGATTATCTGGCCTTGTATATGAGGTTCTATCCCGCGTCGGGTTGTTTCTACTTCAGGTAATTCGGGCATGATTAAGGCGCTTTGTGCGATGGCAACAGCTGTGCTCGCAATGCCAGCGGAAAGCTGTATTGCAGTTGCGTGTCAGGGTTGGTTAATAACAGGTTCTGCTCTGTCAGGGTGATGATCAACTGCATCGGTTCGGCATTACCTTGCAGCCAGAGTTGTATTTGCGGCTGGGGCAGCAGTTCGAGTTGTTCGACGCTGAGATAACTGACGTGCATGGCATAGGCATGCTGCCAGCTGTCAACCAGTGTTTTCAAGCTATCAGAGGATAACTTGCTGTCATCACTCTGCCACTGTCCCTGTGACTGGCTGATATCGACAAACCGGCTGAAGTGAGACTGTTCTGAATTGTACATGGGTATTTTGAGACGTCTGATTTGTTCGTTTTCGGCGAGCAGACGGTTTTCAATGAAGCTGGTGGCATTGGCGGTCAGCAACGGGGTAACATCGTCCTGGATCAGATATATCATGTCGTTGTGCAAAACATACCGGTGCTGGCTCAAGCTTTCCACCTGGCCGAAAGCAAATGTCTGCCCGTTCATGCTCATTTTTATTTGCGGCTGGCTGAGACCGAACTGGCCCAGTGAGTCCTTGGCGAGCGGCTGGAACTGACCATGCAGGGGCGATGATAACAGGCTAAGCAGAAGTTTAATGCGTGTCTCGTTAGCACGTGCTGTGAAAGGTGTGATCAGAAACCAACCATCCTGTTCTCGTTTCAATTCAATTTGCGGTTTGTCACCGCGCTGAATAAGGATCTGTGTCACGTCATCAGCTGTGAGTTCAGATAAACTGGGGGCGGGCTCAGTTTCTTGGTTATCATGCTGCGTTAGCCACAATAGGGCGATCACGATAACCAGCAGAATCAGGTTAGTAAGATAACTGCTTTTCATCGCCGTCGTCTCCGCCACCAGATACCGAATCCGGTAGCGAGAAAAAATACCGGTAAGACCAGTAAAAATCCCAGCCCAATGATCATGGACTGGGTGGAAGATAAACTCAGTTGCGTGCCGACACTGGTTTTGACCGGGATGTTGATCAGTTGATCATCATGGCCGAGCCAGTTTGCCAGAGCCATCGCCAGATCCAGATTGGCGGCATTGCCTATATAACTGTTGGATATAAAATCACCATCACCGATAACGGCAATACGTTGCTGACGATCGCTGTCATTTTCCAGCTGGCGGCTTAATACATAACCGAGCGAGACCGGGCCGGGCACATCAGCACCGGCGTCATAAGCCTGCGTTGCCAGATTTTGTTGATTGATAATGTCGGATTCGACCCAGGCATCGTGCTGGCTGTTAAGCAGGTTGAGATATTGCCAGCTTTCAGCCGCTTCGCTGTCAGCTTGCTGAATGGCCACGGCTTCAGCCAGCAGGGAGACATTGGCGGTTGCGACACCAATCGGGTGATTGGCATAGTCGCTGATAAGCACAAAACGCGGGTCTTCGATACCCAGCATGATGGTGTTCGGATCCATGACCGTACCGGCGATAAACTCAATCCCTAATATTTCAGCCAAAGGCCTCAGCGAATCAGTTTGATTGGGTTCAGCCAGCCATAAAAGGTTGCCGCCGTTACTGACGTAATCTCTGACCAGTTGTATTTCACCGGGCAGCCAGCTGCTAACCGGGCTGGCGATAACCAGGGCTGCCGTATTTTCCGGGATGTCAGCATGTTCGACCAGATTCAGCGACTGGATTTTAAAACCCTTGTTTTCCAGTTGCTTGGCCCAGGTACTCAGGCTGTAATTGTTCTGGTCAAACAGACTGCGTTCTCCATGATCATTGGGCTGGGATTTTTAC
>NZ_JAPDMV010000048.1 GCF_026319305.1 Methylophaga sp. OBS4
GGCCACGGGTCCACATCCGCAGGGGTTCATACAGGCTTGCAGGCCATCCCATAAACGCGCACTGAATTTCGAGCGCAAAATCTTGCCCCAGCAGGCTCATTGCTTCTATCTCGCCTTCGTGAGACAGGCGCGCAGCAATGTTTTCAGCAATAGCACGACACTTTGGTTCAAACTCCGCCATCGCTTCCGGATCAAAGTAGGGATCGATAATACGGCGAAAACGGGTGTGCTCAGGAGGATCCATAGCATTCGGTACGGACAAATGCCAGCTCGCGACATTACTGAAAGTATCATGATCTTCCAGTACGCGCTTAACATCCTCATGGCGAAACAATGACCACTGCATATAGTCACTATAAGCCACAGGACCGCGTGTCCTCATTTCATCATATGCGGCGAGTTGATTTTCCAGTACAGAAGTAGCCCTAGGATCCCAGTCCTGCTGATATTTATTCCTGCTCATGACTTTCCTCTTTTGAATCACCCTGACTTATTCAGGCGGCTACCAGTCATATGTAGGTTGCTCATATTTTTAACACTCGCAGTGACAACTGGCAGCGTGATACTAAATACTACTCACGTAAAAAAATTTTTTCTGCTCTGGTGTTTGCTTTCTTACGAATAACAATGCTTTTTTTGATCTGCATCAATTGCCCAAGCAATTAGCGTTTTATTGAGACCAATATCCCTCTTTATTTTTAGGGACTTAATCTGGTTTCACGATGACTGCCCGTTGCTGACTTTGATAGGTCTGAATGCCACCGACAGGCCAAGCTGATCCCAATCAAAATTGACTGCACGAGTCTTAAACCCTCGTTGTGGCCATACTGGTAGTAGTAATTACTATTACAGCCAAAAAATCTTTTTTGCCCCTGTAGAGCATAATCACAGATGGAATTGACCTTTTGAATCAAGCACTCCGAAATCCTCCAGGGAGGAGAACTAAAAGCGACTCAAAGATGAAAATGTTATGAAGCCTCAGAAACAAGGGAGCAAAGCTTGACAATTAACATTTATGTCATTGTTTGTATTGATATATTATCGTTATTCCTAGTGGGTTTTGGCATCAGAATGTACCACTTTTCACGACACAAACCCGCAAAACACCCATCTTGGTTTACTGTTTACAAGCTGAAAGCAACTTAACAGACCCTTTTGCAAAGCCACAAAGTTACACGCTGTTTACACTTTGTGGATTTTCCGCGAGCCTTTCTTCCGCATGCGCGACAAAAGGCATTCCTGGCTTACCCGTGCAAAGCGGTGTTCTGTGAAAGCTACAAAATGTTTTTGAACCACCAGCCAGAGTCTTCACTTGTTTAACTCCAGATTGCGCCAAGACTCGGTAAGCAAGATAGCTTCTGAAGCCAACCCGACAATAAAGCAGGATTATTTTATCTTTTGGAAGCTTGTTCAGACTGCTACGAAGCTTGCCCAGTGGAATATTAACGGCCCCGTCAATATGCCAAGCGTCATATTCAATCGAGCTTCTCACATCTACAAGCAGAGCATTCTCAATGACATTCTCATAATCTTCAGCATACCAAAACTCAATATCGCCGTTGAGCAAATTTGAGCCGACAAATCCGGCCATGTTGACTGGATCTTTCGCCGAACCATACGGCGGGGCATAAGTGAGCTCCAAATGTTCCAGATCAAACACGGTCAAACCTGCTCGAAGTGCTACAGAAAAAACATCAATTCGCTTATCAACACCATCGTAGCCAACGATCTGCACCCCTAATAGTTTTCCATCATCAGGTTTGAACAATAGCTTGATATGCATGGAGTTTGTCCCAGGGTAATAACTCGCATGCCCAGTGGGGTGAATGTATATCTTGCGATATGGAATGTTATTTCTTTTTAATGTCTTTTCTGAAGCGCCGGTGCCTCCAGCCGTCATTTCAAACACCTTCACTATCGCGGTGCCCTGAGTAGTTGAGTAGGAACTTGCTCGACCAAATATATGATCAGCAACGATCCGACCTTGCCGGTTTGCTGGGCCGGCAAGCGCTATTAATGAGGGCTCGCCGGTAATCGTATCCGATACTTCCACAGCATCACCCGCCGCGTAAATATTCGGCAGATTGGTCTGCATATATTTATTTACCAGAATGCCGCCACTCGAGCCTATTGCTATTCCAGTACCATCCAGAAGGCTAATATCGGGCCTCACACCAACAGCCAGCAGAACCATATCAGTTGAGATCGATTCTCCCGTATCAAGCAAGACATCTAATTGCTGGTTATTCTCTTTAAACCCGGTTGCTGATGTTGAAAGCTTTAAGTTGATGCCATGGTATTCAAGGTGATACTGAATATCTCGTGACATTTCCTGGTCCAGCAGAGGCATGACTTGATCTGCGATCTCAATCAGAGAGACCTCTATACCTCGGTGATGAAGGTTTTCAGCCATCTCAATGCCGATATAACCACCACCAATTATCACTGCGCTTTTAATAGAACCATCAACTGTGGCTTTGAGTTTATCCATGTCCTCAATGTTACGGAGCGTGAATACACTGGGATGATTGACTCCCGGCAAATTCGGCACCGTTGGTTTTGCACCAGGGCATATCACTAACTTGTCGTAAGTGAGTTGATAGTCTTCATTTGTATTAAGTTTGTTGACCGTGATATTTTGCCGATCTGACTTGATGTGACGAGCTTCATGGCCAATACGCACATCAAGATTGAGTGACTCCGCAAGTGACTCGGGTGTTTGTAATACAAGAGCATCGCGGTTCTCTATTACCTCTCCGACGTGATAAGGCAACCCACAATTTGCGAAAGATACGTATTGGCTTCTTTCAATGACGATGATAACAGCATGCTCATCAAGCCTTCGGGCTCTTGCTGCAGCAGACATGCCGGCAGCCACCCCACCGATAATTACTATCTTCATATCTTCCCTATTCATTTGCACCTCACTTACCACCATTTTGAATGGCTGAAAGGTGTCTAGCAAATTGGTGGCGACTCAAACTTTGTGATGCCGATAAAACAGATTAGAGGCCAAAAAGGATGCAGCGCTATGCCTATTGACTCTTATTTCAATCCTGTTGACTTAATTTGCTTTGCGGAGAAACTTTCTCTTAGTACGCGAGGTAAGGCAAGCACGATATAACCTCCTGTCCAGCTTGTTGCGCCCAGCAGGTGTAGTAATAACACGCTCCCGCCCATCAGCTTACCTTTTGCTCCTTGATAGTCCGGACGGTCAACATTTCACGCGTGCCCTGGAGCCCATGTAAAAGTAGAAAGTGATGAAAAGACAGACTACATAAAAAACGACAAAACCGATAAATGCGGCACGCACGTCACCTGTCATGGACAATGCGGTACCGTAAGACTTGGGAATGAAAAAGCCACCATACGCAGCGATTGCCGAAATAAAACCCAGAATGGCCGCTGATTCACGATTCGCCTCGACGACAGCCTGCTCCTGCTTACTCTCGCCCAATGCCTCGTGTCTGAGCGTAAGGCAAATCACCGGTACCATTCTGAAGGTAGAGCCATTGCCCGCGCCACTGGCCAGAAACAGCAGCAAGAACATGATAAAAAATCCGGCAAAATTACCCTCAGACTCAACAGTCGGCAAAAACAAGATTACGCCAATAACACCCATTACCATAATGACAAATAACCAGAAAGTGACGATGGCACCACTCAACTTGTCTGCCAGCATGCCACCCACGGGTCTTGCCAATGCACCTATCAATGGCCCAATAAAGGCATACTTCATTACGTCAACGTCAGGGAAAAGTTTGCCACTTAAAAGAGGAAAACCTGCCGCAAAGCCGATAAAACTGCCAAACGTGCCCAGATACAACACGCACATCGTCCAGTTATCAAAGCGCTTGAATATGACAGCCTGCTCAGAAAATGAAGATTTCGCCGATGCAATATCATTCATGCCAAACCATGCAGCAATTGCAGCAACGGCAATCAATGGTACCCAGATCAGGGCAGCGTTTTGCAGCCAGAGAGCGGAACCTGCCTGAGCACCGCTGGCTACCGTCAATGGCTCACCACCCAGGACACTGCTGGAGATAATAAGGGGGCCGATTAACTGCATGGCGGCTACCCCCACATTACCAAGCCCGGCATTCAGTCCGAGTGCAGTTCCTTTTTCCTTTTTGGGAAAGAAAAAGCTGATATTGGCCATACTGGAAGAAAAATTGCCGCCGCCAAAACCACACAATAACGCCAGGATCAGCATGACGACATAGGGTGTTTCAGGGTTTTGTAGTGTCAGACTCAACCAGATACAGGGGATCAGCAAACTGGCGGTGGACAGCGCCGTCCAGCGTCGGCCTCCAAAAACAGGCACCATGAAGCCATAAAACAGGCGCAAAGTAGCGCCTGACAAAGCAGGTAAGGCTGCCAGCCAGAACAGTTGATTTGCACTATAGGCAAATCCCAGTTCCGGCATTTTCACAACCAGAATGCTCCAGATAGTCCAGACCGCAAAAGCAAGAAAAAGGCAGGGAATCGAAATCCACAAATTACGCCGGGCAATGCGCTTGCCCTTTTGTTGCCAGAATGCCTGATCTTCTGGACGCCAGTCTTCCAGCACAAAAACAGACGGAGTGGAAAGTTCAGGCAGATCGGAAACCTCTTGATCCTGCCGCCACTCGATTTGCTCTGCCCGCCGGATGGTGAAATGCATCCACAGCAGTGAGACGGCGGCCATCACAAACAGCAACATAAAGCTTACTTGCCATACCCCGACAACATCGCTGATAAGTCCGAATGTCAGGGGCAGCAGAAAACCGCCCAGGCCACCTATCATGGCTACCGTGCCGACAACGAGACCGATATGATTGGGGAAGTAGTCCGGGATATGTTTTAAAACAGCAACATTGCCTAGCGACAGAAAACTGCCCAGCACACAAATCAGCAGGGTGAAGATCAGAAGATTAATCGAGAAAGCAAACTGATAGCTTGCCGATACACCATGAATCAGGTATGTCGTCGGCGGATAGCTGAGCACAAACGCACTCAGCATAACCACACCAAAACTTGCATACATAGACCGCCTGGCTCCCAGCTTGCTGACAAGACTGATAGCCGGAATGTGCATCAAAGAGGTCACAACAATAAAGATGGCAGTCACCGCACCGGCTTGAACCAGGTTCAGGCGGTAGACTTCGATAAGATAGACCGGCAGCCACAACACTAGAGCAATAAACCCACCGAACAGCAGGAAGTAGTAGAACGAAAAGCGCCAGACAGTGGGCTCTGAAATTGGAGTCAGTCGCGAGATCAATTGCTTGCGCAGTTCGCTGCGGCCAGGCTCAGGATGGGCCATTAGCTGAAATACGATGGCAACCACCACCAGCGTCAGCGCCGTCAGCTGGATCATTTGCTGCCAGCTGAGGACTTGAAGCAACACGGCAGTACCAAATGACGTCATGGCCATGCCCATCGTCGCAGAGCCGATGATAGCGAGGGCCCTGGCCTGTTCGGATTGCTTGAACCATGAGGTGGTGTAACCGGCGCCTACCACAAAACTCCCGCCAAGCAGGCCAAACCCGGCTGCCGACAACAACATCGCAACATAGCTTTCGCTGATGCTGAACAACCACAAGAAGCCGGCTGGGATCAGCATGAGCAGAATAAAAATTCGCCGCCCGCCAAGATAATCTGCCATCACGCCGAACACCAGACGGCTCAGTGCCCCGGTCAACACCGGCATGGCCATCAGCAGCGCCAGCTGGGTGTTGACCAGTCCCAGCTGATCACGAATCTGAATGCCAATGACTGATAAAACAGTCCATGCGGCGAAACAGAACATCAACGAAACACTCACCAACCAGAGCGTGCGTTTTTGGTAAAAAGCTGTTTGCGATGGGGAGGAGTTCAACTTCAGCCGCCTGTTCGCTATTGCATAAGGGGGGAGCCTGAAACAGCGAGATCGATTCCCTCAATGTCGGCCTCGGCGAGTAAAACTTCGATATATTGCGCTACTGCCTTTCGTTGAACGCGTTCGTTGAGATACTCAGCAATTCGATCGGCGACATGTTGATAAGGTATCACCTCTCCCTCAATGCGTTGATCAACCGATACCACGTGAAAGCCAAAACGCGTTTCTACCGGCCGCCGGATCAATCCCGGCGAGGCGGCGAAGAGCTGCCGTTCGAACTCTGGTACGGTTTGCCCACGACTGAGCTGTCCAAGCTGCCCGCCCTGCTTGGCAGAATCGCAGAGAGAGTGTTGTCTGGCCAGTTTGGCGAAAAAGTCTGGCTGTCGGGACAGCTTTTCGATCAACAATTCCGCCAGTTTCAACGCCTCAGTTCGCGCCTGAAGATCATCGGGATGGGCCGCCAGTAAAATATGGCGCGCGGCAACCAGTGGCGAGGTGAGAAACTTCTCAGGATTAGCCTGATAATATTGTCGGCACTCTGTTTCGGCCGCTTGTGGAACACTGACTTCCCGGGCAATCAATGTGTCCAGATAATCCGTTTTGTCAGTATTGGTAATGTTTATTCCCAATACTTCTGCCTGTTGGCGCAATACGACGTCAATCACAAGACACTGTGCTGCTTTTTGATAAGCCGCCTCCTGAGAAGCTGCCGGATGGTACTGCATCTCCTTCAGTATATCCGTTTCAAAAATTTCGACGCCATTGACCTTAATCACGCCGTTTTTCTGTCTTTCATTAACTGCCACGGGTTCTGACCACCTGATAATTCCTGAACAAATATTTAACCGGCACGCTGATCATGTGAACCAACCGACTGAAGGGAAATACGGCAAAGATAAAGAGTCCCAAGGTCACATGCATTTTGAAGATCCAGTGCGCATCAGCAATCGCTGACACCGCCATTTGCGGATTAATGATCACGATATTCTGCGCCCAGCTCATCAGCTTCAGCATCTCACTGCCATCCAGATGAGCAACAGAAATAAAGGTACTTCCCAGTCCAAGCAGCAACTGCCCCAGCAATAGCATCAGGATCAAGATATCCATCACTGTGCTGGTCGCGCGGACAGCCGGGTGCGTCAGCCGGCGATGCAATAAAATCACCAGACCATAAAGACAAATCAAACCAAATATGCCCCCCGCGACAATCGCAATGATCTGTTTAAACCCCGGCGAAATCCCCAACGCATGCCAGACAGCATTTGGCGTGAGTAGGCCAACAAAATGGCCGATAAAAATGCCCAGAATGCCGATATGGAAAGGTATGCTACCGCGTCGAAGTTGCTTCTTCTCGAGCAACTGACTAGAGCTAGCTTTCCAGGTGTATTGCTCGCGCTCATAACGAATCACTGAGCCAAGCAACAAGATGGACACTGCGATATACGGAAACACTCCAAACAATAGAAAATTCAGATATGTCATTTTTCACCCCCTGTCCGGTGGACTGTGGCGCCTCGTCTGGTCAAAATCCATCCATGTAACCGGAACCTCGCGGACAGTCTCGCCCCCCTCTGTCTGAGAGCTACAGCCGCCTCCCCCCGTATCGGCCCCAAATGTCACGACCTCTTCTTCCCATTCCTTATCAAGAGCTTCGGCAGTATCATCACGTTTTTCTCCAGCCAACTGCTGGCGTAACGCATCCAGATCAAGATCACTATCAGCCAGTTCCAGCAACAACTCAAACAAGGCTGCGTAGTCGCTTTCACGCTGTTCCAGACGACACATAATCAGTGCCAGAATATGCTCGACCTGTATCAGCCACTCCCTCGCATTATCCTCGCCCTGAGTGACCAGAAATTCCAGAAACAGCGGAATGTAATCCGGCAATTCTTGTTGATTAATTTCGAGTCCGGCCGCACGGTAATTTGCCAACAGCTCGACCATCGCCTGGCCTCTATCCCGGCTTTCACCATGCACATGCTCAAACAGCCATAGTCCAAGACTGCGTCCACGCTCAAACAGGCCATCGTATTGCGCCTGCCAGCTCATCAAATCCATTGTCAGGTACTTGTCAAAGAAACTGTTCAACCGTTTTTTGGATAAAGTCTGCAATGGGCTCTCGTCAATCAGTTCGTCAAATAATGCCCTGTCCTGATAAAGTCCCTGGTCGGGATAATCCAGTAAACGTGAAAATACAAATAAGACTTGCATGGTTATTTACCGATTGTGATGGGGATCACTTTGACTTTGCGCTGTGAAGCCTTGGTCTGTCCGAACAGATTGGTCTCACTATTGCCATCGCTGCAACCATTACCAAAGCTGAAACCACAACTGCTTTTCATGTCGTAGGCATTTTCGGCATAAGCGGTATGGCTTGTGGGAATCACAAAGCGATCCTCATAATTGGCAATTGCCATATAGCGATACATTTCCTCGACCTGCTCGGCAGTAATCCCTGCCTGCTCGGGAATAGAATAATCCTCCATGCCTTCGACCTGTTGAGCGCGTTTATAGGCACGCATCGCAATCATCCGTTTCAATGCACGGACAACCGGTTTTTCATCACCTGCAGCCAACAGATTGGCAAGGTAGCGTAGCGGGATCCGCAATGACTCCAGGTCAGGGATCACGCCATTCATCGATACATGACCCGCTTCAGCAGCGGATTGGATGGGTGACAATGGCGGTACGTACCATACCATCGGTAGCGTGCGGTACTCCGGATGAAGCGGAAGAGCAACCTGCCAGTCAACGGCCATTTTGTAGACGGGCGATTGACGCGCTGCCTCCAGCCAGCTTTCCGGGATACTTTCCTCCCGAGCAGCGGCAATTACCTCCGGATCATGGGGATCGAGAAATATATCGAGCTGGGCCTGATACAGATCCTGCTCATCGGCAACAGCTGCAGCTTGCTCGATTTGATCAGCGTCATACAACAAAACGCCAAGATAGCGGATACGCCCAACACAGGTCTCGGAACAGACTGTGGGTTGACCGGCCTCAATACGCGGATAGCAGAAGATACATTTTTCAGACTTGCCGCTTTTCCAGTTGTAGTAAATCTTCTTATAGGGGCAGCCGGAGACGCACATGCGCCAGCCCCGGCACTTGTCCTGATCAATCAATACGATGCCGTCTTCTTCCCGTTTGTAGATGGCGCCGGAAGGGCAACTCGCCACGCAGGACGGATTAAGGCAGTGTTCACACAGGCGGGGCAGATACATCATGAAGGTTTGTTCAAACTGCCCGTAGATGTCTTTTTGCACATCATCGAAATTTTTGTCGCGTTTGCGCTTTTCAAACTCCGTACCCAGTAATTCTTCCCAGTTCGGCCCCCAATTGATTTTTTCCATTCGCTGGCCACTGATCAATGAGCGCGGTCTGGCTACCGGCTGGTGTTTGCTATCTTTCGCTGTGTGGAGATGCTGGTAGTCAAAATCAAACGGCTCGTAATAGTCATCAATTTCCGGCAGGTCAGGATTGGCGAAAATATTAGCCAGAATACGTAACTTCCCGCCTTGTTTGGGGATCAGCTTGCCATTTTTCTTACGCGTCCAGCCGCCGTTGTATTTATCCTGGTTTTCCCATTCCTTGGGGTATCCCACGCCAGGTTTGGTCTCGACATTATTGAACCAGGCGTATTCCATTCCCTCACGACTGGTCCAGACGTTTTTACACGTCACCGAACAGGTATGACAGCCGATGCATTTATCGAGGTTGAGCACCATGCCTATCTGTGCGCGTACTTTCATGATCTGGCCTCCTCTTCCTCTTCCAGCCAATCAACCTTGCTCATTTTCCTGACAATCACGAACTCGTCGCGGTTACAGCCAACGGTTCCGTAGTAGTTAAAACCATAGGAAAACTGGGCATAACCGCCAATCATATGGGTGGGCTTCATCACCGCCCGTGTAACCGAGTTGTGTATACCACCTCGACCACCGGTAATTTCCGAGCCGGGGATATTCACGATTCGTTCCTGTGCGTGATACATCATGCTCATTCCTTCGGGCACGCGCTGAGACACGACGGCGCGGCAGGTGATGGCACCATTGACATTGAACACCTCAATCCAGTCGTTGTCCTCAATACCGGCAGCCTTCGCATCGACTTCGCTGATCCACACAATCGGACCACCGCGGCTGAGCGTCAGCATCAGCAAGTTGTCAGAGTAAGTGGAGTGGATGCCCCACTTCTGATGCGGCGTGATCCAGTTGAGCACAATCTCTTTATGGCCGTTGGGCTTTTTATTGAGAACAGGCGCCGTGTTTTTGAGATTCATTGGCGGTTTGTACAACACCAACTGCTCGCCAAAATCGCGCATCCACAGATGATCCTGGTAAAACTGCTGCCGTCCGGTCAGGGTTCGCCAGGGGATCAATTCATGCACATTGGTGTAACCCGCGTTGTATGAAACATGCTCGTCTTCCAGTCCTGACCAGGTCGGCGAACTGATGATTTTTCTCGGCTGCGCCTGAATATCGCGAAAACGGATCTTTTCTTCTTCTTTGTTTTTTGCGAGATGGCTGTGATCGATACCAGTAAATTCAGATAGTGCCGCCCAGGCCTTCACCGCTACCTGACCATTGGTTTCGGGCGCAAGACTCAATATGGTCTCAGCGGCATCAATCGCGCTTTCAATGCGTGGCCGTCCCAGGTTGGCACCAGGCGTTTGGTGAACATAGTTCAGTTTTCCAAGGAAGTTGACTTCATCCTTGGTATCCCAGCTGATGCCTTTGCCACCATTGCCCAAGGTTTCCAGTAACGGACCCAGCGAGACAAAACGCTGGTAGGTGTTGGGGTAGTCACGTTCAACCACCACCATGTTTGGCGCGGTTTTCCCGGGAATAAGTTCACATTCACCCTTCCACCACATTTTAACGCCGTCACTCTGCGCAATTTCGGCCGGGGTATCGTGAAGCAAAGGCTGAGTCACCAGATCCTTCTCAACACCGAGATGTCCCCTGCAAACTGTCGAGAAGGCTTTAGCGATGCCTTTGAAAATATCCCAGTCGGTTCTCGACTGCCAGACCGGATCCACTGCTTTCGACAACGGGTGAATAAACGGATGCATATCCGAGGTATTAAGATCGTCCTTCTCGTACCAGGTGGCGGTTGGCAACACAATATCGGAATACAGACAGGTCGTGGACATGCGAAAATCGAGAGTCACCAGCAGATCGACTTTGCCCTCAACGGCTTCATCCTGCCAGTGGACATCTTCTGGTTTCGCCTGACCCGTTTCTCCCAGGTCCTTGCCCTGCAGGCCATGTCGTGTACCCAGCAGGTGTCGCAACATGTATTCATGCCCCTTGCCTGATGAGCCGAGCAGGTTGGATCGCCAAATAAACAGATTGCGGGGAAAGTTCTGTGGGCTATCCGGTTCAAGACAGGCAAAGTTAAGCTTGCCAGAACGCAGTTGTTCTACCACATAGTCCTTGGGATCCTGACCAGCAACTTCCGCCTCACGCGTCAGCACCAGCGGATTACGTCCCAACTGGGGGGCCGATGGCAACCAGCCCATCCGTTCAGCCCGTGTATTAAAGTCAATAATCGAGCCTTGCCAACGTGACGTATCTGCCAGCGGCGATAACATTTCACTGATTGATAGTTTTTCGTAGCGCCATTGATCAGAGTGGTTATAGAAAAACGACGTGCCATTCATATGCCGGGGAGGTCGGCTCCAGTCAAGGCCAAAAGCGAGTGGTTGCCAGCCTGTTTGCGGCCTGAGTTTTTCTTGCCCGACATAATGGGCCCAGCCTCCGCCAGACTGGCCGACACAGCCACACAACATCAGCATGTTGATGAGCCCCCGATAGTTCATGTCCATGTTGAACCAGTGGTTCAAACCGGCGCCAACGATGATCATGCTGCGGCCGTTGGTTTTGGCTGCCGTGTCGGCAAACTCGCGTGCAATTTGAATCACTCGCTCAGCCGGTACACCAGTGATCGGTTGCTGCCAGGCGGGGGTGTAAGGAACATTATCCTCATAACTACGGGCGACATTGTCATCGTTGAGGCCGTTATCAACGCCGTAATGTGCCAGCATCAAGTCAAACACGGTGGCGATCTGACGCTGACTGCCATCCTTTAACGTGATGGTTTTGACCGGCACTTTGCGGCGTTGCAGTTCGGTATGTTCGGTATGCTGGAAATAGCCAAGATCATGTTTTTTACTACCGAAATAAGGGAACAACACATCAATCAGGTCATCAGCCGTGTTTTTCAGACTCAGCGTCAGCCGGCAGTCTTTACCTTCAGCCCCGTCTTTTTGCTGCAGATTCCATTTACCCTTTTCACCCCAGCGATAACCGATGCTGCCATTGGGGGATACAAGCTCACCAGATAACTCATCGATGGCAATGGTTTTCCATTGCGGATTGTTCTGTTCGCCCAAATCTTCAGCCAGGTCGCTCGCTCGCAAAAATGCGCCCTGCACCAGGCCACCGGAAGCGTGTGGCTCAAGCTTCACCAACAACGGCAGGTCGGTGTAACGACGAGAGTAATCATTGAAATAGTCAACCTGACGGTCAACATAAAATTCTTTGAGAATGACATGACCAAATGCCATCGCCAAGGCGGCATCTGTGCCCTGTTTTGGTGCCAGCCAGACATCGGATAATTTGGCACACTCGGAGTAATCAGAGGCTATGGCAACCGTTTTAGTGCCTTTATATCTGACCTCGGTGAAAAAGTGCGCATCAGGTGTCCGGGTCTGCGGCACATTGGATCCCCAGGCAATCAGATAGGCGGAATTGAACCAGTCCGCCGATTCGGGCACATCTGTTTGCTCTCCCCAGGTCTGTGGCGACGATGGCGGCAAATCACAGTACCAGTCGTAAAAGCTCAGGCAGTTGGCACCAATCAGGGAAAGGTAGCGCGAGCCCGCAGCGTAACTGACCATGCTCATCGCCGGGATAGGGGAAAATCCGGATATACGGTCCGGTCCATAGGTTTTTGCGGTATAGACGTTGCTCGCAGCGATGATTTCGTTGATCTCATCCCAGTCAGCGCGCACAAATCCGCCCATACCTCGTCGCGATTTGTAACTGCGGGCTTTGGCATTGTCTTCTACAATTGAGGCCCAGGCATCAACCGGATCAGCGTGAAGCTGTCTGGCTTCCCTCCAGAGTGACAACAGCGTCTGCCGCACCTTCGGATATTTGAGCCGGTTGGCGCTGTAGATATACCAGGAAAAACTGGCACCGCGAGGGCAACCGCGCGGTTCGTGATTGGGCAAATCGGGCCGGGTGCGGGGGTAGTGGTGCACTGTTACGGTGTTAACAAGTGTGCCGGACACAACGACTGCAAGACCGCGGATAATGCCTGCAAGGGCCAGGGCTCATGTAAAGGCAAAGGCTTTGTATCAATGTCCGCCGAAGCTTGT
>NZ_JAPDMV010000049.1 GCF_026319305.1 Methylophaga sp. OBS4
AACTGGAAGACAGCCGTAAAGAGCATCTCGACCAGCAAACCGCCATAGCGCTGATGCTGGAAAACCCGACCCTGATAAAACGTCCCGTGATTGTAAGAGATGATTTAACCTTGGTAGGCTTTGATGAAGCCAACTACAAGAGTCTGCTTTGACATGCTTGTTGGGAAAAAAATTCAATTCATCCTGTACCTCGCATTTTTTATTCCCGCAATCAATTACGCTGAAGAAAACGGGGATAAATTCGAGCATTTTTATCTGCAGGCAGGCACATACAAACATTACCAATCCAACGACGACTATGCCGGTCCTGACATTTTTATCGCTCTTGAAGCCATTAAACCGGATTGCCGACTCTACGGACTCGCATTATTCGATAATTCTTTCGGTCAGTTTTCGCAGTACCTGTACACGGGGAAAGTCTGGAATTATCATGGCGGGCTGGAAGGTTTCCATACCAAACTGACTGTTGGCCTTCTTCATGGCTACAAAGGCGAGTTTCAAGATAAAATTCCTTTCAATCACTATGGTATCGCTCCCGCTATTGTCCCTGGAGCAGGTTATAAAAACGGCCGTTTTGGCGCCGACGTATTCATGCTGGGTTTGTCTGGCTTATTGTTTACCGTAGGTATGGATTTGTAGACAACATTAAAGACTTAATAAGCAATGACAGACACCCTTGAACTGACCAGAGAACTTATCACCCGCCCCAGTGTGACGCCGGAAGATGCCGGCTGCCAGCAATTATTGAGCGAACGCCTGTCACGTATTGGTTTTAATATCGAACCGTTACGCTTTAGTGACGTCGACAATCTATGGGCTCGACGAGGCACATCAGGCCCTGTCCTTGCTTTTGCCGGCCATACCGATGTGGTTCCCACCGGCCCTGCCGATAACTGGAGTTACCCGCCATTCGAAGCGGAAATTCATAAAGGTATGCTCTACGGCCGTGGCGCAGCCGATATGAAAGGCAGCATTGCCGCCATGGTCACGGCTTGTGAACGTTTTGTTGCCAAATATCCTGAACACCAAGGCAGTATTGCCTTTCTGATCACCAGCGATGAAGAAGGCCCGGCCATCAACGGTACCGTCAAGGTAATAGAAACCCTGCAAAACCGCGATGAAAAAATAGACTGGTGTCTGGTCGGCGAGCCTTCCAGCACCGAAAAAGTCGGGGATGTCGTCAAAAACGGCCGCCGTGGTTCATTAAATGGTCGGCTGACTATTAAAGGTAAACAGGGCCATATTGCGTATCCGCATCTGGCAGCGAATCCGATTCATCTGCTGTCCCCCGCTTTAACCGAGTTATGCGCCTTCCAGTGGGATCAGGGTAATGAAGATTTCCCGCCGACCAGCTTCCAGGTTTCAAACCTCAATGCAGGTACCGGCGCCACCAATGTGATTCCCGGTACCGCAGACGTGGTATTTAACTTCCGCTACTCGACTGAAGTCACCCATGAACAACTGCAACAGCAAGTTGAAGCGATTCTGAACAAGCACGGTCTTGACTATGATCTGCAATGGGAATTGTCGGGCAAGCCTTTCCGTACCGCCGGCGGCCAGTTACTGGAAGCGGTTCAGCAGGCCATTCATCAAGTCACCGGTTACCAGACCACATTGTCGACCTCCGGTGGCACCTCCGATGGTCGTTTTATCGCACCGACCGGCACCCAGGTCATCGAATTAGGCCCATTAAACGCCACCATTCACCAGATTGATGAATGTGTGTCAGTCGCAGATCTTGACACCCTGTCTCAAATTTACGAGACTCTCCTGCTCCATCTTCTGGTTCAGTAAGGCATTCCCTTGTTCAAGTTCGGACACAAACGGCATTTATTTTACCTGCTGGCGGCCATTGTGCTGCTGTTGCAGTCGTTTGCCGTCTGGCATGATGCCCAGCATCCTTTCCACACTGCAGAAGCGCAATGTGAACGTCTTAATGCGATCAGTCACCTGCCCGGTGCCGATCTGGTGCCCGATCTTGCGGTCAGCACAAGCTTTGTTACCGTCTCAGTTGATGAAGCGACGGCTATTAGCACGCTACCAGCCAGGCAGCGTGAACAACATCCTATCCGCGCCCCACCCGCCTACTCATAGCTTATCCCCTATATTTCTTTAGATTTACACTACAGGTTTGTCTGTTAACGACCTGTAGCGATGGCTTTAGCTATGAGGACATATCATGACAAGCAAAAAATTAGTCGCGCTGCTGGTAACAGCCGCGCTCAGCCCCATTACACCTGCTTTTGCCGGTGACATTGACGAACTGAAACAGGAAATTGCCAAAATGCGCACCGATTATGAGCAGCGCATTCAACAATTGGAGCAGCGTCTGGCCCAGGCAGAGTCAGATACCGAGACCGTTTCGAAACAAATGGCGGAAACCCAGTCTCAGCTACCCGCTGCAACCCGCTCAAATAGCAATAACAGCTTTAACCCAGCCATCAGTATGGTGTTGAATGGTCAGTTCAGTGACTACCAGAACGATCCTGATGATTATGCGATTACCGGTTTTTCAGTCCCTGGCGAAGGCGGACTGGCCCGTGAAGGCCTGTCTTTGGGTGAAAGCGAACTGGTGGTCAGTGCCAATATCGATCAATTATTTTACGGCCAGGCGACGCTGGCTTTACACGACCACGAAAGTGAAACCGAACTGGAGCTGGAAGAAGCTTTTATCGAGACGCTGGGATTGGGGCATGGCTTTACGCTGCGCGGCGGCCGTTATTTCGCGCCTATCGGTTATCTGAACGAAAAACATATTCATGCCTGGAATTTTGCCGATGCACCGCTTATCTATCGCGGCCTGTTCGGCAATCAGCTGAGCACTGATGGTTTGAAACTATCCTATTTGCTGCCGACTGATTTCCTGTTTGAAGTCGGTGCCAGTGCCGGCAACGGTGACAGTCATCCCGGCAGCGGCGAACACAGCGGTATTGGTGACTGGCTGATCTACGCCAAAACTGGCGGCGATATCGGTATCGAGCACAGCTGGCAGGCCAGTGTTTCACATTGGCAGGCTAATCCGGACGATAGAGAATATGGCGAAGGTCATGCTCATGGCGATGAGGAGGAAGCTGCTGCCGTCGCATTTAACGGCGAGACCGATGTTACCAACCTGTCGCTGGTGTATAAATGGGCGCCTAACGGGAATTTCCGTCAGCAGAATCTGACCTTGCTCGGTGAATTTTTCTATCTGAATGATGACGGTTCACTCACTCATGAAGATGAGTTTGCCCGTTATGATGGCAAACAATACGGCGGCTTTATCGAAGGGATTTACCAGTTCACACCTCGCTGGCGCAGTGGTTTGCGTTATGACTGGCTGGGCAGCAAGCACCGCGCCTCTGATGAGGAATTGCTGGCGGATGCCGATCTGGATATCACTGGTTACCATCCGCAACGTACCAGTGCCATGGTCGAGTGGCTGCCAAGCGAATTCAGCCGGGTACGGGCACAGGTCAATCATGACAAGTCTTCCCGTGACGATGACTGGCAGTTCCTGCTGCAATATACCGTCAGTCTCGGCGCTCACGGCGCACATCAATTCTAGGAGGGACACAGATGAAATCGATCATATTCATTTTGTTATTTATGTTCAGCGCCCCTATCTGGGCTGATGTGAATATTTTTGCCTGTGAACCGGAATGGGCGGCACTCAGTAAAGAGCTGGGCGCCGAAAAGGTTACGGTATTCAACGCTACTACCGGTCTGCAGGATCCGCATTATGTTCAGGCAAGACCCAGCTTGATAGCCAAGGCGCGGCAGGCAGATCTTCTGGTATGCACCGGTGCTGAGCTGGAAACCGGCTGGTTACCTTTGCTGCAACGTAAAGCAGGTAATGCCGCGATACAAACCGGAGCTGAGGGTTATTTTATGGCAGCCGACCAAGTGACTTTGGCGGAAAAACCGGCTGTGCTGGATCGCAGCCAAGGCCATATCCATGCGGCCGGTAATCCGCATATTCAGACCAGCCCGGTGCTGATTCTGCAAGTGGCGGAGGCTTTGTCCAGGCGTTTAATGCAAATCGACGAGGCCAACGCGGCTTTTTACCAGTCTCGCTGGCAGGATTTTGAGCAACGCTGGCTAACCGCAATACAAAACTGGCAGCAACAGGCAGCCCCACTTAAAGATGCGCCAATTGTGGTACAGCATAAAAACTGGATCTACCTCACTGACTGGCTGGGCCTCAAGCAAGTCGCGGTGCTGGAAGCCAAACCCGGTGTCCCGCCGACTGTCAATGATTTGCAAAATGTAGTGAACCAACTTGAGCAGACACCGGCCAAAATGGTGATCCTGGCCGCTTATCAGTCATCTCGCGCCAGTGACTGGCTGGTTGATAAAACCGGCATAAATAAAGTAGTTTTGCCGTTTACTGTCGGCGGTAATAAACAGAGCAAAGATTTGTTCAGCCTGTTTGATAACACCATTCAATTGTTATTGGATGGCGCGTCATGATCCTGACCGATCTTGATTGGTCACTGATTTTGCCTGCCCTTGCGGCAGGCATATTGGTGCTCACAACCCATGTGCCGCTAGGTCAGGAAGTGCTGAAACGCGGCATTATCTTTATCGATTTGGCGATTGCCCAAATGGCGGCTTTAGGTGTGATGGCTGCGACCATCCTGCTCGGTGATGTGCATGGCCTCTGGCTACAGGTTATCGCTGCCGGCAGTGCCTTAGGTGCCTCCGTTTTGGTGTTATGGCTGGAAAAACGCTATCCGCATGTGGTCGAGGCATTAATAGGTTTGCTGTTTATTCTGGCCGCCAGCGGCGGTATTTTACTGGTCAGCCATGCGCCGCACAGCGACGAATTGCTACACGATTTGCTCGTCGGTCAGATCCTGTGGGTAACAACAGAGCAACTGCTGTGGGTGGCCGGTTTATACTTGCTGTTACTCACAGTGTGGTTTGGGTTGGGTCAGAACCGCTCATGGCTGTTTTATCTGGTATTTTCTCTGGCAGTCACAGCATCCGTGCAGTTGGTCGGTGTCTATCTGGTATTTGCCAGTCTGATCCTGCCAGCGTTGGCAAGTCGTACCCTTGCGGATAGCGGCAGCAGACTTTTTACCGGTTATCTGGTCGGCCTGCTGGGTTACATCAGTGGTCTGATGATGGCCTTGATGCTGGATGTACCGATGGGCGCAATGACGGTCTGGACTTTATTTGCTGTGGTGCTTATCAGTAAACCTTTTATCGGCTGGGCCAGACACGGCAAAATTTGCTAAATTAAGGACTGTTTTTTAATCAAGGATTTGAAACATGGCAGATACCGACCAAAACAGTCAGAACACGGTCAAAGTCATCTATCTACTGTACCTGGCTAATATTCTTATCCAGTTTCTGGGCATCATCGGTGTGATCGTCGCTTACGTAAACAAGGACGATGCGCCTGAATGGCTGCAGTCACATTACCAGTTTCAGATCCGTACCTTCTGGATCGGTTTATTATTTATCATAGCGGGCGGGATTCTGCTGACAGCAGGTGTCGGCGCTTTAATTCTGCTGTTCTGGGTAATATGGGTGATCATTCGCTGTGCCAAGGGTATTAAATACCTCGATCAGAAGCAGCCACATCCCAATCCGACCACTTGGCTGTTTTCATAAGTTTCTAGAAAAAACCGCGCCGGAGCGCGGTTTTTTATTCGCCGCGATAAATCGCCAGCGGCCCGGTGGCTTGCTGGGTCGGCATCACTTCCATCGTCGTCACATTGACATGCGCCGGGGTATTAACCAGCCACCAGACAGTATCGGCAATATCTTTTGCCGTCAAAGCTATTGTTCCTTCATAGACTTTGTCAGCACGGGTTTCATTGGCCTTGAAACGCACCATGGAAAATTCGGTTTCGGCGTTACCCGGCTCAATATTAGTCACCCTGATGCCGGTCCCCAGTAAATCAGCCCGGATTGCCAAAGAAAACTGACGGACAAAGGCTTTGCTTGCGCAATACACATTACCGCCCGGATAAGGCCAGTTTCCGGCGACTGAACCGATATTAATAATATAGCCGCTGCGACGTTGGGTCATAGCGGGTAATACGGTGCGGGTGCAATATAACAAACCTTTAATATTGGTATTGACCATCGTTTCCCAATCATCAAGGTTGGTCTCGTAGGTCGGTTCCAGCCCCAACGCCAATCCGGCATTGTTAAGCAATACATCGATTTGACTGAACGCTTCCGGCAAGTCAGCAAAAGCCGATTCGACAGCCTGCCGCTCAGTGATATCGAAACAGCAGGTATGGACTTTGTCCGTCCCGCCTAACTCCTCTTGCAACTTCTCCAAACGCGGCTGACGGCGGCCAGTCAGAATCAAGCGCCAGCCCTCTCTGGCAAACAGACGGGCACAGGCTTCACCAAAGCCCGAAGTCGCGCCGGTGATCATAATCACGGGTGAAGAATCCATTTTTACCTCTTTGAGATAGTTGAACCACAGAGACGGCATTTATCCGCAGATTACGCAGATTTTCGCAGATTTCTTTGTTCTCAAATAAATATTCTGATTTTTACCCTGCGTTCATCTGCGCCATCTGCGCCATCTGCGCCATCTGCGGATAGTTTGAATTGGGCTGGTTCCCACGGAGACCATGGGAATCACCAATTCTTTCTCTGTGTTTTCTGTGCTTCTGTGGTGAATATCTAACCGCTATAGACCTGATTAGCGGCTTCCACCGCGACACCGCGGTTGATATCAGCCCCCATATGGCCCAGTACCGCGTCCAAGGCGCCCAGACACAGTAACACATTGGTCTTGTTGGCCGAGTGGCCCATCAGGCCGATGCGCCAGACCTTACCTGCCATGACACCCAAGCCGGCGCCGATTTCAAGATTGTAGTCATTCAGCAGCTGACTGCGAACCGCAGCATCGTCGATGCCTTGCGGAATAGTTACTGAATTCAACTGCGGCAAACGATAGGGTTCTTCAACCAGAAAGCTCAGTCCCATCGCTTCAATGCCGGCTTTTAAAGCATTATGATGCAGGCGGTGACGTGTCCAGGCATTTTCCAGCCCCTCTTCCTGCAAAATCACCAGTGATTCATGCAAAGCATACAAAGCGTTAATTGGCGCCGTGTGGTGATACGCACGTTTGGCACCTTCGCCCCAGTACCCCATCACCAGGTTCAGATCGAGAAACCATGATTGCACCTTCGTCTTGCGGTTACGTACGACATCGGCAGCGCGTTCACTGAAGCTTATCGGCGACAAACCCGGTGTGCAGGACAGACATTTCTGACTGCCGGAATAAATCGCATCGATGCCCCACTCGTCCATTTTGATCGGCGTGCCACCCAGCGAGGTCACGGTGTCCATAATCGTCAGGCAATCATGCTTTTGAGCCAGTTTGGCAATCGCCGCCGCATCCGATTGCGCACCAGTTGATGTTTCTGCATGGACAAACGCGACCAGCTTGGCTTCAGGATGGGCCTTCAGCGCCGCTTCTAGTTTATCCAGATCAACCGGTTTGCCCCACTCGTCTTCCACCATAATCGCGGTTGCGCCACAACGTTCGACATTTTCCTTCATGCGGCCGCCAAACACGCCGTTCTGACAGACAATTGCGGTGTCGCCCGCTTCCAGCAGATTGGCAAAACAGGTTTCCATACCGGCAGAGCCTGGTGCTGATACCGGCATAGTCAATGCATTTTCAGTCTGGAAAGCATATTGCAGCAGGCTTTTCATCTCATCCATCATGCCAATAAAAGCCGGATCCAGATGACCAATGGTAGGACGAGACATCGCTTCCAGAATACGTGGATTGACATCAGATGGGCCCGGGCCCATCAAGGTACGTTGCGGTGGATGAAAACTGGTTACTTGTTGTGTCATATAAACCTCTGGGAACGAGAAATAATTAATTAAGTTCAGACGCCTTCGGAAAAGACGATAGTTCGGCGACCGCTGATGATAATCCGGTGCTCAATATGGGCTTTGACCGCACGGGCTAATACCAAACGCTCAATATCTTTGCCGATCATCACCAGATCTTCAGGACTGTTGTCATGCATGACGCGCTCAACATCCTGTTCGATAATCGGGCCCTCATCCAATTCCGCGGTCGCATAATGGGCTGTGGCGCCGATGATCTTAACACCGCGCTCGTAAGCCTGGTGGTAAGGACGGGCGCCCTGGAAGGCAGGCAGAAAGCCGTGATGAATATTAATCACCCGGCCGGCAAATTCTGCTACAAATTGTTCAGATAAAATTTGCATGTAACGCGCCATAACAACCAGATCGATATCAAATTCTGCCAGTAGCTTTTTAATCTGGTCCTCTTGATCCAGTTTCGTGTCTTTGCTGATAGGTAAGTGGTAGAAAGGTTTATTGAATTGTCTCGCCATCTGCTCCAGATCATTATGATTACCAATGATCAGCGGAATAACACACTTCAACTCACCCTCCAATTCCCGCAACAATAAATCATAAGGACAATGCGAAGCTCGCGTGACCAGCAAGGCAACGCGGTAGGGCTGATCGGCATAACGCACTGACCAGGTGAGATTCAAGGTCTTGGCAAAACGGTCAAACTCGGTTTCCAGCTGCTCACGGGGCAAAGTCCCCTCGTCTTCCAACTTGATTCGCATGAAATACTGCCCCTGCTCAACATCCGTGTATTGCTGACAGTGGAGAATATTGAACTGACGCTCGGCAAAAAAACCGGTAATGCCTGCTACCAGCCCTTTCTGGTCGGCGCACTGAATCAGAAAAACGATTGAACTCATAATGGTTTAATCCTTACCGCGGTTGTGACTGGCTGAAGTTAGTAGTACTAGCATTTTGCCGGTTTTGTTTATGAATATTCATTGTATTTGTCGGCACGTCCTTTGACTCTATCCTTGGGATATTTAGCCGCATTTTTAGCCATTTTGGCTTTCACCACCTGGTTAAGGTCAATGTCCAGATCGTGGCATAAATAACTCAGGTAAACAGCCACATCGGCTATTTCATCTTCAAGTTGCTCGCGTTTGTCCGACTCCAGCATTTGCTTGATTTCATCCTGGTTGCGCCACTGAAACCATTCCAGCAGTTCGGCCGCTTCAATAGACAGCGAAATAGCAATATCCTTGGGATTGTGAAACTGCTCCCAATCGCGTTCACGTCTGAACTGGATTAACTGTTCTAAAAGCGTCGGTTCAATCATCCTGAAAACCTCAGTTGAACACAGAGTTTGCGCTGAGAACCAAGAATGCAAGACAAGGCGCCGCTCGCCGGCAGTGGTCATTCTCCTTGCCAAGAGCGGTAACGCCGTATTGCGCCCTTGGGACCAGTGCAAAACTGTGTAGCATCGTTACGTTCACCTGAAAGGTGAGTGAATATTTATAAATTTTTAAATTCATATCAACACATTATGAAAAAATAAGCGATCAACTGAGGTTCTCAGGATCCTGCGTTAAAAAGTCCTCGACAACGTGTTTGAACTGTTGTGGCTTTTCGGCATGTACCCAATGCCCCGCCTTATCAATCGATTCGAAAGTCGCCTGCTTGAATCGCTGCTGAATCAATTTCTGATCTTCAGCCGTAACATATTCCGATAGTTCACCATAAACAAAAAGACTGGGCATATGAAGTTCAGTATTTTCACAGACCGCTGCCATCAAACGCTGATAATTTGCCTTCAATGCCGGCAGGTTGATACGCCATTTAAGCTCGCCATTATCAGCCTGAAGATTCATTAACAGAAATTGCCGTACTGTCTTGTCGCTAATCTTAGCTGATAACGCTTTGTCCACTTCACTACGTGAATCAAATTGCGCCAAATCAAGTGACATCATCGCATCCATCAGCGGTGTATGTTCACTAAAATACTGTCTTGGTGAGATATCCACCACAACCAGTTTAGCAACAAGCTCGGGATAACTACTGGCAAACTGCATCGCGACCTTCCCCCCCAATGAATGACCAAGTACATGTACCTTGCCTAACTCAAGTCGCAGGCATAACTCGTGGACATCCTCTGCCATCACCGCAAAGTCCTGGTTATCACTGTGGGGAGAAAGACCATGATTACGCAGATCCAGACTGACAACCTGATAAAACCTGGAAAAATATCTGGCCATGCTGCGCCAGTTGTCAGAAGAACCAAACAGGCCATGAATAATCACCAAGGGCTGACCTTCACCAATTTGTTGATAATACAATTTCATTATGAACAGTTCGAAACGTTATAATTTGGGGGATTTTATTCAATCTGGAGAAAAATGTGGAAGACGAAGCCATCCTGGTCATGCTGGTCAAACAATATGCCGACAAATTCGGTATCACCTTCAGTTCTAAATATCTGGATGATCCAGATAAAAAACAACGGTTAATCAGTCTGATCCAAGAAGCGATTGCCGGTAAACGCGGCCCGGTCACCGACAACGATTTACAATAAAAAAAAAGCCACCTTCCGGTGGCTTTTTCAATTAGTCATCCAGTTTTTCAAACACCAGGCAGGCATTGGTACCACCGAAACCGAAACTGTTCGACATCACGGTCGTCAGCCCGGCATTATCCTGACGTTCACGGACAATCGGCATGCCCTCCGCTTCCGGATCCAAGGTGTCGATATTGGCGGAAGCAGCAATAAAGTCATGGTTCAGCATCAGCAGGCTGTATATCGCTTCTTGCACGCCTGCCGCGCCCAAAGAATGGCCGGACAAAGACTTGGTTGAACCCACTGCGGGCATATCATTACCGAAAGTCTTCTTGATCGCGCCCAGCTCAGCCAAGTCGCCTACCGGCGTACTGGTGCCATGGGCATTGATATATTGTACTTTACCGCGAATCGTAGACATCGCCAGTTCCATACAGCGTTTCGCACCTTCACCCGATGGCGCTACCATGTCATATCCGTCTGATGTCGCGCCATAACCGGTCAATTCGGCATAGATTTTAGCGCCACGCGCTTTGGCATGTTCGTATTCTTCCAACACGATCACGCCACCGCCGCCGGCAATGACAAAACCATCACGATCAGCATCATAGGCGCGCGAAGCTTTTTCCGGCGTGTCGTTGTATTTGGTAGACAAAGCGCCCATCGCATCGAACAGCGAGCTCATTGACCAATGTTCTTCTTCACCACCACCAGCAAACACAATATCCTGTTTATCCAACTGTATTTGTTCCATTGCCGTACCGATACAGTGGGCGCTGGTAGCACAGGCTGAAGACATGGAATAATTCACACCCTTGATCTTGAAAGGTGTCGCCAGACAGGCGGAGGTTGTACTACCCATGACTTGAGTCACACGATAAGGTCCGATACGTTTCAGTCCTTTTTCGCGCAGAATATCAGCCGCTTCCACCTGATTGGCCGAGGAAGCACCACCGGAGCCCATAATCAAGCCTGTTCGGACATTGGACACCTGCTCTTCACTCAAACCGGCATCTTCAATTGCCTGCTGCATGGAAATATAAGCGTAGGCCGCCGCATCGCCCATAAAACGCAAGGTTTTACGATCAATATATTCCTTGAAATCTATATCAATCGTGCCGGCGACATGACTGCGAAAGCCCATGTCTGCGTATTCCTGCTTGAAACGAATGCCGGATTGACCACTGCGTAAGGATTCTGTGACCGTTGTGGCATCCAAACCCAGACAGGATGTTATGCCCAACCCTGTAACAACAACACGTCTCATCGTTATATCCTAAAAATCTTCAGTAGAGGTAAACAGGCCAACACGCAGATCTTTAGCTGTGTAGATCTCGCGTCCATCGACCAATACGGTA
>NZ_JAPDMV010000050.1 GCF_026319305.1 Methylophaga sp. OBS4
CCAGAAAGTAGAGCCCCGGTCTTCCCTGCTTTCAAAGTCAAGCTGACCGTTCATGGCCTGCAGCAGGTTTTTGGTGATAACCAGTCCGACGCCACTGCCTTCGGTGGTAGAGTTTTCCTGGCCGAGGCGGGAAAAAGATCGGAACATGGCCTGCTGATGTTTCTCAGGAATACCAATGCCGGTATCTTTGATTTTCACTCTCAGACTGGCGGGCTGCTGTTCATATTCCAAAGTCAGCATACCACCGGTTTTATTGTATTTGATGCCGTTACTGAGCAGGTTGATCAGCACCTGTTTCAGACGCATCGGATCCGCCATCACTTCCAGATCGGTATTGGCCTTAATATCCAGACTGACCTGTTTTTCATTTGCCAGTGTTTGAATCAGCGGCAGACAGTCATCCACCAGTTTACTGATGTTGACAGCGGTCAGCTGCAAATCCAAATCACCGGCTTCAACTTTGGCCAGATCCAGTACCTGATTAATCAGTGTCAGTAAGTGGTTACTGGCCTTGAATATATGGTCTAGGCTTATTTTTTGTTGTGCGTTAGGTGGGGTGTCGGGATCGGTGGCCAGCAACTGGGTAAAACCCAGAATGGCATTGAGTGGCGTACGCAATTCATGACTCATACTGGACAGAAATTCGGTTTTGGCCAGATTGGCTTTTTCCGCCTGTTCTTTAGCCTGCACCAGTTCATCAGTCTGTTTTTGCAGTAATGTGTTAACACATAAAGCGCGCCAGTACTCGGTGTTAGCACGGTTAACCTGTACTAATAGAAAAATGAAATAGGCCGTAAGCCCAAACACCATGCTGGCGCTGAACAGATGCCAGTCAATAATAATAACGGTTGTGATGGGTACAAAGACCAATGTCAGATACATCTGTGTCAGCCGTTTCCAGATAAACAGGCTGGTGACGGCACCGGCTGCGATGCCAATGGTGAACATCAGAATCACCATATTGATGGTGCTGGTCTGATACAGAAACAGACTGACACTGACATACACTCCCCAGATAACTGCGGAGATAAAAAAAATAAAATAGGTTAGCTTTTGCCATCGCAGCAATGAAATCCGTTGTTTCAGCAGTAAATGAATACTGAAAAAGCGCAGTAATACAATCACGGTCATTAGCGTGAACAACGTGCAGGAAAAGGTATAAGCCTCATGCATGAGGGGCGAGGACATGGCGGAGAAGAGCAAAGCCAGCAGTACGATAAGGCTGCCGGCTATTGAACGTTTTGCCAGATCTTTAGCTGCGTGGAGATTTAACTCTGCTGTGGTCGTGGCATCCAGTGCCGGCAAAGCAGGATCTAAATATCCATGTAAATCATATCTGGCCATCAGCTTGAACAATTTAAAATCAAAATTAGTGGGCTATGATATACCGAAACAACCTGGAAAGGTGCGTATCGGAGCTCAGGTAAACCGTCAGCACAAGGTGCAGGCTTGCAGCTAATGTCTGGTTATCACTGATGGCAGATTATGGCTTTAAATCAGCAAATACGGCGATGGCCTGTTGCCGTGCCGATTTGTAATCGACTACCGGTAACGGATAAGCCAGGCTGTGGCGCAGGTCAGCAGCCGGATTGTGGATCTGTTTTTTATCAACAGCACTTAATTCCGGAACAAAACGGCGGATAAACGTGCCATCCGGATCAAATTTCTCTGACTGCGTTGTGGGGTTGAATACCCGAAAATAAGGTGCGGCATCGCAACCGGTGGAGGCGCTCCACTGCCAGCCACCGTTATTGGCGGCAAATTCGCCGTCGACAAGATGTTGCATGAAAAACTGTTCACCGCGGCGCCAGTCGATAAGCAGTAATTTACTCAGAAAGCTGGCCGCAATCATCCTCAGGCGATTGTGCATCCAGCCGGTTTGCAGCAGTTGACGCATGGCGGCATCGACGATGGGAAAACCGGTTCTTCCCTCACACCAGGCCTGGAAACCGGCTTCATCATCACACCACGGGATTTGTTCCGTTACCGGTTTGAATGCTTTACCCATGCTCAGCCGGGGGAAATGTAACATCAGCTGGCGATAAAAATCCCGCCAGGCCAGTTCCCGCAGCCAGTCATTGTCCTGCCAGTGTAAACCTTGTTGCAGGCAGTGATATTGAAGATAAGCCAGCAGGCGCCGAGGGCCGATTTGCCCGTTGGCCAGATAAGGCGACAAGATGCTGGTGGCGGGAGCGGCAGGGATATCCCGTTGGGTTGGATAGGCTTTGAGCTGTTTTTCGCAGAAAGCGTGCAGCTTATTGAGCACCTGCTTTTCGCCGGCTGGCCAGATATCCTCGCGAAACTGGCCTGCCCAAATGCAGCTGATGGGGTGGTGAAGCAGCGCTGGTCCCTGTTTTTCCACTATCGGGTAAGGATCAGCTGATGTCTGCTGGAGCAATTGCAACCAGCGGCGATAATAAGGTGTAAAGATCTGGAAAGGTTTCTGCTGCTGGTTTAGTATCGGCGAGGCGACCAATAAATCATAGGGCAAGGCATGACAATGAATATTGGCCGCTGCCAGTTGTTGGCAGACAAGCTGATCACGCCGTCTTTCATCAAGCGGTGTTTCCTGATTAAACCAGATATCGCTGATGGTATGCTGCCGACAAAATCTCGCTAAAGCCTCGGGCACATCTTTGAACAGCGGGCATTCGAGCAATGTAAAGGGAATACCCAGCTCAGCTAGCCGCTTGGCCAAATCATTCAGGGCGGCGGCTTTCAGCCCCAGTCTGGCAGCTGACTCATGATGCCGCTGCCATTGCTTTGGTGTGGCACAGAAGACAACATGGATTTTGCCTTGCTGCTGTGCCTGATATAACGCGGGATTATCGTCTAGTCGCAAATCATTTCGTAACCAGACCAGCTGTGTTGCACTCATTTGTTGGCCTTTTGAAAGTCCGCGGTGAGTACGGCATAGCTGGTTTTATTTACTCAGCCTCAGGCAATTTTATGAAATGTTCGCGGTAGTGTTCCAATTCGCGGATGGAGTCTTTGATATCGTCCATGGCCAAATGGGTAGATCGTTTCCTGTAAGCTTTTTCCACTTTGGGAGCCCAGCGCCGGGCCAGTTCTTTCAGGCTGCTGACATCAAGATTGCGGTAATGGAAAAAGGCTTCAAGATCCGGCATGCAGCGGGCGAGAAAACGACGATCCTGACAAATGCTGTTACCACACATGGGTGACGCGCCGGCCGGGACATATTTGCTCAGAAAAGCCAGCGTCTGCTGTTCGGCTTCGGCCTCGGTGACCGTACTGTTGCGGACACGTTCGGTTAAACCGGATTTACCATGCTGACGGGTGTTCCAGTCATCCATGCCTTCCAGAATAGCGTCATGCTGATGAATGGCAAAAACCGGTCCTTCAGCTAAAACATTTAATTTGCTGTCTGTGACGATAGTAGCGATTTCAATGATATAGTCGTTGTTGGTGTCGAGACCAGTCATTTCCAAGTCAATCCAGATCAGGTTGTTTTTGCTTTTGGCCATGGTCTCCGTCTTTATCTTATGTGGTGAGTGAACTTACTTGCCACTGATTGTATCAAACGCTACTCTGCATGACATTTTTTAAGAAGAGGGCAATTATGTTTTCACCCTCTGGGTAGATATAATTTCACCTTCCTGACATTCAAACTGGGTCTGAAATTTATGAATGAATTTAGCTGGATATTCTTAACTGCCGTAATCGTGATGACAGCTGTCGAGATATGGCTGTCCGTGCGTCAGGGGCGATATGTGCAAGCGCACCGTGATGAAGTGCCGACGGCTTTCAAAGACCAAATCAGTTTGGCCTCCCATCAAAAAGCCGCAGACTACACCGCTGCCAAGGGTAAATTCAATCGCAGTGAGAGCCTTTTTGCCATGGTTATTCTGCTGTTGTGGACATTGGGGGGCGGGCTGGCCTTGCTGTCCGAAACCTGGAGTCAGCTTGAGTTGCCAGCCATGGTTGGCGGCATTGTTTTCTTTCTCAGCTTTCTGGTGATTGGCTCTGTATTGGAGTTGCCGTTTTCTTATTTCCGAACCTTTGTTCTGGAAGAGCGTTTCGGTTTTAACCGCAATACACCTGGTTTGTTCTTTTCCGATTTTGTCAAACAAACGTTGCTGACTGTCATTATGGGCGGGATTCTGGTCGCTATGGCTTTGTGGATGATGAACAGTGCCGGTGAGTTGTGGTGGCTGTATCTCTGGGGTGCCTGGATGGTTTTTGCTTTGGTGATGATGTGGGCTTATCCGGCGTTTATCGCCCCATTGTTCAACAAATTCACCCCGCTGGAAGATGCCAATCTGCAACAGCGGGTAGAAGCGCTGTTGGCACGCTGTGGTTTTAAAAGCCAGGGCATTTATGTGATGGATGGTTCACGCCGCAGTGGCCACGGTAATGCCTATTTCACCGGCTTGGGTAACAATAAACGTATTGTGTTCTTCGATACCTTGCTGAATACCCTTAATGAAGATCAGATTGAAGCTGTTCTGGCCCATGAGCTGGGACATTTCCGCCGTAAACATGTGATCAAGAACATGTTTGTGATGGCAGGATTGAGTCTGCTGGGGCTGGCCTTACTGGGTTGGGTGTCCGGACAGGCCTGGTTTTATGAAGGGCTGGGTGTCAGCACCCAGTCTGATGCGATGGCGCTGGCTTTGTTTATGCTGGTGATTCCGGTATTCCTGTTCTTCCTGCATCCGCTGCTGACTGCGCTGTCACGCAAGTATGAGTATGAAGCAGACGACTATGCCGCTTCTGTGGCCAATGCCGATGATCTGATTACCGCGCTGGTGGCTTTGTATCAGGAAAATGCCAGTACCTTAACACCGGACCCGCTGGTGTCAGCGGTGTATGACTCGCATCCTCCCGCTGCGTTACGTATTGCCCACCTGCAATCAGGCACTGTTTGATGCGTGTACTGTTATTGATCACTGGATTATTGCTGTCAGTTGCCGTATCAGCACAGGGCCAGGCCCTGCATGATGCGGCCTGTCTGCAATGTCATGCTTCTCTCAGTAACGGTAACCCTTATCAGCTGTATCAGCGGCAGGATCGTAAAGTTAAAACGCTGGAAGGCTTGCGTAAAAGGGTGAAGAACTGTGCGGTGGCAGCTGATGTCAGCTGGACAAACGAGCAGCGTGAAGCTGTGGTGACTTATCTGCGGAAAAACTTTTATCGGTTCTGAGCCTATCAATAGACTCTAAAAGAAGTTGGTGCGGTTTCTGCCGTCGGCTTTTGATTTATACAAAGCCTGATCGGCACGATCGACCAGCGTCTGGGGTGTGTCTCCGGCCTGTAAGGTGCTGATACCGGCTGATACGGTCACCTGGCCGATAGATTCATTGCTGCCTTTTTTCTTCAGGCGACTACTGGCAAATTCCTGCCGGATAGACTCAGCCAGCCGGAAGGTTTCCTGTTCACTGCTGTGCACAAAGATCATCGCCATTTCTTCACCGCCAAAACGGGCCGCGATGTGTATATCATCCCGATGCCCGTTCAGAATGGCGGCAAAATACTGCAGCACCTTGTCTCCCAGCAGGTGACCGAAGGTGTCGTTAATCCGTTTAAAGTGATCGATATCAAATAAAGCCAGAGACATCGTTATATCATTTTCATTACACAGTAACTGCAGTTCGCGGTTGAACGCGCCGCGATTGAGCAGTCCGGTCAGACCGTCGGTACGGGCTGTTTCTTTAACTGCTTCCAGTTCCCGGCGCAGTTTGGTTATTTCTTCTGTGGAACGCACCAGTTCCTGTTTCAGCTCGCTGCTGGTACTGGTCAATTTTTGTGTGTTGCTGAGGATTTCACTGACCAGTGATTTTAACTGCTGCACATCATTACAGCTTTCCAGCAGCGACTGGCTGTTGGTGAGCCCGGACGTACAATGACTGGCCGTGGCTTCAGCGCGATTGATATTTTCCAGGGTATTGTCGACCACCAGTTTCAGGCCGTTATTGGTTTTATCAAGCCGCTCGGGCATGCCCATCAAAACGTATTTTTCATACAGATACTGAATGACTTCAGCGGTGATGGGGTCTTTCTTGTTCAGACGGGTGTCGATGGCATTGGTCAGTTCGGTATTGTCGCCGGAGACATATTCATACCAGACAGCGTAGTTAACCGGATTAACCGGCGTTTGATGCTGATTAACAAGCGGTAAAGTCCGTCTTAAATGTTCTGAAGCCTGTTGGAACTCATGGTTGTACACAGGGGGAAACGACGAAGTTTTGCTCACGCTAGCTACTCATTATAATTAACCACACAGAAGCCAAGAGAATTGCCGAATTTCTTTGTAATATCAAGTATTTCGTGCCTGGGAAGATCGCCACGCCAATAATAACGCCAGCAGCAGGGTAATAACAGGGAGCAGATGGATCATCACTTTGCTGGCAATTGCGGCGATAGCAGCTATCAGGGTCACGGCCAGAAAGCTGGTCATCACGATATTTTGAATCCAGTTATTGCCAGCCAGAATGGTGCCCAACTGTTCAAATGGTGCATGTAGTTGAATCAGGGCATTGAGCGGAATAATAAATAAACCGCCGAACACGCCGAAAGTCATGATTGTCAGCGCAAACATCAGCGTCGTAGTGAGGTGAGGAATAACAAACAAAATCAGACACATGCCAATCGCACCTAACGCGATCAGCCGGGTTTTGATTTGCTCCTGTTTAGCCGAGCCGGCAATCAAAGAACCGATGATAATACCGATGCCTGAGCAGGCCAGTAAACCTTGGATAACGATGGTATTGGTTTCGTCCAGTACGATTTTGGCAAAGGCCGGGAAGGTGGCCAGAAACGTCTGTGAAATACTCCAGAACATCGATAGTCCCAGAATGGCATACCAGATCACCGGATTCACGCGAATACGGTGCAGGTTTTCTCTGAGAATATGACCGCTACGATAGCGCTGCCAGTTAAATCGTTGTGGTGTCGTTGAATCCGTTACCACAGGCAAACGGCAGGCGAGAATCAATTCAATGACCGATAAAAATACCAGCAGCCAGCCTACTACCGCGATATGTTCGATCAGTTGCGATTCATTATCGTAGGCATGGCCAGACAAGGTCAATTCAAACAGGATGGTAAACACAATTATGCCACTGAGTATGGCAATGATGGTGGTGGCCTGAATAAAGCCATTGGCCGGCGCCAGCCGGTTATCACCGGCCAGCTCACGAATATAACCGTATTTGGCGGGTGAATATAAAGCGCTTTGCGCCGCGAGCACAAAAGTCATGGCAAAGGCAAACAAAAACCAGCCCTGATAATAGGCCAGCGTGATCAATAACGTGATAATAACAGCGATAAATGCAGCCCAGCGCATGATGACCGGTTTGGCAAAACGATCCGATAAAAAACCGGCTGGTGTAAACAAAAAGATGAATGGCAGCAGAATCAGGCCATTCACTATCGCGGTCAGCCCGACCTGGGTGGAGTCATCATAGACTTTGAATATGGTGTTCTGGATGATGATTTTATGGCCAAGGTCAACCATGGCATTGATAAAGGCCACAGCCAGAAATATCATAAAACCCGGCAGTCTGGCCGTGGTCAGCAAACTGGATTGTGTCACGCAGAACGAGTGTCCTGTAGTCTTACCGCCAGTACATCGCAGTGGGCATGATGTAACACGGCATTGGCCGTTGAACCCAGCAATAATTGAATGCCATGACGGCCGTGAGAGCCGACCACGATAAGATCGACATCATTGTCATCAGCAAGACGAACGATGTCCGTACTGGGACTGCCACATTCTGCCCATTGCTGTTGTTCCGGGATGTTTAATGAAGCGGCCAGCTTGGCCAGTTGTTTTTTTCCTGCATCCAATAAGGCATCACGCATATCAATGTCGACACTGATCATGGGCTCGTAGGCAAAGTCTGTAAGCGGGAAATCCTCAACGATGTGGCAAATACTCAATTTAGCTTGATGCCTTTCTGCCAGTGCCCGCGCTTTTTGACAGATTGCCTGGCCGTGTTTGGAAAAATCGGCGGCAATTAAAATGTGTTGATATTCAGAACTCATGCACGTTCCTCCAAACAAATAAAGGGCAGTTCACTGCCCCTTTTGAATTGACTAGTCGTTGTCCAGAAAGCGTTCGGCGTCCAGTGCCGCCATACAACCTGCACCCGCGGACGTGACTGCCTGCCGGTAAACCGGATCTGATACATCTCCTGCGGCAAATACACCGGGTACGCTGGTTTCAGTGCCTTTCTTGAGGAGGATGTAATCATGTTCCATTTCCAGTTGTCCCTTGAAAATACCGGTATTAGGCTGGTGACCAATGGCAATGAAAACACCTTGCACATCCACTTCCCGGGTGCTGTCATTTTTGGTACTTTTAATGCGGATGCCTGTCACCCCGGCATCATCACCCAGTACTTCGTCGAGTGTGTGATCCCAGAGGATTTCCACATTGCCTTCTTCCGCTTTTTTCAGCAGTTTGTTGCTCAGGATTTTTTCTGATCGGAAGGCATCACGGCGATGAATGACAGTAACCTTGGAGGCAATATTTGACAGGTAAAGGGCTTCCTCAACCGCGGTGTTGCCGCCACCGACGACGGCGACCGGCTGATCTTTGTAGAAGAATCCATCACAAGTGGCGCAGGCTGACACACCACGGCCTTTAAAGGCTTCTTCGGATTCCAGCCCCAGATATTTTGCTGACGCGCCTGTTGCAATAATCAAGGCATCCGCCGTGTATTCACCGGCATCGCCGATCAGGCGAAACGGGCGCTGACTCACGTCTGCAGTGTGAATATGATCAAAGATGACTTCAGTACCGAAGCGTTCTGCATGGCGTTGCATACGTTGCATCAGCTCAGGTCCCTGCACACCTTCATCGTCACCGGGCCAGTTATCAACATCGGTGGTAGTGGTGAGCTGACCACCCTGTTCAATGCCGGTAATCAGGACCGGTTCCAGTGCGGCACGGGCAGCATAAACCGCAGCGGTGTAACCCGCAGGGCCAGAGCCGAGAATCAGTAATCGACAGTGTTTGCTGTCAGCCATATAGGTTGCCTCCGAAAGGTTAAGTAACTGGTGCTTAAACTCATAATTCACGAGTCTGAGTACTCTACTGCCAGTAGAGTACCCACTGCTGTGAATTTGGACAAGCATCCAGGTTTAAAAGCTGTGTTAAAATCAAGCGTTAATTTATTGGCTTAGTTGGAAATATTACAGTGGCACAGGCGACACGAGTAAATGGCAAGCAGAAACAGGACGTCGACTCCGGCGCGGTTGGCTTTCGTTTGCGCGAAGCAGCGCTGATCCTGGCATTAGCATTGGCAGCTTATTTATTGCTGTCATTGTGGAGTTACCAGCCGACTGACCCGGGGTGGTCCACCACCGGTGCTGATGATTTTATTGCCAATAGCGGTGGTATTGTCGGCGCCTGGCTGGCTGATGCGTTGTTGTACGGTTTTGGTCTGCCAGCCTATTTGTCTCCGTTGATGCTGGGTTTCAGCGGCTGGCTGTTATTCAGTTGGGGAAAACGGGCCGATAGTGAAGATGCCTTGCACTTCTGGGTTTTGAAAATGGTGGGGCTGCTGATGGCTTTGGCGGCAGCCAGTGGCCTGTCTACCTTGAGTCTGACTGCTTATGCGGATTTGCTGCCACTGGGGGCGGGCGGTGTGCTCGGGGAAGTGGTCGGACATGGATTCGAAGCGGTGTTCGGTGCTTCCGGCACCAGTTTGCTATTGCTGGCTGTTTTGCTGACCGGGGTGACCTTGTTTACCGGCCTGTCCTGGTTGATGGTGATTGACCGTCTGGGCAGTGTGGCGATGATGGTGATTTTGTTTGTTGGCCGCTGGTTACGTGAAATTAAAGAAGAGTTGCAAGCCAGACGCACCCGTCAGCAGCGCGAGGAAACCTTCCGCGAGCAGAAAGAAAAAATGCAGCACAAGGCTAAAGTGCGCATTGAACCGGTTATGGAAGGAAAAGAGCCGAGCAAACGTGAAGAAAAAGAAAAACAGGTACCGTTGTTTGAAACGCCTGATTCACCGGGTATGCCGGCGTTGGCTTTGCTTGATATGCCCCAGGCCAGCAAACAGGGCTATAGCGCTGAAGTGTTGCAGGCGCTGTCACGCCAGGTTGAATTGAAATTAAAAGATTTCGGGGTTGAAGTTCAAGTTGTTGAAGTTCAGCCGGGACCGGTGGTGACACGGTTTGAACTACAACCGGCACCAGGCATCAAGGTCAGCCGTATCAGCGGCCTGGCTAAAGATCTGGCGCGGGCCTTATCTGTCAGCAGTGTGCGCATCGTAGAAGTGATTCCGGGCAAACCGGTGGTGGGACTGGAAATTCCCAATGAGCACCGTGAAATCGTCCGCTTGCGTGAAATCCTCGGCTCAGATGAGTATGAAAACAATAAGTCGGTATTGATGCTGGCTTTGGGGAAAGATATTGCCGGCCGGCCGGTGGTGGCGAATCTGGAAAAAATGCCGCATCTGCTGGTGGCAGGGACTACCGGTTCGGGTAAATCGGTTGCGGTCAACGCGATGATTCTGAGTCTGCTTTATAAAGCCACACCCGAGCAGGTACGAATGATCATGGTTGATCCCAAAATGCTGGAATTATCCGTGTATGAAGATATTCCGCATCTGCTGACGCCGGTGGTTACCAATATGAAAGAAGCCGCCAATGCGTTGCGCTGGTGTGTGGCGGAGATGGAGCGTCGCTATCCACTGATGGCCGCATTAGGGGTACGTAATATCGCCGGGTTCAATAAAAAAGTGAAAGAGGCGATTGACCGCGGCGAACCGATAAGAAATCCCACCTTTGATGTCGAACCCGGCGAAGTAGCGCCGACACTGGAGCCGCTGCCATTTATTGTGGTGGTGGTCGATGAGTTGGCGGATATGATGATGGTGGTGGGTAAACAGGTTGAAGAACTGATCGCCAGGCTGGCGCAAAAAGCGCGTGCATCGGGCATCCACCTGATTCTGGCCACCCAGCGGCCTTCCGTCGATGTCATTACCGGTCTTATCAAAGCAAACATCCCTACCCGTATGGCTTTCCAGGTTTCATCACGGATTGATTCCCGTACCATTCTGGATCAGATGGGCGCCGAACAGCTGCTGGGGCAGGGGGACATGCTTTATCTGCCGCCGGGCACCGGCTTGCCGGAACGGATACATGGCGCTTTTGTCGATGATCATGAAGTGCATCAGGTTGTCGATTATTTGAAAAAGAATGCCGAACCGAATTATCTGGATGAAATTACTCAGGATCTGAGCGGGGATGACGGAGAAGGGGGGCTTGGCGATTCCAGTGATGCTGAGTCCGATCCGCTGTATGACCAGGCCGTGCAAATTGTGACTGAAAGCCGGCGTGCCTCGGTATCCGGCATCCAGCGCCGACTCAAAATCGGTTATAACCGGGCAGCGCGGATTGTCGAAGCGATGGAGGCGGCTGGTGTTGTGTCTGCCATGCAGGGTAATGG
>NZ_JAPDMV010000001.1 GCF_026319305.1 Methylophaga sp. OBS4
TTTTCTAATGCGTGTGAACACTGCAGATCAATCTCAACATGGCTGACAAACCCACACCTTAACATCATCACCTGTATATCGTTTTTCGGGTTGTAGTTTCTGAGGCAAAAATCTATTCCTTTATCAAAAAGCCGAGCAGCGTTCAAAACAGATTTATGGCAAACGCGTGTTGCCATTTTTTTTGTCGGTTGAATGCTGAGTATTATTTTGAGACCGCATTTTTTCAGTCGGCCGGCAAGTATAATCAAGTCGGTGATGTTCATATCAAGCGCGAGCATGGAATCAAGCAGGTTGAAAATAACTAACTTGTCAGATTGCGTTGAATAAGATTTGTTTATGTTGATTTCCATCAATGAAGCATGATGAATGAAGTCATTAGCTTCAAACTCCAAATTCGGCTCCACTAAATCCGGCTGGCAAATTGCTTGAGACAGTTCGGAATGTAAACTGGGGAAGTAGCTCCAGACATGTCCGGCCATATCACGATTTCGGTCGAAAAGCTCTTCACTCATGAGGATCATGTTGTTGATATTGTCGTGCTCTATACCCATGGCAATGGTCCTTATAATCCAAGATCTGGGATATTTCAGAAACAACATTATCAATCCTGATGAACTTATATCTTACATAGGCTTACATAACACAACATAACCGCTACTAATCAACTAGGTGAGCCAATTCGGCATATTATGTATTCATCCGGGAAGGTGAATAATATGCACAGACTGAATATTGAAGAAAAGCTGAATGTCCTGCATCGATGTGTCGATGCCAGTATTAATGGCGTCATCATTACCAAAACTACCGAAGAAGACTTTGAGATTATTTTTGCAAACAAACGCTTTTTAGCCATAACCGGTTATAGCATGGACGAAGTATTAGGAAGGAACGGTAAATTTCTTAATGGGAAGATGACCTCCAGAAAATCCTTAAAACAGCTCAAGCAGTCGATACTTGATGAAAAAGATATCGAGATAAGACTTATTAGTTATCGTAAAAACGGTGAACAATTCTGGAATAGTCTGTATGTGTCACCGGTATATGACTCTCATCAAGAACTGATTAATTACATTGGTATTATCAACGACATTACAGAAGATGTTGCGCTCCAGAATCGGCTTGAATTCAACGCAAAGTTCGATAGTCTGACCGAACTTGTCAACAGGCAGACACTCGAAGAAGAAATAGCTCAAACTCATAAGCAGGCTTTGAGTGAGAAATCGGCCTATTACATCATTTTTATTGATCTCGATGAGTTCAAATCTATCAATGATACGATGGGGCATTCTGTGGGCGATGCGGTTTTAAAGTCAGTTTCGGGCAGGTTAAAAAGCATAAGCCGGAACTTGGACATGATAGCGAGAATCGGCGGTGATGAGTTTGTCATGCTGCTCAAGAATGTATCCGAGAAGGCTGATGTTACGAAAATTGCAGAAAGAATTATAGAGAAGATTTCCGAGCCGATTAAAGTTAACAACCATACCCTACAGATTTCGGCAAGTTTAGGCATTGCCTCCAATCATCATGCTACTTATGATCCCGACGAAGTTCTGCGCAATGCTGATATGGCAATGTATAAAGCTAAGAACTCAGGCAGAAATCAGTATTGCTATTTCAATGATGAACTCAGTGACAATCTGAGACAGCGCCAACATGCAAAAAGCCTGATTTCCCTGTCACTCCTGGGCGACCACTTTCACCTTATATATCAACCGATTATTGAATGTGAAGAGCAGACCATTTTTGCCGCTGAGGCGAAACTTGGGCTGCAGGTAAACAATCAGACCTTGGCACATGGAGAAATATTCAAAGTTTCTGATACATCGGGACAACTATTTCGCGTCAATGAGATTCTGGTCAGCAAAGCTGTTCGCAGCTACTTCATTAACAGCAAAAATAGCCATGTTCCAATTCCGCTACTGATACCCATATACAAAAATTATTTCAAACATCATGATTTTTCAAAAAATGTCGGGCAAATTTTTGCGGATTATGCCAGTCAGGATCACCTGATTTATTTTGTACTGCCGGATGGGCTGCTCACTGACGATGAACTGGAAACCAGGTCGAAGATAAATACACTTCTCGACTTGGGTGTTAAAATCTGCCTCTGTAATTTAAGCAATTCTTTCGCAATTCTTCGAAACATGGATGAAAAGATCATTTCTGCAATTACTGTAACCAAAGCACTTACGAAGAATACGAGGGATAGCCTTATCGACCGGACAATTATGGAATCGCTGATAAAAATTGGCCGCCAGTTGTCGATCGATATTATTTTTAGTGGTGTTGATAAAAATCAGCAGCTGTCAGCGTTAAGAGATATCGGTGCTGAGCTGATTACCGGCAGAGTGTTCAAAGCCAGTACTAGTCTGGCAGTCCTGAAGGAGCACTATTCTCAACATTGTCAAAATGCCATATGAACAATGACGCCAGTTTGAAAATCCCGAGGTTATCCTCTGAGCGGTTGCTTTTGTTTATGTTAGATCGTGACCAAACCAAGTCGACGCCCCGGCTTTTGGGGAGCGGTGTGTAAAACTCGCTTATTGAGGCATACAATGGGATTGATCGTGCTGACCAGATGAGCGTTGGGTAGGCCGACAGCCAAGGGTGAAAGTTATGCGAGCTATCATGCTGAGTGAGGAAGCGTTCGAAGACAGCGAGTTGCAGCAACCATACGAGCGGCTGAAAGCGGCTGGCGTTGAAGTCGATATTGCCGCAACGCAGCGAGGTATCTTCCGGGGTAAGCATGGCTTGGAGGTCTCTGCCAATCTGACACTTGATGAAGTGAAGCCGGACGATTATGGTCTGTTGTTACTTCCGGGGGGTAAGGCGCCAGCCCGATTGCGTCAGGAACCGGCCGCAATTGAGATTGCCAGGCACTTCTTTTCAGCTGATAAACCGGTCGCGGCAATTTGCCATGGTCCGCAGATCCTCATTTCCGCGGGCTTGCTGACAGACAGGACCGCCACATGCTATCGCGAAGTTGCATCAGAATTACGTGAGGCAGGAGCGCATTATCTGGATCAGGCGGTGGTGGTTGATGGCAATTTGATTACATCAAGACACCCTGGCGATCTGGATGCTTTTATCAACGAAATATTGAAAACAATTAAAGTAGCTGGCTGAGGTTTGATTATGCGGTACAAGTCAGATTATCCAATACAGGAGATATAGCTATGAACAAGTACATTCTGACCTTGTTGTTTGTCCTCGCTACTGCTTTGTCATTTAACAGTTATGCTGAGCCGGGCAAGGGTGGTGGAAAAGACAAGGCCCAAGCCGAACAGGGCGAAATGAGCGGGCAAATGCGTGAAGAAAAAATGGAAAAAGGCGAGCAGATGAAGGAACAGATGCGAGAACATCAGGACGATGCCCAAGGAATGGAAAGACAACGAGAACTGAAAAGCGAGCAAGAACAGAAAGAATTGGGTAAAGGTTCGGAACAAGGACAGGAGTCACGCGAACAACGCAAAAAATGGTGGCAGTTCTGGAATGATGAAGAATAAGTCATTGGTTTTGTTATGATGATATCGGATAAACAGCCAGTCACGAGCAATGTGGCTGGCTGTTTTTTTGTGGCAGGGGTGCAGACTTTTTGATTCATGCCAGTATGACGGCATTACTGATGATGAGGAAATGGAAGCCAAGCTATCTACACTGACTTATGCGGTGCGACTGCCGGTTATCGCCAAGTACACCGGACAGCTGCTTTTTCTGCTCGCCATATTGAGTTTACCGCCAATGCTAGTCGGCGTGGTTTTTGGCGAATATGGCATTGCCTTACGCTATGCACTGGTCTGTTTGGTTTTGGTGCTTGTAACCATTCCGCTTTCGCGGCTTGCGGTTCCTACCCATATCCAGACAAATGAGGCTTTGGTGATTACCAGTCTGGCTTTTCTGTTTTCACCATTGATCATGACCTATCCACTGATGGCCAGTGGGCTGCCATATATCGATGTTTTGTTCGAGGCCGTTTCGGCTATCACCACTACAGGCCTGACCACCGTGACCGAATTACAGGCTCGTCCGGCGACATTCCTGTTTGCCCGTGCCTGGATGCAGTGGTATGGCGGTCTCGGAATTGTGGTGTTATCGATCGCCTTGTTGATGGGGCATCACCTGGCTGCACGGCAGTTGGCCGAGCCGCTCAGAAGTGAAACGATGGCAACTACAGCAAGCTATCATGCACGGCGCATGCTGGTGATATATCTGATTATGACGGTATTCGGCCTGGGACTGTTATGGGCCTTGATGGGAGATGGGTTCCACGCGTTGCTGCACGTATTAAGCGCGGTTTCCACTGGCGGTTTTGCCCCTCACGATGCCAGTCTGGCTGTATTCGATAGTCAAACCGTTCGTTTTGCAATTATCATGCTGGCGCTGCTGGGAGCGGTGCCGTTGCCGCTGTATTATTTCGGCTGGCGCAAAGGCTTCAGTGCTTTCGTTACCGATATCGAGTTGCGCGGTCTGCTGCTTATGACCATCATCATTTGTTTGCTGCTAGTGCTGCTGATGTATTTCAAGTCGGGCTTCAGTTGGCAGCAAAGCATTTCTCATGGCCTGTTACTGGGCATTTCTGCGCAGACGACCAGTGGTTTCAGTTCTATGGCTATCAACAACTTAGGCGATAGCGAAAAGCTGGTCATTGTGCTTGCGATGCTGACAGGCGGCGGGCTGGGCTCGACGGCCGGCGGCTTCAAAATCATCAGATTGTTGATTCTGATAAGACTGGTTCATCTTTTGATAATCCGGACTAGCATACCGAGCCATGCCATGGTGAAATCGAGTCTTGGCGGCCGAACGCTGGATAATGAGGATTGCCAGCGTGCCATGCTGCTGGTTTTCCTGTTTATCGTCACCGTTCTGTTATCCTGGCTTATATTTTTATGGTTCGGTTATCCGCCATTGAATGCTCTGTTTGAAGTGGTTTCGGCTACCGGTACTGTTGGTCTTAGCACTGGTATTACACAGCACGAACTACCTGCGTTGCTCAAGATGGTGTTGTGTTTCGATATGCTGTTCGGGCGTCTCGAGATTGTGGCGCTTCTGATCTCGCTGTATCCTCGTACCTGGATTGGAAAAAGGGCGAATTTAACATGAGAGCAGTGTTTATCGGAGGTTCCGCCCTCAGTGTCATGACAGCAAGCATCCTAACAAACCGCGGACATGAAGTAGTGATAATCGAACACGACAAGGAGCGTATTGATGCCCTGTCCGAAGATATGTCCTGCGGCTTCCTGCTTGGTGACGGTACTCGTCCCGCTTTGCTTAAGGAGGCCGATCCGTCCCAAACCGACATCTTATTCTGCCTGACCAGTAATGATCAGACCAATATCATTGCCAGCCTGGTCGGCTTGTCTCTGGGCTTCAAGCGAGTAGTGACCGGTATCGAAAATCCCGAATATGAACATATCTGTATCGAGCTTGGGCTTGAAGATACTATTATTCCGGCCCGTACCATAGGCAGTTATCTAGCCGACATGTTAGAAGGGCAGGATCCACTGGTATTGTCGACAATGATCCGTGATGAGGCGCGGGTATTTTCCTTTGTGATTCGTAAAGAGGATGCCGGTGCTATCAGTGAACTCGAATTGCCCTCGGAAAGCCGCGTGGTATGCCTGTATCGCAAAAACAAGTTTATCGTTCCCGAGGAAGACACCGAGCTCAAGGCGGAGGACGAAGTGGTGATCGTTACTCACAGGCGCAACCTGGCTGAACTCTCCCGGCGTTGGGGACTGTGAGTCAGGTATGAAGCACTTGCCTAATGTCCGACGCTGAACATTCCGGATCCAGAGCGGCACAAAACGAAGTCTGGATATAAACAGTTTGCAAACAATTTAGTTACTTGTTTCCCCAAAAGACTATGAGTGATTTGCCCTTGCCTGCCTTAGCCTTCAAGGTCGACAATATAACTGTAAGCAAGTCGGTTGCCTTGTCTGCTAAGACAAGTTCTCTTAACCACCCTCAGGCATATCAGTATTCTGCCTGTGAGTTTTATTGTCAGAGGGGGAGAGCCAATGTCTTTTAGTCTGAAATCATCCACCTTTACTCACGAAGCTCAAATGCCAGCGCTCTACACTTGTGAGGGAAAAGACATTTCACCACCGTTGTCATGGCAAGATGTGCCGGAAGGCACACGCAGTCTGGTTCTTATCGTCGATGACCCGGATGCGCCCGATCCCCGGGCACCCAAGATGACCTGGGTACACTGGGTTATCTATAACCTGCCAGTTGATATCGCAGAGCTTGCCGAGGGGGCAAGCCCGGATAATCTGCCTCCCGGTACACAGGAAGGCATCAATGACTGGAAAAGAACGGGTTACGGCGGTCCATGCCCGCCTGTGGGCAATCACCGTTATTTTCACAAGCTGTATGCGCTGGATATGCTATTGAATTTTAGAGGCTCGCCGGACAAACCTGCTGTCGAAGCGGCGATGGACGGCCACATTCTCGAGCAGGCCACCCTCATTGGCTATTATCAGAAATCCGGCTAATGATGATGCGCATTCTGCGCGCGAGGAAAGCTTGTAATTGAAGACGTTTTAGGCTGCTTGTAAGCCTTCATGAGCAGCCTGTTGCGATTTATTAGCGGCTGTTTTCATAGCCTTGTTGACGGGATGAGTTTGCTTTATGAGCGATAAATCTACTAGAAATAATCAGATCTTTATCAATGATCGGCCAGTTTCGGTGAAGGATGGAGAACTATTGATCGATGTGCTATATCGGGAAGGTATAAAAACACCGTCATTATGTTACAGCCCCGGTCTTAGCAAACCGGGATCATGCCGGGCTTGTCTGGTGGGAATCGAAGGAAGGCGTGGCTTTACCCCTGCCTGTGAAGTCAATGTTGAGAGAAATATGCGGGTCACAGCGCAGTCTGCGGAATTGGAGCAGGAACATAAAGCTGTTCTCTCCCTGTTGCTCGAGCATTATGTGGATGATGACTTTAATGCTGCTGGATGTGTCGATGAAACTGAGTTTGATTACTGGCTGCGACGTTATGAGCTGACACCAGCGACTTCCGCTAATCATGAGCCCTTGTTCAAAGCTGATAGCGATCCACATCCTGCCATACGTGTGGATATGAACAAATGCATTTTATGCACATGCTGTATTCGTGCCTGTGACGAAGTGCAAGGTCGCTTTGTATGGGGATTGGCTGACCGCTCTCGGGCCACACGGATAATTGCCGGAATAGATGAATCCATGCTGGAAGCAAGGTGTGAGTCATGCGGTGCCTGCGTTGCTTATTGTCCCACCGGCGCTTTGTCCGACCGTAACAGGCCGATTGGTTTTGTTGCAGATGAAAAAGTCATGACCACCTGTGCTTACTGTGGTGTCGGTTGTAACTTTGATATGCATATTAAAGATGGCAAATTGCATCATGTCACCTCCAATCCGCATGCGCCGGTGAACGGCATGCATCTGTGTGTGAAAGGACGCTACGGCTTTGATTTTGTCCATCACCCGGATCGTTTGACCCAACCTTTGGTAAGAGAATGGTTGTTAAATGACCGTGAAAGGCCTGGAGGCGGATCGCGCGGTGGCTGGGTGGCAGTCAGCTGGGAACAGGCGCTGGATATTGTTGTGCAACGCTTCAGCAGTATTATTGACGAGTCCGGGGCGGATGCGCTTTCCGTGTTTTCTTCCGCTAAATGCACCAATGAAGAAAACTATCTGATGCAGAAGTTCGCCCGCCAGGTTCTAGGCACGCATAATGTTGATCACTGTGCACGCTTGTGTCATTCATCCACAGTGGCTGGCCTTGCAGCGGCATTTGGTTCCGGTGCCATGTCCAATACGATGGCTGATGTGGCAGAGCAGGCCGAGGCACTGTTTGTTATTGGTTCCAACACGACCGAGCAGCATCCTGTTTTCGGCTCCATGTTGCGACAGGCTATTTATCAACGTGGGGTAAAACTGGTGGTCGCCGATCCACGCCGAATCGACCTCACTGAATTCGCAATACTGCATTTGCGCCATAAACCCGGGACCGATATCGCGCTGGTCAATGGCATCATGCACCTTATCGTGGAAAATGGCTGGCAGGATCATGAGTTCATTAACCAGCGTACGGAAGCCTATGCCTTGCTGCTTGAATCACTGAAAAAATACACCCCTGAGTATGTCAGTAACGTTACCGGGGTGACAGTCAAGCAACTTGTGGAAGCGGCCTCTATACTCGGTACCAGCAAACCGATGGCTGTGATCTGGGCCATGGGCATAACTCAGCATACTGTCGGCGTGCAGAATGTGTTCAGTCTTGCCAACCTGCAAATGCTGACCGGCAATATGGGCATAGCCGGTGGCGGCGTCAATCCGTTGCGAGGTCAGAACAATGTGCAGGGTGCCTGTGATATGGGCGGGCTGCCGAATGTCTTCCCTGGTTATCAGCAAGTGACAAATGCGGAGAGCCGTAACAAGTTTATGGAAGCCTGGGCACTGTCCCATCGCGTTCAAATGTACGGAAATACACCAGGACTCACGATTACCGAAATGGTCGATGCTGCTCTGGTTGGTAGCGTTCGTGGCTTTTATATCATGGGGGAAAACATGATGATGTCCGATCCCGACATCAACCACGTACGACAAGCAATGTCTAATGCCGAATTCACCGTTCTGCAGGAAATCTTCCCGTCAGAAACTGCTGACTATGCCGATGTATTACTACCCGGTGTGAGCTTTGCGGAGAAAGACGGTACTTTTACCAATACCGAGCGTCGCGTCCAATTGATTCATAATGCGGTTACCTCTCCGGGACAAGCCAGGAAAGACTGGGAAATCATTGCTGATCTCGCAAGGCGTATGCTTTCATACCGTTGTCAATCTCCCCAAGGCCCATATGCCGGCTGGGATTATGAAACAGCTGCCCAGATAATGGATGAGATTGCGGCATTAACACCTTCCTATGCTGGTGTTTCCCACGAACGATTGCATAATGGCGAGCAATTACACTGGCCGGTCAAGGACAAACAACATGCCGGTACTCCCATTCTGCATAAAGGGCAATTTACACGAGGCAAGGGCGTGTTTCATGTAGCTGAACACATGCCGCCCGAAGAGCTTCCTGACGCAGATTTTCCATTATGCCTGACGACGGGACGCGTACTTTATCATTGGCATGGCGCTGAGATGACTCGACGTTCGCAGCCACTGGCTGCGCTGTATCCGCAGACCTTGGTGGAAATTTCCCGGGAAGATGCCGTTCGGCTGGGTATAAAAGATTCGCAAGTCATTCGTGTCGTATCAAGGCGAGGCGAAATGATTGCAATGGCGGATATCAGCGAACGCGTCCCGCCAGGACTGATCTTTGGCAATTTCCACTTTCCCGATGAGGCCAACGTCAACAACCTTACGATTGGGGCCGTTGACCCTGTCGCCAAGATTCCCGAGTACAAGGTTTGTGCCGTCAGAATTGAAACTCAAACCGATAGCTAGCATGTTCCAAAAGAAGCAACTATCTCAGGGTCAGTAAGTTTGAGCGAAAAGGGGAACCGGTCACATACGGCTAGTGATTTTGCTACGTGCCCAGTCTGGTCTTCAGGTCGACACTATAATTGTAGAAAGTCATTTGCCTTGTCTGCCAACATAAGTTTTCTTAACTACCCTCAGGCATGGCAGCATTCTGCCTGTGAGTCTTATTGTCAGAGGGGGTGAGCCAATGTCTTTTAGTTTGAAATCATCCGCTTTTAGCCACGGAGACCAAATACCGGCAATCAATCCACAAAAATGTCGGGAGTTATGCTTCACTCCCGAACTACAACTTCCTACTCTATAAATAGCCTTTGGCCGTCAGGTTTCGTGATGATTTTATCGTTGCTAAAAAGAAGGGCTGCCTGTTGTTGGTTTCGATGTCGGATTCTGACACCTTCACAACACAGGCAACCCTCTCTTTTCCAATGGCAGTGTCAGATAGGTTCTGAGCGCATCCAGATAAACCGGCCAAGTCACTTCAGATGCATATCAGACTTGACGGCTCGCACACCTTCTACATTGCGAGCAATTTCTACTGCCGTGTCAATATTTGCCTGAGAACTGACGAAACCACTCAATTGAACGACACCTTTGAAGGTCTCGACGTTTATTTCTGATGCTTTTAACGAAGGTTCGTTGAATATAGCTGTCTTCACTTTTGTAGTAATAACTGTATCGTCAACATATTCGCCAGTACTCTCTTGTGTGGGCGTTGAGCCACAGCCCAATAGTGAGACAAATAAAATAGTGACTAAGAAACTAATGAAATATCTAGAGTTGGTCATGATGATGCTCCTTGTGTCTAAGGAATCGAACATCCCGCCTGTATAAACAAAGCGGGGCATAACCACTTGATTTAGCGAAAGGTCAGGCTGTCGCCTTGATCTTTAAGCAAGCGCAACAGAAATAACAAGCCGATGGCACCGATTATTGCGACGATCAAGGCATCGAGACCTTATTTGTCAGTGCATGATTTATGCTATTCCCTAAGTTGTTAATTGTAAATAGATTTTACCGATGCGCTCCCTGTGCTGGTCTACTGGCAATCTAAAGTTGCGTAAAACGGTAAGCGGGGCATATATTCCAGTGTAGTGGTCGGTGTTTCCTAACGGCCTGGCCGCCATGACCACATGAGTTGAGCAGTGATTATGATTCGACTCATTGAAGGCCTGATGTTCGTATAGATTCAACGGGGCTACTCAGCTGCGTAATGAGAACAGACATCGTGTTGTTCTATTTATATGATGATGCAGCGGTGAGAGTGGATGTTCGAGTCAGGTGCTTGCAGCAACAGCACCTCACAGGAGCAGCATCATGACCAAGCCAATTAAAATTATGCTCTTCTCCATCAGCGGCTTCTTGGGGCTACTCATTATCTGCACGCTGCTACTGATTTCTATTGTGGACATCAATAGCTACAAATCTGAGTTGGAAACAACCGCATCGAGAGCTTTAGGGATGGGGGTCAGCATTAACGGCGGAGTGGAAATTGGCTTGTTTCAGGGTTTGCTCATCACACTTGCTGACGTGCATATTCGCAATAATGAGGATCGGGATATTGCGTCTGTCAGTAAGATCAAGCTTGGAATTGACCTTTTACCTTTGTTGAAAAAAGAAATCAGGATCGTTTCAATCACGCTTAAGCAGCCCAGCATATCTCTGGAGACGGACTCGGAGGGCAATTTCAACTTCCGGCGCCAGCAAACAGCGGCAGCCAGATTGCCAGTGTTGAACCTGAAAGACATTTCCTTTTCAGACGGAACGTTTTACTACGCTAACAAGCAATCCGGGGATAAGTTTGAAGCCAGCGAGTGCAGCATGGACATGAGCCAGTTGCAGTTTGCGGGTGGGCAGTGGGCCGACCTGATGAAAAACCTTTACCTCACGGCAGAACTCGACTGCGAGGTGGCGCGAAGAAATGATTTTGCAATGTCCGATTTTAAGCTTAAGGCCGACGGCAATAACGGCATGTTCGATGTTGAGCCCATCACGATGCAGCTTTTCGGGGCGCAGGGGACGGGAAGTATTCAGGCGAATTTTTCAGATGCTGTACCTCGTTACGAGGTCAGCTTCTCACTGCCTAAGTTTCGCATTGAAGAGTTTTTCAAAACGCTGTCGCCTAATAAAAAAAAGGTTGCTGAAGGAGAAGTGGATTTCTCCGCAAACCTGTCGATGCAAGGTAAGGCAGTCGACCAGATGAAACAGACTATGGGAGGCCAGTTTTCATTACGGGGTGATAATCTGACCCTGTTTGGCAAAGATATTGACCAAAGCCTCTCACAGTTCGAGGCCAGTCAGTCATTCAATCTCGTTGATATGGGCGCCTTTTTCTTCGCTGGTCCCCTCGGCACGGTAGTCACCAAAGGTTACAGATTTGCCAGTATCTTTCAGGGAGATGGGGGCCGTAGTGACATCCGGACACTGATCTCCGATTGGAAAATGGAGCATGGCGTAGCGCAGGCCCAGGACGTCGCCTTGGCGACAAACGAGAATCGAATCGCGCTTCGAGGAGGACTCGATTTCATCAATCAGCAATACGATGACATGACTGTGGCGGTGATTGATGAAAAGGGGTGCGCTAAGGCTCAGCAAAAAATACGGGGCAGTTTCCAGCAGCCAGTGGTAGAGAAGCCGAGCATCCTTGAATCCCTCTCTGCACCACTAATCGACTTGTTGGAAAGAGGGCGGGATCTCTTTTCTGATGGGGAGTGCGAAGTGTTCTACGCCGGCTCGATAACCGTGCCGAAATGAGAATCCTGCAGCACAACCCCTACATCAGTAAAAGGTAAATGCTGCAGAGTGGGAATAACAGATTGGTTACACAACAGAGGCTAATCTGAGTTAAGCGACGTAAGACACGTTCGGCATTATCCACCAATCACTTTTCTTAGTGCATCAAATGGCGGAAATGGGAACTTAGGGTTCTCATGCGATGAGGCAATCGTCGATCAACAGTTGCCTTTTTTCGCTTGACCAGGCGGGCAGTGATAACCGTTAACTCTTCTCGGTCCGGAGTCATGATCATGGTGGTCATCAGTCGTAACGGCAGCCCCGACGGCTCCACCGAGCGCCCCGCCAACAATGGCACCATCACGACCGGCAACTTCATTACCAACGGCAGCACCGACCGCACCACCAATGCCACCGCCAATTGCGGCATCAAGTGTTGAACTGTCAGCATTCGCCTCAACAGCTAACAAAGCAGCCGCCAAAAAAAGATAGTGCATCTTCATAATATTTAAACTCCAGTAGGGGTTAATTAAACGCTCATATTATCGTTACTTACGCCGGTTAATATCGTGATGGTCATCACACCTGGATGTTAAATATCTGAGACCGGCTGGGAAGCTTTAAGGGATGGCATAAAGCAGTGGGAGCAGATCAAATAACCAACACTATGTTTCAATAAAGTTTTAGTAATGGCAGTATTTAAGCAACAAGATGTCAACCCTTTACCGAGGATGAATCATAATGAAAGTCTTGGGATTCTACAGTCTTGGCTTGACACAGCAATCACCGGACTTTGTTGAGACAGATGTAGTTGTTTTCCTTGCCCCTACAAGTATAAATAACCTCGACTCCATGGGGATTATCAAATCAGGAACAGGCTTATGAGTGGTAGTCCGGGCGTTAAAAACAGATAAGAAAATATCCCCTGAGATAGCTGCCTATGTCAGAGAAAGAGTATCGAATAAACCTGGATGATGGGCGTATGCTTGCCTGCCTGGAACTGGGTAATGCCAGTGGTGAGGCGGTCATTTATTGTCATGGTTACCCGGGCTCTCGTCTGGAAGCCAGGCTGGCCGAGCAGGCCGTCAAGCGCCTTGGACTGAGATTGATTGCGCCTGACCGTCCCGGCTTTGGCGAATCCAGCTTTCAAGCGGGGCGGACGATTGGCGCCTGGGCAAATGATATTAAGCAGCTGGCTGATCAGCTGGGGTTGGAGCGTTTCTCCATTCTTGGTGTTTCAGGCGGCGGGCCTTATACCCTTGCCTGTGCTGCAGGCATTCCCGAACGTATAAATCAAATCGCCCTAGTCGGTGCGCTTGCACCGTTGTCCGGGATGCACTCCACCCGGGATATGGTGGCATTTAATCGTATGGTGCTGACCCTCGGCACTTGGTATCCCGCTTTGGCGCGGCGTGTCGTTGGCTTGATGGCGCGATGGTTTCGCAGACAGCCGGAAAGTCTGTTTAAGTTTATGCTAGCCGGTGCACCAGAGGCCGATAAAAAGGTGATTGACGATCCGGGTTTTAAGGTGATTTGGCTTGCAAGCGTGAAAGCGGCTCTGCTTCAGGGAGGGCAAGGTGTCGCCTGGGAGCTGCCGTTGCTGGCTCAGCCTTGGGATTTCAATCTGGAGCAGGTGCTTGTCCCGGTTCAGATTTGGCACGGCTTGAGCGATACCGTGGTGCCGGCGACGATGGCTCGTTATCTGGTCGAGACATTACCACACAACAAGGTCCATTATCTTCAAGGCGAGGGGCACTTCTCACTGATGGTCCGTCACCTTGATACTGTGCTTGAAGACCTGTGTCGATAGTGAGAACTTTTTGTCCTTTTTTTGCGTGCGCGGTAAGGTTATAACCATCAGCCTCCTGGATCGTGGTTTGCACTGAAAATGATGAGTATTTTAATTAAAACAATTAGTTATGTGTGCGGAAAAATTATTTTTAGCCTACCAAGGATGATTTCTAATCCTATTGAACAATAGGTTGGTTATATATGGCTACATAAACTAAACTGCTAATATTCATTATTTTTGGAAGCTTGGAAATGGAATTTCTATTTATCATAATTTTTGTGGCTGCAATTGCAGTTTTTTTCATAAAGTCATTTCATGGCACATCAAAAGACTCAACTGAAGAACCTCAATACCCCTATTTCAAAAACTCATCACTTCTGACGCCAGCAGAAATATCCTTCAAACACGCTTTGAAAATAGCTGTTGCTGATCAGTATGAGATCAATATAAAAGTCCGGTTGGCCGATTTGATTTCTGTTCATAAATCACAATCAAAGTCTGAGTGGCAAAAATCATTCAATAAAATACAGTCGAAGCATGTTGATTTTGTCCTGACCGACAAAGACACCTCAGAAATTTTATGTGCAATTGAGTTAGATGATTCGTCGCACTCTAGAGCTTCCAGACAAAAGCGCGACAAGTTTCTTGATAATGCATTTAAATCAGCAAAGCTACCTCTGATCAGGTTTCCTGCTAATCGGGCTTATCAATCACAAACGATCGTCGACAACATCAAGGAGATGCTAGAACCTGTTACTATCATTGATGAGCAAAAGGCTGACTCAGATGCAATCAAAGTTTATCTGGAGCCACAGACTGAGTTTTTTGAAGCTGTTCAAGAAACGATCTCGGATAAATGCCCGAAATGTGGTTCCCTGTTAGTCGAGAGAGCTGCAACTAAAGGAAAATATGCCGGTATCAGGTTTCTAGGATGTTCAAATTTTCCTCAATGTCGTTATAGATCAGTTTCTGGTGAGAGTACCTAATTTGTAGCTTGCCATGAAACGGGGTGAATTTGTAATTAAAACAATTGCTTGTGGATACAACTTAAAATTCAAACCTTGCTACGGTTATAGATAAATTAGTGCTGTTTAGTTACGAATTCTCAATATGCCTCATGTAGTGGTTCATGCCTCCTCAAGGAGGGAGCTGATATTTACCGCAGCAATATAGGAAGGTGTCATGCAATGGCTTGGATATTCCTCCTTAGTAAAGACTTATCTATGTATATAGAAGAAAACTCGGGGTGATAACATCGTCTTGTCCGGGAAGGGCTGTAGAAATTAAAAGGAGTGAGGAATGAACATCAATATGGATGAGGACATCAGACAGGCCCATGCCAGAATCCCTGAAAGCAAGCCTTCGATATCATTATCGCAGTTACTTTTTATCATTGTTTTAGGGGTATTCATAGCCAATATGCTCTCGTGGGGGACTCAAAGAGGTATAGAGTTTGTAGTCGCCAAAGAAATGTTAAAACGAGCTACTAATGAGCTTGCAGAATTCAATGCTAAAAATAAGGCTAAATCAGATGAGACGAGAAGACTAAATGCCGCTATTGCAAAACAAAGACAACTAGAAAATGAAAAAAGGGAAGCTGGCCTAAGACAGGCTCTGGAAACGTGTAATTTTTGGCGTGATCAATATAGAAAAGGGAGTACCAGCCAGAACAAATTTCAGCGTGATCAGTCGTGTAATTTTGTGAATGAATTTAGATAAAAAGCGGATCTATGGGACAGTGGGGAGTCTACAGGGCAATACATAAAAAAAGCAGTTACCAAATTAATGATAACTGCTTGATTTATATGCTTTAAATGGCGCGCCCGGTACGATTCGAACGTACGACCGCCTGGTTCGTAGCCAGGTACTCTATCCAGCTGAGCTACGGGCGCTAAAACCGTGAATTATACTGACATTCAATGATGTCTGCAATAATTATTGGCGGAGAGCGAGGGATTCGAACCCTCGATAGGGGTAAACCTATACGCCCTTAGCAGGGGCGCGCCTTCAGCCTCTCGGCCAGCTCTCCATCAAAGCCGCCTATTATATCAGCTGATATTTATTTGGCTAGTGATATATAGCAATTAACCGGCATTCGGATGATCTTTTTCCGCTTGAATGCGGTCATAGATTTCTTCACGGTGGACGGAGACATCTTTAGGCGCATCGACACCAATTCTGACTTGGTTGCCTTTGACTCCGAGAACGTTGACTACGACGTTATCACCAATGATGAGTGATTCGCCGACTCGGCGTGTAAGTATTAACATTGTTTTTCCCCTTTACTCTCAAAATAAGGCTCGAGGATTGGTAGGAGAAAAGTGACTCCCTTCATGCGTGTAGGCCTCGTGCCTTTCCTGTTTTAATTCCTGTCAGAGCTCTTGTCGTCTCTTTGATCATGGACTATCGAAATGGATAGATCTATCCTCAGACCTCGATTTATTTTATCAGGAAGTTTAGTTGTCCGCGACAGTAATTGTTACAGCTTGGTAACAGGGCTTATATTGTCGGGCTTTGTTCCAGATGAAAGGCTTTGTGCAACGCCCTGACGCCGAGCTCAAGATATTTTTCATCCACGACCACGGAAATTTTGATTTCAGAAGTGGAGATCATGCTGATATTAATATTTTCCTGGGCCAGTGTAGCGAACATATTGCTGGCAATGCCTGCATGCGAGCGCATGCCTACACCCACAACTGAAATTTTGGCAATGTGTTCATCACCGTTGACTTCACGTGCCCCCAGTTTTTCAGCAATCTGCTGCAGAATTTTCAGCGCGGTTTGATAGTCATTACGATGAACGGTAAAAGTGAAATCTGTGGTAGCGTCATGACCGGTGTTTTGAATAATCATGTCGACTTCAATATTTTCAGCGGCGATCGGGCCAAGAATTTGCGAGGCCACACCCGGATGATCCGGAACACCCAGAATAGTGAGTTTGGCTTCGTCACGATTAAATGCAATACCTGAAATAAGAGCTTGTTCCATTGAGGGGTCCTCAGCCGCGATTAATGTGCCACCGCCTTTGGTAAAGGAGGAGAGCACACGTAACGGGACGTTATACTTACTGGCAAATTCAACAGAGCGAATTTGTAATACTTTTGCACCGAGGCTGGCCATTTCCAGCATTTCTTCGAAAGTGATATGGTCGAGGCGGCGTGCTTCCGGCACCACACGTGGATCGGTGGTATAAACACCATCAACATCGGTGTAGATCTGACATTCATCTGCTTTCAAGGCCGCGGCAAGTGCCACTGCGGTGGTATCGCTGCCGCCACGACCGAGCGTGGTGATATTACCGCTTTCATCACAGCCCTGAAAACCCGCGACCACAACCACTTTACCCTGGCTTAAATCATTATGGATTTTGTTATCGTCAATTTGCATGATACGCGCTTTGTTATGCGCGTTATCGGTAAGAATGCGAACCTGAGTCCCCGTATAAGAATTCGCAGGCATGCCCATTTGTTCCAGCGCCATACAGAGCAGGGCGATGGTGACTTGTTCACCGGTAGACAGCAACACGTCCAGTTCACGACCGCGAGGGTGGTCATTCAAGTCTTTCGCCAAAGCAATAAGACGGTTGGTCTCACCACTCATGGCAGAAACCACAATCACCATGTCATGGCCCTGATTACGGTGAGCGATGACTTTTTTGGCGACTTCTCTGATGCGCTCTACAGAGCCTACGGAAGTGCCGCCGTATTTTTGTACGATAAGTGACATGCTTACTTTTCCAGCTTAGATCCTACCCAGTCTGAAACAGAAGCAAGTGCTGCTGCCAGGTTCTGAGGTTCATTACCGCCGCCCTGAGCCATATCGGGACGACCGCCACCTTTACCACCGACCTGACTGGCCACATGGCCAACCAAATCACCGGCGCGGATTTTATCGGTAATGTCCTTAGTTACGCCAGCAATAATTGTAATTTTTTCGTCTTTAACCGAAGTCAGAACCACGGCAGCGCTTCCCAGTTTGTTTTTCAGTTGATCAACGGCTTCCCGCAAAGCTTTACCGTCAGCGCCTTCCAGGGTTGAAGCGAGTACCTTGATGCCGTTAATGTCTTTTGCTGAGTTTGCCAGGTCGTCGCCGGCACTGCTGGCCAGTTTGGCTTTCAGGCTTTCCAGTTCTTTTTCCAGTTCACGGCTGCGTTGAACCAGTTGTGATGCCTTGTCCTGAACATTTTCGGGTTTTGCCTTGAGTAACTCTGATACTTCCAGCAGGCGGGATTCGATGTTGTTGATGTAGTCGAGCGCAACATTACCGGTGACGGCTTCAATACGCCGTACACCTGAAGCAATACCTGTTTCCGAAATAATTTTAAATACGCCGATATCACCGGTATAGCTAACGTGAGTGCCGCCACATAATTCCACCGAAAAGTCGCTCATGCGTAAAACACGCACTTCTTCATCATATTTCTCACCGAACAGGGCGATGGCACCACTGCGTTTGGCTTCTTCAATCGCCATCAGTTTGGTTTCGACGGGATGATTAAGTCGGATTTGTTGATTGACCAGGCGCTCGATCTCGCGCAGTTGCGTTGGCGTCACGGGTTCAAAATGTGAGAAATCAAAACGTAACCGTTGCGGATTGACCAGCGAGCCTTTCTGGGTGACATGCTCACCGAGGATTTTTCTTAATGCGGCATGCAGCAAGTGGGTAGCTGAGTGATTGAGCGCAGTGGCCTGACGACTGTTTTCATCAATTTGAGCGGTGATTTGCTGATCGACCTGGAAACGGCCATGTTCACACACGCCGATATGCATGAAAGCCTTGCCTTGTTTGCGAGTGTCTTTGACGGTGAAGCTGGCTGAGTCGCTGGTGATTTCACCCTGATCCCCGACCTGGCCGCCTGATTCGGCGTAGAAAGGGGTGTGATCCAGCACAATAATGCCTTCCTGGCCTTCGGTCAGACTGTCAACGTGTTCACCGTCGACGATGATAGCGTTGATGGTGGCATCATCCTGAGTCAAGTCATAACCGCAGAACTTTGTTTGCGCATCAATCGTAATTTGTTCTGCCGGGCCGCCAGCAAACTGGCTGGCACTGCGGGCACGGGTGCGCTGCGCTTCCATGGCACGCTCAAAGCCGGCGATATCAATGGTTAGACCCCGTTCACGTGCTATGTCTGCTGTCAGATCAATCGGGAAGCCGTAGGTGTCGTAGAGCAGAAATACGGTTTCGCCCGGAATTTCCTTGTCAGACATTTCTTCAATGGCCTGATCAAGGATACGGAGCCCGTTATCCAGCGTATCAGCGAAGCGGTTTTCTTCCTGCAATAAAGCACGTTCAACCAGTGGCTGAGCTTGTGCCAGCTCCGGAAAGGCTTCGCCCATTTCTTCTACCAGTGGCGCGACCAGTTTATGGAAAAATGCGTCTTTTAGGCCAAGTTTATGACCGTGACGGATGGCGCGGCGGATAATACGGCGCAGTACATAACCGCGGCCTTCGTTGGATGGTTGTACGCCATCAGCAATCATAAACGAACAGGAACGAATGTGATCGGCGATAACACGCAGTGAAAAGTTGGCGGAATCTTGGGTACCTGATAGTTGCTGAATTGATTTAATCAGATGCTGGAACAGGTCAATTTCGTAATTATTGTGAACGTTTTGCAACACGGCTGCGAGACGCTCCAGCCCCATGCCGGTATCGACAGAAGGTTTGGGCAGGGGCGTTAAAGTACCGTCTGCTGCCCGGTTATATTGCATGAATACCAGGTTCCAGATTTCGATGTAACGATCTCCGTCTTCCTCCGGTGTGCCGGGCGGACCGCCGGCAATATCAGGACCGTGATCATAAAAAATCTCGGAGCAGGGACCGCAAGGGCCGGTATCGCCCATCGACCAGAAGTTGTCTTTGGCACCGATACGGGAAAAGCGCGAGGCATCGACACCGATTTCGTTCAACCAGATAGCGGCTGCTTCATCGTCTTCTTCAAATACGGTGATCCAGAGTTTGTCGGCGGGCAAACCCAGTGTTTCAGTCAAAAACTCCCAGGCATACTGAATGGCTTCACGTTTGAAATAATCACCGAAGCTGAAATTACCGAGCATTTCGAAGAAGGTATGGTGGCGTGCAGTGTAGCCGACATTTTCCAGATCATTGTGTTTACCACCGGCGCGGACACAACGTTGTGTGGTCACGGCACGCGTGTATTTGCGTGTTTCCTGACCCAGAAAAACTTCCTTGAATTGCACCATGCCTGCATTGGTAAACAGCAGGGTAGGATCATTGGCAGGCACCAGCGGGCTGCTGGTAACAACTTCATGTCCTTTGCTTGCAAAAAAGTCGAGGAACAAATTGCGAATATCAGCGCTACTTTTCATTGTCGGTTAATTAAAACTTTCCGTTATCTGTTCATGAGTAAAACCACGATATTGTAAAAACCGTTGCTGTTTTGCACGACTTTTATAATCTTCCGGGTTCTGCTCGCCAAAACGTTTGCATCGTACTTCAGCTGCAAGCGCAAACCAATCAATCTCTGCATTAAGCAGACTGTCTGTAATGATGTCTGGATTCACACCACGTTCTTTCAACTCGCTTTTGATACGAACACTGCCGTAACCCCGGCCGGATCGTGAGCGAATAAAACTTTCTGCAAAGCGCTGGTCACTTTGCAATCCTGTCTTTTGGAGTTCAAGCAGGGTTTGTTCGATTTCTATCTCGTCAAAACCGGCATTGTGCAGTTTGCGAGTCAGCTCCAGCGCACTGTGTTCGCGATTAGCCAGTAGCGCTACAGCGCGTTCGCTGACTGAGCGCTTCACGCCTGCAGATCGTCCTCAATGACATCGTCATTTCCGGCTTCTGCTTTGATTTTTTTCGGCAGCATGACTTCGCGAATTTTAGCTTCTATTTCGCTCGCCATTTCAATATTTTCTTTCAGAAATACCCGGACATTGTCCTTTCCCTGGCCGATGCGGGTGCCATTGTAGCTGTACCATGCACCTGATTTTTCAACTACATTTTGCTGCACGCCCAGATCAATCAGTTCACCTTCACGGGAGATACCTTCACCGTAGAGAATATCGAATTCGACTTGTTTGAATGGCGGTGCCACTTTATTTTTGACCACTTTGACACGGGTTTCATTGCCCAGAATTTCATCACCTTTTTTGATGGCACCGATGCGACGGATATCAAGACGAACGGAGGCATAGAATTTGAGTGCGTTACCGCCGGTGGTTGTTTCAGGGTTACCGAACATGACACCGATTTTCATACGGATTTGGTTAATGAAAATAACCAAAGTATTGGAGCGTTTGATGTTGGCGGTGAGCTTACGTAAAGCTTGTGACATCAGACGGGCTTGCAGCCCCATATGGCTGTCGCCCATATCGCCTTCGATTTCTGCTTTGGGGGTCAGCGCAGCGACTGAGTCGACGACAACAATATCCACGGCACCGGAGCGCACCAGCATATCGGTTATTTCCAGTGCTTGCTCACCGGTATCAGGCTGTGAAACGAGCAGATCATCAATGTTAACGCCGAGCTTTTCGGCATAAGTCGGATCAAGCGCATGTTCAGCATCGACAAAAGCAGCAGTGCCGCCCATTTTCTGCATTTCAGCAATGGCGTGTAACGTCAGGGTGGTTTTACCCGATGATTCAGGGCCGTAGATTTCAATCACCCTGCCACGGGGCAGGCCACCGATCCCCAATGCTACGTCGAGACCGATTGAACCGGTAGATATCGCATCAATATCGCGTGTTGCAGCGGAATCTCCCAGTCGCATGACGGCACCTTTACCAAATTGTTTTTCTATTTGGCCAAGTGCTGCCCCGAGAGCTTTCTTCTTGTTGTCGTCCATTGCACCACCCCTGAACTTGATGAGTAAAGTCAAGGATTATCCCATAGATAGCACTCAGTCTCTAGTGTTCTTTCAAGGTGATATCGCCGGGTTCAGTTGGTCTGGCAGTGTTCAGGGCAAGGCGCCGCTCGCAGCTAATGATCCCTCCCTTTGCGAGAGCTGCAACACCGCCATGGACGCTGACAGGCCAACCCTTCGGGCGCCGCTGTGGTGTCCCGCCGCGGCGTTACGATGCTTGATAAGGGAGTGGCTCTTATCTGTGCACCGTGCCTTGCGGCACCAAACCTCCTGGAGAGGTTTTGGACGCGCTTCAGCGCGCCTGTAAGGGGAAAAACAGGGATGTTTTTCCTCCAAACACCACAGGGACGCTGAACACGGTAATATCAGCCTGGTAGAGCACTAGCATTTTTGATGACTCCTTCCAACGCCGCTAAAACGGCCTGACGTCTGATACTTTCCCGGTTTCCTTTGAAGTGGTAGCAGATGCTATGCACACTTTTATTTTTGCCGGCCCAGCCAATCCATACTGTGCCGACGGGTTTGCTCTCAGAGCCGCCGTCAGGTCCGGCGATACCGGTGATAGCGACACTGATATCGGCATTGGAGCGAGAAAGGGCACCGAAAGCCATTTCTTCAACGGTAGCCAGGCTGACGGCACCGGTTTTAATCAGTGTGGCTTCAGCCACACCGAGATCGGTTTGTTTGGCTTCATTGCTGTAGGTGACAAAACCACGCTCGAACCATGCCGAGCTGCCGGGGATATCGGTACAGCATTTTGCGACCCAACCGCCGGTACAAGATTCCGCTGTTACCAGTTTTAATTTTTTTTCTATTAACAGCTCAGCGAGCTTCAAGCTGATTTGCTGGAGTGATACGTCAGAAATCGTTTGCATGATATAAACTACACCGATGACTAAAAATCAAAATCATACTCCAATGATGCAGCAATATCTGCGTATTAAGGCCGAACACCCCGAATATCTGTTGTTCTACCGTATGGGCGACTTTTATGAGTTGTTTTTTGATGATGCCCATAAGGCCGCGGAGTTGCTGGATATTACTTTGACCGCCCGTGGTAATAGTGGCGGGGCGCCGATCCCGATGGCCGGTGTGCCATACCATGCTGCAGACAACTATCTGTCCAGATTGATCCGGATGGGTGAATCGGTCGCAATATGCGAACAGATTGGTGATCCGGCTACAAGCAAGGGTCCGGTGGAACGCAAGGTGGTGCGTGTGTTGACACCCGGGACCTTGACAGAAGAAGCCTTGCTCGACAGTCGAAATGAAAATCTGTTGGTGGCGGTTAGTCAGCAACATGAACGCTTTGGACTGGCAGCTGCCGAGATAAGCAGCGGCCGTTTTTTTGTGTCAGAACTGGACACCATGGTTGAACTTCAGGCTGAACTGGCTCGCCTGCAACCCGCCGAGGTTCTGGTCAACGATAATGATTTGGATCAGTTTCAGTTTTTCAGCAAACGACTGCGGCCATTGCCCGAGTGGCATTTTGATAAAAAGGCTGCCAGAAGACGTTTGTGTGAACATTTCAACACTACCGATTTGAAAGGGTTTGGCTGCGATGATCTGGAACTCGCGATCAGTGCTGCCGGCTGTCTGGTGAATTATGCCAAGCAGACACACCGGACCGCATTACCTCATCTGCGTAAGCTCACTGTGGAATATACCCGTGACAGCATCCGGCTTGATCCGCAATCCAGACGCAATCTTGAACTGGAGCAAAATTTAGCGGGCGGCCAGGACAATACGCTGTTATCGGTGCTTGACAAAACAGCCACCCCGATGGGTGCCAGGCTGCTCAGGCGCTGGCTGATGAGGCCTATCCGGGACCAGCGCATACTCACACAGCGTCAGCAAGCCATCCAACAATTTATCGATCTGCAGAGTTATACAACTTGTCACGATCTGATGCGGCATCTTGGCGATATCGAGCGGATTCTGTCACGTATGGCATTACGCTCCGCCAGACCCCGGGATTTCATGCATTTGCGCCAAATGCTGATATTACTGCCCGAACTGCATCAGTTATTGCAGCTGATGCAATGCCGGCATTTGAAACAGTTGGATCGTGAACTGGGCACCTTTAGTGAATTGTTAACATTGTTGCAACAGGCGATTATTGAAGAGCCACCGGTTTTGATTCGCGATGGTGGGGTGATTGCCGCAGGTTATGATCCTGATCTGGATCGTCTGCGTGATTTGCACAGTAACGCCAGCGGCTTTCTGGATCAGCTCGAACAACAGGAGCGGGCGCGGACCGGTGTCAGCAGCCTTAAAGTCGGTTATAACAAAGTGCATGGTTATTATATTGAGCTCAGTCGTGCCCGTGATATAGATGTACCGATGGAATATGTGCGCCGGCAGACTCTGAAAAATGCCGAACGTTATATCACGCCGGAATTGAAAACGTTTGAAGAGCAGGTATTAAGTGCCAATGAGAAAGCGCTGGCCCTGGAAAAAGCCTTGTATGACGGTTTATTTGACAAACTGGCACCTGAATTAACCGCATTGACGCATTCGGCTGCAGCACTGGCAGAACTGGATGTGCTGGCAAACCTGGCAGAGCGGGCCGAGACGCTGGATTATGTTGCTCCTGAATTTACCAATGATGCCGGTATTGCTATCGAAGCCGGACGCCATCCCGTGGTGGAGGTCTGTCATGATAGTCCGTTTTGTGCCAATGACTTGAGCCTGACAGAAAAGCAGCCGATGCTGATTATTACCGGCCCGAATATGGGCGGGAAATCGACTTATATGCGGCAGACTGCTTTGATCGTGCTAATGGCGCATATGGGCAGTTTTGTGCCGGCTGACAGAGCGGTAATCGGCCTGGTGGATCAAGTGTTCACGCGTATTGGTGCATCGGATGATCTGGCCTCCGGCCGCTCTACCTTTATGGTGGAAATGAACGAAGCTGCCAATATCCTCAATAATGCCACCTGTCACAGTCTGGTACTGATGGACGAGATTGGGCGTGGCACCAGCACTTTTGACGGGCTGGCACTGGCCTGGTCTTGTGCTGAGAAACTGATCCGGGACATCGGCGCTTATACGTTGTTTGCCACCCATTATTTTGAAATGACGCAACTGCCCGAATTGTTTGATAAAGCCAGAAATGTGCATCTTGATGCCATTGAACATGGCGACAAGATTGTATTTTTGCATCAGCTCAAAGAGGGCGCGGCCAACCAGAGTTACGGCTTGCAGGTTGCCCAGTTGGCGGGCGTGCCGACAGATGTGATCGTGGCGGCCAGACAGAAACTGATGCAACTGGAACAGAGCCGTTATCAGCATGAAGACATCCAGAATCTGCCACAGCCGGATTTATTTGTGAGCCATGAAAAGTCCGAACTGGAAAAAAGGTTCGAACAGCTAAACCCCGATGAGCTGAGCCCGAAACAGGCTTTAGATCTGTTGTATGAACTCAGCCTCTTATCGAAACGAACTCAGGTCCTCTAGTGCAGATGCTGCTTTTTCGGGTCGATAAACTCGCCCAGTTTTTCCGGCCGTGGCGGCATTTGTACATGGAAACCACGGGTTTTCAGGTTGTTTATCACTAGATTGACATCTTCCCGCGCCAGACTCCGATCAGGGCTCAGATCCAGTTCCATTACAAACTGGGGCTCATTGCCCATTGAGTCATAAAGCGGTTGAGGGACTTCGGAAAAATCATCTTTTTTCGCCAGATACAGGTAAAGGCCGTCTTTTTTGAGACTTTTATAGATATAGGTTTTCATTATGAAATAGGTGGGTGGTAAATAATCTGCACCAGCGTGCCGCTGGGATCATAGCAGTAAAAACTGCGCGCGCCATCACGGTGAGTGCGGGGTGCATTACGCATTTTAACATCATGCTGCTGCAGGAATTCAAACCAGACATTCACTTCATCGAGGGTCGGGATAATAAAGCCGATATGATCGAGTCGTTGCTGGCCTTCATTGGCCTTGAGGTTGTCCGCCCGGTGCAGGGCGAGGTTATCGTTGCCTGAGGTAAGGTAGACATTATTCTCATCCGGGCGCCATTCCACCTCCATGCCCAGCAGATCGACATAAAACTTTTCACAGGCAGCTAAATCATTGACGAACAAAGCGACATGGTGCAATCCACCTGTTTTGCCGGGACGTTGCATTAATTTTCTCCAAAAACATGCTGACAGCATTGCTGCCAGATTTGATAACCAAATTGATGTTCAATCACCAGTGGCAATGCCACAGAACCGCAACTGAGCAGTTTATCATGAAAGGTTTTGAGTTCTTGCCGGTTTGCAGGTTGAATAATATCCCTGAGTGCATTGATCAATGCCCAGCCAACAGCGTAACTCATTGGCACCGTAGGCGCCTGACTATACCAGTTGCATTCAGCCTGGGCTTGTTGCTGACTGAAGCCGAGTTTTGACACCATTTCCGCTATTGCCTGTTCCAGCGACCAGTCACCGGTATGGATTTTAACGTCGACGATAATACGTAATGCCCGCCACAGACGGTCACGTAACATCACCTCTTTCTGTCCGCGGTAACGTTCAAACCCCTGTTCCAGCATCATTTGTTCACAGTACAAAGCCCAACCCTCATAGAGCGTCGCACAGGGGAACAATCTTCTGAGGAGGGCACTGCCCTGGCCGGACTGATTAGCGGTGACAAATTGCAAGTGATGGCCGGGCCAGGCTTCGTGCACACTGGTCTGGGCAATGGCGGCATAGTTATGTTCGGCTAATTCTTCCGGAGCAAGCACTGGCGTCACGTAATAAAGAGCGCTTTGGCTCAGATCAGCAATACTGGGGTCCAGATAGGCGGCAAAAGGGATTTGATGCCTGAGAAAAGCCGGGGTATCGACCACGTTCAAATGCTGTCTGCCGGGCAGGGTTACCAGCTGGTTTTCCTTGAGAAAATCTTTCGCGGCCTGCATTTCTGTCTGATAAGCACTGAGCAGTTGATCAGCGCTTGGGTGATATTGACGTATATCTTCTAATGACAGTCCGGATTCAGCGATAGCCTCATCAAGTTGCTGCTGGGTGTCGGCAAACAATTTCTCGCCAAACTGCAGCAGCGCCTTGGCATTGACCGGCAGAAAGTGTCGCTGTTGCAACAGTCGCTCAAAATGCTCGCGGCCGCAGGCAAAGTCACCTTGAGTTGAGCCGGAAAGCCGTTGCAGAACATGTTGCAAACTTTCCAGTGATTTGGCCGCTTCCTGAATGGCCGGTTCGATATGTGCCTGATGAACAAGTGCCTGTTTGACTCGCGGGTGTTCTATTAAATGATGGCAGAAATGCACACCTGCTTCACACTCCTGTAAGGTCATTTGCAACCAGACAGCAGGAATCAGCGCAGGAGCTGTGTTCAAATAGGTTTTGGCTTCACGGACCCGGTTGGGAATCTTTTCCAGTCGTGACAACAGTGCCTGATTAAAAGTCTCGAGTGGTCGTATCGTTAACTGATGCAAGGCATTGATTGGCAGAAAACGTGCCGGATCCCGATAACGCCAGTCGTGATCCATCAGCTGATGATGTTCGATTGAGGCCCAGCCGTGCAAAATACGGTAATGCATCAGGCGATCGGCATCCAATACCGATTCATCAATTTCATCGAGCGCAGCCAGGCATTTTTCGTTAAGCACCAGCTGTATACCCAAAGCGGTGTCATCACAAGGGGTGAGTTCGCCAGCGTAATCTTCCACACCGGCATCCAGCGCTGTCTCAGGATTGAAACGGCACCAACTGCTCAGGTAACTCTGTTCGATGCGATCGAAAGTCTGACTGTTGTCAGTCGACATTAATGATCTCAAAGTCGTGGGTGATGGTAGCGGTTTTACCCAGCATCAGCGTCGCTGAACAGTATTTCTCGGTAGACATTTTGATAGCCCGCTCAACAAAGTTGTCTTTAACGTCTTTGCCGGTGATTTTGTAGTGAACATGGATATTGGTATAGACCTTGGGGACTTCTTCACTGCGGTCACCATCTATTTCGACGATGCAGTCGCGAATGTCCTGACGTGATTTTTGCAGAATTTCGACCACATCATAGGCGGTACAACCGCCCAGACCGAGCAGCAGCAGTTCCATCGGACGCATGCCGGTGCCATGACCGCCGGCTTCTTTCGGACCGTCCATAACGATGGTATGCCCGGTTCCTGATTCACCCAGAAACAAGACATCCTCAACCCATTTCACTCGTGCTTTCATTAAAATGCTTCCTAAAGTTGATGAATAACTTTAATTTTGCCATATTTGTGAAACCAAAGACGAATTATACCGTTTTACGGCTGTATACTAGTACTGGGGTTTCTTACTTGGAATACTGAATGGAATATCATAAACATAAAGCTATTGAAGAAGGTCTTGCTGACTTTTTTCACTCTTGCCACAGCAAGTTTTATCCGGCTAAAAATATCATCATTCGTCCCGGTGATCCTGCTGATACCCTCTATTACCTTCGTGAAGGTTCTGTCACCGTCTGCATGGAAAATGAAGAAGGTGAAGAATTGATTGTGGCTTATCTCAATCAGGGCGATTTCATCGGCGAGATCGGATTGTTCTCAGAAGTTGGCGACCGCATGGTCACTGTGCGAGCCAAAACTGACTGCCGCACAGAAGAGATCAGCTACCAGCAGATCCGTAATCTGGCCGATACCCAACTTAAAAACTGCTATGCAACCTTGCTCTATACCATTGCTGAGCAGATGGCAAAACGCCTGTTGACCACAACACGTAAGGCCAGCGATCTGGCATTTCTTGACGTGGCTGGTCGTGTTGAATCGGCACTTGAAGAGCTGGCCTCACAGCCGGATGCGATGCGTCACCCACAGGGCAGGCAGATTAAAATTACCCGCCAGGAAATCAGCCGTATGGTGGGTTGCTCACGTGAGATGGTAGGGCGGGTATTGAAAGAATTACAGGAGAGCGGCACAGTCTGGGCGCATGGTAAGACAGTCATTGTCTATGACGAAGCTCACCGTTACAAAAATCCCTTAGTAAAAAAGCTTTCCTAACTGCAGACCGGGATCTTCGGCACGCATAAACGCCTCACCGACCAGAAATCCGTTAACCTGATTGGCACGCATTAATTTGACATCATCGGGAGTGTGAATACCGCTCTCGGTGATGACAATGTGTCCGTTGGGTATGCGCGGCAACAAGGAGAGCGTGGTATCCAGTGACGTGTCAAAGGTACGTAGATCACGATTGTTGATGCCAATCAAGGGCAGGTTCAACACTAACGCCCGTTCCAGTTCATCAAGATCGTGTACTTCTACCAGCACATCCATGCCCAATTGTAAGGCCAGTTGGCTGAGTTGTTCCAGCTGGTTGTCGTCAAGCGCAGCGACAATCAATAATATGCAGTCAGCACTGATAGCACGCGCCTCGAACACCTGATAAGGATCGATAATGAAGTCCTTGCGAATCACCGGCAGCGAGCAGGCTTTGCGTGCCTGTTGCAGATATTCTTCGTGACCCTGAAAGAAATCGCGATCGGTTAATACCGACAGGCAGGCCGCGCCATGTTTTTCGTACGAAACAGCAATGTCTGCGGGCACAAAATTTTCTCTGAGCAAACCTTTGCTGGGTGACGCTTTTTTGATTTCTGCTATTACCCCCGGTTCACCGGCAGCGATTTTTCTGGCAATGGCATCAACAAATCCTCGCACCGGATCAGCCTGTTCCGCCAATTGTTGCATGATGGCCAATGGAATTTTTGCCGAGCGCTCAGCAATCTCTTCCTGTTTGCGTTGCAGGATTTTAAGCAGAATATCGGGGGTGTTTTCAGTCATTATTTTGATTCATTCTATGAACGGCTACAAACAATCAGGGCATTGAGCTTTTGACCGGCTGCGCCAGAGTCGATAACTGACTGCGCCATTTCAATACCTTGGTTAAGAGAAGAGGCCAGATTGGCGGCGTAAATTGCTGCTCCGGCGTTAAGTACGACGATATCCCGAGCCGGACCGCGGCTGCCTGAAAAAATATCTTTGATAATTTGCAGGCTGTCATTGGCATTTTTGACGGTCAGCTGACCGATATCGCTGCGAGCCATGCCAAAGTCTTCCGGCTTGATGGTGTAGCTGTGAATCTGACCGTCTTTCAGCTCGGCAATATAGGTTTCCGCGCCAATGCTGATTTCATCCAGACCATCTTCAGCATGCACTACCAGTACATGTTTACTGCCTAGTTTTTGCAGAACCTGGGCCATCGGTTCAACCCATTTTTTATCAAATACGCCCAGTACCTGATGGGCGGCCCTGGCCGGATTGGTAAGCGGCCCAAGCAGGTTGAAAATGGTACGAACGCCCATCTCCCGACGCGGGCCAATCGCATATTTCATCGCTCCATGATGTTTTTGCGAAAACATAAAACCAACACCGACACTGTCGACACAATGCTGGACTTTCTCCGGTGTCAGTTCCAGATTGACCCCTGCAGCTTCCAGTACATCAGCACTACCTGAGCTGCTGCTGATGGAGCGGTTACCATGTTTGGCTACTTTGGCTCCTGCCGCTGCGACCACAAAAGCACTGGCAGTGGATACATTGAATGTGCTGGCGCCATCACCGCCGGTACCACAGGTATCCACCACATGATCACCCTTAATCGTGACCGGCGTGGCGAGGTTACGCATCACACTTGCGGCAGCGGCGATTTCAGTGACCGTTTCACCTTTCATATTCAAACCGACCAGAAACCCACCGATTTGGGCAGGCGTGGCGTCACCGGTCATGATTTGATTCATCACATCGGTCATCTGCTCTGCACTGAGATCCTGATGCTGAATAACAAGCTTGATGGCTGATTGAATATCCATTTTCGATGCGCCTTAACGTTGCAGGAAGTTTTTCAGCAATTCATGACCTTGCTGCGTCAGGATGGATTCCGGATGGAACTGAACACCTTCGATGGGCAATGTTTTGTGTTCAATGCCCATGATCTCATCCAGTTCTCCCGCGTCGGTTTCAGTCCATGCCGTTATCTCAAGGCAGTCGGGCAGGGTGTTTTTATTGATCACCAGAGAATGATAGCGGGTGGCTTCGAGCGGATTGTTCAGACCTTTGAATACGCTGGTATTGTTATGGTAAACTAGCGAGGTTTTACCATGCATGATTTTCCGTGCGTGGACGATTTCACCGCCGAAGACCTGACCGATGGACTGATGTCCCAGACACACTCCCAGAATCGGTTTTTTGCCGGCAAAATGTTTGATGACTGCCATCGAAATGCCGGCTTCATTAGGTGTGCAGGGACCGGGTGATATCACGATCCGTTCCGGATCCATCGCTTCAATATCAGCGATACTGATCTTATCATTACGATGTACTTGCACATCTTCACCCAGTTCGCCGAAATATTGCACCAGGTTGTAGGTGAACGAGTCGTAATTATCAATCATTAACAGCATATCTATGTCTCTGTTTTGCGAGTCGTGTGCGCTAGCGCACCCGGTTCGTTACTGTCAGCATGAGGATTGGCTTCGAGCCCCGCTTCTGCCATTGCCACTGCACGGAATATTGCGCGGGCCTTGTTCATGGTTTCCTTCCATTCCAGTTCCGGTACCGAGTCATAAACAATGCCGGCTCCTGCCTGAATATGCAGGGTTTCGTCTTTGATGACAGCTGTGCGAATGGCAATAGCGGTGTCCATATTGCCTGACCATGACAAATAACCGACGGCACCGGCATAAACACCGCGCTTGACAGGCTCCAGTTCGTCAATGATTTCCATCGCCCGTACTTTTGGCGCACCGCTGACCGTGCCGGCAGGGAAGGTGGCTCTTAAGGCATCAATTGCGGTCATATCCGGTAATACCTTACCGGTGACATTGGAGACGATGTGCATAACATGAGAATAACGTTCGATCACCATTTTATCGGTGAGTTCGACGGTGCCTGTCTGACTGACACGACCGATATCATTACGGCCCAGATCAATCAACATCAGGTGTTCTGCGAGTTCTTTAGGATCGGCGAGCAGATCCTGTTCAAAGGCCAGATCTTCTTCTTCAGTCCTGCCGCGGCGACGGGTGCCGGCAATCGGTCTGACCGTGACTTCACTGTCTTCCATACGCACCAGAATTTCCGGTGATGAACCCACTACATAAAAATCTTTCAGGTTCAGATAATACATATAAGGAGAGGGGTTCAGCGTCCGTAAAGCCCGATACAAGTCCATCGCCTGTGCGGCAAACGGAATGGACAGGCGTTGCGACAGCACCACCTGCATGATATCGCCGTCAGTGATGTATTGTTTGGCTTTTTCCACTGCCTGGATAAAGCCGTCATGGGTAAAGCCGGAAACGAAATCCTGTTCCTGAACCTGTCTGCGAACAGCATGATTCTGAAATTCGGGAATGGTGGTTCTAAGCGTGACAGTCAAATCATCAAGACGCTGTTGTGCGTTTTGATATGCGTTGTCCTGCTTCGGATCGGCATGCACAATCAGATACAGGCGACCGCTGAGATTATCAAATACCACCAAGTCATCAGACACCATTAACAAGATATCAGGGCACTGCAACGGATCTGAGGTCGGGCTGTTACCCAGACGGGGCTCAATGTAACGCACGGTATCGTAACCGAAATAACCGACCAGACCGCCATTGAACTTGGGCAGGTGGTCAATTTCAGGCACCTTATAGCGCAGCTGAAATTTTTCAATCCAGGCCAGCGGGTCGTCACTGGAATCCGTTTCAACCGTTTCGCCCTGATGTTCGACTACTACATCCGTGCCGTGGATTTTAACGACCGTGTCACAAGGTAAACCGATAATCGAATAACGACCCCATTTCTCTCCACCATGAACTGATTCAAAGAGATAGGAATAGGGCGCATCTGCCAGTTTCAGGTACGTGCTGAGCGGGGTGTCCAGATCAGCTAATACTTCGCGGGCAAGCGGGATGCGGTTATAGCCTTCACTGGCCAGTTGTTCGAATTCTGCCTGTTTCATCGCTTCTTTCTAAAATAAGCTTTCCAGCTCTGCAAATGTATCAATCACGGCATCTGGTTCAGCAGTGCGGATATCAACACCGTGATTGTAGCCGTAGCTCATGCACACGATGCTGAATCCGGCCGCTCGCGATGCTTTTACATCACTGATTGAGTCGCCGATCATCATCGCTTTATCCGGCGTGACGCCGAAAAATTCTGCACCGTGTAATAAAGGGGCAGGGTGGGGTTTCTTCAACGGCAATGTGTCGCCACTGATGACTATTTCAAAAAAATCGGCTATGCCCAGATTCTGCAGGATGGGCAAGGTGAACTGCGCATCCTTGTTGGTCACGCAGCCTAGTCGAATGCCGTTGTCTTTCAGCCATTGCAAACCTTCTCTGACATGCGGATAAAGCTGGCTGCGTTCACTGGGGTTTTCAGCATAAAGCGCCATAAATATCGGAGCGGCTTTAGCATAAAGCACTTCGGCAGGTTCGCCTTCGAGCTGATCGAGCAACGCTCGTTTTATCAGACGCTCGACACCGTTTCCCACCCAGTTTCTGACTTTGGTTTCTCCCCGCACCGGCATACCCAGCGCTTTCATCATTTCGTCGGTACACCAAGCCAGATCAGGCACGCTGTCAACCAGCGTGCCATCCAGATCGATAAGCGCGATCTCAGGTTTTTTGAGTGGCATAAGGTTTAAACTTTAGCTTTAGCCAGTTCTTCACGCAGGGCAGATATAATGCTTTCATAGCGGTTTGGATCACTGTCTTTGGCGGCACCGAATACAGCGGAACCAGCCACGAAGGTGCGGGCACCCGCTTCGGCGATATCACGAATATTGTCGAGATTGACACCACCATCAATTTCCAGATCGATGTCATAACCGCTTTCGTCAATCATTTTGCGGGCTTCACGCAGTTTGTCCAAAGTGTGCGGGATGAACTTCTGACCGCCGAAGCCGGGGTTGACTGACATCAGCAGGATGCGGTCGACTTTGTCCAGCACGTGCTGGGCCAGGGACAGCGGGGTTGCCGGATTAAAGACCAGACCGGTTTTACAACCTTCAGCTTTAACCAATTGCAGACTGCGATCGATATGTTCAGAAGCTTCAGGGTGAAAAGTAATAAAAGTTGCGCCAGCTTTGGCAAAGTCAGGAATAATACGATCAACAGGCTTGACCATGAGATGTACGTCAATTTCATGCGTTACACCGTGCTTGCGTAATGCGTCACAAACCAGTGGCCCGATGGTCAGGTTAGGCACATAGTGGTTGTCCATCACGTCGAAGTGAACAATATCCGCGCCTGAAGCCAGCACATTGTCGACTTCTTCACCCAGACGGGCAAAATCTGCGGAAAGAATAGACGGAGCAATTTTGAATTCAGCCATTTTAATCTCTCTTAAATCTGTTTATAAGTTCTGCGTAAACCCGATACTTTACCGTATCAGCAGCCATTTTTCAGCTTTTGAAATCAATCTGCTGTGATTATACTTGAGCGAGCATTATCAAAGTAATGGAGTGGCAATTGCTAAACAGATTCAATGGCCGGTCAAATTGGTTGAGCCTGATCTTTCTGGTGTCACTGTCAACCAGTGCATTGGCAGAAGAAATAACCGAAACAAATGAACAAGCGCCTGCGAAGGGTGATGTGTTTTTGCAGCGACATGAAGGTTCAGTGGCAGGCTATTTGTCACTGCCGGTCGGGCAAACCTCGGTGGACGCGACATTTATGCCGGAGATGCTTGGCCGGAATCATGGCAAAGTGCTGATTCTGCATGATGTGGATGGAGATATAGATGGCGCGGGAATAGTGCATAATTTACGTCATGCGTTAACAAAATCCGGCTGGTCAACCATGACTGTCGCGCTGACTTACCCGTATCAGCCCAATCTGTTTCCTTCAGATGATGAACAGATGCAGCAAAAGCCGGATGCTTCACAGGCAGCGGCTATCGTGACCAATGAAGCAATGGAAAACAGCAGTGAGCCTGCCAAAGAGCAAACCGATACTGATGACGTGGATAATGCAGCACGAGTGGCAGCAGCGCTGACTTATTTAAAAGCACAAGCGCCGGGTCCGCAGATTCTGCTGGCCGTAGGCAAGGGCGCTGAAGTGGCGGCAGCCGCTTTTAGCCGTGATTCACAAATTGCAGCGGGGCTTATTGTAATTGCAGCAGATGCCGACATTGAAACGTTTACCGAGTTGCCGTCAGCGTTGATGCTGCTGGATATTGTCGCAACTGAAAATGTTGATTCTCGCAAGCTGGCGCAATTCAGGCGAGTCGAAATGATTCGTGTCGGACAATCTGGCTACGCACAGCGTTCGGTTGCGGCCAGCAGTAATGATTTTTATGGCTTTACCGAACCGGTATTCAGCCTTGTCAGAGGCTGGTTGCACAAATATTTTGTTGATAAGGCGGATAGCTAATGCGTCTTTATGGTGATGGTCTGGTTGTTCATCAGGCTCAATCTGATGAAGGTGTTATTGAAGTTGTTGACTATGGCGACAGCCGTTCGCTGCATTTTGGCACCTACCCGCGCCAGAGTACGATGCGAATGAGTGCACCGCACAGACTGGAGCTTACTTATACACAGTCGATGATGGCTTGTCTGTTACTTAATCCTGCCCCCAAGCGCGCGCTGGTCGTCGGTCTGGGCGGCGGATCTTTGGTGAAGTTTCTTTTATATCATTTTCCTCAGTGTCAGGTAGATGTTGTCGAATATCGGCAGGATGTGGTTGATGTGGCACAGCGCTTTTTTGGTGTATCCACTGATAATCCCAATCTCAATATTCATCTGGGTGACGGTTACCTGCATGTCAAACGCTGTTTTTACGATAGTGATTTGAGTTATGACTTGTTACTGGTTGATGCTTACGATCACAATGGCATGGCAGCCAGCGTCGGCGTGCAAGCTTTTTTTGATGCCTGTGCCGGAATTCTGACTGCTAACGGTGTGATGAGCATTAACCTTTGGGGCAGTGACCGGTCCACGTTCAACCTCACCATGCAACGTATCAATCAGAGTTTTGATAACCGTGCCATGATTCTGCCGGTTGAGAACAAGGGTAATGTTATTGCGCTCGCCACCAACTTCTATGTCAAACACAATGATTTGAAACAGTTACGGCCCCAGGTTGATGTGATGGAAATGCAACTCAATATCAATCTGCCCAAGTCGTTGCAGAATTTGATCCGGCAAAATCGCAATTTTATCAGCCGGTTGTTTGCCTGATGAATTCATCTGTACTGCTGGTGTTGGGCCTGTTATTGGTAACGGGCCTGCTGTTGAGTTTACTGGCGGCACGTACCAATACACCACGCATTGCAGCTTATGCTGTTGCCGGCTTGCTTTGGTCGCCGGATTTGCTGGGGGGGTGGTTGGGGCTGGATATGACCAGTTGGTCGGGCCCACTGACTGACAGTGCACTGGCGATTGTCGCTTATCTGATCGGCGGTTCGGTCACTGCAACACAACTACGTCGTCTTGGCAAAACCATTGTGTTTTGCACAGCGGGAGAAGTGATAGGAGCAGTTGTATTAGTGACAGTGTCGATCTGGTGGTTGATGTCAGGTCAGACAACAGATGCACTGCTACTGGCCGTTGTGTTAGGTACGCTGGCTGCCAGTACTGCGCCAGCTGCGACGGTTGCGGTAATTTATCAATATCGGAGTAAAGGCCCTTTAACTACCACGTTGCTGGGGGTTGTTGCACTTGATGATGCGGTGGGCATTGTTTTGTTTTCATTGATGCTGGTGTGGGTCACCGGCAGCAGTTTGATGAATGCGGCTGTCAGTGCCGGTACCGAAATTCTGGGGGCTTTGATACTGGGTGCTTTGATGGGGTGGTTGCTGGCTTATTTAGGTCGCCGGGTGCGTAATCGCAACTTTTTCCTGCCCATGGTGCTGGCTTCCTTGTTATTGAGCCAGGGGTTGGCGCAACAATGGCATTGTTCACCTTTACTGACGGCGATGGCCATGGGTTTTTTTGCGCGGGCCACATTCAAATCAGGTGGGGAACGCTTGTTTGCGCCGATAGAATATCTGGAAGAGCTGGTGTTTCTGACCTTTTTCACACTGGCTGGTGCCCATTTCAAATTGAGCGTGTTGATGCAAGGGATTGAACTGGTATCGATTTATGTGCTGGCGCGGGTTATCGGCAAAGTGCTGGGGGCAAGACTGGCAGCCCAATTGTGTGCTGCGCCGGAGAGGGTTCGAAATTATATTGGCCTGGCTGTGGTGCCTCAAGCAGGGATTGCTATCGGTTTAGCACTGTCATTGTTGCATCATCCTGTTTTTGCCGACACAGGGTTGTTGATTGTTAATGTTATTTTGGCCAGTACGCTTATCTATGAATTGCTCGGCCCGCTGGCAACACGGTTTGCTTTATTCAGGGCGGGCGAAATAAAAAGTGGGGCGTCATAAATATGACCTGTCAGATTATTGATCTCACGGTAGGCGAGTGGCTGCAGTTGCACCAGGCTGAGCCGGTGCTGGTATCAGCAGATATGCCGCTGAAACAAGTCGCAGAGCAGATGTTGATACGAGGGCACCGTGATGCCTATGTCGCCCGTGAACAAACTATTCTGGGGCATCTTAATTTCAACAAGGTCATTAATCATCTGTTTGCTCATGAACGGCCCATCCATACGCACAGGCAGTTGTTCGCACGCGTTACAGAAGCTACCGCCTCCGAATTGATGGATCCGCATTATGCTTATTGCCGGGAAAATGAAGTATTGTGTGATGTGCTGCACCGGCAACTGGAGAGCGATATTGATGATTTGATAGTATTAGGCTCTGATAATATGCTGTGCGGTGTGATAGTACTCAAGGAACTGGTGCGGGAAAGTCTTAAATGAAAAAGCTGATAGCCGTTACATTAACGATGCTGGCCATGGTGAGCTGGCAGCAGCCAGTTATGGCTAAAGGTGATTATGAGCTGGTGATTAAACGCTCTGAGAAACGATTGGTTATCCAGAAAGATGGTGTGACTTTACGTTCATTCCATGTGGCGCTAGGCAGTGGTGGGCGTAAAGCCAAAATCGAAGCAGGGGACCGCAAAACGCCACTGGGTAAATATCATATTGTTCAGCTACGTGACAGTGATCGTTTTCATCTGTTCCTACAACTGGATTATCCCAGTGTTCGCGATGCAATAAGAGCTTTGAAGACGAATTTAATCAGTCGCGATGAGTACCGGGCTATTCTTGATGCCCATATTTATGGTGGCATCCCGCCGCAGGATACCGCCCTTGGTGGCGCCATTGGCATACATGGCATCGGTGCGGAAACTGAAAACAAACTTGAAATCCATCAATTTGCGAACTGGACGCAGGGGTGTATCGCCTTGCGTAATAACGAAATCGAACAGCTGATGCGTTATGTCGATGTCGGCACACAAGTGATTATTACCGACTAAAATCCTGTTTATCATTTCACGATAATTGCGGTTTTCGTAAGGCCAGAGGCCGGGATCTGATTAAATTTCTCGGGTAGGCAGTTGAATTTGGTAGAATAATGCACGTTTCTGCCGAACCTTCCCGAGGACTTATGCAAGCCGCGCCTGAACTCTTTTCTTATCGCAAATTCTGGGCACATCGTTTTGGTGTGGCGCCTGAGCTGCCGATGTCACGCGAGGAAATGGACGCGCTGGGCTGGGATGCCTGTGACATTATCATTGTGACTGGTGATGCCTATGTCGATCATCCCAGTTTCGGGATGGCGCTGATTGGCCGTTTGTTGGAAGCCCAGGGCTTTCGTGTCGGCATTATTTCACAGCCCGACTGGACCAGCGCTGAAGACTTCAAAAAACTGGGTAAACCCAATCTGTTTTTCGGGGTGACCGGCGGCAATATGGATTCTATGGTCAACCGCTATACCTCGGATAAGCGTGTGCGCAGTAATGATGCCTACACGGCGGGCGGTGAAGGGGGGAAACGGCCTGATCGCAGCGTGGTGGTGTACAGCCAACGCTGCCGGGAAGCATTCAAAGGTGTGCCGGTCATTATCGGTGGCATTGAGGCCAGCCTGCGCCGTATTGCCCATTACGACTACTGGTCGGAAAAAGTGCGGCATAGCGTGATTATGGACTCAAAAGCAGATTTGCTGGTTTATGGTAATGGCGAGCGTCAGGTGGTGGAAATCGCCCATCGGCTGGCGGCCGGCGAGCCGATCAAAGCATTGACCGATATTCGCGGCACGGCATACACCACTAAACACGGACAACGCGAAGGCTGGTGGGAAAAAGACTCCAGCTCTGTCGATACGCCGGGCAAAATCAATCCGCCGGTCGATCCCTACCAGATGCAAACCGAGGAAAGCTGCGCGGAAGAAAAAGCCAAAACGCCGCAACAAACAGCGGATAAACCGGCACCCAATGTAATTCAGATTCACCGGGTATCGCCACGCCATGCAGCCCGTACCGTGATCAGGCTGCCTGCTTACAAGCAGGTCAAAGATGATCCGGTCATGTACGCACACACCTCGCGGATTTTGCATCTTGAAACTAATCCCGGCAATGCGTTGGCGCTGGTGCAGCAACATGAAGAGCAGGATGTCTGGCTCAATCCGCCACCGATTCCGCTGACCACCGCCGAAATGGATGCGGTGTTTGACTTACCCTACAGCCGTTTGCCACATACCCGCTACGGGCAGATGAATATTCCTGCTTATGAAATGATTCGTTTCTCGGTCAATATCATGCGCGGCTGTTTTGGCGGCTGCACATTCTGCTCCATCACCGAACATGAAGGTCGTATCATTCAGAGCCGCTCTGAAGATTCGATTATCAAGGAAATTGAAGCGATTCGTGATACCACCCCGGGGTTTACCGGCATCATTTCCGATCTGGGCGGACCTACCGCCAATATGTATCGGCTGGCGTGCAAAAGTGAAGAAATTGAAGCCAGTTGTCGGCGCCTTTCCTGTGTCTATCCCGGTGTCTGTAAAAACCTCAATACTGACCATACACCGCTGATTGATCTGTATAAACGTGCTCGCTCTTTGCCGGGTATTAAAAAGATTCTGATCGCCTCCGGTCTGCGTTATGACCTGGCGGTGTTGTCACCTGAGTATGTGAAAGAGCTGGTTACCCATCATGTCGGCGGTTATCTGAAAATAGCACCGGAACATACCGAAGACGGACCGTTGTCACAGATGATGAAACCGGGGATCGGCACTTACGATAAATTCAAGGCCATGTTCGACAAGTACTCGAAAGCGGCCGGTAAGGAGCAATATCTGATCCCTTACTTTATCGCTGCCCATCCGGGTACGACCGATGAAGACATGATGAACCTTGCTTTGTGGCTCAAACGTAATGGTTTCCGTGCCGATCAGGTGCAGGCTTATCTACCGTCGCCCATGTCTGCTGCAGCGGCCATGTATCATTCCGGCAAGGACACTTTGCATAAGGTCAGACGTCAGGGCGGGGATATTTCGGTACCGAAAGGTCTGAAAGTACGCCGTCTGCACAAGGCCTTTTTGCGTTACCACGATCCGGAAAACTGGCCCATGCTGCGTGAAGCGCTGAAAAACATGGGGCGCGCCGACTTGATCGGCAACGGCAAAAAGCATTTGATTCCTAATTGGCAACCTGTGGGCACGGGCGCTAAGGGAGAGGGCAGTCGTGTCAGTCGCAAAGCGCATAAACCTGTTGAGGGTAAATCATTCCGCACCCAGCATACCCGACCTAAACCGGGCAAAAGCAAAGCCGGTAGACGTCGGCAGGGTTAGGGGCTGAAACGGCAACAGATTCCTAAGCGAATAAAAAATATTCTGCCGGGCGCGAACATTTTTGACTGAACGTGGTCTTTGTCTTTGATTTGGACTTTAATCTGACTGGATATAAGGATATTGATGCGTTCTCAACACCCGGCGACACGCTACGATTTGTTTTCCATCCTGTTGCACTGGCTGATTGCAGTTATCACCATCGGTTTGTTCGCCTCCGGCATCTGGATGGTCGAGCTGGGCTATTATGATACCTGGTACTACCGCGCTCCCTGGTGGCATAAAAGCCTGGGCGTGGCCATCTTTATGCTGGTTGTTGTCCGCTGGCTGTGGGGCTTGTTTCGGGCCACGCCGCCGCCCATCCCCTCTATTTCACAATGGCAGCGCATCCTTGCCAAATCGGTTCACGGGATGATGAGTCTGTTCATCCTGTTGCTGGGGTTCAGCGGCTATCTGATAGTGACCGCCAAAGGCGACGGTCTCAGCGTGTTTGACTGGTTCAAGATTCCCGCTTTCTTTACTGGCAATGGTAGCCGGGTTGATCTGGCGGGCACAGTACATTTGTGGTTGGGCTATCTGATCATTGCTTGTGCCGTTTTTCACGCATTGGCGGCTTTGAAACATCATTTTATTGATAAGGACACCACGCTTAAACGCATGTTATACCCGTGATAGACGTATTTCCGAGTATCACGGTATAGAACTTAAACCCAGGAGATAATCTATGAAAAAAACCTTTTTAGCCATGTCATTTCTCAGTTTGTCGGCTTTGGCGCCGGTTCATGCCGCTGACTATGTGATTGATACCGAGAAAGCACATGCATTTATTGATTTTCGGATACAACATTTGGGTTTTAGCTGGATGAGTGGCCGCTTCAACGATTTTTCCGGCAACTTTAGCTATGATCCTGAGCAGCCAGAGGCATCTGCAATTGAAGTCAATATCGATGTTGCCAGCATCGATACCAACTTTGCCGAACGTGATAAACATTTACGTAGCGCCGAGTTTCTGAACACCGACAAGTTTCCCGAGGCCTCATTTAAATCAAAAAAATTCCAGCAAAGGGAAGACGGCAGTTTGGTGATGGTGGGTGACTTTACTTTGCATGGTGTGACCAGGGAAATGACCATACCTGTCAAAAAAATCGGTGAAGGCGATGATCCCTGGGGCGGTTACCGCGTCGGCTTTATGGGGGAAACCAAATTTACCATTGCCGACTACGGTATTGATGTCAGTAAACTGGGTCCCAGTTCTCAGGAAGTCTATCTGACATTGTCTATTGAAGGTGTCAGACAGTAATCATATCTGTTTGGCCAGTTCGTAGAGCCGGTCAAACTCATCAGGCAAGCTGTTTGCTGGTAATGTTTGCCCTGCGCGTTTGTACCAGTAAGCAGCATTGCTGGTATCTCCTTCTACTCGGTGCAGGTAGCCATGCACCAGACAAGACAACTCATCCTCATAAATCTGGATCAGACGGTGAGCGCCATCCCAATCGCCTTGTGCAGCGAGTTCCAATGATTGTAAGTGTTGTGTTGCCATCTCAATCTCTCCTGGTGTTGATATGACAACTTTATGTTATAACAGTTTGAATTTAATTAAAATTCTAATTTTGCCTTCCCAGTAGCAGTAAACTGCCAATCAGTGCAAAAGGTGAGGTCATCACTACAAAAAGCAGTTTGATCAACTCGCGGATGATATAAATCACATCGATGATAAAAGCCATGTTTTCCTCCTTTGAAACTGGCGCTTTGAATTATAATGAACGGTTATGACAGTCAAATGACCTAAAATACTAATGAATATTCTTGCTTTAGATACCTGTACTGAAATGTGTTCCGCCGCGTTGCTGTTCAATGGCAAGCTGTATCAGCGTGCTGAGCTGACGCAGCGTGGTCATTCAGAAAAAATACTCGGCATGATGGATGCGTTACTGGCTGAAGTCGGCTGTACGGTGTCTGATATCGAATTGGTGGCTTTCGGTCGGGGGCCGGGTTCCTTTACCGGTGTCCGGATCGGGGTAGGGGTGGCGCAGGGTATTGCTTTTGCACGTGATTTGCCGGTTGCCGCAGTATCTTCGTTGGCTGCTGTCGCACAAACTGTAATGGATAAATATCAGGTCAGGCAGGTGGCGGTCGCCATGGATGCCCGTATGGGTGAAGTCTATTCAGCTTTTTTCAAAGCTGAAGCTGGTTTGGCTCAGCTTGTCGATAAGGAACAGGTTTGCACGCCGGACCAGTTCAAGCCGCTGGATGACACACACTGGTTTGCTGCCGGCACCGGCTGGCAGGCTTATGAAACAATGTTGATGGACCAGTTCAACGCTCATATCGATGGCGTGGAACCCGAAGCTTATCCGCAAGCAGCGGCCATCATCAAGCTGGCACAACATATGGCTGAGACGAATCAGCTGGTGGCTGCCGACCAGGCCATTCCCGTTTATCTGCGTGACAATGTAGCCAAGAAAAAAGGTGCCCAGTCATGAGCGATGAACAGGACAAAATTTACGCATCGCCGCTGGATAAAATGGTGGACTTCCGGTTTGATGAGAAAGTCGTAAGTGTATTTCCGGATATGATTCAGCGGTCGGTGCCCGGCTATGCCACCTTAATTTCCAATATCGGCATTCTGGCGGCTCGTTATGCCCAGCCTGCCAGTTATTGTTACGATCTCGGCTGTTCGCTCGGTGCGGTGAGTTTGTCGATGCAGCAACGTATTACTGCAGCAAACTGCCACATCATTGCTGTAGATAATTCTCAGGCAATGATTGAAAAAGCCCGGCAGAATTTTCAGCAGGAGAAAACCGCATCGGTGCCGGTTGAACTGGTTTGTGCGGATATTGCCGATGTGGCAATTGAAAATGCTTCCGTGGTGGTGATGAACTTTACCTTGCAGTTTATTCCCTTAGCTCAGCGTCAGGCGCTGATCAGTCGCATTTATCAGGGTATGGACCCGGGCGGAATATTGATTTTGTCTGAGAAGCTGACATTCCAGTACGCAGAACAAGAGCAGTTTCATATCGAATCGCACCACGCTTTCAAACGTGATAACGGCTACAGTGATTTGGAAATCAGTCAGAAACGCTCGGCACTGGAACAGGTATTGATCCCGGAAACACTGCAACAGCATGAAGCCCGTTTGCAGCAGGCCGGCTTTGGTTTCGTTGAAAAATGGTTTCAATGTTTTAACTTCGTGTCTCTGGTAGCGGTCAAATGAGCGTTTATCAGCCTTTTTATCAGCACCTGGATGCGATGGGGCTTGCCAGCTGGCGGCAAATTCTGGCGCAGCAGGTTGAGGAAAAGCTGGCTGTCGACAGGCACGGAAAAATGCCAATGTGGCAGGAAGCATTGAATGCTTTGCCACAGGTCAACCTGTCCAGGCTGGAGCTCAAAACAGCCGTAGAGGTCGGCACTGAGGCCGATTTGGCTGGGTTCAGCCGGGAAAGTCTTATTGAACTGTTAAAAGTCTTTCATCCGTGGCGTAAAGGCCCTTATAGGCTGTTTGATATCGAGATTGATACAGAATGGCGTTCTGACTGGAAATGGGACAGGGTGTTGCCTCATATTCAATCTTTGCATGGCAGGCGTGTATTGGATGTCGGCGGCGGTAACGGTTACCACGGCTGGCGTATGTTAGGCGAAGGGGCGGAGCTGGTAGTGGGGATCGATCCCACTGTGGTATTTGCCATGCAATATCAGCTGATGCAGCATTTTATCCAGTCACCCCGGCATTTTGTGTTGCCTATAGGCATTGAGCAGATGCCCGATAATCTGGCCTGGTTTGATACGGTCTTGTCCATGGGGGTTTTGTATCACAGGCGCTCTCCGCTTAAACACTTGATGGAATTACGTTCCTGCCTGCGCCCCAAAGGTGAACTGGTGCTGGAAACATTAATTATCGATGGTGAACAAGGCATGAGCCTGATGCCTGAAGGGCGTTACGCCAAGATGAAGAATGTCTGGTTTATTCCTTCAGCGGCAACCATGATGCTGTGGATGAGAAAGTGCGGATTCAGAGATGTGCGTTGCGTGGATATCAATGTGACATCTGTCGAAGAGCAGCGGCGTACTGAATGGATGACGTTTGAATCGTTACAAGACTATCTTGACCCGGCTGATATAACCAAGACTATTGAAGGTTATCCGGCGCCAAAACGGGGTGTTTTTATTGCTACGGCACCTTAGGTGTTTAGTCCGACTGACTCCTAGAGCGCGGTGGCTCCGGAGGTAATGGAGATCCATTGGCCGCTGCTGTTTTTGCAGGCGTCCAGCGGCTTGGTTTCGATGATGTCATTCTTTTTGATAATGAGTTTGTAGGCCAGGCAGGGGTAATGACCGTAAGAATAATGATGATGGATCAGAATTTCGTATGAGGTTCCGGTTTCCTCATTAATCCAGAAATGGCGCGTACCGACAGCCTCTGTCGATAACACTTTTTGTGTTTGTTCCAGATCACTGGTGGTCATAGCGGTATCTGTTTCAATGCCGGCTTCAACGCCGGCAAGCAGATCCAGAGAAGCTTCGGTGCTCGTGATGATCGTGAATGAAGCTACTGAGGCTATGCCTAAACAAATTAGCTTTTTAAACAACATACACATCCATGATGAGATACAAGTGAACCATTAGAATACGGTTACGGGTTTCACGGATGAGCAAATCATCCCATAAAATCGGGAGTTTTTTCCCAATCCAAACAAGCGTATAGCTGAGAATGCCGATATATCGATTATCTCTGGAGCGGTTTTTCACTGAACACGGCACCCCTCTCTCCCGATAAGCTCCTTGTTCAAGCCGCCTGTATGCAATCAGCTTATGTTCCTGTAAAAGTGCAGTTTTACGATAAAGGCCCCTGCGCTTGTCGCGATTTGATGGGATATGTCATTTATCAGTCGATATGCGGCGGTGCTTGTCGGAAATAAGCTGTTAATTGCCGATACACATCAGGACAATACTGCTGCAAAACGGCAGGTGCGGTAAAAAAGTATTCGCAGATCACGGCAAAAAATTCAGCGGGGTCGGTGGCAGCATAGATATCGATATAAGCAGTCTGCTGCTGCGCTATACGGTTGTGCAAAGCGGTCCAGGCGAGACTCAAGGCATCGGTCCATTGTGACAACGGCATATCGGGGTGTAGGGGTGGCATACCGTTGGCGCGTCCTGATTGCATGTCCAGTTTATGGGCAAACTCGTGCAAAACCACATGATGGCCGGGATGCAATTGATAACTGTCACGCTGTACATCCTGCCAGGAGAGGATCAACGGCCCTTGTGACCATGACTCACCACTGAGCCCGTGTGCTTCAGCATGGACGACACCGCTGGCATCGGTCACATTTCTTCTGACCAGAAACGGGCCGGGATAAACAATGACTTCAACCCAGCCGTCAAATGAATCCAGCCCCAGATAGAGAATTTCGATACAGGCCTGGGCGGCGATAGTGATTTTCATCTCCAGCGTGATATTGAGTCCGTGCGTGCCACTGAACGACTTTTTATGGAGAAACAAGGTAGTGAGCAGGCGCAAGCGGGCACGTTCACGAACTGTTCTGGCCTGGATCAGGGGTAACTGTTTTGTGACTTGATGCCAGCTATGAAACGGGATGGCATGTCGTCGCAGTGTTCTTTGGGTCAGATAGCGTTGCAAACGATTCATATTTATACAGATGATAACAAAACAATCAGATAACCAAGTTTAAGAATAGCAAACCGATAACGGCTATCGGGCAATATTGATTGGCTGCCTTGGTTCATCTGACCGCTGGTTTTTTAGGCAGATATACATGATTTGAGTGGAGTCCCGATTCAATATGCTGACCAGTAGTGGTTTTTGTAGGCGATAGCCTTGCCCGTTTGGACTCATAAAATTCAGCTTATAGCGGGCGGTGACAATCAGTTGACCATTATCACGGCCGCCATCGGCAAAGAGGTACGGAATAAATGCGGTTGCTGCTAACCTGATATATTTAAAGTTATGGTATCTTCGCCATCATTACTGCTGGTGCAATTGTTGTTGATTGGGTATAGAGCAGACGATCAGAATAAGAACAAGGATTGAAAGTTATGAATAATGAATTCATGCATCCTGAGCGTATTGCCTATTTCACAATGGAGATCGCGTTGCGATCCGATATTCCCACCTACAGTGGTGGTCTGGGCATACTGGCCGGTGACACCGTACGCTCGTGTGCCGATCTTGAGCTGCCGCTGGTTACAGTGAGTCTCGTCAGCCGCGCCGGTTACTTTCGGCAGTATCTTAACGATAGCGGCCGTCAGAGTGAAGCGCCTGACTTCTGGGACCCGGCAACCTCGGCACGGCCGTTACAGGCTCGGGTTGCCGTACCGATTGAGGGCAGAAATGTCTGGGTGGGCGGTTGGCTTTATGTGCTGGAAGGTCATATGGGCGGGCGTCAGCCGGTGATTTTGCTTGATACCGATTTGCCGGAGAATACCCCGGCGGACCGTGAGCTTACTCATTATCTTTATGGCGGTGACGAAACTTACCGGCTCAAGCAGGAGATCGTGCTAGGTATCGGTGGCGCGCGCATGCTTCATGCTCTCGGTTTCCGGGTGCGTCAGTTTCATCTGAATGAAGGCCATGCTGCCTTGTTGTGTCTGGAATTGCTGAACCGTCACGCATATCCCAGCCAAGATTTGCAGTTCGGCGACACCCCATACGATATTCCGCGCGTTCGTGAATTGTGTAACTTCACCACCCACACTCCTGTAGAGGCCGGTCATGACAAGTATTCCTATGACTTGGTTCAGCGGATACTGGATGATTTTGTGGATCTGGTAACGCTGAAACGGCTGGCTGGTGCAGATGAGCTTAATATGACTAGGCTGGCAATGAACAGCAGCGAGTATGTCAATGGCGTCGCAAAGCGTCATGCTGAGACATCACGTCGTCTGTTTCCTGGTTACCGTGTCAGAGCGGTAACCAATGGTGTGCATCCTTTTGGTTGGACACATCCGGCGTTTGCCAAGCTCTATGATGCTCAACTGCCGGGCTGGTGCCATGAACCTGAGTTGCTGGTTCGTACCGACTGTTGCATTGCTGATGACGATATCTGGCAGGCACATTTAAAGGCCAAACTAGCACTGCTCGAGCAAGTGGAGACCCTGACTGGCGTGCAGCTCGATCCAGATATATGTACTCTCGGATTTGCCCGACGCATGACGGCCTATAAACGCCCGGAGCTGTTATTCAGCGATATCAAACGTCTCAAGACCATTGCGAAGAAGCGGCCTTTTCAAATCATCATGGCTGGCAAGGCACATCCGCGTGACCAGGAAGGTAAGCGTGCCATTGAAGTGATCCATGCGCATATCCGTGAACTGGCAGGAGATGTCCCCGTGGTTTTTCTGCCTGATTACAATATGGCGCTGGCCGCTGCCATGGTCGCAGGTGTCGATGTCTGGCTTAACACGCCCTTGCCGCCATGGGAAGCGTCTGGTACCAGCGGGATGAAAGCCGCGTTTAACGGTGTGCCCAACCTGAGTGTGTTGGATGGCTGGTGGTCCGAGGGCTGTATTGAGGGCGTGACTGGCTGGGCCATCGGCAATGGCGAACCGCGAGAGGATGATGCAGACTCTTTCTATCACAAGCTTGAGAAGGTGGTGTTACCGCTTTTTTATGACAATCGCAGCGGCTGGATCGCCGTTATGAAAAGCGCGATTGCCAAAAACGCTTCCTTTTTCAACAGCCACCGGATGATGCGCCGCTATGCCAGCGATGCATACGTACGTTAAGCTTGATGGCAGGTATCTGATACTTACTGGGTTGGCGGAGACTGGGATATGAGAATCACTTTCCTGGGGGGGACCGAAACCGTGACCGGCTCCAAGTTTTTAGTGGAGAGCGGGGAGACAAAAATCCTGGTCGATTGCGGTTTGTTTCAGGGTTACAAATGGCTGCGTGAACGCAACTGGCAACCGTTGCCACTGGATATCGACAAGCTGGACGCTATCGTATTAACGCACGCCCATCTGGATCATTCCGGCTATATTCCCGTGATGTACCAACATGGCTATCGCCACCCCGTTTTTACTCATTCGGCGAGCAAAGATCTGTGCAGTATTTTATTGCCGGACAGCGGCCATATTCAGGAGCAGGACGCTGAATTTTATGCACGACATAAACTGAGCAAACACGCAAAACCGGAGCCATTGTATGACCGCGCTACTGCCGAACGTTCAATGGAGCTGTTTAAGACCGTCGAGTTTGGAGAAACATTTTCAATAGGTGATCTCACGTTGTACTTGCAGGGAGCGGGACATATTCTGGGAGCAGGCAGTCTTATTATTGAGGTTGAGGGCAAACGCATCGGGTTCTCAGGTGATGTCGGCAGGTCGAATGATATATTGATGAAGCCGCCTGAGCCGCTACCCGAGCTCGATTTATTATTGATGGAATCGACCTATGGTGATCGTCGCCATTCAGATATCGACCCATTTGATCAGCTTACCGCAGTAGTTAATGAAACGGCTCAAAATGGCGGCATATTGTTGATACCGAGTTTTGCGGTGGGTCGTGCTCAGGCCTTGCAACATTTGTTGGCAGTGTTGAAAGCTTCAGGTCGTATCCCCGCCTTACCGGTTTACCTGGACAGCCCTATGGCTATCAGCGTGGCCGATATCTACTGTCATTATGCGCGTTATCACCGGCTGAGTTCTGCACAGTGTCACGATATGTGCGAAATAGCGACCTATACACGCAGCGTGGAGGAATCCAAGGCACTGGCTGATTTGCAGTATCCCCATATCATTATTGCAGGCAGTGGTATGGCGACAGGTGGTCGTATTCTGCATCATTTCAAACGACTGCTGCGCAACCATCGCACCACGGTATTGTTCACCGGATTTCAGGCGGGCGGTACCCGCGGCGCCAAAATGCTTGCCGGTGCCGAAACGGTCAAGATTCACGGTGACTGGATTCCTGTCAAAGCCAGGATTGAAGTTATTCACGGCTTATCGGGCCATGCCGACTATGTCGAAATGCAAGATTGGTTGCGTCGGTCAAAACTGAAAAAAAATACCGCCATCAAACTGGTCCATGGTGAACCCGATGCGCTGGAAGCCATGCGGGACCATCTGCGGCAAACAACAGCTTATGATGTTGAAATAGCTGATTACCGGAGTATTCTGAGATTATAGGCGCTGGAGAAGGCGTAATAAAAAGGCGTATTTCATCAGCTGTCTAGCCAGCAAACAAAATACGCCTTTTTGAGTGTGATGGCGGAGGGTCAGGGATTCGAACCCTGGGTGGGCGTTAACCCACGCCGGTTTTCAAGACCGGTACATTCAACCGCTCTGTCAACCCTCCAAGACGCGAAATAATACAGATAATGCCCCTGTAACACAACCGTCAAAATAAACTTTATCGAATCAATCACCAGCGCTATTGCCATTTAGAACTTATAGAGTAGGATGTTGTCAGTTCAATAGACATTAATCATCAACATAACAGTAATGGAGACACTCTGATGAATTACGATGCTCAATCGACCGTTGTACGTTCACAACAGTCAGTTATTCAGACCAACAAGTTGCTGCGTAACACATATAGCTTGCTGGCGATGACGCTGGTATTCAGTGCTATGACAGCGGGACTGTCGATGGCGTTTAATCTGCCACATCCGGGCATAATCATTACCCTGGTAGGTTATTTTGGTCTGTTGTTCCTGACCGCGAAACTGCGTAACAGTGCCTGGGGCTTGGTATCTGTATTCGCATTAACCGGTTTTATGGGATTGACGTTAGGGCCCGTTGTTAACGCCTATCTGGGACTGCCGAATGGTCATGAAATCGTGATGCAGGCCTTGGGTGGCACCGGTATCATTTTCTTTGGCTTGTCAGCTTACGCGGTGAAAAGTCAGAAAGATTTCAGCTTTATGGGCGGTTTCCTGTTTGTCGGTATTCTGGTTGCGTTCCTGGCCGGAATGGCTGCCATTTTCTTTGAAATGCCGGGCCTGTCTTTAGCTGTATCAGCGATGTTTGTTTTGCTGATGGCAGGTTTGATCCTGTTTGAAACCAGCCAGATCGTCAACGGCGGCGAAACCAACTACATCATGGCGACTGTGACTTTGTATGTCAGTATCTACAATCTGTTTATGAGCCTGCTGCATTTGTTGGGCGCATTTTCCGGTGATGACTGATTGAACTGAGTCAAGTTCATTTTTAATTAAATAAGCCCTGCAATAGCGGGGCTTGTTTATATGGGGCGTGCACAATGAACAAGAACCTGGGCAATGTCGATCGTCTTTTACGGATTGCAGTGGGGACAGCTATAATAGTAGCTACCCTGTATTATCAGAGTTGGTGGGTGTTATTGGGCCTGGCGCTGCTGATAAACGGTCTGACCGGTCGTTGTGGTGCATACGCCTTGTTTGGGTTTTCAACAGCGAATAAAAGCTGTGATGTTCCCGAACATAAAGATTCGGTCTGAATTATAGAGAGACAGATGGCTGACAAAACAAAAACACAATTGATTGATCGCTTCGAGCGGAAGGTGACATACGTGCGTATGTCCATCACCGATCGTTGTGATTTTCGTTGTGTTTACTGCATGGATGAAGAAATGACCTTTCTGCCGCGTCAGCAATTGTTGACCCTGGAGGAAATTGTCTTTCTGTTGCGTGCGTTTTGCGAGTTGGGTGTGGAAAAGGTGCGTATTACCGGGGGCGAGCCTTTGGTAAGACGTAATGTTGACTGGTTGTTTGAGCAGATCGGCCAACTGAAACGGGATACAGCACTGAAAGAATTGACGCTGACCACCAATGGTTCACAACTGCCCAAACATGCACAATCGTTAGTTGCTGCCGGCGTGGATCGTATCAATATCAGCCTCGATTCGCTGCAGCCTGATCGGTTTAAAGCGCTGACTCGAACCGGTGAACTCGATACGGTGCTGGCGGGTATCGACGCGGCAAAACAGGCTGGTTTTAAACGGATCAAACTTAATGCGGTGATTATGAAAGGCCGCAATGATGATGAAATTACCGATTTGGCTAAATTTGCCATCGACAATGAGATGGATATTTCCTATATCGAAGAAATGCCATTGGGCCATGTCGATCACGAGCGCGGTGAGAGTTACTGTTCCAGTGATGAAGTGTTGAGAACATTGCGGCAACACTTTGATTTGCAACCGAGTATTACTACTACTGGCGGTCCTTCTCGTTATTATCAGATGGCAGGTACTGATAGCCGTATCGGTTTTATTTCACCACACAGCCATAATTTTTGTTCAAGCTGTAACCGGGTTCGTGTTACCACTGAAGGACGTTTGTTACTGTGCCTGGGACAAGAGCACTCAATGGATCTGCGTGATATTATCCGTCGTCATCCCGGCGACAGCGACAAGCTGAAACAGGCTATCATCAAGTCTATGGATATCAAACCGAAAGGCCATGAGTTTGATATTCAGGCGCAACCGATTATTTTCAGGCATATGAATGTTACAGGTGGCTAATTACCGTCCCCAAATGACCGATGCCGGCATACATAGCCTGCATACCACCCAGGTAGTGGATGAAAATGGTCAATTCCGCGAGATGTCGCTGACCGGCGAGCGACCGTTAACCGTTTATCTGGACAGCCATGAAATTGTCACGTTGATGACTTTGGGCTCACAGCCAGAATTGTTGACTTTGGGCTATTTGCGTAATCAGGGGCTGGTAGATCGTCTGGAAGATATCGAGTCGATTCAGGTCGATTGGGATGTGGAAGCGGTGGCTGTCACTACCCACCGCCAGAAAGACAATATCAAAGAACTGACTTCAAGACGTACCGTAACCAGCGGCTGCGGTCAGGGCACCATGTTTGGCCATGTTATAGATTCATTGTCACAACTCAAACTCGATTGTCCGGTTTTCAGCGCGGAATCAATTTATGCGGTCTTAAAAGCGCTGACCGAATACAACGAAATCTACAAACAGGCCGGGGCAGTACATGGCTGTGCCCTGTGCAACGGCGATAAAATCGAGATTTTTGTCGAGGATGTCGGTCGCCACAATGCGGTTGACGCGATATCCGGCTGGATGTGGCTGAACGGCATAGCAGGCCATGACAAGGTGTTTTATACCACTGGCCGCCTGACCTCGGAAATGGTAATCAAAGTAGCGCAGATGCAAGTGCCTTTATTGTTGTCCCGCTCCGGGGTGACCGAGATGGGCCTGAAGCTGGCCCAACAAATGGGTATCGGCATGGTTGCCCGTGCCAAAGGCCGGCACTTTCTGGTTTATAACGGGTTGGAACAGTTTCAGCATTAAATGTTGTAGATGGCCAAACTTCTTTGACCATCAACCGATACCGACAGGATTACAACCTTGCCCGCCTTAATCTGAGTGCATTAGAGATAACCGAGACCGAACTTAAACTCATTGCCGCGGCAGCAATCATCGGTGACAGCAATAAGCCGAAGAAAGGATATAAAATCCCGGCTGCCACCGGCACCCCTAAAGAGTTATAAATAAAGGCGAAAAACAGGTTTTGCCTGATATTGACCATGGTGGCCCGACTTAGCCTTAACGCCTGATTAATCCCGCGTAAATCACCTTTAACCAGCGTGATGCCGGCACTTTCCATTGCGACATCGGTTCCACTACCCATCGCGATACCAATGGTGGCCTGGGCCAGTGCAGGGGCATCATTTATACCGTCACCGGCCATTGCGACAATTTTGCCCGCTGCCTGCAGATCTTTGACAACCTGGCTTTTTTGCTGAGGCAAGACATCAGCCTGAACTTGATCAATACCCAGTTTGTCGGCCACGGCTTTAGCCGTCACATGATTATCACCGGTCAGCATAACTATCGTGATACCTTCCTTGTGCAGGGCTTTGATGGCTTCTTCGGTGGTGGATTTTATCGGATCGGCTACGCCAATAAGGCCGGCAGCTTTGCCATCTACTGCAACCAGCATCACAGTCTGACCTTCAGATCGTAATTGCCGGGCCCGATCCTCCAATTGCTGCACGTCGATGCCCAGAGTCTGCATTAAGCTACTGTTGCCCAAGGCAACTTGCTGAGTGTCGATCTTGCCACTGATGCCCTGACCGGTATGGGATTTGAAGTCAGTGATTTTTGAGAGCTTTATCTGCTCAGATTTAGCGCCTTCTACTATCGCCGCTGCCAGCGGGTGTTCACTACCTTGTTCCAGGCTGGCAGCCAGTTGTAATAAGGTCGTTTCAGACAGCTTGTTCACGACTTCAACGCTGACCAGCTTGGGTTTACCCTCGGTGAGTGTGCCGGTTTTATCCACGACTAAGGTGTTGATTCGTTCCATGGCTTCCAAAGCTTCAGCGTTTTTAATCAACACGCCGGAAGACGCACCGCGCCCGGTGCCGACCATGATCGACATAGGGGTGGCTAAACCCAAGGCACAGGGGCAAGCGATAATTAACACAGCCACTGCATTGATAATGGCATGCGCCAGTTTCGGTTCGGGCCCCCAGAAAAACCAGACAATCAGTGTGATGATCGCTATCAACACTACAGCAGGCACAAAATAAGCCGCCACTTTATCCACCAGTTTCTGAATAGGCGCGCGGGAGCGCTGGGCTTCAGCCACCATGGTGACAATCTGGGATAACAGGGTTTCCTTGCCAACCCGTTCGGCGCGCATCAGTAAAGTGCCGGTAGCGTTAACGGTGGCGCCGATCAATTTGTCATTGGCTGTTTTTGACACCGGTATCGGTTCGCCGGTGACCATGGATTCATCGACTGTACTCTCACCTTCAACTACCACGCCATCCACCGGGATTTTCTCGCCGGGACGAATACGCAGTTTATCGCCGACTTGTACTTGTTCCAGCGGAATATCTTGCTCATGCCCCTCATCTGTGACAATACGGGCCGTTTTAGGGGCCAGCCCCAGCAACAGTTTGATAGCGGCATTGGTCTGGCTGCGTGCTCTTAGTTCTAAAACCTGACCCAGTAATACCAAAACGGTAATCACCGCCGCGGCCTCAAAATACACGGCAACGGTTCCGTCTGCATGGCGCATGCTGTCAGGAAACACGCCGGGAAGGAGCAGGGCTATCACACTGTATAGCCAGGCGACACCGACCCCCAGACCTATCAGCGTGAACATATTCAGGTTCATTGTTTTTACTGATAGAACGGCGCGGACAAAAAACGGCCAGCCTGCCCATAGGACAACCGGGGTAGCAAGTAAAAACTCAAACCACTGAACCTGGTGCAGGTTGATTGTTTCTGGCAACCACTGTGGAGCCAGATCCATGACCATCGCTATCACAAATACCGGCAAAGCCAATACCGCCCCGATCCAGAAACGGCGTGACATATCTTTCAGTTCGGCATTATCTTCTTCCGCTTCAACGGTGCGTGCTTCCAAAGTCATGCCGCAGATAGGGCAGTTGCCGGGATGGTCCTGTACCACTTGCGGGTGCATGGGGCAGGTATATTCAGTCTTGCCGGCGGCATGCAAGGGCGATTCGGGTTCCAAAGCCATGCCACACTTGGGGCAGGACCCCGGGCCTTTCTGCCGGACACCTTCACACATCGGACAGATATAATCACTGTCCTTGTCGGCTGATATCTCGTGAGCATGAGAGTGAGAATGAGGTGCATGGCCATGGCCGCCGCAGCAGGATTTTTCCCTTTTGTTATCATGCAGATAATAAGCCGGATTCGCTTTGAAATTGTTCATGCAATGCTGTGAGCAGAACACGTAATCCTGATTGTTATGTCTGGCGTGATAGAGTGCGGTTTCCGCGTCTACCTGCATACCGCACACCGGATCTGTGGCCATATGGGATACTCCCGTTGCTTAGGCTGTAAATGGTTTAATGAGTGTGATCATGCTTATGTTCGGGCTCGGCTGCAACCGCTTCTTTATCGTGATTGTGTTGTTGTTGATCTGTCTCATGATCTGAATGGTTATGATTGTGATGGGCCGAATCGGCTTCGACATCAGGCAGCGACATCACGCCGATACCATGACGGTAAACGACTTCGGCACCAAGGTAAGCGGTAATCAGCAACATGATTGCTGCGACAGCTGAAAATGAAAGAAACCGCCAACCCGGTTTTTGTTGTTTCCGAACCAGCATGATCGCAGCAATACCCAAGACAATAAACAAAGCCGCGGTCGGCAAGGCCCAGTTGCGATGTAATGACATGGCGGTATGGGAAGTACTGTCATGGTCGACGGTGTTAAAGGCAATAATGCCGGCCAAAACCGTGGCTACCGTAAACAGACAACCGGACCACAAACTCCAGTTGGCCATCTGAAGCCACTGCTGCCGCCAGGGATGTTGCTCAGCAAGCAAATTGCGGGCTAAATAAAACAACACGGCGGTGAACAACAGCCCGACGGTAAAGTGCACCAGAATAGGGTGCCAGTTGGGAATAATTTCAATCATGATTCTTCCTTAGTTCTTTTATTTGCAATACCAAAGCATAAACAACCGGTAACACGAGCAAACTCAGTATGGTGACACTGATCATACCGCCGACCATCGGCGCCGCTATGCGTTGCATGACATCGGAACCGGTACCGCCGCCCCACATAATCGGCAACAGACCTGCGGTAATCGCCGTGGCGGTCATCACTACCGGCCTGACCCGTTCTGAAGTGCCAGCCAATGCCGCCTGCATGATTTCCTGTTTGCTGAGCCTTTGCTCAGTATCGGTTTTTTGTTGGCGGAAATGGGCGATTTTCTGATCAATAAAGGTCAAAACCAGCACCCCTATTTCAGCGGCAACGCCCGCCAAAGCAATAAAACCAACGGCAACGGCGACGGATAGATTGAAACCGAGCAGATAAACTAGCCACACACCGCCTGCGCAGGCAAACGGAATCGACAACATCACTACCAGCGGTGCGCTGATATTGCGGAAGTTCATATACAACAGTAAGAAAATCAACAGTAAAGTGACCGGAATCACAATACGCAGTCGCTGCGCAGCACGTTGCAGATATTCAAACTGACCTGACCATGACAAGGTATAACCGGCGGGTAACGAGATCTGTTCATCAACAAGTTGTTTGGCATGGTTGACATAACCGCCGATGTCGTCGGTCCTGATATCCACATACACCCAGGCATTGGGGCGGGAATCTTCTGTTTTTATCACCGGTGCACCGCGGCGTAATTTCAATTCGGCCACCTGGGTTAATGGAATTTGGGCGCCGGTTGGGGTGGCGATCAAAATCCGTTGCAATTCATTCAGGTTGTCACGCAAATCGCGCGGATAACGTAGGTTAACAGGATAACGTTCCAGTCCTTCGACAGTGTGTGTGATATTCATGCCACCGATTGCGGTCTGAATCACATCCTGCACATCGGCAATATGCAGTCCGTAACGAGCGAGTTGTTCGCGATTGATATCAATATCAACGTAATAACCGCCTGCTGCTTTGTCGCCGAAGGCTGACAAGGTATCCGGTAATTGCTTCATAAGCCGTTCCACTTCTCCTGCCAGTCGCTCCAGTTCATTGATGTCGGGTCCGCTGATTTTGATGCCGACCGGTGTTTTAATACCGGTCGACAGCATATCGATACGGGTTTTGATCGGCATGGTCCAACTGTTATTCAGGCCCGGAAACTGAATTGCTTTATCCATTTCGTTCATCAGCTCACGTGTGCTTTTATCGGGATTGGGCCATTGGCGACGATCTTTGAGCTTCACCGTAGTTTCAAACATCGACAGGGGGGCTGGATCGGTCGCTGTTTCAGCGCGACCGGCTTTACCGAACACCTGATCGACTTCTGGAAAAGTACGCAGAATTTTATCGGTCTGTTGTAATAATTCGCGTGCTTTGCTGATCGACAGCCCCGGGTTAGTGATCGGCATATATAAAATATCACCTTCATCCAGCGGCGGCATAAATTCGCTGCCCAGTTTGGTAAACGGTGTAATGGTGACAGCCAAGATCGCGATGGCCAGCAGCAATGTAAGCCAGCGCCAGCGGATGGCCAGTCGTAGTATCGGGGTATGAACAAAATGCAAGAGCCGGTTGATCGGGTTCTTGCTTTCGGCGAGGATTTTGCCGCGAATAAAAAGCCCCATCAGCACCGGTATTAAAGTAATGGCCAATAGCGCCGCCGCCGCCATCGAATAGGTTTTGGTAAATGCCAATGGACCGAACAAGCGGCCTTCCTGGGCCTGTAAGGTAAATACCGGCAGGAAAGACACGGTAATAATCATCAGCGAGAAAAACAGGGCCGGGCCGACTTCCATGGCAGCATGACTGATGTTCAGCCAGCGTTCGGGTTCGGTCAATGGCTGTTTCTTTTCCCTGGTTGCGGCTTCCAGATGTTTATGGGCATTTTCTATCATGACAATCGCACCATCGACCATCGCCCCGATTGCAATAGCAATGCCGCCCAGCGACATGATGTTGGCGTTGATTCCTTGCCATTTCATGATCATAAAGGCGAGCAGAATGCCTATCGGCAAGGTGATGATTGCGACAAATGCAGAGCGGGCATGTAACAGGAAAATGATGCAGATCAGACTTACAATCAGTGATTCTTCAATCAGTTTCTCTTTCAGGTTATCCACCGCCCGGTGAATCAGTGTGCTGCGGTCATACACCGGCACAATCTCAACCCCGGCGGGCAGACCTTTTTCCAGTTCGCGTAATTTGCTTTTGACATTGTCGATGGTGGTCAACGCATTTTCGCCGTAACGCATGACGATGACGCCACCGGCGACTTCACCTTCCCCATTTAATTCGGCCAGGCCCCGGCGCAACTCCGGGCCAAGCTGAACCTGGGCGATATCTTCAAGCCGAATCGGTGTGCCGTCTTCCGTCACGCTGATGGCAATGGAACGGATATCCTCCAGTGACTGGATATAACCCAAACCGCGCACCATATATTCGGTTTCGGCCATTTCTATCAGCTTGCCGCCAACATCCATATTGGAGCGCTGAATTGCCTGTTTTACCTTGGACAATGGAATGTTGTAGTTGAGCAGGGCATTAGGATCGACTTCTACCTGATACTGTTTAACAAATCCGCCGATAGCGGCGACTTCTGCGACACCATCCACGGTCTGTAAAGGATAGCGAAAATACCAGTCCTGAATCGAACGCAGTTGTGACAGATCATGGCGACCTGTTTTATCAATCAAGGCATATTCATAAACCCAACCGACCCCGGTGGCATCCGGCCCCAGTGTGGGCGTGACTTCCTTGGGCAGTCGGCCGCTGACATAGTTAAGGTATTCCAAAACCCGTGATCGCGCCCAGTACATATCGGTACCGTCTTCGAAAATAATATAAACAAAGGACAAGCCGAACAGGGAATAACCCCGTACCGATTTGGTTTTAGGCACTGCCAGCATCGCCGTGGTCAGTGGGTAAGTGACTTGATCTTCCACTACCTGCGGTGCCTGACCGGGATATTCGGTCAATACAATAACCTGAATATCGGATAAATCCGGTATTGCATCCAGCGCGATATTTTTGACGGCCCAGACACCTCCGATTATCAGTAATATCGTGGTGAGTAAAACCAGGAATTTTTCCCGTATTGAAGCTGCAATAATCTGTTTAATCATCTTATCACTGCTCCTTGCCAGGTTGTTGTTCTTTCATATCCATCGCTGGCTGGGTATCCGGCATGGTCATGGCGTCGTCAATATCCGCCTTTTCAGCTTGCATCGCTTCCAGCATCTTGGCGGTGGATTCGCGCAGTTTGGATTCGGAGTCGATCAGGAACTGGCTAGAGGTGACGACTTGTTCACCTGCCTTAACGCCTTCCAGGACCTGTGTCATGCCATCAGCCGCCAGCCCGGTTTGTACCGGTCTCGGCTCATATTTTCCCGGCCCGCGTACCACGAACACCTGCTCTTGTTCTCCGGAGCGGATAATCGCTTCTGATGGCACCGTCACCGCATCCATTTGTTGCTGTGTTTTGATGGTCACATTGGCAAGGGTATCGGGTTTCAGCAGCAAATCAGGGTTATCAAATACCAGTCTGACCTTGATAGTACGGGTTTTGGATTCGGCATAAGGGTAGATATAGGATAAAAATCCTTTAAAAACTTTACCGGGAAAGGCGGTGAGGCGCATCTCCACCGGATCATTTACCTGCACCCAGGGCAGATCAGATTCGTAAACCTGGGCAATCACCCAGACTTTGCTTAAATCAGCCAGCATGAAGAGTTCGGTTTGGGGGGTAACATATTGACCTTCACGGGCACCGATATGAATAACCGTGCCATTGAAAGGCGAATGAATATGCAGATCCTTTTGAATATTGCCGGTTTGTTCCAAATCACGAATCTGATGTTCAGGCACATCAAGCAGCTCCAGTCTTTCACGAGCTGAACTCGCCATTTGCTCAGCACTGAGACGAATGTCCTTAAACGGACTTTCTTTCAGGGTCTCAGCGCTTTTCAGTGCCAAAAGGTATTCCTGGCTACTGGTCACCAATTGCGGGGAATAAATACTCAGTAGCATGGTGTTTTTCTTCACTGTCATACCGGTTTTGTCGACAAATAGTTTCTGGATCCAGCCTTCCGTTTTTGGATGCAGGCGAGTGATACGTTCTTCGTTATAGCTCACCTTGCCGACGGTACGAATATTGTGCGACAAAGCTTGAACTTTGGCTTCAGCGGTACGGACGCCGATATTTTGTACAGTGACCGGATCGATTCTGACGGTGCCGATCGCTTCGTTTGGCGGTATCGAATCATCGTCGGCATAAACCGGAATATAATCCATGCCCATATCATCTTTCATCGGTACCGCTGAGGTGATGTCCGGGTTCATCGGGTGACGGTAAAACAATATTTTCGGCTTTTTTGTCGTTTGTTTTTGTTTATCGTCGGCATAAACCGGAATGTAATTCATGCCCATATCATCTTTCATCGGTACCGCTGAGGTGATGTCCGGATTCATCGGGTTGCGATAGAACAGGGGGTTAGCTTCTTCAGCAGGCATCTGATCCCGATCCGTCATGGGCGTGGACATGTGCTGGTTGTACCAAAACAACGCCCCCGCGCCGGTAGCAATACCGATAAGCAGAAACAGCAAGGCAGTGATAATTTTATTCATGGAGATCGTCCTCACCAACACTGGCAGTCAATTTGGCGAGCGTCGTTTTCGCTTCGCTGATCACCTGCCAGAGCGTGGTTTCGTAGTTATAGAGGGTAATTTGGGCGCGAACCAGGTTGAGAAAGTCGACCTTGTTCACCTGATAACCTGCCAGCATTGAGGCCACGGTTTGACGGGCCTGCGGGATAATGCCGGTTTGCAGTAATGCCTGCTGCTTTCTGGCCTGCTGATAGGCGGTTATTGATGTGCTGATGTCCGACTGCACTGACGTCCATTCATCCTGCAACGCAAACTGTTGTCGTTTCACTTCGCTGTTACGCTGGGATATCGCCATTTTCTGCTTGCGCTCGGCAAACAAAGGCACACTGACACCGAGTTGCAATGACAGAAAATCACTGCGGGATGAGCGATCAATATCATGGCCCCGACGCAGACCGTAGCCGGCAGACAGTTTGAAGTCCGGTAACAGATCTTTTTCAGCGAGTTGTTTGCGTGTTTGTGCGGCATCAACCAGCCGCCGTTGCTGTTCGAGAACGGGGCGGTTTTCTTTGGCCAGTTCAAAGATTTGGTGCCTGGGTTTCAATGCCGGCAGTGCCAGTTCGTTTTGTTCCTGCCGAGGTAATTCAATATGCGTGTCAGTGGGGCGGTTCAGCAAGGCATTAAGACGGGCAGCTTCCTGCTCACGCATGCTGAGCAGTTGAATATCACGGTCGATTAGCTTCGATAATTCCAGCTGAGCCAGTAACACGTCCTGCTGTAAACCCTGGCCGACGCGGTATTTTACCTGGGCGATTTCAACAAATTGCCTGAGCAGGGTTTTATTCAGATCGACGATACCAATGGCTTTATCGAGATAGAAAAGCCGCCACCATAATGTTTTCACATCACGCAGCAGATGCTGACGAAATTCGGCTGTATCTTGAACAGCCGCATCAGCAAGCAGGCTGGCAGTTTTTTCCTGTAATGCCAGTTTGCCGGGATAAGGCAATTGCTGACTGATACCGAGCTGCCACTGGGTCATCGGTTCCTGACCGATATCGAAACTGTCTACCGGCATATTAGCCAGACCAAAACTGATAACGGGATCGGGCAGGGTGCCGGCCTGTGAAGGAACAGCTGCCATTGCCTCCGCCCGGGCCTGCATTTCAGCCAGCCCGGGATTATCCTGTTCAACCAGTCTTAACGCCTGTTCAAGACTCAGCGATTTTGTGGTGATTGACTGTTGTTCAGTCTGTTCGGTTTGTTCCGGCAGGGCCAGGTCCAATTCGTCTGCAAAAGAGGGCGTTACCACTATAAATAGCAGAGACAGGCATAAAGCTTTAGTTAATAAATGATGTAAGTTACACATGATCTTTTACCCTGAAATAAGGATAAATACAGCGTGATAAGCACGCAGCGACTCAGCTTTCAGTCGGGCAGATAAAGCATGGGCTTTATCGACACCATTAAAAAAGCAGGATCAGATCAGGCGGATATAGGGGGTCTGAATAACAGGGAGATTACTTGCAGGGGATGTTTATCAGCCACTGTCAGGGGGGCAAGATACAGGCTCCGGACAACAGACAACTGATAAGTTTGGGTGGCTATGGCAGTGCTGGTGAAACAGCCGCTGTGAGAAGCGTTGCACTTATGCGTATCATCGCAATGACCGCATTTCTTGTTGTCTTGCTGGTGATGGCAGGCGTTCATATCCATCTCGGCCATCATCGCTGCATTGTCGGCTTCAGCGGGCATATCAGGCATGGCATTGGCCATCAGCGGTGATAATGACAACACCATCGCCAGATAAATCAACATCAAATTTTTAGCCAGTTTAGCCAAACTTGATTACCTTATTGTGCTCGCTGTTGTTTGAACTCTGCTTCGATGATTTCCAGCGTCGGCGGAATCGCATCACAACTTGTCACATCGCCTGTGCATTTGATGCATTCAAAAGCTTTCCAGCCGGTGGCGATATATTTTTCTTTATTCGGGCTATCCAGACGGTTAGCAATGCCTATTGTAGCCTTAGCTCGGGTAGAAATATAGCCAAATTCCGACTGACAGGCTTTCAACTGAGAAAGATCGTTATTAACATCATATTTTTCATGGATTTCCTGACCAGCCTGATGAAGATAATGTAACTCTGAATAGAGTTTTTGCAGCGTATCATCACTATGACGATAGACATTACCCGCCTGGGCGGCGAATGAGATAAAAAGCAATGAAATGATAAGGCTGAATTTCAATGAACTGCTCCCTGTTAATAACTTGGATATAGGCACATCATAATCGAATAAGTTCTGTGCGGGCTATAAATGGTTTTCACGGTCCTGCATGGGAAGTCCTATGATTAACCTAGGGTGTCCCAGACAGCCCGTCATTTCAACCACGAGGTGACAAACCGCAGTGGGATGCAATCCAGTCCCACTGTGATAACCAGTAGATACTCTGTTTCGACTCCTGGGGCTTTTGCTTTTTACGTAGTTGCATAGGCTTAGTTATAAGGGCCCCAAATTATCGGCAGCATTGTGCTAGATACTTATTAATTAGTTGATGTTCACTTTCTTTCCAGTCTGCTTTTTAGGATCATGATTTTTCAACAATAACGAAGCTCTGTTTGTATGGTAAGCCTTTGGTTTACATGATCATCCTGTTCTATACCCTTTGGGCTGGCAAGGGTAATATAGGACTTGGGATAAGGTAAAGGAGAGTGTTATGAAACTGGATGCAATAAAGTTCGGTCTGGCATGGGCGGCTACCTTTGCGATTGGCTGGGTAATATGTAGTTTGTTAGTCATCGCCTTACCTGGCAGCATGATGCAAATGTCAGGACATATGCTGCATAGCGACTTATCAGGTATGCAATGGCATATCGGGCCACTTGTGTTGTTTTATGGCCTGATTGGCTGGACTATCGTTGCCGGGGTAACAGGCTGGTTGGTAGCGTTAATCTATAACAAACTGCTATAACGTTCTGCTAAATACTATGAACGGCCGGCAACTGCTGGAGGCGTATCTTTTTGCCAGCTGATTTGCTCATAGAGACCGATTCAGTAATAACCGTAATTGGCTGCGGACAGTATTTCTTAATTCCAACCCTAAAATCACTATGATATAGAAATAAAAAAAGGGCTTGACCGCCAGGACCACGACGGTGAACAGAATGACAACCGGTTTCTCGTGAAACCAGCGGCAGGAATCAATAGGGTCATTGATTTCAACATTCTACGGAACAGTTTTCCGAAATAAACAGTAGATAAAACTTTGCTCATTACCTGTTGGAGTCTGGTGCAACTCGCGCTCATGGCCGAGCAGAAGAAACGAGTCACCAACTTCTGCATGTAGTTCTTCAACGCTATAGCGCATAACGGGAAGACCGCTGCATGTGGTCGGGCCGTCTTCTGCAAAGGTCGCGATGATGATGAGCCCGCCTTGTTTGACCGAACGAAGCATGGTTCTGATATAGGTGTGCCGGTCCTCCGGACTGGTGAGAAAATGGAAGACAGCCCTGTCATGCCAGAGATCGTATGCCCGATCAGGAAGCTCGGTATCCAGGATATTGGCCTCCAGCCACTGCACTTCGGATTGTCGATCGCCCAGTCTGGTTCTGGCAGAGGATAACGCTTCTCTGGCGATATCAAGCACCGTGATGTTTTGATAACCATCAGCCAGCAGCTCGTCAACGAGTATTGAGGCGCCACCGCCCACATCAATAATTGAGGCTGTTGCTGGCGTGTTGGCTTTTCGGATTAACTTCAGCGAATGTTCCGCATGCTGCTGAAACCAACTGACCTTGTTTGTGGCCTTTGTTGAATAGATTTTTTCCCAATGTTTTTTCGTGTGCATAGAACTCCGGATAACTTTCAGGCAGACTGTTTTATTTGTCTATTACTTTCAAATTGCAGTTAACAGCATGTCTGGGAAACCAGGGGGGTAACAAATCAAGCTGGGTGGCCTCTTGAGCTCTGTTATTCATCAGTTGATTCTTTGCCATGATGTTTACCATGTCCGTGACCGAAAATATGCATCAACGGACAAGCCAGCAGGATTAAATAGGGCAAGAACAGCGCAAAGTGATAAAAATGCTCGGTCAGTAACCAGTAACTGATCGCTGCCAAAACAACAGTCAGGACAACGCCGCGCCATGACAAAAACCAGGCAACAAAACCTTTAGGTACGGTTTGATGATGTGGATGCATGTCATTATTCCTTATCAGTGAAAATCATGTTGGCTGACCCTTGAGCCTTGAGCCTTGAGCCTTGAGCCTTGAGCTTAGCGTTAACCCATACCAGCAGCTTAAAGCTGCTTTATCGTTATACGGCAGAGGGCACGGCAGGGGTATCTTTTTGCCAGCTGATATGTTCATAGAGCCCGGTCCAGTAATAACCGAAACTGGCTGCAAACAGCATTTCTTCAATTGGAATACCGAATACAAACAGCTCGCTTAACACTGCCAGATTCCATACCCGTTCGATATAGCCGGGCGCCAGCCACTCCAGTCCGACGATAAATACAGTGTAATAAGCCAGGAATAAAGCGCTGCCTATCAGACTTTTCAGAGCCAGATCCCGCCGGCATAAACTGTTGGCGATGCCGCCCGCCACCATGGCGATAATAGCCGTGTAAATAATATTCCAGGGAGCCATTACGGCTAAAATCGGGAACACGATAAACGGTATGCTGATGGCCAGCAGATGATAACGATGTACAGCATGATGCCGTTCCCAAGGTGACACGGGATATAAGTTACGTCCTGACACTATATTGTAAAAAACGGCACCGACACCCCCGATTCCAAAGCAGAAAATCAGGCTTTCGAGATCAAAGCCGGTCTTGATGGCGAGATTAAAGAGGCTGGGTGGTGACCAGTATTCGGGGACAAACAACGGCTCGGTCAAACCAAACAGCATGGTGATAAGGCTCATTCTGAACATGACAGCCCGGTAACGGGGAAACCACCCATACAATATCAGCCAAGGTATTAAAAATGCGGTTGCCCAAAATAACCAGATATATTGTTCGTCCATTTTTTGCCTCGTGGCGTTCAGTGTTACGTGGAGGTAATTGTGTTGCAGCAGATTGCCTTGTGATAAGTAGCTATACAGAGATGGTTACAGTCTCTGAAAATCATAAGCCGCCGCCTCCTCTGAAGAAGCATCTGGAGCTAAACTCGAACGGGCTAACACTCAGCTCAGTGGAGGAACGATATCAGCGTCCACCGGGGCTGCTTGTTCAGCACAGAGCCTTGCATATACCTGCTCAACCAGACTGCCTACCAAATCCATTTCTTCTTTAAGCATATCCATGCATTTTTGTGACTCCGATAAGAATACCTCTAGTTCTTGTTTTTTTTCCGCCAAATACTGATCGTCTTTTTGTTCGTCGCCGGTTAGTAAGAATCCTTGATGAGCGCAGAAGTCACGATGATTCTTGATGATTCTGAGCTGCTTGATTAAAGGTTCATTTTTGGTAAAAGCCTTGTATTGATCGATAAGCCGCCCTAATGCAGCATCATCAATACTTTTTAACTGAACTTCATAAGGCAGTATGTCCCACAGTCGAAATTTAATTATCGCTTGGCATCGGTAGAGGCAAAACTTAAGGCTTTCCTCTACGAACTGATAATTAATCATGCATTTGGCCAAAGTGTCTGTGTATTTTGCGAGGTGTCGAGACATAGCTTTACTCCCTGGACGCTGAACACTAACTTAATAAGATCTTCTACCGCATAATTCCATATTTTATTTTCTGGGTGTGAGAAACTATGAAAAATATTATTTATTCTGGCTCGTTATTCGGTGCAAAAGTGAATAAAGAGATAACTTATTTTTCTCAATCCGTTAACGGGATGCTTTAAGTCAACGTATAACAGGCCGTGTGATTTGTCTATTGTTTAACGTGGTCAGCATCCATGGAGTATGCGGGAGAGCAGGGAAGTTAATCTGCCGATATTAAAAATGGAAACGTGTGCTTAATAGATAAATCAGGCCGTTATCATGATCGATATCGTTAACTATCCCACCTTCTAACACCCATTTTTGATGTATCCACTGCAGGCCGGTGGTGAGCTGGTTGGTGGTTTCATTGCCCTCAAGCCAGCGGCCATTGAGTTCGATAACGCCATAGAGTTCCGGCACGAGCCCCCAGTCCGGGCGATCAACCGGAGAAAGTCGATATTGCCAGGATAGATCGTAACGACCACTGTCGGGTCTTTCGTCCAGACCCGCCTGATATAAAGCATCGATATCGATTTCATAACGGCCTTTAAAGTGGGTATAGACAAAGCCGGCCTGGGCAGCGGCATCACGATCATGTTCCGTTGGCATGATGGCGCCACCCAGTAGGCCCAACCGTGAGGTCGATGAGGCTTTATCGTCCTGCCATACAATATGCCGGTACAGCACGGAAAAATCACCTTGGCGGTCCTGGCCTGCGGGCGATAGCCGGTAAGGCATGCCCAGCAGCAAAGTTTGATGGCCGGTGAAGCCGTATGCTGCATTTGTGGTCATGATATTAATATCGGTTTCTTTTTCATGCTCGTAAGAGAAACGAACCACGGTACCGCCTTTATCAACAGGCAGGGCGACGAACGAGCGCAGTCCCATAGCGGTGGCGGCGGGCATGATTGCCAAGCCTGACAGAAGCAGCAGACAAGCCTTAATTTTGTTCGTCTTCATCGCTCAGTATCTCGATATGAACAGGGGTAAACCCGGTGTCGAGAATTGTCTGCCGGATAGTGTCGATGCTGGGCTGATTTTCATCCGTTTTAAGCCGGATTTTATTCGATTTAAGGCTGATTTCGACGCTGGAAACAGCATCCATGTTTTTAAATTTTTTCTCCAGACTGTCGACACAAAAGGCGCAGGTCATGCCGTGTACCTCTATTTCTATTGTTCTGGCCATGGTTGTTTGCAGCAGCAGTGCGCCGGCCAGCAGCGTTGTCATTATTAAGGTTTTCATTATCCACCTCCCCAGGAGACTGTCCGAGAACAAACTAACCTACTGCGAACAAGGCCTTTTGCCCACACCCCGATAATTTTTGTTGAAGAGAGTCCGCTATTTGCCAAAAATGATCGAAAACTGAACTCAAAATTCCTTGCCCTCGCTATGGTCGCTGTTCTCGGGACAGGCTTCTAGCCGAATAATTGTCGTAAAGGCAGCAAGATAACGCTGAAGAAAAAGCCGACTGACCAAATAGAAACGCTGATCCAGAATATGCCTTTGTTCCAGCGTTGGGCTTGTACGCAGTAGTCTGCCAGCGCAGGCTCGCTCGGGCAGCTTTGGCCGGGACGCCAGATAAACCAGGCCAGTAGTCCCAACAGTAAAGCTGCGAGCGTTAAAGTCCAGTATTTATGTTCTGACAAAAATATCAGGAAAGGCCAGTCGTATCTTAACCCGGCAACAAATGCGCCAGAACCGAGTGTGACCAAAAGAATTGGCAAAGTGCAGCACAACAGCGTCGTGCTGCTGGTCAATAATGTCAGCCAACGTAAATAGGGTTTGGTACTCCAGTGAAGTTTAATCACAGTGGCAACCTCCCTCATTGATATTCATCTGAACCGGCGGGCAGGGGGCCGAACCATAAGAGCAGAATACGCAGCAATCGCCATGTTTCGGTTTCAGTACACAGTGGCAGTGAACGCATTCATAAAACCACTGGCAGGCATCGCTCGGCATCAGGCAGGTTTGCTGCTGGCCGCATTCGGGACAGGTTAATTCTGAATACAGGATGATGTCTTTCATAAGGGTACCTCTAAAAATTAGAATTTTTTCGTGAGGGCAAGGCGGCACTGCGCGGAGAACCGCAGTATACAAATGAGTACATGAGGATTCGAGTACAGCGACAACGCCGCCATCGCGGACCAATTCGCAGGAGCAAATTGGAACAGCCCCAGCTGGCCTCGAAGAGGCGTAGGGCAGGATGCCCGGAGTAAAAAGGCTGTTTTTAGAGGTGCCTATAACTTTTTCTTCCTCATTCGGTCTATTGTTAGTATGAAACCCGTAGTAACTACAGGATCAAGTGTTTCGATGAAAAATATCTTTACTACCGGACAGCTGGCAAAACAGGCAGACTGCAACGTTGAAACCGTGCGTTTTTATGAACAAAAAGGGCTGATGCCGGAACCGTCGCGAACGGCAGGCGGCCATCGGGTTTATAATTTATCGCACGTTAAACGGCTTCACTTTATCCGCCGCAGCCGTGAGCTGGGATTCAATATCGAGCAGGTTCGTGAGTTGTTGAAATTTATTGACGAGCCGGATCATAACTGCGGTGAAGTCAACGTCATGGCTACCACGCAAATCAGTACGATTGAAAAGAAAATTACTGACTTGCAGCGATTGCAGCGGGCATTAAGCGACATGGCTGATCGATGTCAGGGGAGCGGCTATTCAATCAATGATTGTCCGATTATTGATGCGCTTTATGTCGATAAATAAAGAAAGCAAGACTTTGGTCTGGCTCCCATGCTTATTCACATGGATGTGATGGCCGCTACCGCTATCCTGCTAACGCAGCATTTGGGCATCCTGCCCATCATATGCCGATAACGCAGGAGCAGTTTGCGTGGGAGTCTGTCAGGGTGAGGTTTCCACGGAAGGCGATGGGAACCAGTCCAAACCTGTCCGATAACAAGTCTCAGTGGAGGCGGGAGCAGATAAAATGATCAAGTTCGATTTGGGTGAGAGTTCCTTAGGTTGTGTATTGGTCGCCTGCAGTGAAAAAGGGGTATGTGCCATTTCGCTGGGCGATGATCCTGATATTTTGGTGGCGTGGTTATTGAAAAAATATCCACATGCTGAAAGAAACAGCGAAGATACCAATTTACAGCAACAACTTAGTCTGGTTTTAAACTACGTAGAAGATCCGACACGGCCGTTGAATATAGTGCTGGATCTCCAGGGAACGGCGTTTCAGAAACGAGTCTGGCAGGCTTTACAGGCTGTGCCAAATGGCGCGACCAGCAGTTACAGTGATATTGCCGAAGCGATCGGTTCACCGCATGCGGTAAGAGCCGTCGCCGGTGCCTGTGCCGCGAATCCACTGGCTTTAGCGATACCTTGTCATCGTGTTGTCAGCAAAGACGGTAGTTTGTCCGGTTACCGCTGGGGAGTTGACCGCAAAAAAATATTGCTGGATAGAGAAGCGTTTCGCTAAGTCTTTGATTGCGGTTTGGCCAGAAAAACTTTGCGAAATTGTCAAGCACTGAATGGATGGGGCTGGTTAAAAAATGACCAATGGCTAAAGCTTGTCACAAAAGAGTCACTTAGCGATTTACCAGAAAGTTATCCACATGCTTTTCCACAGTTATTGTGGGTAACGTGGATAAAGTTTTTTATTTATTTTGTGCCTGTTTTTACGATGCTCAGCTTGATAGGAGTCTGGCAGAATTAGACAAACCAGTCAGAAGTCGGGCCTTTGTCTGAATTATCAGATTGATAGACGTTTGCCAGTCGATTCGATGGCTCGGCTTTCTTGTATTTTGAGTGTTGTGTAACAGACACAGTGTAATCGTTGGCTTCTTCCCCATGCCAGTTATCGCTATAGTTCAAACCAAGCTCAGCCCGTAAGTAACCTATATCGGTCAATGTGGTATTGAGTCTGTCGTAAGCCAGGCGGTGCATATCTTTAAGCAAGACTTCTTCGGCGTCCGCTTTAAGTGATGGGTTAGCACAGGTAGCAATAGCAGATTTGATTTGTTCCTGTGAAGAAGTCGCAGGGATACCTAGTCTTGAGTATAGATTACGCATGGGACACCAGATGATCATAAGCTTGTTTAATACGCGCAAATGTTATTGTTGCCGCTGCAACAGATTCATTGCCTAACGAAGTAAACCGGTCCGGATGATGAACCTGCGCCAGCCAATGGTAGGCGTGTTTTATTTCTTCTTTGGACGCACCATCAGGTAGGCCGAGGATGGCATAGGCCTGTATGGTTTCCGGAGCTTGTTGTGAAGCGGGCTGCTGCTCTTTGGCCGTATGCTGAGCCTTTGCTTTTTGCTTGCCTGCTGAATGCTGCTTAGCATGCCAGTAGCTGGCCATGCTGGGATCGCTGGGTTCAGGCATCGTTCTGCCGGTGACTTTAATAAAAAGCGTATTTAAGCTGTTACGGGAAATGCCCAGTAGATCGGCCAGGAAACGCAGGATGTAATTTTCAGTCGCGAATAAATGACCATCCGCCAATGCCATACCGATTGCCATTTCGAGAAACAGGTCGGCTTTTTCTCCCTGAAAGTGGTGTTGTATGATTTTACATGCAAGCCGGATTGCATCCCGGTTTTTATTTTTTGCCCACGCCAGGAATACACTGACATCATGATCGCGTTTGGAGGCTACCGAGATTTCAACGATTTTTCTTTTCTCGGCATCATTGATGGAACCGGTACTCGCTGCAATCCAGGTGAGAATCAGCAATACGCAGCTTCCTAGCTGATTATCGCTCTGCAATAAGAAACGTTCGAATTCAGACAACTCCGAAGCTTGCATTTGGGATCCTCCCTGCAACTTTTCGGTATGCATAAATTATGTATGAAATATTAAATCTGTTTTCTATGCAGGTTCAGGTTTAACGCTTACATGAATGCATAAATGTACCTATGAAAATGATAGCACCAACCTGGTGCATAAGGAATGATCTATATCAATAATATCAATAACATAAATAATGTGAAAAGGGATTGCTTGATTTATAAGAGGCATAATCCGTTTATCTTCGCCAGGATTCGGTTCGAAGGTTAAAACGGTTTGTTATTCAGTCGGGTTTTTCCCGTTGCTTGGCTTCATCCCAATAACTGTCCAGCTCGCTCAACGGACAGTCTTGCAACGTTTTGCCCTGGGCTGATACTTTGGTTTCCACATAACTGAAACGCCGCAGGAATTTCTGATTGCACTGGGCCAGGGCCTGCTCCGGATCGATATCCAGATGCCGGGCAAGGTTACAGCAGGCAAATAATAAATCACCGAGTTCATCTATCAGTCTTTCGCGGTCAGCGCCATGGCGGAGTTCATCGCTGACTTCCTGTAATTCTTCAGCTATTTTATCGATGACGCCGTGGATATGAGGCCAGTCAAAGCCGATTTCAGCCGCTTTTTTCTGTAAAGCGACGGCATAACTCAAATTACTGTGAATGGCAGGGTTAACCTGGCTGAGTAATAAATCTTTGTCGGTCATTGTTATGTCTGGCGCGTGAATTTGATGATGTTGCGCCTGTCTCGCTTGTTAGGGCGGCCTTTTTGCTGTCTGAAACCCAGCGGTTCATCCTTGAGCTGTTGTTTGAGTTGGGCTCGTTTGTCCTGGCTTGCTTGGGTCTCCTGATACAGCGTTTGAGCTTCACTGGCGGGGCGGCGTTGCAGGTTCAAAGCCTGCACAGTGATTTCAAATTCATAAGGGGCTTTGGATATAGTCAGCGTGTCACCCACGCGCACAGTGTGGCTGGGTTTTATCCTGTGGCTGTTGAGATGAACTTTACCGCCGCTGATGGCTTCAACGGCGAGGCTGCGGGTCTTATAAAACCGCGCAGCCCATAACCATTTATCTAATCGTTGTGTGTCAGAATTAGTACTTGGATTCATAAGTTATGACCGGTTCAGTGGGAGTTAAAAGTCCCGGCAAGGCGCTCGCTGAAACAGTCATAATCTTACTGGATTCCTGTTTCGTGATTAAACCTTACCTTGAAGTTGCAGAAGTATCGATTCGTTTTCCAGTGTCGAGGTATCCTGCGTGATTTCTTCTCCTTTGGCAATGGCACGCAACAGTCGGCGCATGATTTTGCCGGAACGGGTTTTTGGCAGGTTATCTGAATAACGAATATCGTCCGGTTTGGCAATCGGACCGATTTGTTCACCGACCCAATTACGTAATTCCTGGGTCAGTTCATCATCAATGCCACCGTCCGGACGCTCGCCTTTTAAGACCACGTAAGCAAATACGGCTTCCCCTTTTATATCATGGGGACGGCCGACGACAGCGGCTTCTGCTACGCGATCATGGGCAACTAAAGCGGATTCGATTTCCATGGTGCCAAGACGGTGCCCGGATACATTAAGCACGTCATCAATCCGGCCCATGATCCAGAAAAAACCGTCTTTATCACGTCGGGCGCTGTCGCCGGCAAGATAATATTTGCCACCGAAATAAGGCCAGTAAGTATCTTTATAGCGCTGATCATCACCCCAGATAGTCTGAATCATCGAAGGCCAGGGTTTTCTAATGACCAGATAACCGCCCTGGTTGGGCGTGGTGATTTCTTGCCCTTCATCATTGACGATGGCGGCATCGATACCGGGCAAGGCACGGGTACAGGAACCCGGCTTGGCTTCAGTCACACCCGGAATTGGTGCAATCATGTGGGCACCGGTCTCGGTTTGCCACCAGGTGTCAACAATCGGACAGCGGCTACGGCCAATCACATTGTAGTACCACATCCAGGCTTCCGGATTGATCGGCTCGCCGACGGTACCCAGTAAACGTAATTTGGATAGATCATATTTAGCAGGAATCTCGTCACCCAGCTTCATCAAAGCACGGATAGCAGTGGGGGCAGTGTAGAAGATCGTCACACCATGGCGTTGGCAGATATCCCAGAAACGACCGGCATCTGGTACAGTCGGCACCCCTTCATAAATGATACTGGTGGCACCGGTAGCCAGTGGTCCATAAGCAACATAGGTATGACCGGTAACCCAGCCTACATCGGCGGTACACCAGAACACATCCGAGTCTTGAATATCAAAAACCCAGCGCATGGTGGTAATGGCATTCAGCAGGTAACCGCCGCTGCCATGTTGAATGCCTTTGGGTTTGCCGGTAGATCCTGAGGTGTAAAGCAAAAACAGCGGATCGGCGGCATCCATCCATTCAGGTTCACACGCTTGGGGCAGACCGCGAGTGGCATCTGTCCACCAGATATCACGGCTGGGGTTCATGCGCACATCATGACCGGTACGTTTAAACACGATAACGGTTTCGACACTGTCGCAGCCTTTTTCCAAAGCATGGTCAGTGGTGGCTTTCAGTTCGACGATTTTACCGCCGCGATGGCCGCCATCAGCAGTAATCACCAGTTTGGCACCGGTATCTTCAATCCGATCTTTCAAAGAGGATGCAGAAAAACCGCCAAAAACAACAGAATGAATGGCACCGATACGAGCACAAGCCTGCATCGCGATCACGGCTTCGGTAATCATGGGCATATAAATAATGACCCGGTCACCTTTGTTAACACCCTGTTTTTTCAGCGCGTTAGCAAAGACGCACACCTTGGCGTGAAGTTCACGATAAGTAATATGCTCGACATCACCTTGCTCACCTTCAAAGATAATGGCGGTTTTATCGGCATTTTTCTCCAGTTGGCGATCCAGGCAGTTGTAGGACACATTGAGCTTGCCATCCGGGAACCAGCGATAATGCGGCGCATTAGTTGAATCGAGGGTGGTGGAAAAAGGTTGATGCCAGTCGATTTCCCGCCGGGCCTGTTCAGCCCAGAACCCTTCATAATCCTGTTCGGCTTTGCTGTACAGTGCCTCTAATTGATCAGCATGCAGTGAAGCCGTTTTTACAAAATCCGCACTGGGGGGAAACTGACGTTCTTCGAGTAAAGTAGATTCGATATTTTCCTGAGCCATATAGCAGCACCTTTATCGTTATTCTCGTAGCTAAGAGTATAGCCTTCACCTGATGAGAATTATAGTTAAGCAGATACAAAAAACTCTCCCGTAAGACGGACTTAAGGGAGAGTTTTTGCTAATACCCGTGATACGCGCATTTCCAGGTATCACGGGTATAGAGGATTTTTAGAAGAAACCCAGCGGACTGGTGCTGTAGCTGACCAGCAGGTTTTTGGTTTGTTGGTAGTGCTCCAGCGCTATTTTATGCGTTTCACGACCGACACCCGATTTTTTGTAACCACCGAATGCTGCGTGAGCCGGATAATGATGGTAGCAGTTGGTCCATACACGGCCCGCCTGAATGTTGCGACCCATGCGGTAGGCCAGGTTCATATCACGTGTCCACAGACCGGCACCCAGACCAAACTCGGTGTCATTGGCAATAGCCAGTGCTTCCGCTTCATCTTTGAACGTAGTCACTGAGACCACGGGACCGAAGATTTCTTCCTGGAAGATACGCATTTTGTTATGACCTTTCATCAGGGTCGGTTGAATGTAATAACCGCTGTCGAACTCCGCCCCCAGCTGTTCAACTGCACCGCCCATCAATAATTCGGCCCCTTCCTGTTTGCCGATTTCGACATAACCCAGGATTTTCTCGAATTGCATTTGAGAAGCCTGTGCACCAACCTGTGTTTCGGTATCAAGCGGGTTGCCGCGTTTGATTTGTTTGGCACGCTCGATAACGATAGCGATGAAATCATCATAGATGCTTTCCTGAATCACGGCGCGGGAAGGGCAGGTACAGACTTCGCCCTGGTTGAAAAACGCCAGCACCAGTCCTTCCGCACATTTATTAATGTAGTCTTCTTCCTGTTGCATGATGTCTTCGAAGAAGATATTAGGTGATTTGCCACCCAATTCCACCGTAGAAGGAATGATGTTATCGGCTGCACATTTCAAAATGTGTGAACCGACAGGGGTTGAGCCGGTAAAGGCAATTTTGGCAATACGGGTGCTGGTTGCCAGCGCCTCACCTGCGACCCGGCCCGGACCGTTAACTATATTAATAGTGCCTGGCGGCAGCAAATCACCGATGACTTCCATCAATTTGAGGATGGAAACCGGTGTGGCCTCAGCAGGTTTCATAACGACACAGTTACCCGCGGCCAAAGCGGGTGCCAGTTTCCAGGCCGCCATCAGCAATGGGAAGTTCCAGGGGATGATTTGACCCACCACTCCCAGCGGTTCATGGAAATGATAAGCGACGGTATTTTCGTCGATTTCACCCATGGTGCCTTCCTGGGCACGAATACAGCCGGCAAAATAGCGGAAGTGATCAGCGGCCAGCGGAATATCAGCTGCTAATGTTTCACGAATAGCTTTACCGTTATCCCATGTTTCTGCTACAGCCAGCATTTCCAGATTTTCTTCAATGCGATCAGCTATTTTCAGCAGAATGTTGGAGCGCTCGGTGACAGATGTTTTGCCCCATTTGTCTTTTGCAGCATGAGCTGCATCCAGCGCCAGTTCAATGTCTTCTTCAGTGGATTCAGGGATTTCACAAATGACTTCACCGGTCACAGGTGTAATATTAGTAAAATACTGACCTTTGACGGGTGCAACCCATTGACCACCGATGTAGTTTCCATAGCGAGCGTCAAAGTTGACGACCGCGCCTTCTGTTCCCGGTTTAGAATAAATCATGGTTATTTCTCTCTCTGTCTAAGTGTTTTATGTTGGGGTGATGATGCAGGATAAATCTGTGTACGATCACATTGCTTGACTATTATTCCCAATCGCTTGACTTACAGTCCAGAACCGTTCCAAAATCGTTTTTACAACATCAATAAAGATAACACGATGCAGATTGAGAAACACTCGCGGGAAAAACGACGAGAAAAACGACAATTACTGATCGAGAACAAGCTGAGATTCGCAGGACCTGAATCCGAGCTGAGTATTTACGATACCTACCACACCGCTACCGGTGTGGCGCTTGATGCTGACCAGCTACTCTATTGCGGCATGGTCAGTGGCCGTAAAGTCATGCACGATCTGCATCATCACAACGGGGAGTTATTTCTGCCCCATGAGTCCTATGTTATGCCTCCTGGCGAACATGTGGAAATTGATTTTCCTGATGCCAATGAAACTGCGCCTACCACATGCCTGACAATTGAAATATCCAGAGATCGTATCGAACAATTGTCCGAGCGTATGCGCGATCTGACCAAACTGGAAGCGGTGGAGCACGATTGGCAATATCAACCGAGCATTATTCACAAGCACCACACCGGCGATACTCAGCAATTGCTGGAAAAAATGGTCTCCCTGTACACGCATAATCACCCGGACAAAGAACTTATGCTGGACTTGGGCGTATCCGAACTGGTTATCCGGCTTTTGCGTGAACAGGGCAGGGATGTGTTGCTCAGCTATTGTCGTCAGGCGCCGGACGCTAGCGGTATCACAGCCGCGATTCATTGTCTGGAACAAAATCTCACCCTGCCGCTGGACATTGACCAGTTATGCAGTAAAGCCTGCATGAGCCGCAGTCGGCTTTATGTTGAGTTCAAGAAACAACTGGGGTGTACGCCAGGTGAGTTTCAACAGCAGATTCGGCTGAAATCCGCGGCTGACGCGATTCAGTCCGGTAAAAGTGTGACAGACGCCTGTTACAGTTTTGGTTTTAACGACCTCAGCCACTTCAGCCGGCGTTTTACCCGTTTCTTTGGGTGTTCTCCAAGCAGCTTCCGCCAGAAAAACGCCGATACCGACGATTGATTCTTTACTATCATGGCCTGTAACGAAATAACTGTTACAGATTGCGCCTGATATTCGTTTGTCATGGCGCATAGTCAGTCTATGTAATCTGAGCTGTGTATAAGACAAAAAGAACTAAAATCACTAGTGGTACTGACGCCAAAATTGCCCCAACACAGAACTTCACTTGGATATTTCTGAAATAGCGACGATCAGCACTGCACTGGCAACAAGCTTGGTGCCGTAGTACCACATAGGACTATCTTTAAGATTGACGCCGCTTATCTTCACGACGATGCGCTAGCAGATAGAGTGCCGGCAACACGACCAGCGTCAACAGGGTGGACGAGATAATCCCTCCTACAACGACGGTTGCCAGAGGCCGCTGGACTTCGGCGCCAGTCCCGGTATTGAGAGCCATAGGCACAAAACCGAGACTGGCTACCAAAGCGGTCATCAGAACCGGGCGCAGACGCTGCATGGCACCGCTTCTGACAGCGATGAGCAAGGTTTCGCCTTTGTCACGCAGTTGCCTGATAAAAGAAAGCATGACAATGCCATTCAAAACAGCAATACCGGAGAGGGCGATGAATCCGACTGCTGCTGATATAGACAGCGGCATGTCCCTCAACGTCAGAGACAGAATCCCGCCGGTCAGGGCTAAAGGAATACCGGTGAAGACCAATAACGCGTCTTTGACCGATTTGAATGCGCTAATCAACAGGCTGAGGATAAGCAGCAAAGTCACCGGCACGACAATGGAAAGTCGTTTAGTGGCTGATTGCAATTGTTCAAAGGTGCCGCCATAGTCAACCCAGTAACCAGCAGGCATGTTTAGTTGTTCACTCATCGCACTCTGAATATCACTAACAAACGTTCCCAAGTCACGTTCAACGACGTTTGCAGAGACCAGCACATGACGCTTGCCACTTTCGCGATTGATTTGATTGGGCCCAATATTTTCTTTGATATCAGCAATCTCACCGAGTGGCACATAGGAAAGCTCAGGATCCTCACTGTGAGTGAGTGAAACTGGTAACTTGGACAGAAAATTAATGTCCTGCCTTTGTTCATCGGCCAGTCTGATCACCAGTTTGAAGCGCCTGTCTCCCTCATAAATGAGCCCGACATCCCGACCACCGATGGCTGTCTGAATCGTTTGCTGCAGATCGCTGACGCTCAGACCCAACAAGGCTAAATGTTCACGATCAGGCTCAATCGACAGCATGGGCAGACCGGTAATTTGTTCCATGCGGACATCGGCTGCGCCATCAACAGTGGAAATGATGTTGATGGCCGACTCGCCAATACGGTTAAGCTGGTCCAGATCATCGCCGTAGATTCGAACAGCAACATCAGCTCTGACGCCGGCAATCAGTTCGTTGAAACGCATTTCAATTGGCTGAGTGAACTCATATTTATTACCCGGCACGGCTTCCACGGCCTCGCGTAAATCAGCCAGAAACGCCGCCTTGGTTTGTGTTGGATCAGCCCATGCGGAACGAGGTTTGATAATAAGAAAGGTGTCAGCAACGCTCGGTGGCATCGGATCAGTGGCAATATCCGGTGTGCCAATCTTGGAAAAAACACGCTCCACCTGATCAAAGTCACGGATCACGGATTCCAGTTGATTTTGCATCGTGACAGCCTGTTCCAGCCCGGTTCCGCTTATGCGCAGGGCATGCAGGGCAATATCACCTTCGTCCAGTTTAGGCAGGAACTCATTTCCCATCCGGCTTGAAAGACTCGCAATCCAGACAACAAAAACAACGGCCAGAACGGTGATAATCAGCGGCATCCGTAGCGCCACCCCCAGAAAAGGCCGATAAACAAAACGGGCGCCACGCATCAGAAAGTTTTCACGATGTTTGACTTTTCCCCTGACAAATACAGCCACTGCCGCCGGTACAAATGTCACGGCAAACACCAATGCACCGGTCAGAGCGGCCACCACGGTAAAGGCCATCGGCTCAAACATCTTGGCTTCCACACCACCCAAAGCAAACAAAGGCAGATAAACCAGCATGATGATAAGCATGCCGAATACAGCGGGGTTAAATACTTCACGGGTACTCTCCGTAACCTCCTGCAGCCGCTCCTGAAGCGTGAGTAGGCGACCAAGCCGTTCCTGGGCGATCCCCAGTCTTCTCAGCGCATTTTCGACCACAATCACCGCACCATCGACAATCAGACCGAAATCTATCGCCCCCAGACTCATCAGATTACCCGAGACACGGTTATTGACCATACCTGTCACGGCAAACAACATGCTCAGTGGAATAATCAGCGCCGTAATAAAAGCAGCACGGAAGTTACCCAGTAAGGCGAACAGCACAACAATAACCAGTAAGGCACCTTCCAGCAGGTTTTTCTGCACGGTGGCGATGGTCTCTTCCACCAGCGTGGTGCGAGTATAAACTGCTTCGGCTTTCACCCCCTCAGGCAGGCTGCGATTAACGGTTTCCAGTTTTTCGGCCACGGCCTTGGCAACAATCCGGCTGTTTTCCCCCATCAGCATAAATGCTGTCCCGAGGACGGTTTCTTTACCATTTTGAGTCGCAGCACCGGTACGAAGCTGCTTACCCAACATGACTTCGGCGACATCAGCAACCGTAATCGGCATATCGTCTCGCTTGGCAATAACGACTTGACAAATGTCATCGAGCGTTTGTAACTGGCCGGGCGATCTGACCAGCCATTGTTCGCCATGCCGCTCGATATATCCCGCGCCGACGTTTTGGTTGTTCTCTGTCAAAGCTGCTGAAACATCGGCCAAAGTGAGCTTATAGGCAATCAGTTTGGCCGGATCGGGCGCGACCTGATATTCACGCTCAAAACCACCCACGCTGTTGATTTCGGTCACCCCCGGCACTTTGACCAGTTGCGGGCGGATGATCCAGTCCTGAATCGTTCTCAGATCTTCAACCGTGTAGGGTTGGCCATCTTCATTAACTGCGCCTTCTTCGGCACTGATGGCATAGGTGAAGATCTCACCCAGACCACTTGCTACCGGCCCTAATTGAGGTTCAGCACCATGCGGCAACTCACCACGAATACCCAACAGTCTTTCGCTGATTTGTTGGCGGCCCAGGTAAATGTCGGTGTCATCCTCAAACACTACAGTCACTTGCGACAGGCCGTAGCGGGAAATAGACCGCGTATATTTGAGTGCTGGTAGCCCTGCCATGGCATTTTCAACCAGATAGGTCACTCGTTGCTCTGCCTCCAAAGGCGAATAACCGGGTACCTCGGTATTGATCTGTACCTGTTTGTTGGTGATGTCCGGCACAGCGTCGATCGGCAGTTTGTAGGCGTTATAGACACCGAGGCCTGCAATGAGCAGGGTTAACACCAGCACCAGCCAGCGCTGATTTATCGCAAAGCGAATAATCAAATCAATCATGAATCGCTCCTAGTGATCGTGGCTGGCGCCATCTTTCAAGACTTCCGCCTTGAGCAGATAGCTGTTGCTGGTGACATATTCGGTACCCGGTTTGAGGCCGCCAGTGACTTCTACATACTCGGCGTCCTGACGTCCGAGTTGCACCATTCTGACTTCAAACACATTGCCAAAACGGGCAAACACCACTGGCATCTCCCGAAATGACTGTAGTGCAGAACGTTTGACTGCCAAGGGTACTTCGACACGATCAATGATGACCTGGGCTTTGACATGCATACCGGGCCGCCAGATGCCATCAGCGTTGGTGATAGTCGCTCTGGCCCTGGCAATATGGCCACCGGTCATTTGTGGCGAAAGGTAATCCAGCTTGCCTTGGGCAGAATGGTCGTCGTGCAGATCCTTGACCAGGACATTCATGCCTTTGGCAATCTGCTCAATGTCCTTGGGAAACATCGACATTTCGACCCAGACAGTGGATAAATCACTGACTTCAATCAAGGTGCCCATATCCGTATGGTCGCCGCGTTTGACGGGCCGCATTGTGACTTCACCCGAAGCCGGGCTGGTGACAGAATAGCGCTGCAGTGTTTGTTGATTAAGCACGGTCAGGAGACGCTGCCCTTTTTTGACCTTGTCTCCGGTTTCTACATACACCGCTTCGACAATACCGGGGTAGGGGGCATGAACATGGAAAACCTGATCTTCAACTTTGTTGACAATGCCATAAACGGTATTTGTCATATTGAGCATTCGAGGACCCGCAGATTCGGTCTTAACCTCTGAAAGCTCGAGCAAACGCTCGGGTATTTCGGCGCGACCTTCATAGCTCTCGAAGTGCCAATGGTAGTTATTGTCGTTGTGGTGAGCTGATACCTCTACTTCAAATGAGTGGGGCTCGGCGATTTCGAGGTCGCCCAGCAGGTAATCACCCTCAGGGCTAAAATCAATCAGGTCTTGCTGGCCGCCGGTACGATTAAGCTTCACCGTCATATTGATTTCGTCCGGGGAGAAGGCAGTGCCATCGGCTTGGTAAGGATAAATCCGCATTTCTGGAGGAACGCCAGACTCAAAAATGGTGATTTCCAGATTCAGGCCATCACTTTCCAGCAGACGACCGCCATGTGGACCCTCAGGATGTTCTTCATGGGCTTCATCGTCATGGTCGTGATCACCATGACCGCCCGCTGCAAACAGGGGAGAGTGAAACAACAACGCTAAGATAAATAAATAAATTTTCATGGTTTATTCCTTGTGAACAGCCGGTGGCGCATTGGTAGTGACCAGGCTGGTTCCGCTCAGACGTTCTAATTCGAGAAACTGCAGGTGCACGGCGTGTTGGGCCTCGATGAGTTCGCGTTCGATGTTGAACAGTTCAGCCTGTGCATCCACCCACTGCAGAACACTGTACTGGCCTAATTGGTAACCACGCTGGACCTCTTTCAATAGTGAGCCGGCAACAGGGTGCAGATCAGTTTGAAGACGCTGTACCTGGTCAAGGTTGTTCTGCATCGCTGACTGAATGCGAGCCAGTGCAATCTCAAGTTGAGACATCAACAGTTCCTCATTCGCCAGTTTTTCCTGGTATTGAGCCTGAGCGGTGGCGATGTTGCCCTGGTTACGATCCTGCCACTGCAAGGGCACGGAAAAGCTGAAGACAAGCGCAGTGTCGTCATTGGCTTCCAGGCGTCTGACACCCGCACCAACAGTGACGTTGGCCTTGCTTTCAGCCTGCGCTAATGACAGCCGTGCTTCATTAATACGTGTTTGAGCCACTGCGAGCAGGTAGTCCGGTGTTTGTTTCAGCGCAGCGGTCAGCATTGTTTCGCTGGGTAAAGCGGGGAGCTGTTCCAAGTCGCCTTCAACTTGGGTGAAGTCGGGCGAGGCTGCCCAATTTGCCGAGAGCACTTTCAGAGCGAGCGTATGCTGAGCAGTCAGCTCTGCTTGCCTGGCCTCAGATTTGGTAAGGCGAAGTTGCATACGCATCACATCGGCTTGCCCGACAACACCGGCTCTTGCACGACGTTCAATGACCTGCACTGCGACTTTTTCAGCCTCGATACGCTGTTGATTCCATTGACTAAGGTACTGAAGCCGCAGGGTGTCGTAATAATCACGCATCATGCCGGCAACAACATCCAGGCGTTTGACTGCATAGTCATGCTGCAAGGCGGCGGATTTACGGTTGACCACATCAGCCCGTCTTTCAGGTTTGCCGCCGAGTTCGATTACCTGGCTCAGTGACAGCGTGAGCTCACTTCCGCTCAGAAAGCGACTGTCTCCGGTACCAAAGGCGTTTTCCAAATCAACATTCAGCCTTGGATTAGGCTTGAGCCCCGCCTGCAGTGATTCACCTTCCAGGGCACGGACGTGATAAGGATAAAGTTGTAACTGCGGGTTCGACTCAAGCGTTCTTTGAGCAGCCGTCGATAGATCGATAGCGGCAGAAACGCCTGGCAAAGCCAGCCATAGCATTAAAGCGATGACATTCAGCAATCGCCGTTTTAAATTGAATAGTCTCATGTTCCATTCCCATAGCAATGCCCACGCGCAGCAGGCGTTTAGATGTAACTCGAAGCTATGGTTCAGGCGTTAGGTGGGGGGAGAGGGGGCAGGTAAGTACGGGAAATCAGGCGTGAGTATGAATCATCACCGAAAGTATAAGCATTTTTAGAGAACGAAATCGGGTCATATTCGACCAAATCACCAATCACGTGCAGGTTGAAATGATGACCATGGTCTGCCTCTATGTCTGCATTATGGTCGTGGTGGTGTTCAGCACCGGCATGATGATGCTCAGCATGAGGTTGAACGTGCTGATGTTCATTCAGATGCAGGAAGACTGCAGCACTGGTCGAGAAGACCATGCAGACAATCAGAAATAATGATGCTAAGTAATTTGGTTGCACAGTAAACGCTGTAAATTGAGTGCTCTCATGTTAGGACTTGATGGACAGCAAAGCAAATTTCTTTATTCAATTCAGGACTCATGTGATTCTTAACTAAAACTGTAGTGGTCAGCTTATCCCGTGTACGGAATTAGCTGACCACTACAGTTTTATTTGACAGGCCTTTGATATCGGCAATCGCGCCTGACACTGTCATAATGAGGGTGTTTCCAATGCTAATTTGTTACGGGACTCAATTTGCACACTATGCGTTTGTATTTAATTGTTTTACTGCTGGTATCGATGGCTGCCAATGCACAGAGTCCAGTGTTAACAGTCGAGATTTCCGGCATTGATACTGATTTGGCGCAAACCCTGAAAAACGGTTTGACGATAGAGCGCCATAAAAACAGCAGCCGTCTCAGCCAGCGTTATATAGAAAAGTTACATCAGGCCGGTTTTGATGAATTGAAACAGATGCTGACGGTGTATGGTTATTATCAGCCTGAGATTAGCGGCGATTTGACACGGAAAGATGATAACTGGACAGCTCATTACCAAATCAAAACAGGCGAATCGATTAAGATTGGCTTGCTGAAAGTACAAATTGAAGGCGAAGCCGAGGACGACCCGGCTTTTCAAAAACTGCTGAAAAACTTTCCACTCAAGCCGCAGCAAACGTTTAATCATCTGCACTATGAAAATGCCAAGAAAGAGATTTTACGACTGGCCGCCAGCCGGGGCTATTTTGATGGCAAATTTACTACTGCAAAAGTTGAAGTCAGGCCTGATGAATACTCTGCAAGTGTCTATTTAATATACAAGTCTGGCATTCGCTATCGCTTCGATAAAATCATATTCCCAAAAACAGCAGTCGGTGAACCCTTACTGGAAAAGCTGCTGCCATTTACAGCCGATAGCCCTTATCTGGATGAAAAGGTCCTGACTTTGAGACGCAATCTGAGCGATAGCGGCTATTTTGAATCCGTCTCTGTCAGAGCACAGCGGGAACAGCGTGCAGATGGCAAAGTGCCGCTGGCAATCAAACTTGAACCCAAACCCAAACATCTTTACACCGCCGGTATCGGTTTTGGCACTGATACCGGTGCCAGATTGGGACTGGGCTGGGAAAACCGCTATGTGAATAAACGCGGGCATCGTGTAAACACTGATGCACGATTGTCACAGGTGAGCAACAGTCTGTTGGCGGATTACGTGATGCCATTCTGGAGTGAAACCATTCATACCGTTGGTTTCATTACTGAATTCAAACAACAGGATACCGATACCAGCGAGAGCCAGTCTTATACCCTCGGCAGCTACTACAAACGCCAGCGCTTGGGTTGGGATGAAACCGGCTCGCTGAAATTGTTGCAGGAAGACTTTGATGTGTCCGATGACGATGAATCATCTTTGTTGCTGATTCCCGGTATTGCCTGGAGCCGAACCTGGGCTGATAACACGATATATACCCGCCATGGTGGTCGTTTATCGCTGGCTTTATCCGGTGCATCCGAGTCGCTGCTATCAGACGTAACCTTTGGTCAGATTGTTGTGAGGGGCAAATATATCCGCTCATTGGGCGCAAAAGGCAGGCTGATCACACGTGCTGCGGTTGGCGCTACCGAAGTCAGCGATTTTTCACAGTTGCCGAGTTCATTGCGTTTCTTTGCCGGTGGCGATAACAGCATACGGGGGTTTGATTACCAGGCGCTGGGGCCGGAAGGCAAGGATGGTGAGGTGACAGGTGGTCGCTATCTTGTCGTAGGCAGTGTTGAATATGAGCATATGTTTCTTGATAAATGGGGCGCCGCCGTGTTCAGTGATTTTGGTAATGCCTATAACAGCTTCAGTGATCCTATTGAATATAGTGTCGGCATAGGTGTGCGCTGGCGCTCGCCCGTTGGTCTGATCCGTGTTGATCTGGCCAAAGCGTTATCCGATGCCGATGAGCCGATTGCCCTGCATATCGTGATAGGGCCGGATTTCTGATGCGCCGTAAATTTATTGTTTCGTTGCTGGCACTAATCTTTATTATTGCAGCAGCCCTGATCTGGCTGGTGTCGACTGAATCCGGCCTGCACAGCAGTGTGTCCCTGCTGCAAAAAATAATACCGGCCATACAGATAGGGCAGGCACAAGGACGGCTGATTGATAACATCGATTTACAGCAGCTCAGCTACCAGCCGGAAACCGGTACTGCCGTTGAAATTGATCATATCCAGCTGCAATGGCAGGCCAGAAACCTGCTCAAAGCCACGGTTGCGGTCGAAAAACTGTTTATCACAGGTTTACGTATTCAGCTTGCAGACTCAGAGCAACAGGAAACGGAAGCGACTTTGCCTGAGTTGAACTTGCCATTTCGTGTGCATATCGCCGAGTTACAACTTGAAGAGGTACAAATACAAACCGCTGGCGAGGCGGAAAATAAAGTGCTTAATCACTTACATTCAACATTAATATTAAATTATAACACTCTGAAAATTGATGAGTTTAAGCTTGATGGTGATGATGCTTTATTCGAGATGACAGGGCAGATTGCGTTACAGCCGCCTTATGCAATGGATCTCAGTTATAAACTGAATCTGCCCGCGATCCTGACAACACCACTGACAGCAAATGGCCAAATAAGCGGCGATGCGACGGAACTTGAGCTTAAGCAAACTTTGGGCGCACCGTTGGTTTCGTCACAGACGATCACAATCACCGATGCGCTTAATAATCTTCACTGGTCATTAGAGGCAACGGCCAATCAAATAGCGCTGCAAGCAGTGTTACCTGAGCAACAAACAATCTTTAATGACTTTCAGTTTAATGCCGAGGGAAATTTAAACAGTTTGACCGCCAGTGTTAAAACAAAGCTGCTGCAGCCGGATATGCCGGAAGTGTCTGTCACGGCCGATGTTCACAGTGATGATTTTGCCAACTGGGTGATTGACTCAGAGCTGGCCCTGTCTGAACAAAGCCGCTTGCAAGTCGCGGGCACCGTTGATCTGACAAAAGACCGCCCGACTGCAGAAATAGCAACAAAGTGGCAGAACCTGCAATGGCCTTTACAAGGCGAACCCGCCCTGATCACAAGCCCCGAGGGTGAATTAGCGTTTAAGGGTTCTTTAAAAGATTACATCATCAACCTGAACACCCGGCTTGACTGGCAGCAACAGATGATTGCGATTGCCGCTGATGCTAAGGGTAGCGATGTGGCGCTTAATATTACTGACTTGACTGCGGCAGGAATGGGAGGCGAATTGACGGCCCAAGGCATGCTCGACTGGCAAACCGCACCGCTGCAGTATCAGCTTGCGGCCGACTGGCATGATATTCGGTTGCCCCCTTCACTGAGCACGAACGCCGTGCAACTGACCCGGGGCAATATCAATCTCAGCGGTAATCCGGCATCACTCACGCTGCAATCTGAGGCTGATGTCTTGCTCGATGATATAAAAATAGTCGTCAAGGCGGATGCAGCGGGGCAAACCGCTTCCGGCTTTGAGCAAACCAGTCTGAATATCAAACTGGCACAAGGACAGGCCTTGTATCAGGGTAAGGTTTTATGGGCTGATAAAGGCCTGATCACGGGCAAAGTCAAACTTAATAAGCTTAACCCAGGGGTTCTGGCAAGTGAATGGCCGGGTGAATTATCAGGCGGATTTGATATTTCTTTGACTGGTTTTAACACGCCATCAACCCAGGTCAATATCGCTGCGCTGGATGTTCAGGGGACATTACGCCAACGTCCTGTTAAGGCAAAAGGTGCGTTAGCTTATGCGGATGATTTGCTGAACGTGTCTGGCCTGGCGATTAACTCGGGCCGCTCAAGCCTGTCTGCAAACGGTCAAATGCAGCAAGACAAGATGAATTTCAACTGGTCATTGAAATCACCTGATTTGCAGGATCTTTACCCGGATCTTGCCGGTGCTGCCGATGCCAGTGGACAGGTTTCAGGGACAATTGAACAGCCTGCGCTGAAAGCAGATATCAGGGCAGTGAATGTGCGTTATCAGGATTATTCAGCACAGAGCCTCAACAGCGATATGCAACTTGTTATCGGCCAAGACCCGCAAATTCAGCTTACCAGCGCCATGAGCGGGTTAAAGCTGCCTCAGCTTTTGGTGGAGCAGCTGAATGTTGATATTGCCGGCAAACAAACCGCACATCGGATCCGGCTGAAACTGGACTCCAAGCCGCTGAATCTGTCGGTGATAACCGAGGGCGGTTTAGCAGAAAAAATATGGCGCGGTAAGCTGACACAATTCGACCTCAGCAATGATGAAGCCGGCAAATGGCAGCTGACGCAGCAGGGTGAAATATTGCTGAGCGCCAGCGAGCAGCAGTTGCCCCGGCACTGCTGGTCATCCGCAAACGGCGAACTTTGTCTGCAAGGCAATTATAAAGATCACAACTGGCAGGCTGCCGGTGAGTTTGCAGCGGTGCCCGTCAGTCTGTTTGCCATTGTTGCCGCTGAACTGGACCAGCTTGAAGGAGCATTGCGCGGGCAATTTAATCTTCAATCCGGGCAAAATCAGGCGGTCAGCGGTGAGGGGGAAATTTATCTGGATGATGGCCGCTTGCAGCTGGAGCAAGCAGCATTCAACCAGCAACGCCAGATACAGCTGAATAATACTTTTATGCGTTATCAATTAGGCGTCACAAATACCGAGGCTGTTTTCCATACTGAGCCGGCTATTGACGGTGTTTCAGCTATTAATGCCGAAATTAAAACCGCTGCTATCGAGACATTACTGGCTAATCCTGAACAAGCATCATTGCAAGGAAGCCTCAATGCTGCAATCAAGGATTTGTCTCTGCTGGAGCTATCACATCCTGCTTTTGATGATCTTCAGGGGGAATTAAGTCTCGATCTGGCAATAGGCGGCACAGCGGCCCGGCCCGATATCAACGGGCAAGCCAAGCTTGCAAACGGACAGATAGCTGTAATTGATGCAGGCATTGTACTGAAGCAGGTTCAGGCGGATATCAGTGGTGATCTGCAAGAGGTAAATTTCAATTATCAGGCGCAATCCGGTAAAGGGACTTTAACAGGAGAGGGGACTTTTGATTTAGCAGACACTGGTTGGCGGTTGAATACCCACATGCAGGGGGAACAGCTGGAAGTGATGAATACACCGGAAGCCCTGGTTATTGCTTCACCGGATTTGAGTATTCAGGTCACGCCCGAATCATCGCTTATCACTGGTAAAGTCTCGATTCCAAGGGCTGACTTGGAACCGACACAATTTAATACCAGCGTGAGCCCCAGTAAGGATGTTGTTATTATCAGTGACCAGCCAGCAGCTCAGGAACAAGGGCCAGCAACTGAAATAGATATTACTATCAGCCTCGGTGACAAGGTAAAACTGAAAGCCCTGGGGTTTCAAGGCAGGCTGACAGGCGACTTGCAAGTCACTGGCAATACGCAGGAATTACTGCTGGGCACTGGCGAAATTCTGGTTAAAGACGGTAGCTATCAGGCATATGGTCAGTCACTGAAAGTCGAGGATGGCAGTATTCGTTTTGCCGGCGGCGCGATTGATAATCCTGAATTGGATATCAAGGCAGTGCGAAAGGGTAAGGACTATCTGGCCGGTCTGCATATTGAGGGACAAGCTGCAGCGCCACAGGCGACGCTATTTTCAGAACCGGATATGAGCCAGGACGATATTCTGTCTTATATTTTATTGGGCAAACCGCTGGAACAGGCGAGTGCTACTGATGCAGCCTTGCTGGCTTCAGCTGCCACGGGTATGGGCTTACAAAATGGGGCAATGATTGGTGATCAGATCGCCAGTACCTTTGGTCTGGATGAGTTCTCTGTCAGCGGCGACAGTGCAGAAAATGCTGCTTTGCAAATCGGCAAATATCTGTCACCGAAATTGTATCTGAGTTATGGCATTGGTGTGTTTGAATCAGTCAGTACCGTTGAACTGCGTTACCAGCTGAGCAAAATATGGGCGTTGAAAGCGGAATCAGGCACCGAAAGCGGGGTCGATCTGCTGTACACGCTGGAACGCTGATACGCGCATCTTCAGCTGTCACGGGTATAAAAAAAGCCCTGCCTGGCAGGGCTTTTTTTACCACAGAAAAGTGGCGAATATGAGGTTTAAAGCATTATGTCGCTCACAAACTACTCGATAATCGCGACAAAATCAGATGCGGTTCTTTTCCCTGATTTCATCCAGGGTTTTGCAGTCAATACACAGAGTAGCCGTAGGACGCGCTTCCAGGCGACGGATACCGATTTCAGTACCACATGATTCGCAGAAACCGTAATCCCCTTTGTCCAGATCGACCAGCGATTCATCAATTTTCTTGATCAGTTTACGTTCGCGGTCACGGGTACGCAGTTCCAGCGTAAACTCTTCTTCCTGTGTAGCGCGATCGTTAGGATCAGGAAAGTTAGCCGCTTCATCCTGCATGTGATGTACGGTACGATCTACCTCTTCCCGCAGTTGCGATCTCCAAGTCTCCAGGATATGGCGAAAATGCTCAACTTGTTCAGCATTCATATACTCCTCGCCATCTATCTCCTGGTAAGGAGTGAACTTTGTGTCGGTTTGAGTGTTTTCCATCTTAAAACCTCATACTTTCTAAAACCAAGGGCGAATCTATACCAGATGAACCCCGCCTGTGCAAAACTAAAGTAATATTTTATCTTATTTTTAACTGGAAAAATGCCTAATGAAGCAATTAAAAGCGGTTATTTTCGATGTGGACGGCACCCTCGCTGAAACCGAGCGTGACGGGCATCGTGCCGCCTTCAACCGCGCATTCGAAAGCGCCGGTCTGGACTGGTACTGGGACGAACAACTCTACGGCGAACTGCTAGCGGTCACCGGTGGTAAAGAACGTATTAAATTCTATCTGGAAAACTATCGTAAGAATCTTGATTTTAAAGGGGATTTGTCTGAACTGATTAACCGCTTGCATGCCGATAAAACCCGTTTTTATGTGGATTTATTAGCGTCAAAAGCCATAGACCTGCGTCCGGGTGTGGAACGGCTGATCCATGAAATACGGGAAACCGGACTGCGTTTAGCTATTGCTACCACCACTACCCCCGCTAATGTGACAGCTTTATTAAACAGCACATTGGGGACAGAATCGGTGCACTGGTTCGACTGTATTGCGGCGGGCGATGTGGTTGCGGCTAAAAAGCCGGCAGGCGATATTTTTATCTATTGTCTGCAGCAGCTTGGGCTTGATGCATCAGACTGTCTGGCGGTGGAAGATTCCGGTAATGGTGTCAAAGCGGCCGTGGCTGCCGGGCTGCCCACGATTGTTACCACTAGCAGTTATACCGGGCAGGAAGATTTCAGCGGGGCGATCAGCGTTTTCGATACACTGGGCGACGATAGGCATCCATGCCAAACGCTGACTGGTATAAAGATTGATAACACCATGGTCACCGTGAACGACTTGAAGGATTTACATGAAAAGAACCCTCGCTAACCGCGCTGCAGAGATTGCCCCTTTTCATGTGATGGATATTCTGGCGCAGGCCAAGCAACTTGAAGCGCAGGGCAGGGATGTGGTTCATATGGAAGTCGGCGAACCCGACTTTGAGACCCCGCAACCGATTATCGACGCCGGTATTAAGGCTTTAAAAGCAGGTAAAACCCATTACACCCCCGCATTGGGCTTACCCGAGCTCAGACAGGCGATCGCAGACTGGTATCAGTCCCATTATCAGGTCAATATTGCTGCAAAACGCATAGTGGTCACACCGGGGGCTTCCGGGGCTTTATTGCTGGTTATGGGCGCGTTACTCGAGCAGGGTAAAAAGATTATGCTTGCTGATCCCGGTTATCCCTGTAACCGGCATTTTGCCCGTTTTGTTGAAGGACAAATCAATTCGGTTGCGGTCGATGCTGACTGCCATTATCAGCTCAATGCCGGCCATGTCGAGCAATATTGGGATGAAACGACCACAGCCGCTTTGGTGGCTTCGCCCTCCAATCCGACAGGTACAGTCCTGAATCGCGACGAACTGATCGCTTTATCCGCTGCGGTTAAAGCCAGGCAGGGCACACTTGTCGTGGATGAAATCTATCATGGTCTTACTTATGACGGGTTTGAAGCGCCGACGGCGTTGTCGATAGATGATGACGCTTTTGTGATCAACAGCTTTTCCAAGTTTTTTGGCATGACCGGCTGGCGTCTGGGCTGGCTGGTTGTGCCGGAAGAATTTGAACCGGTCATGGACCGATTGGCCCAAAACCTGTTCCTGGCAGCACCCACCATGTCGCAATATGCGGCCCTGCAAGCCTTCAAAACCGACACGCTGGCGATTTTGGAACAGCGCCGGCAAATTCTGGAGCATCGCCGTAACGCTTTGTTACCGGCGTTGCGGGATCTTGGTTTTGTTATTCCGAACACGCCGCAGGGTGCGTTTTATCTGTATGCCGACTGTTCCGATATCCTGAACGAACATATCCCGGACAGCATGGCCTTATCCCGTTATCTGCTCCAAGAAGCCGGCGTCGCCATTACGCCGGGCCTCGACTTTGGTTGTTATCGGGCCGGGCAACACTGCCGTTTTGCCTATACGACGGATGAGGCGCGGTTATTGGTCGCGGCCGAGAGGATAGGGCGGGCATTGCGTTAAGCGTATGTTTCTTCTTATTAAAAATTATGAAATACTTAATTCAATACAGGTATGAGTCAATGGTTCTGCGGCTGTAGCGTCGAACTGCCATAAACTCCCGAATGGAATTGAGAAGAGATGATGACATGGAAACGACCTCCTCCCTGAAGTTTCACAAACTTGCAGTCAAGCTTGGCTTTACTGAAAAAATAATCGCGAATCATTCACGATTATTTAACTCATTAAAATCCTATCTCAAAAACACTATTTATTTCAATGGTATACAAAGTAGGATTTTCTACAGGCCCATTTATGGTCCATTCACGCTAATAATTATTATGAGGTCGAAGACCTCATTAACACACTGTTATGCGAATAAAGGAAAATTTTAGATGACGGTAAGCGTGTTTTTAAGTCATAACCATCGCGATAAGGATTTTGTAAGAAAGCTTGCGAGAGACTTGGAGAGCCATGGTGTTCATTATTGGCTTGATGAAGCGGAAATGAAAATAGGCGATTCATTGATACAGAAAATACGAGAAGGTATTGATTCTGTAGACTTCTTCGCCGTTGTCTTATCTCCAAATTCTGTTGAAGCACCTTGGGTTGTAAATGAGCTTGATGTTGCTATGAATCACCAGATAAACGGAAAGCCTATTAAAGTGCTCCCCATTCTGCTCAAAGAGTGTGAGCTTCCCGGCTTTCTGGTTGGGAAGCTGTATGGGGATTTTCAGAACGAAGATCAGTACGAAGACTCATTTAGAACGCTCATTAACAGTATCGGCTTGGTCTTCAATAAGACCGTTATGGACTCTGAAAGAAGCTCAAACAGTCTTGGCACTGCGCTAGATAAAGCCTTCTTGAAAAGTTTGCCTCTAATGTCAAAACCTTTTCATCGGCCATTTCAGTATATGGGAATGCCCATCCACAAGGCTGAAGCAGAGGTTGGAGCCACTGCGAACTCCGTAGGTAACATTATCGTCGAGAATGATGATTGCAGAATGCTCCTAGAGGCTGAAGGAAACTTTATTAGCTATGTAGAAGTTGATCTGAAAGCCACTGCTCCACATGACCAAAATCAAGAATTCGACTCAGAGCCAGTTCTTGGTGCTTTAAGCATTGGACTGACGGAACTTGATTTAGAGAGGAAGAAAACCCATTACCACACCTACTATGATCATAGAAGAAAGCTCAAAATCAGCGTCTCATGCCTTTATGATGGAGCGCCGCTTACAGTGGCATTTAGTTCAAAATACTATGGAATGTAAATCGCATAACAAGCATTGCAGCGGATAAACCGCTGAATGCGGCGTTATATTTCAGGAGACTAAGCATGGATGAACCTAAATCAACACTCAGCTTTTCAGGCATTGGCCTTGGGGCAATTGCCCTTCTTCTCGCAATTCTGCACTTCTGGGCAGGCCCTTTTTCACCCCAAGCCAGTATTGAACAAACCGTTGCAGAAAAAGCAATTTCAATAAAGCAAGCAACAATTGCTGCTCTTAAAAGTGAAGAGGCTGCTCCCTCAACACAATCTCGCCTAATGGATCTTGATCAAGTTGCTAGCATTGCTACGGCTACTCTAGGCGGGCTTGCCATCATTTTTGGCGTTATTGGCTTTGCTAAGAAAGAGCCCCTGCGTGTTGCTGGAGGTGCAGCTGTCCTGGGAGGCAGTGCAATCGCGTTTCAGTTCGCAGTTATGGCGCTGGGAGCGATAGTGCTGGCAATACTTGTTGCAGCGGTGTTATCACAAATAGGAATTGGATAAACAAAATATAACAAGTCATCGCAGCCGACCGCTAACGCGGCGGCTGAATAGAAGCGTTATATGTGGTTAAAGAAAGGATTCTTGAAATGTATAATCGGTTCGTAGCTATGTGTGTTACCGGAGCATTATTGCTCTTGCTCATTGAGTTACTAAGAGCCTCAACAGGTTCAATACCAGATGCGATAGATTGGTTGTTCTCTCCGGCAGGAGGAATATTACTTATTCCAATACTCTGGTTTATTTCCCCAACATTAATGTGAATAATTGGTGTAGAGCAGCGTTCTGATTTAACAGTGAATGGTCTTTATCTATTTGGTTTGGGATTTGTGTTAATTCTGATTACTTTATTTGTGTCGTGGGTGTTGTAAATACATATCACCAGTCACTGCAGCCGACCGCTAACGCGTCGGCTGAATTGTAGTGTTAGGCCATCATTCTGATTCAGTCGAAAAATTCTATTTAGTATGTCGATTATTCAATGACAGCTTCGACTAGGTGCTGCATACAACGTGAAAGCTTGAGGAACAGTGCAATGAGCAAAATATTTGTAAACATCGGACTTAGTCTAGACGGCTACATGGCACCGAAAGGAATGACCATAGAGAATTGGAATAGGCCTGAGTTCAAGGACTGGGGAGCGAAGTGGGGTACGATGATGAGCTGGATTCTTAAACAGCAATACTTCCGCGAGAACCTCAAGTTCGGGCCAGGCGGAGAGACCGGTCCGGTTAATGACCTGCTTCGTTACACCATGGAGCGTAGCGGCGCAAACATCATGGGCAAGAGAATGTTCGAGCAAGGCGAGGTCTCATGGCCCGATGAGGCTCCGTTTCACACTCCAGTATACGTTCTTACCCACGAGAAGCGCGAACCCTGGATCCGGCCTGGCGGGACGACGTTCTACTTCGTTAACGACGGCCCGGAGAGTGCCCTTGAGCAGGCTAGAGAGTCTGCAGGCGGTCGCGATATTCGCATCTCTGGTGGCGCGGACGTAATCCAGCAGTATTTAAACTTGGGTGTCATTGACGAGCTAGAAATTGCCTTAGCGCCAGTATTATTTGGCGGTGGAAGACGATTGTTCGAGAACCTGCACGAGGCCATGCCAAAGTTTCGTGTCGACGAGGTACTCAATACTCCAGATGCTACACACTTGCGGTATGTACGTGCATAAGGCCGGCCTCACAAGCGCATGTTGCCGGACTGGTTTTCCGCTACGCTCCAAACCAGCCGCAAATGCGAGCGTTATGCATAGATACCACCATCAGAATTTACACGAATATAAGGATTAAAGATGTTTGTATCACGGTGGAACTGGGCATGGAGCTGGAGCCCAAGTCCTAAAATACATTTTTCCATTGCGCTAGTTATGACCCTAGTTGCGCTTATCCTATTTTTTGTCTCAATTTCATATTCATATAGACAAGTTACGCAGAATCCAATTGTGGATGGCATCGTAGTAAAGAGCATTCCTGGAGCTGATGGTGTTCACACTCCCGTCATTGAGTACAATATACCTACTGAAGGGGCCAAGAGGTTTAAGTCAAAGCTTTCCTCAAGGCCAGAATCATATTTCGTAGGTGATTCTGTAAAAGTTATATTGGTCGGTCCGGAATTAAAACCAAAACTCAACAGTTTTTTTAGCGTTTATGGATTAAGCGCTTTTTTCTTATTGTTTTCTTCGATATGCGCTATTGGTACGACAGTAATTTACTTTACTCGAGTTAAGGCCGGGGAATCAATAGAGTCAGACTGAACCTCCGCTTCGCAGCTCCTTACCCAAATCGTTAAGATTGTCAGTGAGATTTATAAAATGGCTGGTTGCTGTGATGACGATTATGCAATAGATGCCCTTCGCGAAAGGCAGCGTGGAACACTGAAAATTGTGCTCGGCGTCAATGCCGTATTGTTCCTGGTTGTAGTGATAGCCGCGCTTTATGGCCAGTCATCGGCGCTGCTCGCCGATAGTCTTGATAACCTCGGGGATGCTTTGACATATGGTCTTAGCCTGTACGCTGTTTCCAGAGGTGCTGCGGTAAAGGCCAAAGTCGCCTTGTTTAAGGGCGGTCTGATTTTCTTGGCAGCTTGTGCGGTGCTTGCTCAAATTATCTACAGGGTTTTCGTTCCAAGCGTCCCTGTGTTTGAAGTTATGGGTACGTTCAGCCTTCTCGGCCTGGCGGCAAACTCATTCTGTCTTTATTTGCTTTGGCGGCATCGTTACGAAGATGTAAATATGAGTTCAGTGTGGGAGTGTTCACGTAACGATATTGCATCGAATCTTTCGGTTTTTGTGGCGGCCGGGGCTGTCTGGTTTACCGGTTCGGGCTGGCCCGATATCGTGGTCGCTATCGGTTTGGTGTGGTTGTTAATGCGTTCCGCTATTCGTGTTATCACTTCTGCCATGCATGAACTTCGTTCTGCAAACTGATAGCTCACTGCGGATGGATAAGTCGGTGGGGCAGGCCATTTCCAGCATGGAAAATATCCTGCGGCAGGGAAAGCATCGAATCCAAATCTTTTCCAAATCTTTCGAAAAACTGCCGATATTGTTTGCAATGGATGCCAAGCTCGCTATTCCTGATGGATTTAAATACGATTTGGATTGAAAAAAAGCAGGCAGCAACGCCTATTGTGCCGGTCATATCGGTTGCAGCTCAGGTGGTGGTAGCGGTTGCGCCGGTGATTCATCGGGTTGCGGTGGCGATGAGTCACGCAATTCAACCTTGCAATCAGCGCAGGAAGGGGCATGAGCCGGTTTCAGTTCGTAGCAGCTTGAATTTTCTTTAGCTACGCTCCTCAAAATAAACTTTCAAAAAATCATAGGGTTAGTTTTGCTTGGTAGTGGGTTGCCTATATCGCGACACCATTTTTTTTAAATTGTTCCTTGATACATATTGTATTCGTATAGATAATGATAACGATTATCATTTAGTTTACAGATGAGAGGAGCAAAATTTAAATGAATCAAAATGGTGCTGTAAAACAGGGACTAACAAGCCTGTTTCGGAAGAAAAAGCTGGCAGTGGCGGTGACCTTGCTGGCAACGGCAGGAGGGTATGCCCATGCCGCAGAGAGCGGAGAGACAGACCCTGCAAAGCTTGGCTCTATCGTAGTCAGCTCTGACTGGCTAGGTGAGGCGTCAGAAGAAAGCGTCAAAGTCTATCCCGGTTCACGTCAGTTGCTGACCAGCGAAGATCTGCATGAATCCGGTGCTTTGAACCTGGAAGATGCCTTGCGTAAAGTCAACGGTGTACAAGTGCTGGATGAAACCGGCACCGGCATTTTGCCAAACATTGGTATCCGCGGTCTGAATCCGCTGCGCAGTGAAAGACTGCAAATGCTGGTTGATGGTTATCCCGTAGCGATAGGTCCATATACAAATACGGGCGTATCGCTGTTTCCAGTGACATTGCCCAGTATTGAAGCAGTCGATGTCGTACGTGGTGGCGCCGCCGTACATTACGGCCCGAATAACGTCGGCGGTGTATTGAACCTGGTCACACGGCCGATTTCACGTGACTTCGAACAAACTCTCCGTGAACGTATAACCATTGCTGACCACACCGGTAATGTGTTTTACGATACTTATTATCGTGCTTCCGGTTTTGTTACTGATGACTTCGGTTTGCAGTTCCAGGCCAATATTCAGGATGGCGAGGGTTTCCGCGACCACTCCGATACCGATGTGAAAAACTTTATTCTCGACGCGCAGTATTTTGTCAATGACGCCAATGATCTTGCCATGCAGTTGCAATACTATGATGTCGAAGCTGATCTGCCCGGTTCATTGAGTCCGGCGGCCTATCGCGATGATCGGACGCAATCACAGCGCCCGCATGATGCTTATGATGCCGATATGCTGCGCGGCACGTTGACCTGGACCTTCGCGCCCAGCAACGATGTTGAGTTTCAATGGCGTAACTTTGCCCATAAAGCGGATAGAACCTTCTTTTTCGGTCAGGATCTGACCAGCGGTGGTAACTGGGCTGACCCGGCCGGCACGGCATCGCATGTTGCCGATTCACCGCGTGTGTTTCATGTTTACGGCACCGAGCCACGCTTAACCGTGCGTAGCGGCATGCATACGGTCACTGCCGGTGCCCGTTTTGTTAAAGAACAGGTCAGTTTTGATGTTAATCGTTTGAATCTGGCAAGCGGCGATTACAGTGAAGTGCGTAACTGGAACTTTGATACCGAAGCCGTCGCGTTATATCTGAGTGATTCGATGACGTTCCTCAATGACAGGCTGACCGTCACACCGGGTGTGCGTTATGAAGATGTCAGCACCGATTTTGAAGACAGAGTCAGTGGCTTTAATGATGAGAATGACACCGATAAATTCCTGCCCGGCCTGACCATCGGTTTGCAGGCGACGGATAACTGGTTCCTGTTTGCCAATGCGCAGCGCTCACTGGTGCCGGTGCAAACCGCTCAGGTGACCCGTGAAGGTGATGTCGCCAACGAACTGGCCTGGAATTATGAAGTCGGTGCCCGTACTCAGGTCACACCGGATCTAAATGTCAGCGCGACCTTGTTCCGTATCGACTACAAAGATCAGATCCAGTTCAACTCTGGCACCAGCAAGTTCGAAAACCTTGGCGAAACCCGCCATGAAGGTATCGAGCTGACTGGCGACTGGCAGGCGACGCCACATTGGAACTTTGGTTTGGGTTACACCTACCTGGATACTGAGCAACTGGCTGGTGACAACAAAGGTAATGAATTGGCCAATGCACCGGAACACCATTTCAGCGCTGAAGCCAACTACCGTTATCAAAACTGGCAGGCCAGTCTGACCGGTCTGTATGTCAGCGAAAGCTTCAGCGATGCGGCCAATACCGAAGAAGAAACCGCCAACGGCAGTGCCGGTGAATTGCCGTCATACACCTTGGTCAATACCCGCATCAGCCGTGACTTTGCTATCAGTGGTGATAAAAAGCTGCAACTGGCCTTTGCGGTTAACAACCTGCTGGATAAAGAGTATTACTTCCGCGGCGTCGATGTCAGCCCGGTTGGCCGTTTGCCGGCTCCGGGGCGCTCGTTCATTCTGGAAGGCAGTCTCGACTTCTAGTATTCAGAGCGTAGCTCGATAAAGAAAAGGCAGCGTAATGAAAGTTACGCTGCCTTTTTTATATGCATTAAATGGTTGTTTGTTAATTACCCCAACTTGTTTTTGGACGATTGCCTTATGGCTATCAGTATGGAAGTATTAAAAAACAAATGCCCTTGTCTGGCCGGGGACAATATCAAAATTTACAGGGAAGTTAAGATGAGAACATTGTCACTGACTTTATTAATTTTGTATTTGTCTATGAATACTTCTTATGCGGAGATATTCAAATGGGTGGATGAAAACGGCGACGTTCACTTTTCAGATAAAAAACCCGAAACCGCAGCCGCGGATCAAGTGGCGTTAAAAATTAATACATACACGCAGGTCAGTATCGATAATTCCATATTCGATGTCGGCCCTGAAGTAGTGATGTATTCCACTGAGTGGTGCGGGTTTTGTAAAAAGGCCAGAAAGTATTTCAGAGATAATAATATTGCCTTCACTGATTACGATATCGAAAAGAATTTGGCAGCAAAACAACGATATGACCAAATGGGAGCAACCGGTGTGCCTGTCATTCTGGTTGAAGACAAAAGAATGAATGGCTTTAATGTTGAGGGATTTAAACGGATCTATCAATAAGCATTGAGATAGCTCAGCAAGACTATTCATACTCACCAGCACGCAGCAATGGCAGAAGTTCTCTTAACGGTCTTTCGGGAAGGTTAACTAATATTTCATCGTTGGAACCTTCAATTTCCAGCAAACGAACCAAGCCATTGAGACCGTGACAAACAGCATCGGTACGTACAGTCCGGGTATTGAAATTGGTAATAAAACCGCCTAAAGCCCGCTCAGGATTTTTGATATTAAAGCTGTTTGTTTCGTTATAGGCATTTTGCACTAGCCAGCGGCTGGTATGTCGCATGGCTTGTCGATAAGGTTGGCAGTCATCCGAGGCTTGTGCCTTGCAGAATTTGTGCAATTCTCCCATGACTTCGTTGATCCAGCCGTTGCCACTGGTTGTCATGGCATCAAGGTAACGGCCATGGTTAAAAGCATCATCGGGATTATCAATTTGCCTTGATAGCAGCATATCTGCAATCTGATTGATGGTAGTCAGGTAAGCCGGTGCAGGGTCGACTTTTGCCAGATCAAGGAGTGACATCATGACCCAGCTGGATGAAATCGAGTTGGGCGGGCGATAGTCATCGGCGACAAGCGGCCCCTGGGTGGCGACGTCAGTAAGAAATAGCCCGGCAATCTTGCGGGCACCATCAAGATAGCGTTCGTCTTCAGTTTGAGCATATAGCCTTGAGAGGGCGGAGAGAACCTGGCCGGTGTAAAGAAAGGAGTGTTTGTCTTCGGATTCCGACTCTTCACCATTACATTTGGCAATCGGCGTGACATGGCCGTCTTCTTTTATCGTAGACAGTAACCAGTCTCCAGCTGCCCTGGCCGCATCAAGGTACTGTTTTTCGTCCGGGTAGAGCTCATGCATTAACAGTAAAGTGAACACGGTTTTTGAGGTAGTGCCCACCACAATACGACAGGTGCTTTCCTGTGTTTCCGGGTTAAAACCATACTCAAAGCCGCCTGCGTTGGGGCCGGTTTTCAGTTGCCTGTCCAGAAGAAAACTGGCGATATCTTTAAAGTAAGATTCCAGTGCCAGGTCTTTTTGGTACTGGTACAACTTGATAAGCGTGTACAAGGCGGTAGCTGTGTAGGTGGTACGCAGTAAGGTTTGGGATGTGTCCTTATCGGCATCATAGAATTTAAAGAAACCGGCATAATCGGGATGCATATGACGCAACAAATATGCCTGGCTGTCCTTGATTTGCTTTTTAAGCGCTTCAACATCTAGTTGCCTGACTGCGACGCGGTTTCCCAGTAACTCCAGGCCATGATCTTGATAATCTATCAGGGTGTAGCTTTTTGCGGGGTGATAATCAAAATTAACTTTGAAACGATAGTCTTCAAGGGTCGATGCTGCGGTCTTGTCAGTGGCTTGCATGGCAAGGTTTGTGGCTTGTTTCAGCGTGCTGGTGAGGTCCTTGCCTGTCGCCTCGCCTTGGCCAGCCAGTTGGCCTTGATAATAAGCTGTGACTTCAATATTCCAGTGAGTTAGCTGATAGCTGTTATTCCATTGCTTTTCCAGTTGATCAAGTTCTTCAAAAGGCACGTCTGAAAAATGCTGAGAGGCAAAGCCTTTTACAAAATCTATCACTTGGGCGCGGAATACCTGATGGCCAACATCAGGGACAAAAACAGTTTTGTCTTCTACTGTTTCGATGGCCGCAGCGGGGCTGAGTAACATCCCGAAGAGCATGAACAAGACGAAGAATCTGGACATATCGCTACTTCCTTAAGATGTCTGATTCTACCACCAACCACCATAAAAATGATGGGCTGAATATAGCTGCCGGCAGTCAGATTACTTCTCCGGTCAGACCATAAAATAACAAAGGCAGTCAACTTGGTTTTTGGTCTGCTGGGGAGTGGTAGTAAACTGTTTTTTATTGAAAAGGTGTACGCTATCATTCAGTAAAAAAAGAATCCTGTAGTCCCTATCCGAAAGGCAGAGTAGAGATGCCTGACTGGATGCACCAGTTGAATTCAATAGTATCCGTAAGCTTAGTCGGAGGCGGGATGGGACGGCGGCTTTGTCAACAGGCTTTGAAAGGAACTTGTTATGCGCATACCGCTTGCAAAACCCTGGCGTGAGCAATCTCATGTGGAAGAGGTCGCGAACAGCCTCAGCCACGGTATAGGTCTATTTGCTGCACTTGTCGGCGTGCCGTTTCTTATCATGCATGCAACACGGCACGGAGATGTCGCGTTTGTTGTCGGTGCGAGCATCTTCTCCGCCACCATGATATTGCTTTACCTTTCCTCCACGCTCTACCACGCATTACCCCGTGGCAAGGTTAAGCGTGTTTTCCGAATCATCGAACATTCCGCGATCTTTCTTCTTATCGCCGGTACCTACACACCGTTCACGCTTGGGGTACTTAACGGCACATGGGGCTGGACACTTTTCGGACTTGTTTGGGGGCTTGCTATTGCCGGTGTGGCACTGAAGATATTCGAGAAAAAAGGCCATCCCATATTTTCTACCTGCCTTTATCTGCTGATGGGGTGGATTATCGTAATCGCAATTGATCCGCTACTGGCCAGAGTGCCTTCAGCGGGCGTGCTCTGGTTGCTTGCGGGCGGCTTGTTTTACACTGGCGGTGTCGCCTTTTTCGCAATCGGTTCACAACTGCGGTATGGACACTTCATCTGGCACCTGTTTGTGATTGCCGGTACCGTATGCCATTATTTTGCCGTACTCTGGTATGCGGCTTAATCGTTGGGTTACAAGTTATTTGTTCTCAGCAAAATACGTCTTGGTAAGCTTGAAGACCACCGGACTCAGTAGTAATAGAGCAATTAGGTTCGGCAGTGCCATCAGGGCATTTAAGGTATCTGCCACCAACCAGATAAACGATAAATTGGCGACGGCACCTATGGGCACAGCCACTATCCATAAAATACGAAAAGGGGTGATCGAACGTACGCCAAACAAATATTCCACACATTTTTCGCCGTAAAAACTCCAGCCGAGAATGGTGGTAAAAGCAAAAAGACACAGACCAAACGAGACAATCATCCCTCCCAGTCCGGGTAAAACAGATTCAAATGCCAGTGATGACAAACTTGCTCCGGTCTCACCACTGGTCCAGGCACCCGATACAATAATGACCAAACCGGTAATTGAACAGATGATGATGGTGTCAATAAAGGTGCCTAACATCGCTACGCTTCCCTGGCGGACGGGACTATTGGTCTTGGCGGCTGCATGAGCAATAGGGGCACTGCCTAAACCGGCTTCATTAGAAAAAATGCCGCGAGCGACACCAAAACGAATAGCGGCCCATACTGCCGCTCCGGCAAAGCCGCCGGTAGCGGCCACAGGCGTAAAAGCATGCACAAAGATGAGCTCAAAAGCTTGGGGAATCACTGCGGCGTGCATTATTAAAATAACGATACCTGCCAGTACATAACTGATCGCCATAAATGGCACCAATTTACCGGCTACCACGGCAATACGTTTAATGCCGCCAATCAACACCAATGCCACCAGAACAGCCATGGTAAGGCCCGTTATTAATGGCGGAACCCCCAAGTTTGAAGCTAAAACATCAGCCACCGAATTAGCTTGAATCGTGTTGCCAATTCCAAAACCTGCCATTGCGCCGAATACGGCAAAGGCTGTGCCCAGCCAGGCAAAACGACGACTCAGGCCATTTTTTATGTAATACATCGGGCCGCCGATTTTATTGCCCTTTTTATCGGTTTCACGAAAATGTACCGCTAATACGGCTTCTGAATACTTGGTTGCCATGCCGACCAGGGCTGTCATCCACATCCAGAATAGGGCTCCCGGTCCGCCCAGAAAAATCGCCGTTGCCACCCCCGCGATATTACCGGTGCCAATGGTTGCCGACAGTGATGTCATCAGGGCATTAAACGCTGAAATATCACCTTCACCCGCTTGTTTGCTGATATCACGGCCGCGCCACAGCATTTTCATACCATAGGTCAGCTTGGTAATGGGCATGCCTTTCAGGCCAATCATTAACACTAAACCCGTGCCAAGAATCAGCACTAACATCAATGGGCCCCATACGAGGCTATTAAGCTGGGTAATCAGATTGGTAAGCAGTGCGGTTATATCCATTAATTATCCTAAGACCTATTAACACTAAATTGAAGCGTTGTTATCGTATCTTACCTTTGCCGCGCTGTCAGATAGTTGGTTTGAGAACCCTGTTGATGATGAAAACGTTAGCATTCGTTGAACTAGGGCCTGCTGAAGGGATTGGGAAACGTGCGAATCAAATCACAGTTGTGTTTTTTCACTGTTGTCCGGTACCTTGCATGGCGTCGTATATAACTTATAATTCACTTAACTTTATTTACAAGGATATGAGTATGACTATCGCGCTAACACCGCTGCTTTCCCTGATTGCCGGCATTTTGATTCTGCTGGTGCCGCGTTTGCTGAACTATATTGTTGCCATTTATCTGATTATCATCGGTTTGGTGGGTATTTTCGGTGGCAGCCTGCATTTTACGCCATAGATTTTTGCTTTATATCGTTTGCTATATTCGCCATATGGCCATTGTGTATCGATTGTTTTTTGGAAAACATCCGTGAATCAACCTTGCCCCGACCTGGCCGATGAAGTCGTTTGTGACTGTAGTGGAACTACGCGTGGCAAAATCGAGCAGCTAATCGGGCAAGGGGTTGATACTGCCGATGCGATTTCGAGAAAAACCGGGGCCATTTCAGGCTGTGGTTCCTGCGAGTGGGATATTGACGATATCCTGAATGACTATAAGAAATAACGGTTTATATCGACATTAAACAAACAATCCGCGGCATATGTTGCACCGGGCAGTGTCGAAGTATCGGCGGAAAATACCATGGAGGGTATTTATCTGAATCACTATCCTTAATCCGGTTTTAGATTCTCAAGATATAAGGCTGTAGCCCCGGCGACTGCTGCTGGAATCACCAGAAAGTTCAAGATTGGAATCATGGTTGCGCCCATTGTCGCGAGACCGAAGCCCAAAGCCAGTCCACGTTTTTGTTTTAATACCATCCGTTGCTGATTAAACAGCAACTGATGGTTACCCATCGGGAAGTCGTGGTAATCCAGCGCCAGGATCCAGCTGGAAAACAACACCCACAACAGCGGCGAAACAATGTTGACAACCGGGATAAACGACAGCAGCAGCAACGGAATCATCCAGATCAATAAATAACCCAGTTTTCTGATTTCATTGAAAATCATTTTGGGGGTGTCTTTGATGATCCGGGTCCAGGCCATGGCCGGTGGCGCTTGACCGGAAAGTTTGATTTCAACGGCTTCGGCTAATGGCCCATTAAATGGCGCGGCAAGCATATTGGCGATAATCGAAAAGGTGAAAAACACAATCAGAACCAGCAACAGCAAAAATATCGGCCAGAGGATCCACATTAATGCACTGGCCAGCCATTCCGGCAGCCAAGTTGGCATCAAGGCGTTCATCCACGGATCAAATTCACTGATGCCAAACCAGATCGCGATACTGAACAGCAAGGTATTAATCGCCATAGGTAAATAGGCAAAACGGCGTACCCCCGGCTGATTAATCAGGCTGAAGCCCTGTATTAGATAGCGTGCTCCTTTGACCAGATCCTGCATGTTATACCTCAGTAATTTTTTAGTTTGTCCTTAGCTAACAGGGCGGTGCCGAATGCCGCTTCTGTCTGTGTCAACTCAAGTAAGGGAACCTTGAGTTTCTGCTGGCGAATGCATTGCCATATCTTATTTTCTGCGCCGCCTCCCGTGGTTCGGACTGATTTTAATTCACAGCCGGCAAGCGCGGTGAGCAGGTGATATCCCTGCATTTCAATATCCGCCATTGCAGTGAGCAGACCATGCAAAAAAGCGGCATCGTTGGCAGGCCGCGGGCTCAACAATGGCTCTAGTTGTGGGTTATTAAACGGAAACCGTTCACCTGCTGTCAAAAGCGGGTAATAAGTCGGTGGTGTTTGATTCAGATCGATCTGCTGGCTCAAGTGGCTGAGTTCGTCATCGCTGAAGAAATGTCTGAGCACCGCACCACCGGTATTGGAGGCGCCGCCTGTTAACCACAATGCGCCCAGTTTGTGACTGTAAATACCGTGTTCAGGCTGATAGACGGGGCGATCAGCAATCAGTTTTAACACCAGCGTCGACCCCAGAGAGGTGACGGCTTCACCTGTTTTGCTGGCACCGGTTGCCAGCAAGGCCGCGATGCTGTCGGTAGTGCCGGCAATTAACTCGGGTGAATACGTCAGCCTTAGTTCTGCTTGTAGTTCGGGGATTAAGTTGCCAATCACGGTTCCCGGACTGACAACCCGGGGCAGACAGTTGGTATCTATTAGTGTATCCAGCCATGAAGGCCATTGCAGCTGAACCGGATCAAAGCCTGTTTTGAGCGCGTTATTGTAGTCGGTGACACCGAGTTCGGCGCCCAGCTTGAATAAAATCCAATCGGCCTGATGCATCAGCTGATAGTCAGTGGGCAATTCAGTTTGTTGTTGCAGATAGAGTAGTTTAGCCAGGCCGCTACTGACCCCATGCGCCGCAGAGTCGGCTGCTGCGACTTTGCCAATCATCTCGGCCTGTTGCTTTGCACGGGCATCGTCATACATCAGAAGAGGGGTAAGCGGCCGGCCTTGCTTGTCAGTCAGCAGAATTGAACCGGAAGTGGCGTCGACGCTGATAGCCCGGATTCGGAAGTTTTTCAGGTCTGCCAGCAGGGACAACAGCAGTTGTTTAACATACTGCCATTGTTGCTGAGGGTTTTGTTCGGAAGCGGGAGCGGTGCTAACTGAAGGCGGAAAAGAAAGGTGTTGCTGCGCGACAATATTGTCTTGTGCATTGATAACAACAGCCCGGCACCCGGAGGTGCCGAGATCGATGCCAATCCAGGCGTCAGATAACACAGATCAGAGCAGTTGTACCGGTGTTGGTGCGACCCAGCCTGGTTTGCGGTGTTCGGCAACTACGGTGGTATAAACACCGCCACGTACATTGAAAATACCGGTCACACGCATAAATCGTGGATCGCAGGCTTCAACCAGATCATTGAGGATCGTATTGGTGACTTTTTCATGGAATGCGCCTTCGTCACGATACGACCAGATGTAGAGTTTGAATGATTTCAGTTCGACACATTTTTGGTCGGGAACATATTCAAGCCTGATCGTGGCAAAATCGGGCTGGCCGGTTTTAGGACACAGGCAAGTAAATTCGGGTGATTCTATACGGATGGTATAATCACGCTCCGGTGTCGCATTTTTGAAGGTTTCCAGTTGTTTGCTTGGTTTAGTGGACATGGATAATCTCAATGTAATAAATGAAATATTCTCGTTCAGGGTCGGTTGACGTTTGTCTTCGTCTCCATTGATACAGAAAAAGCGCCGATTACATCCCTATAATTCACCCCTTACAGGATTTGCGCTCAAAAACGTTTCAGACGTTTTTGTGACCATTGCAAATAAGTGACGGGCAACAGCGGAAAGGCGCTTTTTCAAACACAATCCAACGGGGCTGAAGCTATTTTTGCGTCCAGCGTCGTTGCCAATCCCTTATGTAGTATTATACTACACCACGTGCTTTCCACCTTGCCGGGCCGTAAAAATAAGCCTCCAGCAGGAGAAAACAGAAACGTCAACAGACCCTGAATAGCAGACTAAATTTAAGTGTTAGAAATCATTGTCCTCACAATCGTTATTATCGTCGCGTTTATCGCGGCCAGCTGGTATGCACATCAACGCAGTCAGGAACGGGCGAGAGCATTTGAAAGAGAGCTGGATATCGATGAATCGCGGGAAGGTGACAGTTTCCAGCAGCGCTTTGATGCATTGTTTGAACAAGAGTCTCACTTGGACGAAGCAGAATCTGAAAACAATGAGCAGCTGACAGCGCATCCTGAAGCTGACTTGTTTACAGAAGCCACATCGGAAACAGTTCAGGCAAATACAGAAGCGGCTGAAACTGAAGTGACCGAAGCTCAAGACTGGGATATGGTCATTGCTTTGACTATTATGGCACCGGCGTCTAATGCGTTCACAGGCCGTGCTGTTAAAGCGGTTCTGGATAACCATGATCTGCATTTTGGTGATATGCAGATTTACCATCGCCAGACCCAGGGCTCTCGCAAGCAGACTTTGTTCAGTGTGGCTAATATTCTTGATCCGGGCACATTGTTGCCGGACAAGTTTGTGTCGATGACGACGCCCGGCTTATTGGTCTTTGCACGACTTCCGGGCCCGATCAATGGTATGGCCTTGTTTGATGATTTGCTGGAAACCGCACGGGGAATGAACGAACAGCTGGGCGGTGTTTTATGCGATGATCAACGCCAGCCAATCAGTGACAGTGGTTTGGAAGCGATGCGCGGCCGCATCCTTGACTATCAAATGTCTGTTCAGGCAGAGAATAACCAACATTCGAATGACTATTTCAACTGAGATCCAGCAGCGCGCTGAAACACTGCGTGAGCTTATCAATCACTATAACTATCTATATTATGTTGCTGATAACCCTGAAGTTCCTGATGCGGAATATGATCGACTGTTTCGTGAGCTGCAACAACTGGAGCAGGATTATCCACAACTGCTGACTGATGATTCTCCGACCCGCCGGGTCGGTGGCGCTGCATTGGATAAATTTGCCGAAGTTGAACATGCGCTTCCGATGTTATCGCTGGACAATGTGTTCGATCAGACGGAACTGGAAGCCTTTGATAAGAAAGTGCGTGACTGGCTGAATACTGACCAGCCACAAGTTTATGCGGCCGAACCAAAACTGGATGGCTTGGCCATCAGCATCCGTTATGAAAACGGCGTATTAGTACAGGCGGCCACCCGCGGGGACGGCACTACCGGTGAAGATGTGACCGCCAATGTCCGCACGATCAAATCGGTGCCGTTGCGATTAAAAGGCGATTCGATTCCCGCGGTAGTGGAAATCCGTGGTGAAATCTTTATGCCAAAAGCCGGGTTTGAAGCCTTGAATCGTGCCCAACTGAAAAATAACAAGAAAATCTTTGTTAATCCTCGTAATGCCGCCGCCGGATCGTTGCGACAACTGGACTCTAAAATCACCGCGATCAGACCGCTGGATATTTATTGTTACGGTTTGGGTTATATCGAAGGTGCCGCCAGACCTAAAAGTCATACTGCGGCGATGAACATGATTGCCGGCTGGGGTTGCCGGATTTCACCTGAGTTGAAAAAACTGACGGGGCTGGAGGCTTGTCAGGCTTATATTCAGCAGTTGGGTGAGCGCCGGGACAGTTTGACTTACGATATTGATGGGGTGGTGTTTAAAGTCGATGACACTGCTTTGCAGGAACGGTTAGGATTTGTTTCCCGCGCCCCGCGCTGGGCGATTGCCTATAAATTCCCGGCGCAGGAAGAAATGACTACGGTGGAAGATATTGAAGTACAGGTCGGCAGAACCGGTGCTTTAACGCCGGTAGCGAGACTGAAGCCGGTATTTGTCGGTGGTGTGACGGTCAGCAACGCAACTTTGCACAATGAGGACGAAATCCGCCGTAAAGATGTACGTATTGGCGATAGGGTGATTGTGCGTCGTGCCGGTGATGTTATTCCGGAAATCGTTAAAGTGGTCACTTCACAACGCCCCGACCACACCCGTGAATTTGTCATGCCGGCACAGTGTCCTATTTGTGGTTCCGATGTTGAGCGAGAAGAGGGTGAAGCCGTTTCACGTTGCAGTGGCGGGTTGTTCTGCCCCGCGCAGCGTAAGGAAGCAATTAAACATTTTGCCTCGCGCAAAGCGCTGGATGTGGATGGCCTCGGCGATAAGCTGGTCGAACAGATGGTGGATGCCGGTCTGATTAAAGATGTGGCAGATCTGTTTTTGCTTGAAGCTGAACAAATTGCCGGACTGGAGCGGATGGGGCAGAAATCCGCTGACAATCTGGTTAAGGCTTTACAAGCCGCCAAACAAACCCGTTTCGGCCGTTTTCTTTATGCCTTGGGTATCCGGGAAGTCGGGGAAGCAACGGCCCGATCGCTGGCCAGTCATTTTATGACGCTGGATGCCTTGATGCAGGCTGATGCCGAAGCATTAATCGAAATTGAAGATGTCGGCCCTGTTGTCGCCCACCATGTTGAAACGTTCTTCCAGCAGCCGCATAACCGTGAGGTGATTGAAAGACTGCTGGCTGTCGGCGTGCACTGGCCTCAGGAAGAAAAAACGGCTGCAGATTCTGAGTTGAGTGGCAAAACCATTGTTTTGACCGGTACGCTGGAACATATGTCGCGTAGTGAAGCCAAAGAGAAACTGCTGGCGCTGGGCGCTAAAGTGGCAGGCAGCGTGTCCCAGAAAACCGATTATGTGGTCGCTGGCCGTGATGCCGGTTCAAAATTAACCAAAGCCGAGTCACTGGGTGTCACCGTTGTCGGTGAAGACACCTTGCTGGCCTGGCTGAATCAGGAATAACCATGACTGCAATTGCAGATGCCATTAAAAAAGTCGCGACCGGTCCGCACTTGAGCAAGGATTTAAGTACTGAAGAAGCTTATGCGGCCACAATGGAAATCCTTTCCGGTGAGGCTGATCCGGTACGTGCCGCAATATTCTTTATTGCGATGCGGATGAAACGCGAAACCAATGAAGAAAACCTGGGGATTTTACAGGCTTTGCAGTCGGTCACCGATCAGCAGCAGGCGGATGTAGAACAGTTACTGATATTTGCTGATCCTTATAATGGTTTTAACCGGCATTGCCCGGTGACAGCGTTTTTACCAGCGGTATTGGCTGCTTGCGGCTTGCCGACGATATCGCAAGGTGTTTTTGAAATGGGACCCAAGTTCGGCGTTACCCATGCCCAGGTTTTGTCGCTGGCAGGCATTGATGTCAATCAGTCAACTGCGGCTGCAACAACTGCCATCAATAACAAAAACATCGGCTGGGCTTATATTGACCAGGCCCAGGCCAGTCCCAAAGTATTTGCGTTGCAGCAACTGCGTACGCAAATGATTAAACGTCCCAGTCTGGCGACGCTGGAAAAAATGATTATGCCGGTGAAAGCCAGCAAACAAACGCATCTGGCAATCGGCTTTGTGCATAAGGCATATCCGCCGATTTTATCATGGCTGGCTGATAAAGCGGGCTTTGACAGTGCCTTGATTGCCCGTGGTCTGGAAGGCGGTATCGTGCCTACGCTGCGCGAGGTTTCCAATAATTTCAGCATGAGAGGTGCCGAGATGCACGAACTCAGCCTTGATCCTGAGGATTTTGGTATTGAGCAGGACACCCGGGGCGTCACCAGCGAACATGAGTCGGTCACGGCAGAAGAAACTCTGGAGCAGGGCATGCGTGCCTTAGCGGGCCAGTCCGGACCGGCTTTTGATACGCTGGTTTATGGTGCTGCCATTGCCTTGTGGCACACCGGTCTGCAACCAACGCCGGCACAGGCCGCGGCGCATGCGCGTGATGTTATTCGCAGCGGTCAGGCCAGTGCGCATTTTGAATCAGGAAAAGCATAATGGTTTATCAACAGACACTGATTTATAACAATGGCGGTCGCGGCACCAGCAATATCACCCGTGATGTACAACAACAGGTGGCTGACTCCGGCATCACTACCGGTACCTGTCATGTGTTTGTACAACATACCAGCGCCTCTTTGATGTTGTGTGAGAATGCCGATCCGGACGTGCGTCATGATTTGGAGACTTTTATGCAACATATCGTGCCTGATGGCGATCCGATGTTCCGGCACCAGGATGAAGGTCCCGATGATATGAGTGCGCATATCCGCACGGTATTGACTAATCCCGACTTAACGGTGCCGGTCAGTCAGGGACAATGTGATCTGGGGATCTGGCAGGGGATCTATCTTTGGGAGCACCGGGCACACCCTCAGCGTCGCCGGGTAATTGTTACGGTACAGGGCGAATAACATGACTGAATTTGAACACGATAATGCAGACGAATCCTGGCCGGAAGAGTGGGGCACAGAGAAAAGCAAGTCACAGATAAAGCGTGAACTTGATGCTTTAAAAAGTCTTGGCAAGTCATTGATTGAACTGCCTTTAATAGATCTTAATAAGCTGAATTTACCTGAAGATTTGTATGACGCTATTGTTAAAGCACATGGCATGAGCAAAGGGGCATTAAAACGTCAGGTGGGTTTTATCGGTGGCATGATTGCCAATGAAGATTATGAAAAAATTGAGCAGGATCTGGCTGCACTGCGTCAGCCGCATCAGGGACAGGTGAAACAGTTTCATCAACTGGAATCGTGGCGCGATCGGCTGTTACAGGGTGACAAGGAAGTGTATGGCGAGCTGATTGCAGCATTTGATGATTTTGATGTGCAACATGTCAGACAACTGGTGCGCAATGCTGAGCGTGAAGCCAAACAGCAAAAACCACCTAAATCAGCACGTCAGCTGTTTCAATATCTGCAGGCGCAGCAGAATACAGTGAAATAAATAACCTGAAACGCGCATTTCCAGATTGGTCAGTGACGTGGTAACTCAATCACAAAACTGGCACCACCCAGGTGCCCGCGTTCCAGATTGATATTGCCTTCATAGGCCATGATGATGTCGCTGACGATAGCCAGGCCCAGGCCCTGACCTTCAGCCTGGGTATCAATACGGTGACCGCGTTTGATGACATAACCTTCAGCACGGCTGGGAATGCCACTGCCGTCATCTTCGACCCGTATTTTGATGACGTCATCGACAGAACGGACAATCACATGTACTTGTCCGTAACAGTATTTATAGGCGTTCTCCAGCAGGTTGCCCAGCAGTTCGTACATATCACCTTCATCGGCATGAATGTAGGCGTTACGCTCAATTTCACACTGGGTCCGAACATTTTTGCTCTGGTATACCTTGTCCAGACTGTTAATGATTTTAGAAATAATTTCCCCGAGTGAGACCGGTGCCAGTAGACTGCTTTTACCTTCAGTTGAGGCCCGCTGCAGTTGGTAATCAACCAGGCCGCTGATCCGGTCAAGCTGTTCATAACCGGTTTCTTTCAATTCATCCAGATTACGACTTTGCTCCAGTTCACCACGGAATACCGACAACGGTGTTTTGAGGCTGTGTGCCAGATCTGCCAGGGAGTTTTTATAACGTTGCCGTCGTGATTCTTCATGATCAAGCAATGCATTGATATTGTTGGTGAGTTGCTGCAACTCTTTGGGATATTGCTCATTAAGCCGTTTGTGTTCGCCGGTTTCGATCGCATGCAAGTCAATCGCCACATCATGCAGTGGGCGTAAACTCCAGCGCAGAATAATCGACTGGGCAATCAACAGCATCAGGCCCGTGCCGCCCAGCCAGTACCAGAGATTACGCTGAAAACCTGCTGTTTGCTGATCCAGTGTGTGAATATCCTCGGCAACATTGATGGTGTAACTGATTTCCTGGCCGGACTCCGTCTCCCAGACAATCCCAAAGGCCAGATTGACCAGGGTCAGACCTGATTCCAGCTCCAGCACCGAATATTCCTCGTTTGACGGGCCGGGATGGAAGGGTAAAGCCAGAAACAGGCCGATAGCAGAAGGGGACTGCCATACAATACGGTTACCGCTGGTGATTTGGGCGTACAGGCCTGAGTTGGGAATAGCAAATTTAGGCTCGGCCAGATCCTTCGCCAGAATGAGCTTGCCATTGTTGTTAAGTTCGGCCGCTGTCAACAGGGTGTAAACATAGTTTTTCAGCCTTTTTTGCTGCTCTGTTTTGGCGCTGCTTTCAAACGCATTGTTGAGACTGATGGCAGACAGGCCCAGAAAAGCTGTCAACACCAGGCTGACAGCAATTAACAGCCGGTTGGAGAGTGAAAAACTAAAAACTCTCACGAGGCAGGTTCAATCTGTAACCGCGACCACGCAAGGTCTCAATCGGGTTGAGCTCTTTATCGGGGTCAAGTTTGCTGCGCAGACGCTTGACGAAAACTTCAATGACATTGCTGTCACGATCCTGATCCTGTTCGTAGATGTGGTCAGTCAGCTCGGTTTTGGATATGACTTCACCGGCATGTAACAACAGATAGTGCAGCAAACGATATTCGTAAGCGGTTAAATCAATCACCTGATCGTTTTTGGTGACCTGCTGGGTACTGGGGTTGAGACTGATTGGGCCGCAGCACAGGGTAGGATTCGCCCAGCCGGAAGCCCGGCGGCACAGGGCATTGAGGCGAGCCATCAGTTCTTCAAAGTGAAACGGTTTAACCAGATAATCATCAGCGCCGGATTCGAGACCTTCCACTTTATCCTGCCAGCGGCCGCGGGCGGTCAGAATAAGAATAGGGAAGTCATGGCCTTGCTGCCGCAGTTGTTGAATCACATCGATTCCGGACAGTTTGGGTAAACCCAGATCAATGATGGCAACATCGTAAGGGTATTCGGAGCCCATAAACAGGCCTTCTTCACCGTCGGCAACCGCATCAACGGTCAGGTTCTGTTTTTTCAGTTGTTGTTCGATCTGTTCCCGCAGATGAATTTCGTCTTCTATAACTAAAACGCGCATGAAGCCTCAGCGAGCTGCATGTCCGGTATCACGATCGATACGGTGGACTTTTACTTTGCCATTATTATGCAGTACTTTGACCCGGAAAATAATGTGATTGTTGCGACGCTCCTCATCGACGGATAAAACCTTGCCGCCCGTTTCAATACGGGCCAGTTCGGCAGCCGTATGTTTGGTCAAGGGTAACGCAATCTCGTTGATGCTGGTGCCGGGTTCCAGATCATAGGGCAAATGATCTGCCATCGCCGGCAGGCTCGTCAGCATAATAATCAGTGGCAGATACCTAAAATTCAACATCAAACGACCTTAACATCCGTGAACGTGTATTTATACCGAAACAATGTTGTTTCGGTATATAACAATATCTGCGTGTAAAGCAAGTTTCGGTTTTCATAACCAGGTCTGCTTTATTTGGCTTTTTCAGGTTTGACTTCACCAATTGCTCCATCAGCACGGGCCTTAAGATAGCTGTAGATATATTCGCGGCCTTCCATGACACCGGGGTTGGCTTTCCATGCCGGCATACTGCCGATAGTGCCTGTTTTACCGTCTGCTACGGTGGTCATGAATTCATCTCGACTAATTTTATTCAGGCTTTGAGCCAGATTAGGTCCGGCCAGACCCTGGCCGTAGGTGCCATGGCAGCGGGCGCACCAGTTACGGTAAAGTTTGAAGCCTTTATAACTGTCTGCATCAAGCTGATTCCCATTAGTCACCGTATAGGGGCGTTCCTGTGCCTGCAGCGGCAGACTGGTCATCAGACCCGTAGCTGACAGACACAGCATGACTGTCATTAATTCACGTAATTTCATTTCAATTCCTCTTAATAATAGCGATGGTGACGTGGCTCTACGTGAACATCAACCGGAATAAATTTACCCGGATGATGATCCATGTGAGTAGTGTAGGTTTGACCGTGATAACGATAAGTTACACGGTAGCCATCAATGCGGCGTTCATGATGATGGGATTCAGTGACCCTGCAACGCTCTTCATAGCGCGCGTGATAACTATCACGATTGCCAACATCACGGCCGACAGAGCCTCCCAGCAGGGTACCGGCAACGGTCATGGCTGTTTTACCGCCACCACTGCCAAACTGATTACCGATTACACCGCCAATAATGCCACCGGCTATGGTACTGGTGTATGAGCCGGAACCACGTCTGTAAGCAGGTTCATCCCAGCACTCGCGGTGTGGTGTAGTCACATGCACTGTGCTATAGATAGGTTCGACATGAGTGACACGTGCTTTTTCATAACGATCATAATCGTGATGGTCACGATAATAACGATCACCGGCCATCGCACCGGCTGATACCAGCGTAAGCGCGGTGGCCAGCGTTAATGTTTTGATCACGTTTTTCATGACAGCTCTCCTCTTTTGTTAGCTGTTGACTGCAGATTAGCAGAGCTAAACTGAACCAAAACTGAATGACTTGATACATTTGTTAGCTGATTTTCGATGTATCTGAGAAATAATGTGAACCAGTCGACATTTTTTCATTCATCGCTATCTGCATTAACTGCTACACTGTGATGTAGTTCACAATTACGAAAAAACGGAAATATATTCAGGAGCGAATTTGAACACGGCTTTTAGCATGAATAGGGATTCTCGTGCTGTCGATCAACAACAGATTGACAAGATGCGATTGCAAATTTTGTTGCAGCAAGGCCTGACCGCCATCCTGACCAATATCAGCATCAGTAGTATCACTGCAGTTGTACTCTATCCGCTCATCTCTTCGATGTTCGTTATCATCTGGGTTTCGCTATCAATGGTAGTGAATCTCCTGCGTTTGCTGCTATTACAACGACTGAAATTAAAGCTGGCAGGCAATCCTTCTGCCGATGCGGTACGTTTTTATGAAAATAGCTATGCATTTGCTTTATTAATAAGCGGCGGTATTTGGGGCATGCTGGGTTGGCAGTTTGACCCAACACTGCCGCTGACACAGCAGCTCATTATTCCACTGGTCGTGGCGGGCATGTCTGCCGGATCAGTGTTTTCTCATCTCAGCAGTATCCGCAGTTTCTGCGCTTTTGTGATGCCGATGATCCTGCCGGTAGCTATCGGCATTTTCCTTGCCGGGTTGGAGTGGGAGGCATTAACGACTTTTGTCTATCTCATATCAATATCGATCCTGGTTAACAATCTGCATCACCGTCTGATCGATAGTCTCGGACTTCGACATGAAAACAGCAGGTTGGTGGCTGATTTAACTGATATCAATAAAGAACAATCGGTCCTGTTGAGACAACTGCAGGAAAAAGAAAATTTTCTGCTGCATACCTTTGAGGAAGCCGGTGTGCCCATGTTGCTGATCGATAGGGAACACCAGATTCTTGATGTAAATAAAGCGGCTTGCGAGCTGTTTGGTTACTGCAAGAAGGAAATGCAGTCTTTGCGTTCCATTGAGTTGTTACACGAAGATGTTCCCCGTAATGTGAGCCCATATTTTGACGAATTGCTGAGCGGAAAGATCGATCAGTACAAAATCACCAGACGGTTCGCGAGCAGAAGCGGTAAAACCTTATGGCTGTTATCTACACTTTCTGCGGTAAGAAATGATGAAAGTGAGGTGGACTATGTAGTCATGCAGTCACAGGATATTACCCAGGAATATGTATTAAGTCAGAATCTGCAATATCAGGCGCAGCATGATGCGTTGACGGGATTGCCCAACCGTATTGCCCTGGAAGACCGGTTGCAGGAAGTGCTGCAACAGCAAGATGATGAACATGTGTTTTGTTATCTGGATCTTGATCAGTTCAAGGTTATTAACGATACCTGCGGTCACATCGCCGGTGATGCGTTGCTATGTCAAATCAGCGATATATTGAAAACATCGTTGCGACAGTCGGACATGCTGGCGCGCTTCAGCGGCGATGAGTTTGCAGTGTTAATGCCTAACTGCTCATTAGCCAGAGCAAGAGAGTTGCTCGATCAGGTTTTGAGTAACATTCGCAACTTTACCTTTGAGTATGAAAGTCACAGGTTCAAAGTCAGTGCCAGCTTCGGGCTGGTTGCCATTAAGTATGACAGTTCATTGATCGATGTATTAAAACAAGCTGACAGTGCTTGCTATGCCGCCAAAGAGGCAGGACGTGACCGGGTGCATGTATATAGCGCCGATGATATACATCTGGTTCAGCGTAATGGCGAAATGCTATGGGTTTCACGTATTCAGCAGGCGCTGGCACAGCAGAAATTGCTGCTGTACAGTCAGCCGATTATTGCCACCCATCCGAGTAATAAATCCTGGCCACATTACGAATTGCTGATCAGGATGCAAGACGATGATGGCGGCATTATTGCGCCGGGCAATTTCCTGCCGGCAGCGGAACGTTACAATCTGGCTGCTGCGATTGATATGTGGACTGTCGAACATGTGTTATCCCGCCTGCACCAGGCACGCAAGCAGGGGCGGGACATTCGAGGCATTTATGCCATTAATTTGTCGGGCCAGTCTCTGGGCGATAGCCGTTTTTACGAAAAGATTATTACCATGATTCAGGCCGAGGCTTTGGCCGAGTCGGATGCGGTGTTATGTTTCGAAATTACTGAAACCGCAGCCATCACCAATATGCGTTCAGCGCTGCTTTTTATCAGTGAGCTGCGCAAAGTTGGTTGCTTGTTTGCGCTGGATGATTTTGGCAGTGGTCTGTCATCTTTTGCCTATCTCAAGCAATTGCCCATCGATTATCTGAAAATTGACGGTATGTTTGTCAAAGACTGCATCAGCAATACGGTCAATCTTGAGATTATCAATTCAATCAACGGTATTGGTCAGGTAATGGGGCTGAAAACTGTTGCCGAATTTGTTGAAGATAATAAGACGCTGGCAATGATGAAACAGCTGGGTATTGATTATGTTCAGGGTTTCCATTTGGGGAAACCGGAACCCTGGTCTATACCCAATCAACCTTAAAATTCATGTTTTCAGAGCCATCGCAGCGTTTCCAATGCAAGGTTGTTGCGTAGGCAATGGTGATTCCCTTGTCAAGCACCATAACGCCGCATGGAGCGCTTTTATCTACCACTGAAATCGTGCGTTTTAAGGTTGATAATCAGCAGCTTTGCCACTGTTTTTCCAGACGTTTGGCTGAAACAGGGTAGGCGGTTTTTAATTCCTGAGCGAATACTGAAATCCGGAATTCCTCCAGCATCCAGCGGTAAGTTTTGAATTCCTCTGTCTGCAACTTGTCAGCCTTGCTGGTGAAGCGCTGCCAGTGGGGCATCACCTCGGCCATACGTTGTTTGTCTTTCAGCGGATCAGTGAGCAGTTTATCCAGACGGATCCCGGCGGCCTGGCAATAAACCGGCAAGCGTTCCAGGGCATCATCCGGCGTATCATGCACAAACCCCTGATATATCAGATAACCGAGCTGTTCACGGATATCACTGATGGCATTAATGGCTGTCAGGGGTATCTTGCCGCCCAGCCGTTTAGCAATTGCATGATATTCGGCCAGGGGGCTGGCAATACTCAGTGCCAGATCAGAAGCGATTTTAATCAACTCACTGCGTTTTTCATTAAGCCGTTGTTCAAACTGTTGTCGGTTTCTGACTGCCGGCTGACCAAGCAGGAAACAGCGGTCAAAGGCGACATGGATCAGGTCCGTTTTCAGCTGTTCACAGGGCGTCATCTCGGTATCGGCTTGATTCCGCTCAAACGGCGATGGCGGCACATTGGCATAGTGCAGACACATTTGCTGAATGCCCGGCAGGTTTCGAGATAAATATTTCACCGCATCCACCTGGGCCAACATGAACAAACGACGCAGCCCCAGATGCGTCAGGCTACGGGCCTGGCCGGCTGTATCCATCAGGGTCAGATCAACACTGTCACCTTTATCGACCAGTGCCGGATAAGCGGTCATTTGCAAGCCATTCTGCTCTAATGTGATGTGTTCAGGTAAGTCATTAAATGACCAGCCGGTCAGGCCCCGCTGTTCATATTCACTGTCGGGTATCTGCCGGAAACTGGCAGCAGCCTGTTTGGCCCAGTCCTGCTTGAGTTGTTCCAGGTCGCGGCTTTCAGCCAGAAGTTTGCCGCTATCATCCACCAGCCGGAAATTCATTTGCAGATATAGCGGCAGCTCTTCAGTTCGCCAGTCATTGGCTGCAATTTCAACGCCGGTCAGCTTCCGAAGTTGTTCGCTCAAAGCTGCTAATAAATCACCTGACTCCGGCGACAGATGTTGCAGACATTGATCAGCATACTGAGGCACCGGAATAAAATGACGCCGTAAGGATTTGGGCAGGGCTTTGATCAGAAAAATGATTTTGTCGCGCAACAAACCCGGCACCAGCCACTGATAGCGTTGCGGGTTGGTCTGATTGAGCAGTGACAACGGAATAGTCTGGGTAATACCGTCATACTGCTTGCCCGGCTCGAAATGATATTCCAGCGGCAGCGGCACCCGGTTGATCAGCATCTGATCCGGATAATTATCTACGGTGACTTGTTCCGCCTGATGCTGCATCAATTGTTCACGGCTTAGAAACAGCAGCTTGGCATCTTTTTTCTCTGCCTGTTTACGCCACTTCTCAAAACCGGCACCGTTGATGATGTCAGCAGGTATCCGCGCGCGATAAAAGTCGAACAGAATATCTTCATCGACTAACACATCGCGGCGGCGTGATTTTTGTTCCAGCAACTCGATATCGTGGATTAACTGCAGGTTATGGCGGAAAAAAAGCGCTTTATTATGCCAGTCGCCGTTAACTAAAGCTTCGCGGATAAATATTTCATTGGACAGTGGCGGATCTATCGGTCCGTAATGTATCCGCCGGCGGGTCACAACCGGCAAGCCGTAGAGTGAAACCGACTCAAAAGCGACAACCTGAGCGGCTTTCTTTTCCCAGTGTGGATCGCTGTATTGGCGTTTTATCAAGTCACCCGCAACCGGTTCAATCCATTCCGGCTCGATCTTGGCTACGATACGGGCATACAAACGTCCAGTTTCTACCAGTTCTGCCGCCATCAACCATTTGGGACCTTTTTTATGCAGGGAAGAACCGGGGAAGATTTGTAACTTCAGGTTACGCGCGCCGGTGTATTCAAATTTATCGGTTTTAACGGCGATATGACTGAGTAAACCGCTCAGCAAGGCTTGATGAATTTCTTCATAACCGGCTGCCACCTGATTTGGTTTCAGGCCCAGTTGTGAAACCTGTACATGCAATTGCTGATGAATATCATGCCACTCACGCAGCCGCAGAAATGACAGGAAGTTGTCACGGCAGAATTTACGCAGCTTGTTCTGACTTAAATGTTTTTTCTTGTCGTGATACAGGGCCCACAATTTGAGAAAACCGAGAAAATCCGAGCGCTCGTCTTTATATTTTGCATGCGCTTCATCGGCTGCCTGTTGTTTGTCCATCGGTCTTTCCCGCGGATCCTGAATACTCAACGCACTGGCAATAACCAGCACTTCGGTGACACTGTTTTTATCACCTGCGGCCAGAATCATGCGGGCAATGCGTGGATCAATAGGCAATTTCGCCAGCTGTCTGCCGATTACAGTAATCTGGCGGCGTTTATCAACAGCACCCAGTTCTTCCAGCAACCGGTAGCCATCATTGATCATCTTCTGGGGTGGCGGATTGATAAACGGGAATTTAGCCGGATCGCCCAGTTTGAGGGCCGACATTTGCAAAATCACCGAGGCCAGATTGGTTCGCAGGATCTCAGGATCAGTAAAGGCCGGACGATTATTAAAATCCTCCTGGTCATAAAGGCGAATACAAATACCCGCGGCAACACGACCACAGCGACCTGCACGTTGGTTGGCACTGGATTGTGAAATTTTCTCAATGGGCAGCCGTTGAACTTTATTCCGTACACTATAGCGACTGATACGGGCATTACCCGGATCGACGACGTAGCGGATGCCGGGCACGGTAAGCGAGGTCTCGGCGACATTGGTAGCCAAAATAATTCTGCGTTGACCTCCGGTTTTGAAAACCCGGTTTTGCTCAGCAGCAGATTGGCGGGCAAATAAAGGCAGAATTTCAGTCTGAGGCGGGTGATGTTTACGCAAGGCTTCCGATACATCACGGATATCTCGCTCACCGGCCAGGAAAATTAATACATCGCCCGGTCCTTCGCGGCATAACTCATCCACCGCGGCCACAATGCCTTGCACCATGTCGTAATCGGGTGAATCTTCATCAGCGGTCAGCAGGGGACGGTAGCGGGTTTCTACCGGATAGGTACGGCCGCTGACTTCGATAACAGGGGCATTATCAAAATGGCGGGAAAACCGCTCGGTATCAATCGTCGCCGAGGTGATGATGACTTTCAGATCGGGGCGTTTGGGTAATAGCTGTTTCAGATAGCCGAGCAGGAAGTCGATATTCAGGCTGCGTTCGTGCGCCTCATCAATGATCAATGTGTCATATTGGTTAAGAAAGTTATCGTTCTGGGTTTCGGCCAGTAAAATGCCGTCGGTCATCAATTTGATATAGCTGCGATCGGCGTTGACTTGATCATGAAAACGGACTTTGTAGCCGACCACCTGGCCGATTTCGGAGTTGAGTTCTTCCGCAATGCGGGTAGCCACTGTTCTGGCCGCAATACGTCTGGGCTGGGTATGACCAATCAGTCCGGTTACCCCTCGGCCCAATTCCAGAC
>NZ_JAPDMV010000051.1 GCF_026319305.1 Methylophaga sp. OBS4
TCCGTGAGCAATTACAGGGCAGCTATGTAGACAGCGTCACCCGTGAAGGCTTTGCCATGGCCAATGATATCAGTGCCTATAGTTTTGCCGCCCTGGCCAAGGCGGGCAAGACCATGCTGGCAGGACGTAATGGCTCTTTATTGACACTGAGTTACCTCGGCGCAGTACGTGCGATTGATAACTATAACGTCATGGGCATAGCTAAAGCAGCATTGGAAGCGAATGTCCGTTACATGGCCTATTCTCTCGGCCCTGAAGGCATTCGTGTTAATGCCGTCTCTGCAGGTCCGATTAAGACGCTGGCGGCCGCCGGGATTGGTGATTTCGGTAAAATGCTGGCTTATGGCGAGCGTAACTCTCCCCTGCGCAGAAACGTCACTATTGAAGAAGTCGGCAACGTAGGCGCTTTCCTCTGCTCTGATCTCGCCTCTGGCATCACCGGTGAAATCACCTATGTCGATGCCGGTTATAACATTGTCGGCATCGGTGACAAATAGGCCGATATCAATCTGCTAATATACCCGTAATACTTGGAAATGCGCGTATCACGGGTATTATGACAATACAGGGCATTTTAATTGCCCTGTTTTGTTTTGGGGCTAGAAAAAACGGGGTAAACATGTCTCACTCGCACGCCATGGCCTTGCTGGCTTTTATTATTCTCGGTGCCATTGGCGGAGTCCTGTTTGGTTGGTATTTTGGCGAAGCAGCCAGCAGCATTAACTGGCTGGGCACATTATTTCTTAACGCTCTGAAAATGACAATTATTCCACTGGTGATGGCATCCATCATCAGTGGTATCGGATCGTTGGGTGATATCCGCAATCTGGGCCGTCTCGGCGGCTACACTATCATTTATTACACTCTGACCACAGCCATCGCGGTATTGACAGGTTTACTGGTGGTGAACTGGATTCAACCGGGTGCCGGTATTCAACTCACTCAGGCAGCGGTTCCTGAACATATCCTGGCCAAGCAGGATACCGGCATCACTGATATTCTCCTGTCGCTGATTTCTCCCAATTTGATCTCCGCCGCCAGTCAGACACAGCTATTGCCTTTGATCGTGTTTGCCATTTTGTTCGCCATGGCGTTAACCACCCTGGGTGACAAATCCAAACCCGTATTTGCCATTTTTGATGGCATTAATGAAGCAATGATGAAACTGGTCATCTGGGTGATGCACCTGGCCCCGATTGGTATTTTTGCCCTGATAGCAGCCAGACTGGGTAATGCCGGTGGCGGTGAACAGTTCCTCGCCGAAATTAAAGCCGTAGGTTTGCATGTGGTCACTGTGCTGACCGGTTTATTGATACATGGCATTATTTTATTGCTGATATTGCTGCTGGTAGCCCGCCGCGGCCTGGATTACCTGGTAGGGATGGCAAGGGCCCTGCTGACAGCATTCGGCACGGCCAGCTCTTCAGCCACGTTGCCGTTGACCATGGAGTGCGCCCGCGAAAACCAAGTGGACGCCAAAGCGGTGAAATTTGTCCTGCCCTTGGGCGCAACCATCAATATGGACGGTACCGCCCTCTATGAAGCTGCTGCCGTTTTATTTATTGCTCAAGCTTATGGCGTTGATCTGAGCTTGATGCAGCAGATGATCGTGTTTGTCACCGCCACCCTGGCAGCGATTGGCGCAGCGGGTATTCCGGAGGCAGGACTGGTCACGATGGTGATTGTATTAACAGCAGTGGGTCTGCCTCTAGACGGCATCGCTTTATTATTGGCCGTAGATTGGTTCCTGGATCGCTTCCGTACCACCATCAATGTCTGGGGTGATAGTGTCGGCGCTGCGGTCATTGATCGACTGACATAAAAAAAGGCGCCGAAGGCGCCTTTTCTAGCATCTGATTGAACAAATCTACCGCAAAGTTTTATCAAGTATTTTGATATTCGCTTCAGCGCGTAAACTATCGATAAAAGCTTGCAGCTCGGCATTGGCTTGGATCCGGGCCAGTTGTGCCTTTAATGCCTGTTGCTCTTGCTGTGCCACATCAGCGGGATCACCGTTCTCTACCCCTGTCAGCTTCACCAGCACATAGTTACCATTATTAGCAGTAAAGCCCTGAAATTGAGGTTCAGCGCCTGGTTTAGGCATGGAAAACGCATGTTGCAGAATTTGTGTGCTGATTTCTTTACTATTACGGGCATAAAATGCCGGTGCCTGCCAGTTGCTCAGCAAAGTCTCAGCTGTTGCGCCTGATTTCAATTCAGCTAAAATCGATTCACCCTGCTCGCGTGCCAAATCACTGGCTTTTTCAAATTTGAGCTGTTCACGAATTGCCGGGGCAACCGACTCAAACGGTAATACCGTCGACGGAATATGCTGATTTTTATGAACAACAACCAAGTTGGTATCAGACAACTCAATAACGGCACTGTTCAAATTGTTTTGCAATACATCTTCACTGAACGCGGCATTTATTACTTTTTGCTCACTGGCAATACCGCTTTCCGTACCACTACGGGTAAAACTGTCTGTCGTTTTGACATCCAATTCCAACGCTTCCGCCGCCACATCAAGATTATCGGGATTTTCGTAACTCAGATTGGCAAGCTCCTCAGCCTTGTCATAAAACACCGTTTCAGCTTGCTGACGGCGATACAAAGCTTCGACTTCATCGCGTGCTTCAGCAAAAGATTTACCTTCAGCGTGTTGAATACCCGTGAGCTTGATCAGGTGATAACCAAATTCAGTTTTGACCGGTTCGCTGATCTCACCTACCTGCTCCAGTGCAAACACAGCCTCTTCAAAAGCCGGTTCCATCACATCACGTTGGAAGAACCCCAGATCGCCGCCTTGAGCTGCTGAGCCCGGATCCTGAGATGACTCTTTAGCCAGGGCTGCAAAGTCTTCACCTTGCTGTAGGCGTTGCCGAATAGATTCAATGCTGGCCAGCGCATCAGCATCATTGCCTTCGATAAGAATATGGCTGGCACGACGCTGCTCCGGCCCGACAAATTTATCTTTATTATCGGCATAGAACTGTTTCAACTCGGTGTCGTCGACATCCAGGCTTTGCGCGATTTCGTCTACCGAAAGCTGAATATAGTTCAATTTGATTTGTTCAGGAGCGGTGTAATTGGCCTGATTGTTATCAAAAAACTGTTTGACCTCATCATCACTGACCGTAACCTGTTCAAGGTAATCCTGAACGGGAACAACACCATAAGCGATTTTACGTTTTTGTTTTTCCAGTCTCAGCAGCGTATCGACCTCTTGCTCCGTCGCGATCGCCGTGGTCTGAATGTTTTGCATCAGTTGTTGTGCCAGCAGATCAGTGCGCAGCTGAGCTTCGTAGCTCGCCGGGTTATAACCGGCTCTGGCCAATACCATCGCATAATATTCCGGATCAAATTGACCGTCCCGCTGAAAGGCCGGTGTGGTACGGATGACCTGAGACACTTCAGCATCGCTGATTTGCTGGCCCAAGGCCTTATTAACATCCTGAATCAGTTTTTGTTCAATCAAACCGTCCAGCACATTACGTCTGACCATCGGCCCTTCAAACATGTCAGGGTCAAACTGTTCGCCCAGCATATTACGCATCTGGTTCCGATATTGTTGCAACGATTGTTGCAGTTCTGCCTGTTTGATGGGGGCACCGTTTACTTCTGCTACCACAACATCAGAAGGACCTGTCAGGTAGGAATTCACCCCCCACAAGGCAAAAGGAATACTGATAAGGCCGACGATAAACCAGGCAATCCATCCCTGGGCGCGATCACGTATGAAATGCAACATAGAAGAGAACCTTCAAGATAATGTTGTTAAACCAGTAGTTTAATATAAAAGACAAAAAAAAAGGCGCATGGAATGCGCCCTTCTTTCGTATTGGCGGAGCGGACGGGACTCGAACCCGCGACCTCCGGCGTGACAGGCCAGCATTCTAACCAGCTGAACTACCGCTCCTGATATTCCTGGTGGGTGCTGAGGGGTTCGAACCCCCGACCCTCGCCTTGTAAGGGCGATGCTCTCCCAGCTGAGCTAAGCACCCCAAGAAAAGGAGCTAGTTTACAGCATCTTTAAGAGCTTTGCCAGCCTTAAATGCAGGGATTTTTGCAGCAGCGATTTTGATTTCTTCGCCGGTACGTGGGTTACGACCAGTACGCGCAGCACGTTCACGCACAGAGAAAGTACCAAAGCCAACCAAAGTGACTTGATCACCTTTGCCCAGTGCTTTGGTAACGGCTGCTGTCACGCCGTCAACAGCTTGTGCGGCTTTTGCTTTTGAAATATCTGCAGCTGCAGCAACTGCATCGATTAGTTCAGATTTATTCACAGCTTAATTCCTCATATCTTATTAATAGTTATGTCGTCCAAGTCCCAATAGCTACTCATCTCTGACACACAGTCCTATTGGTTGTGTGTATCTAACTACAGCAAAATCAGCGTGTCAAGAAGGAGAATTTCAGTTGCTGACAAGATTTCTTCTGTGTTTACGGCTATTTTCCGGTGCAAGCTTGATAAGCTTCGGCCAGCCACGAATATTGTCAAGCCTGCCAGTGGTGCCGACAGGCTCTGGTTAACGCAACAAACTGGGCAACAGAGACTGTCTCCGGTCTTTGGGCAGGATCAATGCCCGCCTGCAAGAGCTCCTGTTCTGTTGTCATATTTTTCAGTGTGTTAGCAATGGTTTTTCGGCGCTGACTAAAGGCCTTAGTGACCACTTTATTCAAATCTTCCAGCTCAACCTCTCCCCCGACCCTCTGCTTGAGTGGCTGCAAGTAGATAAGCGCAGACTCCACCTTGGGTGCGGGATCAAACGCTTCCGGCGGCACCATAAACAACAACTCAGCATGGCACTGGTGTTGCACCATAATACTCAAACGACCATACTGCTTATTGCCGGGCCGCGCACAGATGCGCTCAACAACTTCACGTTGCAGCATGAAACACATATCATCAATACAGTCTGCCTGGTCCAGCAAATGGAACAATAATGGGGTCGTGATGTTGTAGGGCAGATTACCTATCACCCGTAGTTTTTCATCCGCTGACTGCAACTGATGATAGTCAAAACGCAAAGCATCAGCTTCATGAATGGATAAATGTTCATGTTTTGCCAGTTTCGCATTCAAAAGCGGCACCAAATCGCGATCCAGCTCAATCACATCCAGTTGATCGCATCGAGACAGTAATGGTGCGGTCAATGCGCCGCGGCCGGGACCAATTTCCACTAAATGCTGCCCGGCTGCCGGACTGATAGCTTCAACTATCGCATCAATTACCGCTTCATCATGGAGAAAGTTCTGTCCGAACCGTTTGCGGGCTCTGGGGTATAGGGAAGAATGTGTCATATTAACCTTGGCTGTTTGCCATCATGATGGCCATATCGACGGCAGCTTGCAGGCTGGTGGCACTGGCTTTACCTGTGCCGGCCAAGTCAAGCGCCGTGCCATGATCAACCGACGTGCGTATAAAAGGCAATCCGAGCGTGATATTAACTGCTTTGCCAAAGCCGTGATGTTTTAACACGGGCAGTCCCTGATCGTGATACATGGCTAATATCACATCAAAATGCTGTAGTTTGTCCTGATTAAAGATGGTATCCGCAGGCCAGGGACCGCTAAGCCTGATGCCTTGGGCTGAAAGCTGCTCGATGACCGGAGTAATGACCTCAATCTCTTCACGCCCCAAGTGGCCCCCCTCCCCCGCGTGCGGATTCAAACCGCAGACGGCAATCCGCGGTGCGGCCAGGCCGAACTGCCTTTGCATGGACTGATGAATGATTTGTATCACCTGCTTCAAGCTGTTCTGGCTAATGGCCTCACTGACTTCTTTCAGGGGAAGGTGTGTGGTTGCAAGCGCCACCCGAAGACTATCGGCCGCCAGCATCATCACCACCTTGTCAACACCCGCACCTTCAGCAAAAAACTCCGTATGGCCACTGAAAGTAAAACCGGCATCATTAATCACCCCTTTGTGCACAGGGGCGGTTACCACGGCATCGAAACGTTTGTTTTGACAGCCCTCCAGCGCCAGCTGCAGCGTATCAAGCACATAGCAAGCATTAGCCACATTGAGTTGGCCTGCGATACTCGGTTGCCGCAAAGGCACCGGACAGTAATAAAGGCTTCCGGCTGGTGCCGTTATCGCAGGCTGAGACAGGTCCGCTTTGATTAAATTGATTTTGAGCCCTAAGGCCTCGGCACGCTCGCTCAGCAGGTACGGATCGGCTATAGCAATCAGTTGCGCCTGTTGCTGGTCCTGAGCCAGTTGAATACAAATATCCGGGCCGATACCAGCCGGTTCCCCGGCAGTCAGCGCAACCCGTCTAACAGAACTCAAAGTTCACGGTACTCCACATAGGCTTCATCGCGCAATGCACGTAACCAGCTCTCCATTTCTTCGTCGATCTTGCGTTGGCGGATCTGTTCACGAGCTTTGTTACGTTTAAACTCATCGGCCATGTTCTGTTCACGACGGTCGATGACCTTGACAAGATGCCAGCCGAAACGGCTTTTGAACACGTCGCTGAGTTCACCAATCGCCAAAGCATCCATTTTCTCTTCAAACTCAGGCACCATCACGCCGGGACTGGTCCAGCCCAAACTGCCACCGTCAATAGCTGAGCCGGTATCATCAGAATGCGCACGCGCAAGTTCAGCAAAGTTCTCGCCACTTACAATCCGCTGGCGCAATTGTTCAAGCCGGTTTTCTGCTTGCTCATCCGTGGTCAATTCATTGGTGCGTATCAGAATATGGCTGGCAAGCGTCTGTTTAACCAGGTGGACTTCCTGACTTTTCTTATCTTTTACTCTGACCAGGTGAAAGCCACTGCCACTACGCAGCGGTTCACTGACCTCCCCTACGACCAACTGAGGAACTACTTCAGCGAACAATGACGGCAGCTCACCTTGCTTACGCCAGCCAAGCGCGCCCCCTTCCAATGCGTTCTGACCATCGGAATACCCCGCTGCCACTTCAGCGAAATCGCCCCCTTCTGTTAACAGAGCCTGTATTTTTTCCAATTTCTTTTGTGCTTGTTGCACGTCTTCCGGTGCCGCCGCCTCAGGTACACTGACAAGAATATGTTGCAGTTGATATTCAACTTCACTGCCGTCCTGGGCCGTCTGGGTAGACAGGAAATTATCCACCTCGCGGTCAGATACCACCACCCGATCTTCCACCTGACTCTTACGCAGGCGAGTAATGATCATTTCTTCTCGAATGGTCTCGCGAAAATAGCTGAAATCATAACCATCCTCTTGCAGCACATCTCGGAACTGCCGCAGATTCATATTATTATTGTTAGCGATTTGCCTCAAAGCGGCGTTCAAAGCATCATCACCAACCCGCACACCCACGCTGTCAGCTCTTTGCAGTTGAATGCGCTGCATGATCAAGCGCTCCAGTACCTGACGGCGCAGAATATCACCGGGTGGAACCGCTGCCTCGCGCTGTCGCAGCTGCTGGCGGACAGTTTGTTCCATCTCTCCCAGATCACTTTCCAGAATCACTTCATCGTTTACGACCGCAACAATACGATCCAAAGGCTGTGCCCATACAGTGGATGCCAACAACAAACCGGCCAATAGATACTTAATCATTAAAACTTTTTACTCCAAGATTCACGCGGGCATTATAAAGCAATGCAGCCATGACTGCGCACAGCACAACAGACAAGATTCAGGGGCAATGAGTTCAGTCTGTTTCGTAACCGCGAATACTGCGTTGCAACAGACTGTCTGACTTCTTACCAAAGCTGCCCAGCCCTTTCAACTCAACCTGCAGATAGATCGACATATTGCGGTCATCATCATCCGCGTCATTAACATAGTTTCTGACTGCCAGACGCGTGGCCCAGCAACAACTATTATATTCAACACCTGCCAGGCCTTCCAAAGTCCTGCCTTGGTCAATGGCGCGGTACCATCTCCCAAACACACTCCAGCGATCGCCGACAGGCATTTGCGCTGAAACATCAATATGTTCCAGCCCTTCAAGGGTATTGGTGGTTATATCATCACGACGGTAACGGTGTGAAATATTGAAAATCCGTCCTTCGCCACCGCGGTAACGCAAGCCAACAGATGACATATTGGACATATCGTCATTCGGATCCCATTGAATCTCGCCACTGACAGACCATGTATCGGAAATATAGGCAACAGCCTCTGCAATCATGTCAGAATCAGAGCGGTTATCCACTCTACCATTGGGCAGAGTGACTTCACGATCGGTAAAGTATTGAATCTGTCCGACTGTCAGGCGCAGATTCTCTTCACCCGTCTCCTCATCAAGCAGACGGGATGTCACTGCCAGCGACAACTGATTAGCATCGCCCACCCGGTCACGACCGATGAACCGGTCATACGAGAACAGTCTGATCATATTAAAAGTGGATAAAGAAGTATCAAAATCCGGAATATCAGACTGATCACGACGGGGAATGTAAAGGTAAAAAGCGCGGGGCTCGATGGTCTGAATATAATTGCCGTCGCCGAAACTCAGTTCACGTTCAAAGAAAACACCGGTATCAAAACTCGTCACCGGCAAGGTTCGAGTCGCACTGTCATCAAAGCGATTGTTGGTGTCATTGGTAAGATTGTATCGAGTATGATTAAGCGCAACACGAGGCGTAGCAAAAAAGGCTGAGGTGCCCATCGGCAGACTGATGGCGGGTTCAAAGTCGATGCGCTGGCCTTCCACCTTGTCATCATGGTCAAACTCCACATACTCCGCATCCAACTCGTAGGTGAGCCCTAACGCCTGATCCGGCAAAAAACCGCGCAGTAATAACTGTGGCAAACGTTTATATGGTTCAGCTATATCATCAGCCAAGGTCTGATAACCCTGTAAACGTGCAGTGAAATTCCAGTTATTACCGATATAGCCGGTTTCAACCAAACGATTGAGATGTGTCTGACTGCTCAGATTAAGACTGGAACCGAAATCTTCGAAATAATTGTTATCAGACACATAGTTATAATCGACTCTTGCCCGCCAGCGATTATCAAAACGACTTAAATGTTGCCAGGAAAACAACTCACGATCCTCCTGGAAATGAGGGTTGATATCGTCACCGTCTTTTTTTAAATCATCAGAATCCAGGAAAGACGCTTCGACCTCACCTTCACCCGATTCGAATAAATAGCGAAACTGTCCATTCAGCATCAACCCGCGGTCAGCCATATAGCGGGGGGTTATTGTTGCATCCAGGTTGGGGGCGATATTCCAGTAATACGGCGTGCTCAAATCAAAACCGGTTTCATCACTACTGCCGATAGAAGGAACCAGAAAGCCCGATTTACGTTCGTCATTGAGCGGGAAGTTAATATAAGGGGTATAAAACACGGGTAAACCACCCAGGCGCAACACTACATGTTTCGCCTCACCCACGGCTTTTTCATGATCCAGATGCACCGTGTTTGCTTTCAATTTCCAGGCATTATCACCCTCGGGGCAAGTGGTGTAAGTGGCATTTTTCATATCCGTATTTGTTTTACCGCGACGTAAAACATGACTGGCTTCGCCCCGTGCATGCATTTGACGAACACGATATTCGGCATTGAGCATCCTGCCTTTATCATCGCTTAATGACCATTCTGCCCGCTCGGCATCAATAATCATTTCACTGTCACGCAAGCGCACATCACCACTGGCTGTCACATCGCCCGTGTTGCGATTGTAGGTAGCACGTTGTGAACTCAGTTGTTGACCGGCGCGAGTGACATCCACATGCCCCGAAAAAACCGAGGTACCGTTCTGAAGTAATTGAACATCTTCGGCTTTGACATCAATTTCGCTCTGTTCCGAATCTGCTGCCGTAAACGGCAGGAATTGGTCCTCGTAACCAAAATGACAACTCAACCCATCCTGAGCGGCCACCGTCCCGGCAAAACAAGACATTAACACCGTTGATATAACCTTCCTTTTGCGCATGACCATCCTCAAGCTACTGTTTGAGCCACAATTGACGTCCTGACGGAATAAACTAGCCACCAAGTTTATCGCATATATAGAAGAAATCGGCAAATCACCTATGCCAGCCCATAGCAATTCCTGGCTGATACCAATGTTGCTTCAACAACTTAGCTGATAACATCACGACAGCGTAATATTTTTACCACCCGCTGTTTCCGTTTTAATCGCTTAAAGGATGAAATTTATTTGCAATCATCTGTTGACAGTCAGAGCGCTAATCCATATAGTATGCGCTTCCTTTCGGGGCTATAGCTCAGCTGGGAGAGCGCTTGCATGGCATGCAAGAGGTCGGCGGTTCGATCCCGCCTAGCTCCACCAAAACACCGAAAGAAAAGTTTTAGGTCCCCATCGTCTAGAGGCCTAGGACACCGCCCTTTCACGGCGGTAACGGGGGTTCGAACCCCCCTGGGGACGCCATATAAAACGGGCCTGTATTACAGGCCCTTTTTATTTTAAAGAATAAATAACCCTTAACGGGGTAAATAAGTCACTGGGTCCCCATCGTCTAGAGGCCTA
>NZ_JAPDMV010000052.1 GCF_026319305.1 Methylophaga sp. OBS4
TAGCGTACTCCCCAGTCTCTCACTTAAACTGTCAAACATATTTCACCTTGCTGACTGACTTGGTAGCCAGTGATTATTTGCTTTGAACCGATATTATAACTGATATACCGAAACAACTTGGAAATGCGCGTATCAGAGCCCATGTAAACAGTCAGAACAAGGCGCAGCCTGCAGCGAATGGTTACTCCCTTGGCAAAGGCTACAACGCCGTTCTGACTGTTTACATGGGCTCCCAAGGGCGAGACGATAAGCTACCCTCTTCTTTGTTATAACATCTTGCAAGAGAATAGCTATTCCGGCGATGTTATGCCGCGAATAGCGCAGCTTCTTGTCTCGCTGATATCGTGCATTTCCAAGTTGTTTCGGTATATATTGTTCAGGTCGGGATGACATCGTTTATCATTGCTGATTTAAAACGACTGAACCTCCAAGGATCATTAGAATATGGCCATTGCCAATGCATTAGCATTTCTGCTGTATCTTAGCAGCAGTGTAATCCTTATCCGGCGCTTCGTGCAGAAAGATCAAGCCGCTGTCTCTACCAGCATTCCGGTCGGCATCCTGATCATCATGGCGCTGCTATTTCATGCTACCGATATTTTCTTCACGATGAAAAGTGCCGGTGGCTGGAACCTGGGGTTGTTTACCACCTTTTCCCTGACCACCTGGTTAATGGCGCTGATTGCCTTGCTTATCGGGGCCAGAATGCCCAACGCCCATCCGGGCATCGTTATCTATCCACTGGTCGCTCTCAGTCTGATTTTGAAAGTCGGACTGCCCTCATCTGAACCGCCGTCTTTGTCTGATCCTGCGCTTGAGTGGCATGTCCTGCTGTCTCTGGCGGCCTACAGCTTATTTATGCTGGCGGCCATTCAGGCCATCATATTGGCAGTTCAGGAAAAACAATTACGCCAGCGCCATGCTGCCGGGCTCATGCGCAAATTACCGCCGCTGCAATCGATGGAAGCGGGACTGTTCCAACTTATTATTACCGGATTTGCATTACTGACGATGGGCCTGGTCACCGGTCTGATGTTCGTCGAAGATCTATTTGCTCAACATTTGGTACACAAAACCATTTTATCTATTATCGCCTGGTGCGTGTTTGCTGCTTTATTGTGGGGGCGATTTCGACATGGCTGGCGCGGTAAAACCGCAGTAAAGTGGACTTTAGTGGGCTTTTCCTTTTTAGTATTCGCTTATATGGGCAGTAAATTCGTGCTTGAATATCTGGTGAACTGATTATGCTTTTTCAAGATACTATTACCGGCTTCAGCGTTTTTAGGGTGTTTGGATGAAAAACATCCCTGTTTCCTCCCTGACGGGCGCGCTGAAGCGCGTCCAGAACATCTCCATGAAAGAACATTAATACATGCTTGAAGATACTTCGTTACTTGTTCTGTTTCTGATCCTGTTTTTTTTGCTGCTGTTTTCGGCATTTTTCTCCAGTTCAGAAACCGCATTAATGGCGCTAAACCGCTATCGCTTGCGTCATCTGGAACAGGAAGGTCATCGCGGCGCTATCATTGCCAGCGAATTACTGAGCCGGCCGGACAGGTTGATTGGCCTGATTCTGCTTGGCAATAACTTTGTCAATATCATGGCGTCAGCCATTGCCACTGTGATTGGGATTAAATTACTGGGTGAAAATGGCATTGTTGTCGCCACTTTCAGCTTAACCTTAATCGTGCTTTTATTCGCGGAAGTCACACCCAAAACCCTGGCGGCACTCCATCCTGAACGTGTGGCGTTTCCGGCCAGCTTCATACTCAAACCGTTACTGTTTGTGCTTTATCCTCTGGTCTGGTTCACCAATGGTATTACCAACCGCCTGTTGCGCCTGTTTGGCGTGTCCCCGGAGAATGTTGCCACCAGTGCCATTAACACCGAAGAGTTACGGGTTGCGCTGATGGAAGCAGGCAGTATGATTCCCACTCGCCACAAAGATATGCTGATGAGCATTCTGGATTTGGAAAAAGTGACGGTGAACGATGTGATGGTGCCACGTAATGAAATAGAAGGATTGGACAGTAATGCGCCTTTCCCTGAAATCGTCAAACAGCTGTCGCATTGCGGCCATACACGCCTGCCGGTTTACGAAGGCAGTATGGATAATATCGTCGGTATGCTGCATCTGCGCAAAGCCTTGCACTTACTCACCCAGGATAACCTGACCACCGAATCACTGAACAGCATTACCAAGAATGCTTATTTTGTTCCGGAAGGCACGCCGCTCAATACCCAGCTGATTAATTTTCAGCGTAATCAACGACGCACCGGCCTGGTCGTGGATGAATACGGTGATTTGATGGGTTTGATCACACTGGAAGATATTTTCCGTGAAATCGTGGGTGAGTTCACCGCTGACACAATTGATGAAGATAAAGATATTCACCCTCAGGCTGACGGCAGCTACCTGATAAACGGCACCGCCAATATCCGCGAAATCAACCGTAACAATAACTGGGATCTCCCTACCGAAGGACCGAAAACCATCAACGGTCTGGTGATTGAATATCTGGAAAGTATTCCCGATCCAGGTGTCAGTATCCGTATGGGTGACTACATCATCGAAGTGGTGCAAACCGCTGACAATGCGATTAAAACCGTACGCATACGTCACATCATTCCTCAAGTCAACGAGGGAACCGAACAATGACCGCGTTGCGTCTCAAACTTTCCGGCCTTAATGGCGTTGACAAAAGTTCACTCAAGTCAATGTTACGACTGTCGACTGATTTGCTGACGCATGAATGGATAGTTGTTGAAGAAGGCCATGCTGACCTGGTGCTCTATGCCTTTGATACCGAGATAGGGCAACAGGCCTGGCAAACACGGTCAGCTGGCTATACCGCACTGTTGACTAATACCGGCAATGTCACCGAACCAGTAGATATCGTATTGAGAAAGCCACTGAGAAAATCCAGCTTCTCGGAAGCCCTCAATCTGATAGAAGAAAAAATCAGATCACAGCAGGCTGCCGAACAAAATCAGCAAATGGCATCAACAGCCACAGATAAAACAACCGAAACTAACTGGGCGGGTGCACTGTTAAACAGGTTTAATCTCAACAAAAAACCTGCACAACATCTGCCGCCCCTGAATCTTCAAAAAGCAGAAAAAGAAAATCTCAGTAACAAAGCAGACACCATCAAAGATCCGGTTTTACTGCAAGCCTGGATAAATCAACTGCCAAAAGATACTAACCAACGGATCGGCACCCTGCTCAGCAACCTGCAACCTCTTAATCAACTTAATCTTAAACCGATGCTGCGTTTGCAACTATTGGAAATTTATCGCTCCGCAGTGATGGATTTGCTGTTTACCCGTGATATATCGGCGGTAAAGCGTGATTTATATGTGACCACGGAAAACCTGAAAGCCATCAGAACCGTCAACGAACTGATTTCCGATCTGGCCGAGGGTTACAAACAAATTGTCAGCTATTATTACTACCGTGGTGAAACACCGGAACATAAAGTCATGCTGCTCAGTCTCAACCGGGCCACCGAACAACTGTCATTGCAAATTTTACACGCATATCACTACTACCGCTCTGCACCGACCGGTGCCTGGGCACAATTACATCAGTTTTATCTGTATCAGGAACAGGCACAAACTTTGTTTGAGACGGTAACCCTGAAAGAGCACTACCACAGCCCGTGTTTTTTTGATTTATATGGTCAAATTATTCTGACAACACTTGCTGATCCCTACAGCCTGGCAAAATTTGATGTATTCCGGCTCTTTCGTCTGATGGAACAGTTTACGGATAAAATCGAAATCAGCCTGCTGAGTGAAAAACAGATCAACATCACCAGTAACTTCCTGCTCACCGGGCATTTCTGTATCGATTGCAGTCAAGACGTCATTCCCCAGCCCATGGTCAAAACACCTGTTAATATTCGTGCGGCCCGGACCACCCGGCTGTTGAATACACAGCCAGCGCTTCTGGCTATCGAAAATATCTTCAAAGATGCCAAAAACAAAAGCCATGCTTCGCCTGATACCGAATTGCGGCTGTTAAAAAAGATTATTCCCCAGCTCAACACCACCCATGAGCGCCGTTTTCACCGGCTGACAACAGCCAAACACCGTAACGTGCAGATTGCTCATGGTATCAATGCCATTCACCAGAGCCTGACGCAGAAATTGACTCATGCACTGGAATGGCAACTGGTCAACCAGAGTAGCGGCGGTATTATGGCCAAGCGCAACAGCGAAGGCTGTTATCATCTGAATATCGGTGATTTTGTCGGTGTTTTTGAAGCCGACTACGCTGTCAAGCTCGCCACCATCAAGTGGTTACACATTGACATTGAGGGTGAGTCGCATATCGGACTTGAATTGATTGATGGCAACCCGGTCCCGGTTTATTGCACACCGGATGGTGAAGCAGAACAGCACCCTGCGCTGCTGTTACCGACAAATGATACGCAAAGTCCTTCCAACATGATCACGGAAAAAGGGCTGTACTCACCGAAAAGAAAGCTCCGAATCAAAGATGACGGTGACCCTTATTTAATCATTGTCAGTGGTATGATCGACAGTACACTGGATTATGAACAGTTTAATTACACTATAAAAGCCGGTTCATAATCTCCACCCAATGGCATATCATGAGTCAATAACTCAGGATTTCTTTTCCAGAATGGAATTTCAATTATGCGCACTGCCTTAAAACTGATTTTTGCCGTAGTCATTATTGTTGTGGCTGGTCTGATCGCCTTGCCATTTATTGTTGACCCAAATGACTACAAAGATGAAATTTCCAGCCAGGTAGAAAAAGCCACCGGGCGGACATTAACCCTGCAAGGGGATATTGGTTTATCTGTATTTCCCTGGATTGCGCTGGAACTGGGGCCTTTGTCATTGAGCAACGCTGAAGGATTCAAAGCTGATGCATTTGCCCAGGTTGAGGCGGCTGAAATTCGCATTAAACTGATGCCGTTACTGAAAAAACAGCTGGAAATGGACACCGTAGTACTGGACGGCCTGGTGCTGAATCTTGAAACAGACAAAAACGGTAAAACTAACTGGGATGATCTGACAGCAACGGACGATAGCAAAGCAAAAGATAAACCCGAAACACCGCCGTCAAAAGAACCTTCTGCGCCCGCTCTGGCGACAATCAGTATTGCCGGTGTTAAATTGACCAATGCCAATATTCTCTGGTCTGATGCATCAAAAGGTGAAAATTATCAACTGCGCAACCTGAACCTGAATACCGATCCACTGGTACCGGGTAAGCCTACGGCCGTCGATATGGCGTTTGATCTGATCAGCGCCAAACCGGAAGCCAAAGCCCATGTCACGCTTAACACCAAAATCACGGTTGATATGGAAAACCAGCAATATGCGCTGGACGACGTGAAATTTACCACTATCGCTGAAGGCAAGGCGTTACCTTTCTCGCAAGCTGATGTCGCGCTGAATGGTAATGTCAAAGCCGATATGGTTAAACAATTGGTGGATATCACTGATCTGGTAGTGACTGCAAAAACCAACAAAGACGCCCAGGCTATCGACGCCAGAATGACAGGCAAAGTCAGTTCAAATCTGGCAACTCAGCAGACTACTGTTGAGGGTCTCAACCTGACTGCCAATATCAAAGATCCCGCCCTGCCGGGTAAACAAGCCGAGTTGAAACTCAACACCAATCTGATGGCGGATCTGCAACAGCAAACCTTGACCTTATCTGCATTGATCGTCGAATTACAGGAAATGATGCTGACAGCAGATATCAAAGCCAACAAAATTCTCACTGACAATCCGACCTTTGCGGGTAATGCTCACATCAACCCTTTTAATTTGAGAAAACTGGCCGGCGATCTTGACATCGACCTGCCGGAGATGGCTGACACTAGCACGTTGGAACTAATGGAAATCAAAGCAGAGCTCGAAGGCTCAGCATCCAGCATCAACGCCAAACAACTGATTGTCACGCTGGACCAAAGCACACTGAGCGGGCAGCTGGCCATCAACAACTTTGCCAGCCCCGCCTTCAACTTCAAACTGAAACTGGATGAAATTGACGCTGACCGCTATCTGCCCCCCGTCGAAGAAGGCAAAGGCAAAGCCAAGCCAGCCGCTTCTCCGGCTACAACCGCTGCCGCAGGTTCCAGCGAATTACCGCTGGACACCTTGCGTCAAATCAATGCCAAAGGCAGCATTGATATTGGCAAGATGAAGCTGACCGGTATCCGCAGTGAAAATATCCATATCACTGTCAATGCGGCGGATGGCCTGGTAAAGCTGACACCGATGCGCGCTGATCTGTATCAAGGCAAATACAATGGTGATGTCACCCTCGATGCGCGTGGAAAAACATTGAAACTGGCGATTGATGAAAATCTCAAAGGGGTGCAGGCAGGTCCTTTGTTACAGGACATGACAGGGGATGCCAAAATCAGCGGTACTGCCAGTGCCAATACCAAACTCACCGGTAATGGTGCAACGGTGGAACAAATCAAACAAACGTTGAGCGGTAACGGTGGTTTTTCCTTTACTGACGGTGCTTTGCAAGGTATTAACATTGCGGAAAGCATTCGCATAGCAAAAGCGGCGTTGAAAGGTGAAAAGCTGCCTGAATCTGATGCACCGGTTCAAACCGACTTTTCCAGCTTGAGCGGCACATTCAAAGCTACCAATGGCGTTATTGATAATCAGGATCTGGAGGTCAAATCCCCCTTGCTGCGTATTAATGGCGCCGGTCAGGCCAGCTTGCCTGATGAAACTATCAACTATAACTTGAAAGTCGCGGTAGTCGGTACCGTTGCCGGACAGGGCGGTAAAGAGCTGGCTGAATTGAAAGGAGTGACTATTCCAGTCAAGATCAGCGGCACGTTCAGTGAGCCCAAACCTTCAGTCGATCTGGCCAGCATGGTCAAAGATCAGGCCAAGGAAGAACTAAAAGCCAAAGCAGAAGAAAAATTGAAAGACAAACTGGGTGATGGTCTGGGGGGGCTATTGGGCGGTGCATTAGGTACCCAACCGTCACAGGATGCCTCTGCTGCAGACAATACTGAATCTGCACCTGAAGAAGAACCCAGTGGCGAAGAAGAAAAAACCCCTGAGAAACAACTGGAAGACGCCGTTAAGGACAAACTTAAAGGCTTTTTCTAATTCAAAAATCTATATACCCGTGCTCATTGTTGATCACGGGTCTTTTTTATATGTATTCATTTTGAAAAATTCCGGTTTCGCCCAACAACTGCTGCATTGGTTCGACAAGTTCGGCCGCAAAGATTTACCCTGGCAGCAACAGCCTTCGCCGTATCATGTCTGGTTGTCAGAAATCATGTTGCAACAAACACAGGTTGCCACGGTTATTGCTTACTACCAGCGGTTTACTGCCTGTTTTCCCGATATTTATTCTTTGGCAAAAGCTTCACAAGATACGGTACTGGCCCAATGGTCAGGACTGGGTTACTATGCCCGCGCCCGCAACCTGCACAAGGCAGCCAGGATTGTGGTCAGCGACTATGGTGGCAACATGCCGGCCAATCTGGAGGCGCTGATGGCTCTGCCCGGCATAGGCCGCTCCACGGCCGGTGCGATTCTGACTTTAGCCTATCATCAACCCTTCCCCATTCTTGATGGCAATGTGAAACGTGTACTGTGTCGTTTTGATGCGGTTGAGGGTTGGCCGGGCAACAAACAGATTGAAAACCAATTATGGCAACGGGCTGAACAATTACTGCCAGAAAAACGCATTGCCAATTATATTCAGGCTCAGATGGATCTGGGTGCCACCTTGTGTACCCGAACCAGACCGGACTGTGAACACTGTCCGTTACAGCAAAACTGTCAGGCCTATCAAACGGGTGAACCGACCCGGTTTCCGACACCGAAACCGAAAAAGACCATTCCGGTCCGCCACACTCACTGGCTGGTATTGCAGAATGATATCGGCGAAGTTCTGCTTCAGCAACGCCCACAGCAGGGAATATGGGGCGGTTTATGGAGCTTTCCCGAATTGACTGATATGGGCGAAATCGGGGATTTCTGCCAACAGCAATTGCAACTGACGCTGTTGAATCAACAGGCCGTGACACCATTGCAGCACGTATTTACTCATTTCAAATTGAATATTCAGCCTCACCTGTTGCAATGCAAACCGGCCGGTGTCGCCGAGAAAGATTATGGCAATTGGTATAAAATAGAAGACACTTTTAAGCTGGGCCTGCCGGCTCCGGTTAAATCATTTCTGAAATCACTACAGTAGAGGACTTTATGGCACGCACTGTACATTGCGTAAAACTGAACAAAGAGGCGGAAGGACTGGACTTTCCCCCGTATCCCGGTGAAATGGGCAAACAAATCTATGAATCTGTCTCCAAACAAGCCTGGCAAATGTGGTTAAGTCAGCAGACCATGCTGATTAATGAATATCACCTGTCTCTGGCTGACCCGAAATCACAGGAATTTTTGAAAACTGAAATGGAAAAATTCTTCTTCGGAGAAGGTTCAGCCCCCCCGGCTGACTTTGTCCCTAAATGACGTTTTCACAGGGCTTTTAGCGCAACAAGCCGGAAACCGAAAGGGGATAAAATCACAAACCAGAAAATTGTGTCTATATCCCCTTCCCTCCTCTTAAATCACCGCCGAAACCAGTAAGAATCTGCCTTTTCAGATTTTTAACTTCTAAAATATCGTCTTTTGGGTGATAAAAAATCAAAAAAAATATTGCTTTATTTGCGAAAAATGCTGACTTTTTTGCATTCTTTCAGCGTACAATGCAATTAGCTTCTTTCGAAGCAGTAAGTCCGTTGGCTCTGGATTAAGAGTTAACACAGTTAATAGATTGAGGTTGATATGGCAGATCAAGTTACAGGTACGGTTAAATGGTTCAATGATGCAAAAGGATTCGGTTTTATTGAACAGGTTGATGGTCCCGATGTATTCGTCCACCACACCGCGATTAAATCAGAAGGCTTTAGAACATTGAAAGAAGGTCAAACAGTCACAATGCAGGTGACTCAGGGGCAGAAAGGTCCGCAAGCGGAAAACGTCGTCCCGATTTGATGCATTATGCATAAGATTCCAAGGCTGGTCAGAGCAATCTGACCGGCCTTTTTTTGTTTTTGGAACACTTCCAAAAATTGCTTTTTCCGTGACAGCTGCGTTGGCCCTGTTATCGAGTCCTCATCTAACCTTTGTACACTGAGGTTCTCCACGCAATGCCACTTTGCTTGCCCGAAAAAATTCTAATTTTTGGCGGTGTCCTTATGTCATACTCAAAAAAACAAGGACAGTTAGGTTTTGCCATGAAAGTTTTCAGTTTCAGAAATATTCGTATCATTATTCTGTTGGGCATACTGGCTACAGCGTTGATTTACACGCAGGAACAGCAACGCAGCACCACATCTTGGTATAAACCGATTGAAGCAGTTATCTTTCCCATTAATGGTGATGCCGGTACCGACACAGCTGAATATATAGCATCGTTATCAGCAGCTGATTTCAAGGATATCGATCAGTTTTTTGCCAGCGGCGGCCAGCAATACGCCTTGACTGCCGAACAGCCCATTATCACTCGACTGGCCACGACTATAGAAGCACGGCCACCTGAGCCGCCGGCTGATCGCAGCAACACATTATCAGTGATCTGGTGGAGCCTGAAGCTGCGCTACTGGGCCTGGAAACACACGCCTGATAATATTTCCAACAAAAATCGTATCCGACTTTTTGTGCTCTACCATCAAGCTGATGACAAGCAATCGCTGGCACATTCCCTGGGCCTGCAAAAAGGCCTGATTGGTGTAATCCATGCCTATGCAGATAACAGGCAAACCAAACAAAATACGGTGGTCATGGCACATGAAATCCTGCATACAGTAGGCGCCACAGATAAATATGATGCTGCCAATTTACCGCTTTACCCAGTTGGTTATGCCGAGCCGGATCTAGAACCGTTGCATCCGCAACGGTTTGCCGAAATCATGGCTGGACGTATTGCCATTGACACTAACAATGCCAAAATGCCTGCCAGTCTGCGTGCAACACGAGTGGGCGAACAAACCGCCAGAGAAATTAACTGGATTAAATAATGTCATCACTGGATCCGGCCGCATTTATTGGCCATCACTGCTACGGTGTTCTCTCTAGCCATTCTCTGAGCCATCCCGGCTATCCGTTCGGCTCGGTTGTACCTTATGTGATATCGCCGCAGGGACAAATTGCCATCTATATCAGTGAACTGGCTGAACAC
>NZ_JAPDMV010000053.1 GCF_026319305.1 Methylophaga sp. OBS4
GGACTGTTTTTGCGTCCAGCGGCGTTGTCACTCACTCATGTAGGGCAACTACATCACGCTCATTCCGCCTTGCTGGACACAAAAACAGCCTCCAGCAGTGGTGAAGATGAGACGTCAACAGACCCTATATCATTTTAATTTCAAAGCCGTTTCTGCAATACGTTTACCCAGGGCGCAGCAGAGTTGCGCCTCATTATCACTGAGCATGCGTTTGTTCTGACTGCCGGCCAGATGACTGGGCCCGTAGGGGGTGCCGCCGCCATCAGTGAGCATTAATCCGGCTTCGCTGTAGGGTAAACCCATGATCAGCATACCGTGATGCAGCAATGGTAACATCATTGATAACAGTGTACTTTCCTGACCGCCGTGCATACTGCCGGTAGACGTAAACACAGCGGCAGGTTTGCCGATGAGTTCTCCTGATAGCCAGATATCACTGGTGCTGTCGATAAAATATTTCATCGGCGCGGCCATATTGCCAAAACGGGTCGGGCTGCCTAATACCAGCGCCGAACAATGTTTCAGATCATCATGCGAGACATAAAGATGCCCCTCCGCTGGAATGCTGTCTTCTATTGCTTCACATACGGCTGATATGGGGGGAACTGTACGTAATTTGGCATGACAGCCATCGATCCGCTCCACACCACGGGCAATCTGCTCAGCCATGGCTTTTACATGGCCGGAACGGCTGTAATAAAGAATCAGAATGTCGGTCATAGGCTGCTCAGAGAATATCCAATACGGCTTCCGGTGGACGCCCTAGCTTAGCCTTGTCTGCATGGATAACAATAGGTCGTTCGATCAATTTGGGATGAGCAATCATCGCAGCAATCAGGTCATCTTCGGATAATGTCTGGTCGGAGAGATTCAGTTCCTTATAGTCAGCTTCTCCTTTGCGGAGCAACTCCCGTGCGGACATGTTGAGCTTGCCTAGAATAGATTTGAGTTCTGCCGCCGTTGGCGGGCTTTTCAAATATTCAATGACTTGAGCATCGATGCCTTGTTGCTCCAGCAGAGACAAGGTTTGTCTCGATTTGCTACAGCGCGGGTTGTGAAAGATTTGGATGGTACTCATCGTGAAGGCTCCAACAGTTTTTCTAAAGCAGATAAATGTATTTCAATCGGACGAATGGTTGTCCACCGCGAGCAGCCGGGGCATTGCCAGTGCAAAGTACGCCCTGAGAAGCCGCAGTTTTTGCAGGTGTAGCGATCGCCTTTGTGAATTAACGCAGTGGTGACATCTTTGATTAAAGGGATTAACACCTGATGATTTTCCTCACCCAGAATGATCAGGTGATGCAGACCTTCCACGGAGGGGTGCTGATGCAGCTGGCGATATAGAAACTGCTGAGCAGCCTGATTACCTTGTTGTTGCTGAATTATTTTTGTCAGCATGATGCGGGCTGAAGTCATATGTGGATGTCTTACCAGCAGTTGTTGCAGCCATTCTTTGAAGGCATCCGTATTACCAATACGGTCATAGCAAGTATGTAGCAGTGGCAACGCTTCGGGCAGGAAAAAGTGATTTTGCTGCTCTATTAGTTGCAAAACCCGTATGGCTTTGCGGTGCTGGCCTGACTTGATCAGGATTTTGCCTTCCAGCAGGCTTGCTCTGACGCAATCCGGGTCGTAATGATGTGCGCTGCGTAACATATTGAGTGCCTCATGACGATCTTTGTCAGCGATGGGCTCTGCCAGTTCACAGTAAAATTGAGCAATCAGTGCACGGGTATTGGTTTTTTTATCCGCTGGGATTTGCTTTGCTGTTTTGATAGCGTTGTGCCAGTTCTTTTCCTGCTGATAGATGCGCACAAGTTGTTGGGCCGCTTCCGGAGGGGGCGGTGTTTGCTGTAGCAGTTCCAGAAATAGCAGTTCGGCACGGTCCAGCACCCCTGCATTCATATAGTCCAGACCGAGTTCAACCAGTGCCTGGATTCGTTGCTGGCTGCTCAGGCTCGGGCGGGCAATCAGGTTTTGGTGAATGCGAATGGCACGATCAGTCTCGCCCCGACGGCGAAACAGGTTGGCCAGCGCTAAATGTGTTTCTACGGTTTCGCTGTTTACTTCCAGCAGGCCAATAAATACATCAATGGCTTTATCCGGCTGTTCATTGAGCAGGTAATTGAGGCCTTTGAAGTATTCAGGGCTGAAAGGGGAGTCCTGGGGGCGATATCGGCGTTTGTAGTGTTTACGCGCCAGCAACCAGCCTGACAAGGCTGCAAGAGGAAGTAAGAAAAACAGCCATTCCATCATGGTCGGTTTCAGTGCGTATCTTTGATCGGTAGAATGCGCAGACTGTTAAGTTCCTGTTCAGAAACGGATAGTTTATGTTGCAGTCGACGATTCTCATACCGAAGTCTTAACGTGCTCAGAAACAATATTACTGCACCCAGTACCACGCCTGCCAGCATCGCCATGACCATCAAAGCCGCTAGCGGTAGTGTCAGCTCACCATAATAGTAATTCACCGTGACCGGCACCATGTTGAATGCGGCAAAAATAGCGCTGATTAAAAAAATCAGTGCAAACACAAGCAAAAAAATGATTTTTCGCATACTGCGGAGTTCCTCAAGTTTACTGGCATTGGGGGCAGAGCCCATCATACCGCAAAATCTATCCTTGCCCAGAATCAGGGCAAATCATGTAGAATTATCAATTAACTTGACAGGGTCGGTCCTGTATAAAATCGTGATTTTGGAGAATTCACCATGACCTTTGTTGTCACAGAAAATTGTATTAAGTGTAAATATACTGATTGTGTCGATGTCTGCCCAGTAGATTGTTTTCACGAAGGTCCTAACTTTTTGGTTATCGATCCTGACGAATGTATTGACTGTACGCTGTGTGAGCCTGAATGTCCTGCTGAAGCGATCTTCTCGGAAGATGATTTACCAGATGAGCAAATGGAATTCCTGGCAATTAATGCTGAATTATCTCAGGCTTGGCCTGTTATTTCTGAAAAGAAAGATCCGTTGCCCGACGCGGAAGAATGGGATGGCAAAACAGATAAAACCCCGCTATTGGAAAGATAAGTTCTGTTTAAACAGATATAAAAAAAGCCCGCTTTAAACTAATACCATTCAGTTAGGCCTTACCCGCTTTTTTCCGAATGGGATAACGTATTCGGCTTACCTTCACGGCCCTCGCAACAAGAGGGCCGTTTTCGTTCTGGTACGATGAAGCGTTTGACGTGGGCATGTCGCTCGCGCAGTTTCTTCGGAATAGAGCCATGTGCCGCGATGGCGCATCACAAGAATTAAGCCTGTATGTAGCGCAATGCCATCACGAATGAGATGCGGTTCGGGAGTACCTTGGCTTCTTGCGCTATGCGACTGATTTCAACCCGGAGCAGGTTGTAGGCGCTCAGAAACCTACACCGCAAATGGCTCATCGCCCAAGCGTTCACGCGCCTGGGGCAGGGCACCGTGCCGGTAGCGCGTTTTGGCAATACCAGATCGAGTTTGTCGCAGATATCGGCTATCGAGCGGTTACGCTACAAACCTATGCCCAGCACTGACCAGACCACCTGTTCGGCGGGCAACTTGCGCTTGCGGATACTGGCCGTCCTAAAGGCCTGCAAGACTTTTTCAATCCATATGGGGCCGGGATGGCGTGTTGAAAGGTGCTTAATGATTCCGCCGGGCTCAGCCTAACCTACTCACCCCAACCCTGCCGATACTCCAAATAAAAACTCCCGTTCAGATTACTCTGAACGGGAGTTTGATCCTGTGTTCGATCAGATGCCAGGGCTTAACTGATCGGTATTACGCTTAATGCGGGCTTTTTTATATCCAATTATGGGGTCAGGCCATCATTTTTTTGAGTTTTTTCATCGCATTGTTTTCAATCTGGCGGATACGTTCGGCAGAAACCTGATATTGATCAGCCAGCGTGTGTAATGTGGCTTTATCATCCTCGTTGAGCCAGCGTTGCGTGATGATGTCGCGGCTGCGATCATCCAGCGTAGACAAGGCATTGGTCAGCTTCTGCTGCTGATAGTCGCTGTAGTTATCATGTTCCAGCTGGTGCGAGGGATCAGTATTCTCCGGTGCAGTCAGATAAGCTACGGGCGAATAATGATTATCTTCATCATCAGTATCAGCAGGCATATCGAAAGAAGCATCAGGCTGAGCCAGGCGACGTTCCATTTCCATTACATTAGCCGGAGTGACACCCAAATCTTCTGCTACAGCTTCGACTTCTTCCTGATTTAACCAGCCCAGACGCTGTTTAGCGCTGCGCAGGTTAAAGAACAGTTTACGTTGTGCTTTGGTGGTGGCAATTTTGACAATACGCCAGTTACGGATCACATATTCATGAATTTCAGCGCGAATCCAGTGCACGGCAAAAGAAACCAGGCGAACGCCTTTTTCCGGATTAAAACGTTTAACGGCTTTCATCAGGCCTATATTGCCTTCCTGAATCAAATCAGCAACCGGCAAACCGTAGCCGCTGTAACCTTTGGCAATTCTTACCACAAAGCGAAGGTGCGACAGTACCAGCCGTTGGGCTGCTTCCAGATCACCTTCCTGCTGCAAGCGGGTGGCTAAGTCGTATTCTTCTTCAGCAGTCAGAACAGGGATAGTGTGCACAAGACTGGTGTAAGCATCGAGATTACCAATCGGTGCCAGAGCCATTTCGTATTGGGCCACATTTGTTGTCATCTGCGCGGTCTCCTAAGAGTCATCGGGTAATAATAGCATCAAAATGATTAATACAACTATAGGGTAAACAGTTCAGGAAAAAGTTCCTTTGTGTCTGCTTCTGATCAGGTCGGTTCGATGTCGTTAAGGTGACGGCCTACCGCCAGCCAGGCGCCCAGCACACCTAATATTGTGCCAAACAAGGGAAGTGCAATAAACATTTGTCCGTTCAGCCAGTTCAATGTGAACTGACTGTCATACTGCGAAGCCAGTTGGTTTACCGGACCATTGATAGTGAGCAGGGTAAGCAACAGTGTTATCCAGGCAATAACGCCACCGATCAGGCCATACCAGAATCCGGTGTAGAGAAAGGGTCTGCGAACAAAAGCATTGGTGCCCCCTACCAGTTTGATAACACGGATTTCTGCCTGACGATTTAAAATAGCCAGCCGAATCGTATTGCCGATCACCAGCAACACGCTCAGCGACAGCAAAATGGCGAGGATACTGATACCGCGTTCACCGGTTTCATTAATACTGTGGAGCCTTTGCAGCCATTCCATATCAAGCTGTGCCAGTTCTACTTCCTGCATATTTTGCAAGCGCTGCAGCAGGCTATGTAATGCTTCGGTTTCAGTCTCTCCGGCTACAGGCTGTATCACAATGACCGGGGGTAAAGGGTTACTGGGCAGCGTATCCAGCAGATCATCCAGACCGGATAACAGACGAAATTCTTCCAGTGATTGTTGAGCTGATTGATAATGAACGGCGTTGATATCAGGCCAGGTCAGCAGTTGCTCTGCCAGCTGTTTACCTCGGGCATCAGTGGTTTTGTGATGCAAAAATAACGAAATCTGACTGGCATCGTCCCATTGGCTGCTGACCTGCTCGACATTTTTAAGCATCACATAAAGGCCGGCCGGTAATGCTAAGGCGATACCAATAACCAGTACTGTCATGGTGGTTGCCGCAGGCTGGCGCCATAACTGGCCCAGGCTGTAAAGCATGACCTGAAGATGACGAATAAAATAATTGTGAATATTGAGTTTCAGCATTTTTTTACGCAAGACGTCCCTGATGCAAAGTGATCTGACGATAGGGCATCCGGTTTATCAGATCCTGATCATGGGTGGCGACAAATACCGTGACACCCACCTGATTGAACTGCTCAAACAAATGCATGATTTCACGAGATAAGGCCGGATCCAGGTTGCCGGTAGGTTCGTCAGCCAGCAGTACCGGCGGACGATTGACCACGGCGCGGGCGATGCCCACCCGCTGTTGCTCACCGCCGGACAGGGCAATAGGCAAACTGCGTTCTTTACCCAGCAGACTTACTTTATCCAGCGCTGCCCGCACCCGGCGTCCGATTTCACGGTGATTTTCACCGGCAATAATCAGGGGTAAAGCGACATTGTCGAACACAGTGCGATCATGCAGCAGATTGTGATCCTGAAAAACCAGGCCGATTTTGCGGCGGTAATAAGGTACTTTCCATTTGGGCAGACGGGTCAGGTTCTGGTTGTTGACCCAGACCTGGCCGTGCGAGCTGCGTTCTATCAAGGCGATCAGTTTGAGCAGTGTGCTTTTACCGGCACCGGAATGACCGGTGAGAAAGGCCATTTCGCCCTTGTTCAATTCAAAACTAAGTCCGGATAGTGCTTCGTGCTGATTGGCGTAGCGTTTGTAAACTTCACTGAACCGAATCATTAGTTGTCTTCACGCCCCAGTAAAGCGTCAACAAAATCGGTTGCATCAAACTGACGTAAGTCGTCAATTTTTTCACCGACACCTATAAAGCGGATAGGCAGGCCGGTTTTGTTGGCAATAGCGAAAATAATGCCGCCTTTGGCCGTACCGTCAAGTTTAGTCAAGGTAATACCGGTGAGGCCCACTGCCTGGTTAAACTGCTGTGCCTGTTGTAAGGCATTCTGGCCGGTACCGGCATCCAGTACCAGCATGATTTCATGTGGAGCGGTTTGGTCAATTTTACCCATCACTCTTTTGACTTTCTTCAACTCTTCCATCAGGTTGGACTGGGTGTGCAGGCGGCCTGCAGTATCGGCAATAAGAATATCGATATTACGTGCCTTTGCAGCCTGCAGCGCATCAAAAATAACGGAAGCTGAATCCGCGCCGCTATGTTGGGCGACAACAGGAATATTGTTACGCTCACCCCATACCTGGAGCTGCTCTACCGCCGCTGCACGGAAGGTATCTCCGGCGGCGAGCATGACAGATTTACCTTGTTGCTGGAATTGTTTGGCCAGCTTGCCGATGGTGGTGGTTTTGCCGACGCCGTTAATGCCCACCATCAAAATAACGAACGGATCGGGACTATCCGGAAGTTTCAGTGGCTGGCAACTGGGTTGTAGAATATTGATCATATCTTCGCGCATCGCGTTAAACAGCGCTTCGGCATCACCCAGTTGCTTACGTGCTACCCGCTGGGTCAGATCATTGATAATGGCGGTGGTGGCATCAACGCCCAAGTCGGCGGTGAGCAACTGGGTTTCCAGTTCATCAAGCAGATCGTCGTCAATGGTTTTCCGCCCCAGAACCAAAGTGGCGAAACCTTCGGTCAGCTTAGTGCTGGTGCGGCTCAAGCCCTGTTTCAGACGGCCGAACAGGCCCGGTTGTTCTGCTGTTGTGTTGACGGGCTCGGTTACTTTGACCGTTTCAGTGTCAATAGCTTGCTGCTCAACCGTTTTTTCCACGGTTGTGACCGATTCTGATGCCGATGGTTTGGTTTTTTTTCTGAGGAAACTAAACATATTCTCTGCTTGTCGTTACACTTCGACGGTCAATCTTACCATGTGATGAATCAAGAGATGCAGATGCTGAATTTAAAAAAATTAGTCTGGGTAGCGTTGCTTATCCCGATAGCCGCCTTCGCCGAAGTAAGCGAGTTTGAACTCGATAATGGCCTCAAACTCATAATCAAAGAGGATCACCGGGCACCGGTTGTGGTTTCCCAGGTCTGGTACAAAGTAGGCTCAAGTTACGAATACAATGGCATCACCGGTATCTCTCATGTGCTGGAACATATGATGTTCAAGGGTACTGAAAATCTTGAGCCAAACGAATTTTCTCGCATTATTGCCGCCAACGGTGGAGAGCAGAATGCCTTTACGGGTCGTGATTACACGGCTTATTTTCAGACTTTGCAAAAAGATCGGCTGGAAGTGAGTTTCCGGCTGGAAGCCGAGCGCATGCGCAATCTGAAAATCGACCCGGATGAGTTACTCAAAGAACGGGAAGTTGTCGCAGAAGAACGCCGAATGCGGACTGAAGACAACCCTCATTCGCTACTCAGGGAAAATTTCAATGCCACCGCATTTATGAGTAGCCCGTATCATCACCCGGTTATTGGCTGGATGAGTGATATCAACCATTACCAGGCCGATGATCTGACTGCCTGGTATCAGAAATGGTACGCGCCCAACAATGCGACCGTGGTGGTAGCCGGAGATGTGGAGCCTGAGTCTGTTTACCGGCTGGCCCAGCAGTATTTTGGTCCATTGAAACCGGAGCAGATTGGCAGCCTCAAACCACAGATTGAAGTGCCACAGAAAGGTTTGCGGAAAATAAAAGTTAAAGCGCCAGCGGAGCTGCCGTACCTGATGATGGGCTGGAAAATCCCGGTTGTAGCCACAGCCAGCGAGGAAGCTGCCTGGGAACCTTATGCACTGGAAGTGATGGCCGGTATTCTTGATGATGGTAACAGTGCGCGGTTTGCCAAAGAACTGGTGCGCGAACAGCAAGTCGCTACCAGCGTCGGAGCCGGTAATAACCTGTTTTCACGGCTCAAGGATTTGTTTCTGGTGGCGGGCACTCCGGCACAGGACAAAACCGTCGAAGATCTGGAACAAGCGGTGCGCGAGCAGATTGAGCGTCTGAAATCAGAACAAGTAACAGCAGAGGAACTGGAACGAGTGAAAGTACAAGTAGTAGCTGAAACGGTGTATCAACGGGACAGTGTGTTTTATCAGGCCATGCAGCTCGGCATGCTGGAGACCATCGGCCTTGATTGGCAATTGAGTGAACAATATGTCGATAACGTAAAAGCGGTAACGGCGGAGCAGGTACAGGCAGTGGCAAATAAATATTTTATTGATGATAGGCTGACTATCGCAGAACTGGTACCTTTACCTGTGGAAGGACGTCGTCCAGCGGCACCTGCAGGAGGCAATCATGTCCACTAAATGGCTCATTTTTTTGCTGACAATTATTGTCACCACCACCGCAGTTGCCAGTCCGGATATTGAACACTGGATAATGGATAAAGGCGCCAAAGTTTATTACGTCAATGCACCGGAATTACCCATGGTGGATATCAAACTGGTGTTCAATGCCGGCGCGGCCCGCGATGGCCTTTTGCCCGGCACTGCACGTATGACTAGCGCGATGCTGGATGAAGGCGCCGCCGGTCTGGATGCAGATCAGATCGCTGCGGCGTTTGCCGATGTCGGTGCCAAGTATGGCGCCAGTTCCGAGCGTGATATGGCGGTGCTGAGTCTGCGATCGCTCACCGAACCAAAGGCGTTGGAGCAAGCATTGAACACGTTTAGCACAGTGCTGAGCAAACCTGATTTCCCCCAAGTCTCATTCAGGCGTATTCAACAGCAATTGCTGAGCGGTCTACAGGCAGAAAAGCAGTCGCCATCAGCCATGGCGGCGCGGGTCTTTTACAAAAACCTGTATGGCGATCATCCTTATGCCACCATGCCCGCAGGTGACAGCGAATCGGTCAGTCGGCTGACCGTTGCTGATCTGAAACGTTTCTATCAGCAGTTTTATGTGGCAAACAATGCGGTGATAGTGATAGTCGGCGCGGTAGATAAAGCACAAGCCGGACAGATTGCGGAACAGGTAGTGTCAGGTTTGCCGGCAGGCGAAGCCGCGCCGGCGTTGCCGCAAGTGGACCAACTCAAACAACCACAGCAGGTCAAAATCAGTCATCCTGCGTCACAAACCACGATCATGATGGGGCAACCGGGCATAAGCCGTGATGATGCCGATTATTTTGCTTTGTATGTGGGAAATCATATCCTCGGCGGCAGTGGTCTGGTGTCGCAACTGAGCGATGAGATTCGGGAAAAACGAGGCCTGTCCTATAGTGTTTACAGTTATTTCCGACCGATGCACCAG
>NZ_JAPDMV010000054.1 GCF_026319305.1 Methylophaga sp. OBS4
GCACTGATATCATTGGCCATGGCAAAGCCTTCACGGGTGACGCTGTCTACATAGCTGCCCTGTAATTGCTCACGGGGGGCAAAAGCGACTGAGTGAACAATGGTATCGAGTCCGTCCCAATGTTGTGACAGTGAAGCAAATACAGCATCAATCTGTTCATCACTGCTGACATCGCAGGGAAAGATCAAGGCCGGGTCGGCTCCACATTCTTCGGCGATTTTTTCAACGCGGGATTTGAGCTTGTCATTCTGATAGGTGAAGGACAGCTCAGCACCTTGACGTGCCATGGCCTGTGCAACACCGGCTGCAATAGAGCGCGGGCTGGCAACGCCCACAATCAATACACGTTTGCCTTGTAGAAAACCCATGAGTCTCTCCTGAAAACTGCGGATAAATCGTGATAAGTTACCTGATTTTGCAAATGACGGGAAGAGCAGGCATGCAGTAATCCCGTTATAATTCTAGTCAGTACACAGGGCCCGGACATCTGAATTAGGAGTTGTATGACATACAAGAATGTATTGAGCTGGTTATTTCTGATTGTGCTGACAGGTTGCGATATTCAGGCAATCAATTCACCCTATCCGGCGAGTGACGCTGAAGAAGCCGTATTGTATAGCTCATTCACGTTGCGTCCCAAACATCTCGATCCGGCCCGTTCATACAGCGCTAACGAAATTGCCATTACCGGACAGATTTATGAACCGCCTTATCAGTATCACTATCTGAAACGTCCTTATCAGCTGGTGCCGTTGACCGCGCAGGATATGCCGCAAGTAACCTATCTGGATGAAAATGCCAAACCGTTGACAGAGGATGAGCCGGAAACTCAGGTGGCATTTACGGTTTATAACATCACCATCAAACCGGATATTTTGTATCAGCCGCATCCGGCTTTTGCCAGAGACGAGCAGGGGACTTTTCTCTATCATCAACTGAACGAGTCAGAACTGGATGATATTTACAGTCTGTCTGATTTTGAGCAAACAGACACCCGTGTGCTGAAAGCAAAGGATTTTGTTTATCAGATAAAAAGGCTGGCACATCCGGAAATACACTCGCCCATTCTGGGATTGATGTCTGATCATATCGTCGGCCTGAAGGAATATGCGCAGCAATTACGTGAGCTGAGGCAGCGTGGTGAAGCTATTGATTTAAGACAATATGAGATTTCAGGTGTCCGTACTCTGGGCGATCATCATTACGAAATCACCGTTTATGGTAAATATCCCCAACTTCGTTTCTGGCTGGCCATGCCGTTTTTTGCCCCCATTCCCTGGGAAGCAGAGCATTTTTACGATCAGCCCGGACTTGAGCAGAAAAATATTTCCATAGACTGGTACCCGGTGGGCACGGGACCATTTTATATGACCGAGAATGATCCCAATCAACGCATGGTATTAAGCAGAAATCCACTTTTCCATGGCGAGCAATATCCCAGCGAAGGAGAGGCCGGCGATCGTGAAGCAGGTCTGCTGCATGATGCAGGTAAGGCTTTGCCGATGATAGATAAGGTTGTGTTTACTCTGGAAAAGGAAAACACTTCTTACTGGGGTAAGTTTATCCAGGGATATTATGATGTTAGCGGTATAAGTTCAGACAGTTTCGACCAAGCGGTGCAGGTATCTTCGTCAGGTGATTTCGGCCTCAGTGATGAAATGAAGCAGAAAGGTATTCGCTTGGAAACCGCGGTGGGCACCTCCACGTTTTATATCGGATTTAATATGCTGGACCCTGTGGTCGGGGGTTACACCGAACAAGCCAAAAAACTGCGGCGGGCGATTTCCATTGCCATCGACCATGAAGAGTACATTTCCATATTTGCCAATGGCCGTGGTATTCCTGCCCAGGGACCGGTGCCGCCCGGTATTTTTGGTTATGTTGAGGGCGAAGCCGGCATCAATGACTACACCTATACCTGGCAAGATGGTAAGGCTAATCGCAGATCCATAGAAGAAGCCAGACAATTATTGGCAGAAGCAGGCTATCCGAGAGGACGTGATGCAGAAACCGGCAAGCCGCTGGTTTTGTACTTCGATGTGCCTGCCAGTGGGCCGGACAGCAAAGCGCAACTTGACTGGCTGAGAAAACAGTTTCGTAAACTGAAAGTACAGTTGGTCATACGCAGCACAGATTACAACCGTTTTCAGGACAAAATACGTCAAGGGCAGGCGCAACTGTTTCAATGGGGTTGGAATGCAGATTATCCTGACCCAGAGAACTTCCTGTTTTTACTGTATGGCCCCAATGGCAAAGTCAACTCCGGTGGCGAAAATGCCGCTAATTATAAAAATGAGGCGTTTGACAAATTGTTTGAGAAGATGCGAGTGATGGCGAACACTGCCGAGCGGCAGAAAATTATTGAGGAAATGGTTGCTATCGCCCGTGAAGATGCCCCCTGGGTGTGGGGGTTTCACCCCAAACAATTCTCTCTTTACCATGCCTGGAATTACAATATCAAGTCCAATCTGATGGCTAACAATACATTGAAATATCGCCGTCTGGACACCGATCTCAGAAAACAGCTGCAGGCCGAGTGGAATCAGCCGTTGTTGTGGCCGCTGGTTATGGTGTTTTTGCTGCTGGTACTGATGGTGTTACCGGCCGCGATAGTTTATCGTCACAAAAAACATAAAAGACATCATATGGCCTTTCAGCGTTAGCGGCTCTGAGGCAGGCATTTCCAGGTTGTTTCGGAATATATTCCTCTGCATTGATTGACGCTTTTTTATGTACATCAGAGGTGAAGCTGAAACAGCAACTGAATCCTGGAGATTTTTCAACAACTATTCGGTAGAATTATCCCCTGATTTTGCGGTGATTCTGTTTCAGTGTACGTAATGGGGGGTAATTTGTGGATCTTGCTACGCTTCTTGGCCTTGTTGTTGCCTGGGGTTTGATTGTCGCAACTATAGCGCTGGGAGCCGCTGCCAGCACATTTGTTAATGCACCTTCATTTGCAATTGTTCTCGGTGGTACCTTTGCCGTGGTGCTGATGCGCTTTACTTTGGGTCAGTTTATCGGCTCGATGAAAACGGCGACAAAAGCATTCCTGCATAAAGCTGAATCTCCTGAACAAATTATCGAAACGGTGGTGGAACTGGCCGCCATCGCTCGCAAGGAAGGCTTGCTGGCACTGGAAAAACAAGAGATTGCCAACCCGGTGCTGGCAAAAGGTATCAATATGCTGGTTGATGGTCACGAACCGGCGGTGGTAAAAAAAGCACTGGTGACCGAAATGAATGAAACGGTCAATCGTCACGGTATCGGCCAGCAGATTTTCAAGGCTATTGGTGATGCGGCTCCGGCAATGGGCATGATTGGTACCTTGGTGGGGCTGGTACAGATGCTGACCAATATGTCGGATCCTAAATCCATCGGCCCGGCGATGGCCATTGCTTTGCTCACCACGCTTTATGGCGCGATGCTGGCGAATATGTTTGCTTTACCTATTGCCGATAAGCTGTCGTTGCGCAGTACCGAAGAATTGATGAACAAAAGTATCATTATCGAGAGCATTCTCGGGATTCAGGAAGGTCAGAATCCAAAAGTGCTGGGAGAGATTCTGAAAAACTTTCTGCCCGCTTCCAAACGTGAGACTGAAGAACAGGCTCCCTGATTTTTCGTGTTGGATCAGACTGCCCTTAACTTATGAGTGATAACGCACAGAGAATCAAACGTGACGCAGAGGGGCTGCCCGCCTATATGGCGACCTTTGCTGACTTGATGTCTTTGTTGATGTGCTTTTTTGTATTGCTGCTGTCTTTTGCCGAGATGGATGCTTTCAAATACAAAATGGTCGTCAAGTCATTGGAAAACGCATTTGGTGTGCAGCGGGAAGTGGCGGCTAATCAAATTCCTAAAGGAACCAGTATTATTGCGCAGGAGTTCAGTCCGGGGGAGCCCAGGCCGACCCCGCTTAAGGTGGTCAGACAAGATACGATAGATGAAGCAAAGGATGCCCTTAAAGTCACAATGGACAAGGAAGCGGCTGCCCGGCGGCAGGAACAGGAAATAGCTGAGGAAACACAAAAATTTAAAGAAGCGCTGGAAAAAGAAATTAATGACGGGTTGATCGTGGTTGAGAGTCAGTTCAACCGCATCGTGATAAGGATTCGTGAGAAAGGATCGTTTCCATCAGGCGACGCGCGGCTTAATAATGACTTTATTCCCATTCTACAAAAGATCCATGATGTATTATTGATGACCGACGGGCTGATTGCCGTCGCCGGTCACACGGATGACGTGCCGATTAACACGGCGCGATACCGTTCCAACTGGGAACTGTCAACATCACGGGCGACGTCGGTGGTACATGAATTGCTTGATTTCGGTGATATGCCGGCTGAACGTTTTTATCTGGAGGGGTATGCTGATACCAAACCCCTGACACCTAATGATTCGAATGTTAATCGTGCCAAGAACCGACGTGTTGAAATTATTGTCCTCAAATCACCGGTTCAGGAAGAACTGACACGGTCGATCGATGAGTTGAAACAGCAGCACGAATCTGTTGAAAGCGAAATAACACCGATCAACGAATAAAGGAGCGAGATAATGAAATATCTGCAAAAATCATCCTATCTGCTAAGTTTGCTGTTGCTGAGTGCTGTTGCGCAGGCCGGTCAGTGGCTGGTTAATAATGAGCAATCCCAGTTGAGTTTTGTGTCCACCAAGAAAGTAAATATAGCTGAAGTGCATCATTTTGGTCAGCTCGCCGGTGGCTTGAGTGAATCCGGGCAATTCAGCCTGGATATCGATTTGGCCAGTGTCGATACCGGTATTGAAATTCGTGACAGCCGTATGCGTGAATTTTTGTTCAATATCGTGGAATTTCCCAAAGCCAGGATCACGGCTGAGGTAGATTCTGTGGTTATTGATGCTTTAGAGGTTGCACAGTCCACTACCATGACCATAGAGGGCGAACTCAGTCTTCATGGACAGTCACAACCCCTGACATCTGAGGTATTGGTGACCAGGATCTCAGACAGTGAACTACTGGTTGTGTCGGCTAAACCTATAATATTGAGTGTCGCTGACTATGAACTGGTGCAAGGCGTCGAAAAATTGCGTGAACTCGCAGGTTTACCCAGTATCAGTCACGCTGTGCCGGTGAGCTTCTATCTGACTTTAAACGCTGCTAATTAAGAGGTGAAAGCGCGTAATGCAAAAATTTTCTGTTGAAACCGGTATCGTTATTCCGATGGATCGACCCAATGTGGATACTGATGCCATTATTCCCAAGCAATTTCTCAAGTCGATCAAACGAACGGGTTTTGGCCCCAATCTGTTTGACGAGTGGCGCTATCTGGATCATGGTGAACCGGGACAGGACTGTAGCCAGCGTCCGCTCAATCCTGACTTTGAACTGAATCAGCCCCGTTACCGGGGCGGTTCGATCCTGCTGGCACGTGAAAACTTCGGCTGTGGTTCCAGTCGTGAACATGCGGTCTGGGCGCTGGATGATTTTGGCATTCGTGTCATCATTGCGCCAAGCTTTGCCGATATCTTTTACAGCAATACCAGCAAGAACGGTATTCTGGCGATCACGCTGGAAGAGTCATTGATTGATAAGCTGTTTGAGCAGGTTAATGCCACTCCGGGTTATCAGCTACGGGTTGATTTACCGGCCCAGACGATTACACTGCCCGATGGTGAAGTCATTCCATTCGACGTTGATAGCTTTAAAAAACATTGTCTGCTGGAAGGCCTTGATGATATCGGGCTGACGTTGCAACATACCGACGACATTGAAGCGTATGAACAAAAACGCAAACAGGAAGCGCCTTGGCTGTTTTCCTGATTAAAATCAAGACATAGACAAAAAGAAAAGATAATGACAAAAAAAATTGCAGTTTTGCCTGGCGACGGCATTGGACCTGAAATTGTCGCTGAAGCAGTGAAAGTACTGGAAAAGCTCAGCACCGAAGGTCTGGATATCAGTCTCGAATATGGTCTTATCGGTGGTGCAGCTTATGATGAAACCGGTACGCCTTTGCCTGAGGAAACGCTGACCTTGTCCAAGTCGGCCGATGCTATTCTGTTGGGCGCTGTAGGCGGTTATAAATGGGAATCTCTGGATATCAGCGTCAGACCTGAAAAAGGCTTGCTGGGTATTCGCGCTGAACTCAATCTGTTCGCCAATCTGCGACCAGCGATTCTCTATCCTCAACTGGCAAGCGCTTCCACGCTGAAACCGGAGGTGGTAGCTGGGCTGGATCTGATGATTGTGCGCGAACTTACCGGCGGCATTTATTTTGGTCAGCCGCGCGGTATCCGTACTCTGGACAATGGCGAAAAAGAAGGTTTCAACACACTGGTTTACCGTGAAAGTGAAATTAATCGGATTGGCAAGGTCGCTTTTGATATCGCAACTAAACGCCAGGGACGCGTATGTTCTGTAGATAAAGCAAATGTGCTGGAAAGCACAGAATTATGGCGTGAAACCATGACACGATTGGCAAAAAGCTATCCTGATGTCGAACTCAGTCATATGTATGTCGATAATGCGGCGATGCAGCTGGTGCGCGCGCCCAAACAGTTCGATGTGATGGTCACCACCAATATGTTCGGTGACATTCTGTCTGACTGTGCGTCGATGCTGACCGGATCAATCGGTATGCTGCCGTCGGCGTCGCTGGATGAGAACAGCAAGGGTATGTACGAGCCGATACATGGCAGCGCACCTGATATTGCTGGCAAGAATATGGCTAACCCGCTGGCGACAATTCTCTCAGCTGCTATGATGTTGCGGTACACGCTGGACGAACCTGAAATGGCGGAGCGTATCGAACATGCAGTCAGCAAGGTGCTCGATGCCGGTTTCAGAACAGTGGATATTTATTCGGAAGGCATGAAAAAAGTCAGTACTTCCGAAATGGGTGACGCCGTAGTGGCGGCCCTGTAACCAAAAGATATAGGTGATGTGTGAGTAAAAAAGTTGATGTTGCAGTCGTAGGCGCAACCGGTGCAGTTGGTGAAACCATGCTGGAAATTCTGCATCAGCGTCAGTTTCCTGTGGGCAAAGTTTATGCCCTGGCTAGTGAACGCAGTGCAGGCAGCAGAGTCAGTTTCGGTAACAAATCACTGGTCGTTGAAGATCTGGCAGAATTTGATTTCTCCAAAGTACAAGTCGGTTTGTTCTCTCCCGGTGCCAGCGTCTCTGCCATTTATGCGCCGAAAGCGGCAGCGGCAGGTTGCGTGGTGATCGATAATACTTCGCAGTTTCGCTATGACGACGATATTCCGCTGGTTGTGCCGGAAGTTAATCCAGACGCCATTGCTGGATATACTAATCGCGGCATTATCGCCAACCCCAACTGTTCGACTATTCAGATGATGGTGGCGTTGAAACCCATTTATGATGCGGTGGGCATTACCCGTATCAATGTTTGTACCTATCAGGCTGTATCCGGCACCGGTAAACCTGCTATGGAAGAATTAGCCAAGCAGACCGCTGCATTGCTAAATGGTCGTGCGGTTGAAACCTCGGTTTATCCCAAACAGATCGCGTTCAATGTGTTGCCGCAGATTGATGTATTTCAGGAAAACGGTTACACCAAGGAAGAAATGAAAATGGTCTGGGAAACCCGCAAGATCATGGGTGATGACACTATTCAGGTGAACCCGACTGCGGTGCGTGTGCCGGTGTTTTATGGTCATTCTGAAGCCATTCATATTGAAACCCGTGACAAAATCACTGCTGCTGAATGCAAAAAATTGATGGCGGAAGCCGAAGGGGTTGTACTCCTGGATGAACACGAGGATGGGGGCTATCCGACAGCAGTTACAGAAGGGTCCGGACACGATCCCGTCTATGTCGGCCGCATCCGTGAGGATATCTCTCATCCCAAAGGTTTGAATTTGTGGGTGGTTGCGGATAATGTACGTAAAGGTGCTGCATTAAACAGTATTCAAATTGCAGAAGTGCTGGTCGATAAATATCTCTGAATAGCTTAGGGAAAATAAGGGGATGAAAATGAAACGTAATTTATTAGCCAGTCTGGCAGTGGCTTCAACGATTGGTGTTTTTACTCCCCTGACAACTCAGGCATTCGGTCTGGGCAAACTGGAGTTGATGTCTGCTTTGAACGAGCCTTTCAAGGCCGAGATTGATGTTACTGCGCTGAAGGCAGATGAAAAAGAAAATCTGCAGGTCAGAATCGCATCCAGTGACGAGTTTGATAAAGCCGGTTTGGAGCGCAGCATTCTACTCAGTCAGTTTGAATTCGACATCGTCGATCGTCAGGGTAAGACCAGAATCCTGGTAACATCCAAGCGGCCGATCAAGGAACCTTTCCTTGACTTTTTACTGACAGCCACTGCCGGCCAGGGGCGATTGATCCGAGAATACACGGTATTGCTGGATCCCCCCGAGTATGTACTGGCTGAAACGCGTGCTGCTTCATCATCCAGTTCTGCTAGCAGCAGTCCGTCGCCGGCTGAAACCAAACCTACTACAACACGTTACCAGTACGCAGACGCTGGTCAGAGTGCGACCAGCTACGGGCCGGTACAGCGCAATGACACACTGTGGAATATTGCACTTAAAACCCGTCCTGATCAGAGCATTTCTGTTCATCAGATGATGATGGCGTTGTTGAAAGCCAATCAGGATGCTTTCAGCGGGCAGAATATCAACGGTCTGAAAGCGGGTTACACACTGCAAATCCCTTCTGCTGACAGCATAAAAGCTTTGACTAAGTCGGCAGCAGTGGCTGCAGTGGGTGAACAGAACCAGCTGTGGAAAGACCGTAATAAAAAACCTGTTTCTACTACAGTCATCGACTCAGAGCCGCCGGCAAAATCAGAACAAACAGTAACTGAAACACAATCATCTGGTGAAGAAGAGACTGCTGTCGCAGCGAGCGATGCAACTGCTGTTGAAGAGGATGCCAGATTAAAACTGGTTGCACCTGAAGAAGCCACTACCGAAGATGATGCCGAACTTAATGCTCAGGGCAATCCTGATGTCAGACAACTGACTGAGCAGTTAACCCTGGCACAGGAAACCATCGAAGCTCAGGCACAGGAAAATCTGGATTTCAAAGCGCGTATGGATGCGATGGAAGAACAGCTTGAAACCATGAGTAGATTGCTTTCATTGAAAGATAATGATCTGGCCAGGCTGCAAGCTATGCTGGAAGAGGAAGAGCCGGAACTTGCTGCTGCGACGATGGCTGATATGCAGTCAGATGAGGCTGCTTCACCCGCCCAGGATGCCGCTGATTCGGCTGCCGATAATGCAGAGATGCCAGCAACAGCCAGCAACGATGAGCAGCCGCAAAGCAATCCAGATAGCGGTATTATCAGCGACACAGCAAAAATGCTGAACCTGGACGAGCAGGAAGTGCAATCTGTAGTATACACAGTCAAACAATGGGTTGCTGAACACAAGCTGGATACAGCGCTGGGT
>NZ_JAPDMV010000055.1 GCF_026319305.1 Methylophaga sp. OBS4
CAGCAAATCAGCCTTATTGGAAACCGCTTGGCGTAATGATATGACAGTATTTGCCAGCATGGGTGCAGGGGGTAAACTGGATCCGACTCAAGTGCGTACCGGTGATTTGATGGATACCACTATGTGCAAGCTGGCTAAACAATTACGTGCACAACTGCGCAAACGGGGGATCGGCCGCGGTATTCAGACCGTGTATTCGCTGGAATCACCGTTACCTCCCCTGCCGCCGGAACCGGTCAGCCGTGGTCGCGCCCGCGCCGTCAACGGCACCGTCAGTTATATGCCTTCAATCTTCGGCCTGACTTTGGCCGGCATGGTAATTAACCATATCGTCGGTGACGCTCGGCGTGTCTGATCCAACCAATGTACTCAACTGCGATGCACAAAGGCAGCAACAACTGGCAACATTACTGGCCCCATACGGTATCGAGATCGTGCCGGTGGCTGATGATGAAACCATACCCGGCAGCTTTTTCGGTGAACGCGAAGCCGGTCTGATTGGCCATCAGCTTTATCTGCGCTTTGACACACCGGTGCACTCCGCCCTGCATGAAGCCGGCCACTATATCTGTATGGATGCAGCCCGCCGCCAGCAACTGCATACCGATGCCGAAGGTGATTACGACGAGGAAAACGGCGTGTGTTATCTGCAAATTCTGCTGGCCGACTATCTGGACAATGTCGGCCGTGACCGCATGATGCTGGATATGGATCGCTGGGGTTATACCTTCCGGCTCGGCAGTGCCCGCACTTGGTTCGAGCAGGATGCCGAGGACGCCAGAACGTGGCTGCAGCAATTCAATATTATCGACGCTGAGCAAACACCGACCTGGCAGTTACGGCAAGACAGTCCCGTTTCAGCTATAGCCTGAGGACCTCCACTGGAGTCCATGGCCCACGTTCAGGGTGAACGAAGCCCTTAAATCCAGTATCCTAAGACCATATGTCATCACCAGCGTGATGGCCAGACATTAAACCCCAGGAGGCAAAATGCGCGATACCATCACGTCCCCGGTCACGGAACAACTTAACACGCTGAATATTCCGTTTGAGACTATACAAATTCCGCTCACGGAAGATAAAAAGCCGGTGCGTAACCTGGAAGAATTACTCAGCAGTCAAGGACACGATCCCAAATCCGTGGTACGCAGCCTGTTGTTTCGAACCGGTTCCGATAATTTCGTATTACTGGCCGTCGCGGGCGGCGGCCGTGCCGATTGGGCCACGTTGCGCAAACACCTTAATGAACGAAAATTAAGAATGGCCGAATTTCATGAAATTGAAGAAGCCACCGGTTATGTAATCGGTGCTGTGCCGCCGATTGCTTTGCCTGATACGGTTAAAGTACTGATCGATAAAAGCGTCTCAGATTATGACAAGGTAGTCATTGGCAGTGGTGTGCTGGGTTACGCCTTGAGTTTAAGCGCAGCCGATCTGCAAAAAGCCCTGGGTGACGCTGACAGTGGAGAGTTCGTCAAAAACTGAACTGTAAACTTACGCATTGCCGGCATCACTTTTGCAGAACCAACAGCCGTTTAAATAGTCTGTGAATATAAGCCCTGCTTTACGCGAGGTAACGGCTATGCTTAACAGAAAACCCCCTATATTGCCGATATTTTCGTCGATGTTGCTGTCATTTTCGCTTATCTTGACAGCCCCAACCATTTTGGCTGAAGACTCGTCGGCTGTCCGGTTTGGTACCTCTGATTCAGGTAGCGGTCATGCCCGCAAGTTTGGTGGTTCTTCAGATAGTCACACTCGGGGCAGACAATATCACCGGCATGACACTCACAGGGGCGACCATGGCAAATACCAGTCTTCTGGCAGCAAGAGTGAGCGTGCGTTTGGTCTGCCTTCTCGCCATGATAGTAAACATAGTTATCACTCCAGAGATTATGACCGCAAGTTTGATGGTTTTTCAGATAATCAAATCCAGGGCAAGCAGTACCACCAGCAAACTAACACCTACAGGGGCAGCCATAACAGGCACCAATATTATGGCATCAAGGGGCATCGTTCGTTTGGTATGGCTCCCCGTCATGATAGTAAACATCGTTATCACTCCAGAGATCATGATCGCAACATTTATCGCAGCCCCCATCATTACAAACCTCGTTATTATAGTTATTACCGGCACACTGGCATTTATCTGAACTACTCACCTATTGGCTACTCTTACTATTCACGGCCTGTCACAACCACCATTGTCGGTTATCCACGCACCGTAGGGTATAGGCCGGCTCCAATCCAGCGTGACGATTACAGTCAGATAGACGCCTGGGCGGCACTGGGTAACTATCAAATAGACGCCGCGTTAAATGCCTTTGAAGGCCAAATCAACAGCAGGCCAGACTCAGCACTGCCTCGGGTGGGATATGCTTTGGCTATAGCGTTATCCGGTGATATTGAAACCGGTGCCTTGGCCATGGAGCAGGCATTGTCATCAGATGTGACCGATCTGCATTACTTCCGGGCTGACACAGATCTGGAACTGATTATTGAGGAATTACTGCTCAGTTATCAGGATGATCCACTGATGACGGCTTCGCTTTATTATTTACAACAGGATTATATTGCCGCCAACAAATCTATCAGTTATGCATTGAGAGAATGCAGTGACTGCCCCAGTGTCCGTAATTTGCAGGGGCTGATTAAGCGGCGTATATAACCCGGTGGGCCTGTGTCATACCAACCGTAGCAGAGGCTCAAACAGACTGCTCAACTCAGCTCGAGATGACAGTTGATTCAATTCACAGATCGGATTTTAATCCGACAAAACTTGTCTGACTGCAATCCGACCTGCTTTATATCTCAGACCGGTCGACTGGCCGGTCTTTTTTATGCTTATATGGCACTGGGCCAATCGCTGAACTTATATATGGATGAAAGTACCTTACATTACCGATTAACGACCGTACTGCAGATCATTCTGCTGGCAGGGGCTGTCGGTGCCATCTGGGAACAACAATGGCTGAATGCCGTGATTATTACCGGCATAATTATCATTACGCTATTTCCGATTCTGCTGGCGAGAAAATTCCAGGTTTTCATTCCGCATGAATTTAAGCTGCTGGCGATTGCTTTTATATTCGCATCACTGTTTCTGGGTGAAGTACACGGCTATTACACCCGTTTCTGGTGGTGGGATATGGTATTGCATACCAGCTCCGGCTTTCTGCTCGGAATTATCGGCTTCCTATTGGTATATGTACTCAATGAAACCGAACAGATTCAGCTGAACATGCGCCCCGGGTTTGTAGCATTTTTTGCCTTCCTGTTTGCTTTGGGCATGGGGGCAATATGGGAAATCTTCGAGTTTGTCATGGATGCTTTACTGAGCATGGATATGCAAAAAACCATGCTTGGCGATCCTTCGGGCCTGACTGATACAATGCTGGACTTGATCGTCGATGCTGCCGGAGCTTTGGTCATCAGCATTCTGGGCTATGGTTATCTCAAAGCCATGCAGGAAGAATCATTCTTGGAACGCTGGATCCGCAAATTCATTAAAAGCAATCCGCGCCTGTTCAAGCAAGGTTGACCCCCGGCAGCGCCGTTGACGCTATAAATCGACTGACTTTTTAGCGTCTGGAAATAAATAACTGCTGCGATTACGCCGGATGTTCGTTTGTCTTCAAGCAACGGCAAGTTGTAATAGAGCAGTCTCAAAAATAGAGAGCGTGCACTGAGACAAGGCACGAACCCTGCGAGAAGCGGAGTTTACAAATAGTAAATGAACACCGGTTCAGGGTTCGTAACACCGTCTCAGCGTGCGAGAGCATTTTTGAGACCGCTTCTAGTTATTTATTGATAGGCCCTTACTTCATAGGATATAACATGGACTCAGACAATCGTCTTGGTTACCTGAGCTTATTACGTCAGCACGGCGGGCTGTTAGCCGCCGCCTATCTGGCAGTATTTACCGGCAACCTCGGTCAGAGCTTTTTTATCGGTCTGTTTCAGACAGATATCAGCGAACTTTTAAACATCAGTGCCGGTGAATTCGGCAGTCTGTATGCCGCCATCACCATGACCAGCGGCTTTCTGGTCATGCATTTCGGCCCCAAAATCGACTGGATAGCGCCGCGGCGTTACGCATTACTGGTGCTGACAACATTGACCCTCGGTTTGCTGATGCTGACTTTATCTCCCTGGTGGGCTTTAAGCATTCTGGGTCTGGGTTTATTGCGTTTATGCGGTCAGGGTTTGATGACGCATCTGGGCAGTACCCTGGCCGGACGCGAGTTCACCATCAATCGCGGCCGGGCTTTAAGTTTGGTCAGCCTGGGCATGCCTTCGGGCGAAATTATTCTGCCGCCGATCATCGCCCTGCTGGTTGTCTGGCTCAGCTGGCAGCAAATCTGGTGGTGTCTTCTAGCGGTATTGATCGTGCTGTGGTTGATGCTGTTATTGTTTGTCGACTGGCCGCAGGCACCGCGCCAGAAACACGACAGCAAAACCCATCACGACACCGGACCCAGCCCGATGCGGGAACTGCGTTTTTGGATGCTGTTGCCGATGTTAATGGTGTTGCCAATTACCCTCACCGGCATCTTTATCTATCAGGCGCAAATGACGCAGGATCTGGCCGCCAGCACCACCACTTATGCTTTGGCGTTAACCGCCATGGGCATTGCCCGTTTCCCGGGTGCCCTGCTCGGCGGTCGCTGGATCGACGAATTCGGTGCCACCACGCTGGCAAAGCTTTATCTGCTGCCGTTTGCCATTGCATTACTGATTTCAGCTTTGATCGGCGGCAATGCCGGTATCTGGATTCTGATGCTGGGCGCCGGTCTCGCTTTGGGCATGTCCTCCCCTATCGGCGACAGCCTTCTGGTCAGACTGTGGGGACGCGAACATCTGGGTCAGGTGCGCTCGCTGAAATCGGCTTTTCTGGTGTTTTCCACCGGTCTTGCCCCCGCCTTCCTCGGTTTTATGATTGATGCAGGCGTACAATTTCAGAGTATCCTGATAGGCATGCTGGTATTTCTGATTGCCGCCTGGCTGCTGGCCTTATCGCCGATCAGGGAAGCGCACCACAGCCCTGTTTCATAGCTATCTCTTGTACACATCTCAGCTACTGCGAATTGAACCACAAAGGCACAGAAGACACAGAGATTGTTATCGGTTACGCTCAAGATGCCATGCAGGCCATGGCTATGACGCGCCTTTTTTACGTTATGGCAGGTATATATAAGAGACAGGGTTCATGGAGGGCCATTATCATGACAGACACCTATCAAACATTGTTGGCCAATCTGAAAAATAATCAGCAATCCGGTGCCACCGAACTGGCGCTGACCACCCTGCAAGCCTTGCAACAATATCTGCAAGACGCTGCCCCCCAAACGGCAGATGAATTAACCGCTATTGCCGAAGAACTGGCCGCCGCCCGCCCCAGCATGATCGCCTTGGGCAACGTGCTGCACCGCTGGCTGGAGCATTCACCCGCCTCTACTCAACCCGAACAGTTCAAATCAGACTATCTCCACAACCTTGAAAATATCCGCCAGCAACTGCAACAAACCCGTGACAAAGTCGCCCTGAATACCTGCGAACTTATCAAGCCGGATATGACCATCCTCACCCACAGCCGCAGCTCACAAGTACTGGCTTTGTTCGAACAACTGGTCAAACAACAAACTCCGTTCGCCGTTATTATCACGATAAGCGCGCCGGGCAATGAAGGTCTGCTGGTCGCTCAGCAGCTCAACCAATGGCAAGTGCCGACCACGGTCATTACCGATGCCGAACTGGGTTTGTTTATGCCTGAGGCCGATATCAATATCAGCGGCTGCGACAGCTGGCTCACCGATCATCATTTCGTCAACAAAAGCGGTACCCTGCTCCAGGCTTTGGCCGCGCAGCATTTCGGCAAACCGTTTTGGGTGTTGGCCGACAGCTTCAAAAACAGCCACCACAACAGCCGACAAATCACACTCGAATCCATGCCCGCCGACGAAATGCAGGTACCCAATGGTGAATTTATCCAGGCCCGGAATATCTATTTTGAAACCATCTCCACCCGGCTTATCAGCGGCCGGGTTGATGAACATGGTGTTCAAAGTGGTCAGCTCTGAGTATCGCCAAAACCGCAAATTTGTTTTCCAAACAATAATATGGAATATTTAACTCCACGCCCGTTTTCATAAGCGGTACATGAATGCTAATGGACAGCATATTTCAATCGTGTCTGACCCTTTTGACGTGAATGCTAATGGACAGCATATTTCAATCGTGTCTGACCCTTTTGACGAAGAACTTCTTCCCTTGATCGGTGTAGTGGCATAGTCCACCGACGCGCTAAAATAAGCTATAAATCTACCTTACCTTTGGTAAGGGCACTTTCTTTTGGTGATTCAAGCCGTTCTTCAGTTATAGAGGCTTTATTTGACCTGTAGTAATTAACAATGCCGACTATGCTAATCAGCAGCCAGAAAAACTCAATTGCAAAGGCAGAAAGGTTAAAATCAAAAGCCAACGAAACCAAGATCAGTAAGGCGCCAACACCGTTTAATACCGAATAACTCAGCTGATTGCTGGATAATTTATTGAGTTGCAGTAACAGGTAAGCGGCCAAGATCAGAACAACGCCAATATTGCCTGTAAAATCTATCCAAGAGTAGCTCATTGTTTTACCTGTTTTTTATCGCTGATAAATACCCAGCATTATATTTATTATTTATCTGTCTACCTATAGAGCGGAGAGTGTTCTTTAGGTTCACTCTGACCCCAAATATCCTCCCCAAATATCCAATGCATCTCAATTATCGGCTGGTTCCGGTCTTGAATATTGATCTATCACAAGCATTCAAGAAAGCTGTCAGATTACGCCTATACCCTTGGTATTTAAAAGAGTAAGATAATTCTTGGAACACAAAAACAAAGGAGACCAGTTATGAAAGCATTGATTAGCAGTATTTTGCTGTCTGTGGCCATGTCTATGCCGCTGCAAGCAACGGCAGAAGAAGAGACGGGGATGCAAGGGATGCAAGGGATGCAAGGCTATATGATGGATCAGGATCATATGATGAAAATGCATCAGCATATGCAGGATATGCAGGCATTGATGGGTAAAATACAACAGGAAAAAGAACCGGCTCAGTTCCGTCATATGATGCAGCAGCATATGAGTATGATGCAGCAAGGGATGCATATGATGGATGGTTCAATGGGACAAAAAGGTCAGGGGATGGGCATGCAGGGCAGCAAAGATATGCCGATGAATCAGGAAAACTGCTTGCAAATGAATGGTCAGCATATGCAAATGATGCATCAAATGATGGGGCAAATGATGGAACATATGCGGATGATGGAGCGCAAATAATCTGAGCCGAATCGATATTAACACCGGTATTTTCGATACCGGTGTCAGTATCTTAATAAGGGAGCCTGTAAAATAATTCTGTGTAACTGCAGTTTTCAAACGAAGTCCGCCAATCGATCTTCGAACTCAATCATAAAGAGGTTCAGCGCCTCCTTCCAATTTCTGATGGGCATAGTTCATTTCTTTGAGGTATCCGGGATGGGGACCAATGAGGTCACCCTGAACCTCCCCCAGTTTAACGGACACTTTTAATCGACGACAATGTCGCCTAGAAGGAGTGTCCTATGACAACTAAGCGTAAGCCATATAAGACCTATACCAAGGAATTCAAGCAAGAAAAAATGCAGTCTCCTTTTTTAGGAAGATGGTCGGAGTGAGAGGATTTGAACCTCCGGCCCCTGCCTCCCGAAGGCAGTGCTCTACCAGGCTGAGCTACACTCCGACGTGAATCATTATAAAGACTATTTTGTACATTAATGAGCGGTATATTCTAAGGCATTATTGAGCGAGGCGGGAGGCTAAGCTTTAATGTTTGACATACTTTATCTTTATTGCGAACGGACAAGTCCTGAGTTTTGGGCGGAGCCTGTCAATGCACTGACGAATCTATTGTTCTTCGTCAGTGCCTGGTTCAGCTGGCGACGTACCAATAGTCTGGGCACCAGATCCTTGGGAGTATGGCTATTGCTCGCACTGATATGCGCCATCAGCGTCGGCAGTTTCCTGTTCCATACATTCGCCACGAATTGGGCGCAGTTAATGGATGAGTTGCCAATCCTGCTCTTTCAGTTGGTCTATCTATGGCTCTATTGTCGGGAAGTCGCACGGTTCAAGCCTTTTTATGTAGTCGGTATCTTGCTGGGATTTTTCATTGCCGCCCTCATTGGCAGGCAGTTTCCACAAGTCTTGAACGGTTCATTGATCTATGCCCCGGCCATGATTGTCCTGCTGGTGCTGGGAATTTATCATATGGCTACGCGCCGTATTGAGCGTTACATAGTGCTGATTACTGCCGGTGTGTTTATTGTCTCTCTGACATTCCGGACCATAGACAATGCTATTTGCCCTTACTTCCCGCTGGGGAGCCATTTTATGTGGCATGTATGCAACGCGTTTATTCTCTATTTGCTGTTGAGAGCGTTGTTGGCTAACCGTCTTAAGCGGCCTTGACCAAGGGAATGACAACGGCTGAACAAGCCTTCTACCCTTGACGAATCCGCAGATTACGCAGATGGACGCAGATTTAAGAACAAGTATTTATGTTGCAGCTTCCCGACACCAAGTAGAAAGTCTTGAGTTGCTTACTCCGACTAGAGGATTGGAAATGAACCGTCATTGCC
>NZ_JAPDMV010000056.1 GCF_026319305.1 Methylophaga sp. OBS4
CGATACGATCATTGCTGATGGCGTGAAACTGGATAATCAGATACAGATTGGCCATAACGTCACTATTGGAGAGCATTCGGTGATTGCCGGCTGTGTTGGCATTGCGGGCAGTACCCATATCGGCAAAAACTGTGCAATTGGTGGTGGTACCGGTATTGGCGGTCATCTGGAGATTGTTGACGGCGTTCAGTTGACTGGCATGAGCATGGTGACCAAGTCGATCACTGAGGCGGGGGTCTATTCCTCCGGTATTCCTGTCGAGTCAAGTAAACAATGGCATAAAAATGTTATCCGCTATCGGCAAATGGATAGCCTGTTTGAGCGTGTGAAAAAACTGGAAAAACAAATCGAAGATTGAAACAAGCTTTGCAAAAGTGCGCCGTTACTTTACCAGGATGGTGACTCAAAGTAAGATTATTGCTCTTTTATTACAATTATATATCCAAGGGATACTAGTTTGAACACGATCGACATACACGAAATTCAACGTCTTCTGCCGCATCGATACCCTTTTTTACTTATCGATAGAGTCGTTGAATTTACGCCGGGAAAACATCTTGTGGGCATTAAAAATGTCAGCTTTAATGAACCACATTTTACCGGCCATTTTCCCCAGCGCGTGATTATGCCTGGCGTACTCATTCTGGAAGCCCTGGCTCAGGCAACCGGTCTGCTGGCGTTTAAAACCACAGACGATATTCGTTCTGATACTGCACTGTATTACCTTGCCGGTATCGATAATGCCCGTTTTAAAAAACCGGTAGAACCCGGCGACCAGCTGATGCTGGAAGTCAAGCTGATTAAGAACAAGCGTAACCTTTGGAAATTCAGCGGTGAAGCCAGTGTTGACGGCGAAGTCGTAGTCAGCGCTGATATCATGTGTGTCAATCAAGAAATGCCCCAGTGATCCATCCAACTGCCATTATCGATGCTTCTGCTGTTATTGCCGATGATGTCTCCATCGGCCCGTTCACCATTATCGGTGCTGATGTCGAAATTGATGCCGGCTGCGAAATTGGTTCGCATGTGGTCATTAAAGGCCCAACTAAAATTGGCAAAAACAACCGTATTTTCCAGTTTGCATCTATAGGTGAAGAACCCCAGGACAAAAAATATAAAGGGGAGGCGACTTTACTGGAAATTGGTGACAATAACCTGATCCGTGAATCGGTGACTATCAACCGCGGTACGGTTCAGGGTGGCGGTATCACTAAGGTCGGCAGTGATAACTGGATAATGGCCTATGTGCATATCGCCCATGACTGCATTATTGGCAATGACAATATTTTTGCCAACAATGCCTCGCTAGCAGGCCACGTTATTATCGATGATTTCGTTATTCTTGGCGGCTTTACTTTGGTGAGCCAGTTTAATTATTTGGGCTCATATTCATTCAGTGCGATGGGCAGCGTAATCTCGCGCAATGTGCCGCCCTATGTCCTGGTTTCAGGGCATATGGCCAAACCTGTTGGTATCAATGTTGAAGGTCTGCGTCGTCGTCAGTTCACTGACACGCAGATTAAGAATATCCGCAAGGCCTACAAGTATATTTACCGTTCCGGCCTGCGGTTGGAGGAGGCCCGGCAGAATCTGGGCGCTATTAAACAGGACGCCGGTGAACTGGATATGCTGACGGCTTTCCTTGGCAAACAGGAAGGCGGCATTATCCGGTAGCCAAAGCTACCGGATAAGCAATTAACTATCAGTCGTTGTCAGGGGTGGCATTGATGTTGTGAATGCTCAGGTCCGCTCCGTTGTATTCCTCTTCCTGAGTCAAACGCAGTCCCAGCAACTTTTTCAATAAGCCGTAAACGATAAAGCCACCTACAAAAGCGATCAGTACCCCCAACGCGGTGCCTATCAGCTGGGACATCATGCTGACCCCCCCCAGACCGCCCAGCGCCATTTGTCCAAAAATACCGGCCGCAATACCGCCCCATACACCGCACAGGCCGTGCAAAGGCCAGACACCGAGTACATCATCGATCTTCCATTTATTCTGCGTCAGGGTGAAGGCATAAACAAACAAGGCTCCGGCGACGCCCCCTGTTACCAATGCACCAAGAGGGTGCATTATATCGGAGCCGGCACATACGGCGACCAAACCGGCCAAAGGGCCGTTGTGGACAAAGCCCGGGTCATTGCGACCAGTCAGACAGGCTGCCAGAATCCCGCCGACCATTGCCATAAGAGAATTCACTGCAACCAGACCGCTGATACCGTCTATTTCCTGAGCTGACATCACGTTAAATCCGAACCAGCCGATGCTCAGAATCCATGCGCCCAAAGCCAGAAAAGGGATACTGGATGGTGGATGGGCATATATTTCGCCTTGCTTGCCATAACGGCCTTGACGAGGACCGAGGTGCAGTACCGCAGCAAGCGCAACCCAGCCGCCTACCGCATGCACAACAATAGAACCGGCGAAATCATGAAAGCTGGCACCGAACTGATTTGACAGCCAGTCCTGAATGCCAAAGGCGCCGTTCCAGCTGATACCCTCAAAAAACGGATAGATAAAACCGGCAAGAAAGAAGGTGGCAATCAATTGTGGATTGAATTTTGCGCGTTCAGCAATACCACCCGAGACAATGGCAGGAATGGCTGCCGCAAAGGTCAGCAGGAAGAAAAACTTCACCAAAGCGTAACCGTTGCTTTCGGTGAGTACCGGCGCAGCCTCAAAAAAGTTAAGGCTGTAGGCTATGCCGTAACCGATAAAAAAATAGGCAATACTGGACACGGCAAAATCAACGATAATCTTGACTAGGGCATTGACCTGATTTTTCTTACTGACTGTGCCGACTTCAAGAAAAGCAAAGCCTGCGTGCATGGCCAGCACCATAATGGCGCCGAGTAAAATGAATAAAACATCAGTTGCGTTTTGCACGATCTTGTCCTTATTTAATTTTTAGGATGAAGCACCAAAATAGCAAGAGTTGCACCAAAATAGACAAGTCAATAAAAACAATAACATAAAAATATAGGCTCAGCAGTTGCATTGTTATATGTTCCAAAATGGTGCGCATGCAACTAAATGCGCACCTAACGGGTGCACTTTATTCTGTAGAGGCTATAAAACAGGCCCTAAGAAAACCATGATCCAAATAGTCTCAGAAAAACGTATAATTAATAGTTTTGAAAACAGCGGATTAATCCGGCCGCTTATCGAGTTTTAAGGAGCAAGCATGGATATCTATGCATCTGATGAAGAAAAGGCAGAAGAGATAAAACGATGGTGGCGTGAAAACGGCGTTTCAGTGGTGGCTGGTATCGTTTTGGCTGCTGCCGTTATCTTTGGCGGTCGCTACTGGCTTAACTATCAGCAGTTGCAGGCGGAACAGGCGTCGGTTATTTACCAGCAGTCTGTTGCTTACCTTTCCCAGGATAAAATGTCTGAAGCCGAATTAGCCGTACAGCAGCTGATGCAGGAATACTCCTCAACAGCTTATGCGGTATTTGCCGCGTTGCAGATGGCGCAATCCGCTGCAGATAACAATGATCTGGCTGCCGCGAAAGATTATCTGAGCTGGGTTATCACCAATGCCGATTTGAGCAGCCATCAGGAACTGGCCAGATTGCGTTTGGCCGGGCTGATGTTCAGTGAGGGAGATAATGAGCAGGCTCTGGCCTTGGTTAAAGCTTCCAAATCGACTGCTTTCAGTTCCCTTTTTGCTGAACTGGAAGGTGATGTTCAACTGGCGATGGGGAATAAATCAGAGGCTCATTCTGCTTATCAGCGTGCCGTTATTTCAGTTGGCGCCGGTGAACCAAGACAGATGCTTTTACAAATGAAGATTGATGATGTGGCGGCGACCGACCAATGAAGGCTAAACAATTAATCTATGCCGTTCCTTTTTTGACACTGATGGGTTGCAGCACGATAGGGGGCTGGTTTGCTGAGGACAGTTACGAAGCCCCGCCAACGGAGCTGACAGAGTTTGCTGTTGAGTTTGAACCGGAAGTTATATGGACTGCCAGTGCGGGGGATGGCGCCGGCAAAACCTATGCTGATTTGGGGGCTTGGTGGCAGAATGAAAAAATATTCGCTGTTGATAACGAGGGTGAAATCAGCAGTTTCAACGCCAGCAATGGTCGGCGTAACTGGAAAACCGACCTTGACGTTGCTGTGGTTGCCGGCGCAGGTGGCGGGATGGATCTGATTTTGGTCGGTAGCCAGAAAGGTGACTTAATTGCTCTCAATGAAGCTGACGGTAAAGAACGTTGGAGAACGCGGTTGACCAGTGAAGTGCTGGCGCCGCCTAAAGCGGCCGAAGGCATGGTGGTAGCACGTACCGCCGATGGTCGTGTCAGCGGTGTTTCTGCGGAAACAGGTGAGGTTAAGTGGTCTTATCAGCGTACGGTGCCTTTGTTAAGTTTACGCGGTGCCGGCGCGCCGGTCATTGCCGGGGATCGGGTGATTGCAGGATACGACAATGGCAAACTGGTCGCCTTGTCGCTGCGGGACGGCAAAGTGGTATGGGAGAAGAGTGTTGCCGTGCCCCGTGGGCGTACAGAACTGGACCGCCTGGTTGATATTGATGCCGATCCGGTTGTGATCAACGATACCGTTTATGTGGTGACTTATCACGGCAACGCGGCCGCTGTTGAATTGGGTAGTGGACAAATTATCTGGTCCCGTGAAATGTCATCCCAGACAGGGCTGGATGCTGCTTATTCAGATGCGGTTTATGTGACTGATGATGAAAGTAACGTTTGGGCGGTACAAGATGGCAGCGGTGATGCTTTATGGCGTCAAACACGGCTGCTTCGGCGCAAGGCTTCAGCGCCTGCTGTTGCCGGTGACTATGTACTTGTCGGGGATTTCGAAGGTTATCTGCACTGGATAGCCCGTGATGATGGAAGGTTTGTGGCGAGACAAAAAATCAGTAAAGCCGCTATTCGTAGTAAACCGCTGGTCAAAAATGGGGTGGCGTATATTACTGCCGCCGATGGCACTATTGCTGCCGTGAGAGTACCGTAACTTGAAACCTGTTATCGCCTTGGTTGGACGTCCGAATGTCGGCAAGTCAACTATTTTTAATCGTCTTACCCGCAGTCGGGATGCCCTTGTAGCCGATTATGCCGGTCTGACGCGTGACCGGATTTATGGCATAGTCAGGGAGGAAGACCTGGACTTCATCCTGATTGACACCGGCGGCCTTACGGACCAGACAGACAATATGTCTGATTTGATGCGTAAGCAGGCCCGTGTGGCTATTGAGCAAGCGGATCTGGTGCTGTTTATTGTTGATGGCCGCGCTGGTTTGATGCCTACAGACAGAGATGTGGCGCAACAGCTTCGTAATGAAGGCAAACCTGTGTGTCTGGTTATCAATAAGACCGAAGGTGAGCAGCGTGAAATGGTGGCGGCTGATTTTTATGCACTTGGACTGGGTGAGCCGCAGGTCATTTCAGCGACACAGGGGCGGGGATTTCCTGAGTTACTGGCTGAAATCAAAACAGCGCTGCCTGATGCTGTTGTGACTTACCAAGAAGAAGAGGATACGGAAACAGAACAGGATAATATCCGCCTGGCGGTGCTTGGTAGGCCCAATGTTGGTAAATCAACCCTGATAAACCGGCTTCTGGGTGAAGAGCGGGTTGTTGCTTTTGATGAACCCGGCACCACTCGTGACAGTATTCATATTCCATTCGAAAAAGACGGTGTCAGTTACACATTGATCGATACGGCGGGGGTACGTCGCCGCTCCAAAGTGTCGGAGAAACTGGAAAAATTCAGTGTGCTTAAAACGCTGCAGGCGCTGGAAGATGCCAATGTGGTGATGCTGGTTCTGGATGCCCATGAGGGTATTGTTGAGCAGGATCTGCACCTGGCCGGACTGATTGTTGAGAGCGGCCGGGCCGTGGTGCTTGCAGTTAATAAATGGGATGGTCTGGAAAAAAGTGAGCGGGAGTGGGTGGCGACAAATATTGAACGCCGGCTGCCGTTTTTGAATTTTGCCAAGACACATTTTATCTCCGCTTTGCATGGTAGTGGTGTCGGTCTGTTGTTTAAATCCGTGCAACAGGCCTACCGGTCAGCCATGAGCAAAGTGCCGACGTCGAGACTGACGCGGGTGCTGGAAGATGCGGTTGCGGATCATCCACCGCCACTGGTCAGAGGCCGCCGTATTAAGTTTCGTTATGCCCATCTGGGGGGCAAAAACCCACCACGCATTATCATTCATGGCAACCAGACCGAATCGACCCCTAACAGTTACAAGCGTTATCTGGAAAATACGTTCAGAGATGTGTTGAAACTGCAAGGCACGCCGGTGATGATTGAATTTAAAACCAGCGACAATCCGTTCAGGGACAGAATGACAAAACCGGCTGAACCGGTAGCGGGCAAAAGAGCCAAGACCGGCCATCGTGGCCGTAAGCGCTCAGATTAAGAGCGCCCAGGGGGCAAGGGTTCGATTAAAGAATACCTTGATCATCCCCCATCAAATCATCCAGGCTGTTTAGCTGACCGCGAATTTTTTCGCGGTTGGCAAGTTTCTCCCTCGCTGCCAGCGGCAGGTCGGTAAACAGTATCACTTCCTTGTCAATCAGGGTATTGACCAAATCTTCCAGCACACGAATCAATGCCATATCGGATACGGACAGTGCCGCCCGGGCATGATCAGCATTTTCAGACTCGCGTAAAAAAGTTAATAACTCTTCAGAATTAACCGACAATGTTTCCTGAGCATCTTGCTGAGGCGCATCGAAGACTGCCACGATATTTCCCTGATCATCTCTTTTTACAAAGGCCATTTTGTTTTCTCTTGCAACTTGCCCGCAGGGCGTGAAATTTATGGTATACCGAAACAAGCTGGAAATGGGCTCCCGCAAGGAGAGACAAGAAGCTTCCTTCTTGTCTTGCTGCTAACGTGCATTTCCATGTCATTTCGGTATATATTGAGCTTTACAGTAAAGCAAAAAACTGTGAAACTCATCAAAATTATATTAATGCCAGCCTAGCATCAGATGGACACGGAGCAAATCATTAACTTGAATACGCAAACGCAATGGGAAGCGGAAGACAGTTACCGTACTCTTGATGATCCACTGCTGGGATGCCTGAACATACTGGCAAAAATGCTTAACAAGCCGCATAGCCCGGAATCTTTGACGGCCGGTTTGCCTCTGGTCAATAATCGCCTGACCCCTAAGCTTTTTTCCCGTGCTGCCGACAGAGCGGGCTTGTCTTCCAAAGTGGTTAAAAGACCACTTCGCAAAATTTCCAATTTAGTTTTGCCGGCCGTGTTACTGCTTAATGACACCAATGCCTGCATTTTGCTTGAAGTCAGCGATAAAACAGCCAAGGTAATTTTTCCAGAGACCGGTGAGGGTGAATCTGAAGTCACGTTGAAAGAACTGGAACAGCTGTTCAGCGGTTATGCCATTTTTATCAAGCCGGTACATCATTTTGATACACGCACTGAATTCAGTTCGATTCCCCGCACCCAACATTGGTTCTGGGGCACTATTTTGCGTTTCTGGCCGATTTACAGTGAAGTCTTTATAGCTTCAATCCTGGTCAACAGTTTTGCGCTGGCTTCGCCGCTGTTCATCATGAATGTCTATGACCGGGTTGTACCCAACCATGCCATAGAAACATTATGGGTGCTGGCGATAGGGGTTGCCACGGTATTTATCTTTGAATTGCTGCTCAGGACCTTGCGGGCCTACTTCATTGATATGGCGGGTAAGAAAGCGGATGTCATACTTTCTGCCACTATCTTTGAGAAAGTCATGGCAGTGAAAATGGCAGCCCGATCCAACTCGGTGGGCTCGTTTGCCAATAGCATGCAGGAGTTTGAGTCTTTTCGGGATTTTTTTACCTCTGCGACGCTGACTACGCTGATTGATTTACCCTTTGCGTTTTTATTCATCGCGGTTATCTGGTTGGTGGCCGGACCGGTGGCGTATATTCCATTGGCGGTGATTCCGGTGATCATTCTGGTCAGCCTTATTATCCAGATCCCTTTGGGGCGTACGATTCAACAGCTGTTTCGCCACTCAGGTCAGCGTAGTTCCACGCTGATAGAAACGTTGACCGGTCTGGAAACTATTAAAAGTATTGGTGCCGAAACACCGATTCAGCGGAAATGGGAACAGACAATTGGTTTTATGACCAAGTATAGCCAACGGGCCCGGTTATTGTCGGCTAGTGCCATTAACTTCGCTTCATTTCTGCAACAGATGGCCACTATTAGTGTCGTGGTGTTTGGTGTTTATCTGATTACTGAAAATGAGATCACCATGGGGGCATTGATTGCCAGCACTATTCTGACCGGCCGGGCGTTGGCGCCTATGGCACAGCTTGCCGGTATTCTGACCCGCTATCATCAGTCCAAGGC
>NZ_JAPDMV010000057.1 GCF_026319305.1 Methylophaga sp. OBS4
AAATAACGACGTAAAACACGGAAGACACAGCGAAAATCAAAGAACATTCACACTCCACAGGCTCCCACACAGAATATAAATGCCAGACCATTTTTTATCCGCAGATTACGCAGATGGACGCAGATTATTTCGGAAAAGCAAGCAGGGACGTACTATTTGTTAGTACAGTGATTCAGCGGCAGGGCGTGAGATTGGGGATGGCTCAGGCAACAATAACTTGTACTTAATCTGCGTCCATCTGCGTAATCTGCGGATGTAAAAAGTGCCTGCCTGATTCCTACACAGCGGTGGTTCAAACACAACTCAGCGCAAAACCGACTCCGAGCTGACATAAGGATAACCATGCGCCTCAGCCACCGCCTTAAAAGTTACCTGTCCACGACAAACATTCAGCCCATTCATTAAATGTCTGTCATCCAGCAACGCCTGCCGGTATCCCTTATCAGCCAGCGCCATTACAAATGGCAATGTCGCGTTAGTCAGCGCAAAAGTCGAGGTTCTGGCAACGGCTCCCGGCATATTGGCCACGCAATAATGGATAATGCCCTCCTCCTGATAAGTCGGCTTGTCATGGGTGGTGGGTCTTGAAGATTCAAAACAGCCGCCCTGATCAATCGAAACATCGATCAACACGGCGCCGGTTTTCATTTGTTTGAGCAAAGCGCGATCAATCAATTTCGGTGCTTTGGCCCCCGGTAATAACACGGCGCCAATCACCATATCAGCACGCAATACAACACGTTCTATCATTTCCGTAGTGGCATAAAGCGTTTTCAATTGCGGTCCGAATTGTTCATCCAGCAGTTTCAATCGCGGCAATGATTTATCCACAATGGTGACATCAGCGCCCAGACCCATCGCCATTCGCGCCGCATTAAGTCCCACAACACCGCCTCCCAGTACCACCACCGATGCCGGTGCCACACCAGGCACGCCACCAAGCAACATGCCCATGCCGCCCTGGGTTTTCTCCAGCGCGTGGGCGCCGGCCTGAATCGCCATACGCCCTGCAACTTCACTCATCGGCGCCAATAACGGTAACCCGCCATTAGCACCGGTGACTGTTTCATAAGCAATGCACACGGCGCCGGAATTGACCAAGTCCCGGGTTTGTTCGAAATCCGGTGCCAGATGCAAATAGGTAAATAATAGTTGTTCCGGTCGCAAAAGCCGGCGCTCTTCTGGTTGAGGTTCTTTGACTTTTACAATCAACTCGCCCCGACCATAAATCTCGACGGCGCTGGCGGCAATCTCTGCGCCGGCCTGTTGATAATTCTCGTCTGACAGACCTATGGCCTGACCTGCATCATGTTCTATCAGTAGCTGATGTCCGGCTGAGGTCAACTCTCTGACCCCGGCTGGTGTCAAACCAACACGGTATTCGTGATTTTTTATTTCTTTGGGCACGCCGATTAACATCACTTTTCTCCGGTTTTATGTTGGTGTTAATTCTGCTGTAATGGGCATATGACTGAACATATAGCAAACAAGGTGACTGAGACAAGTACGGGTCTCAACTTTCATTTCGACAATAAGTTTGTACGTGAACTGCCTGCCGATCCTCAAACAGACAACTCCCGCCGTCAGGTTATGGGGGCATGTTACTCCTTTGTGGAACCAAAAAAGGTCAAAGCGCCCAAACTTGTCGCTTATTCGAGAGAAATGGCAGCACAACTGGATCTGACTGATGCCGACTGCCTGAGTGAACAGTTCACCCGCGTTTTTGCCGGTAATGAACTGCTGCAAGGCATGCAGCCGCACGCACAATGCTACGGTGGCCATCAGTTTGGTCACTGGGCCGGACAGTTGGGGGATGGTCGCGCCATCAATCTGGGCGAAGTCATTAATAAACAGGGTGAGCGGTTCTGCCTGCAACTCAAAGGCGCGGGGGAAACACCATATTCGCGCACCGCTGATGGTCTGGCGGTATTACGCTCATCGATTCGCGAATTTCTCTGTAGCGAAGCCATGTATCACCTCGGCATTCCTACCACACGGGCTTTGAGTATGGTGTTGACCGGTGAGGACGTCGTGCGCGATATGTTCTACGACGGCCGTCCCAAAGCCGAACCCGGCGCAGTGGTCTGCCGCGTTGCCCCGTCATTTCTGCGACTGGGCAGTTACGAAATTTTCACTTCCCGCGGTGAGCTCGACACCTTGAAACAGCTGGTTGATTACACGATTGAAACCGATTTTCCGCATCTCGGCGAACCCGGCAAGGAAACCTACCTGAGCTGGTTCCGGGAAATATGCGAGCGCACCGCCGATATGGTGGTGCACTGGATGCGGGTCGGTTTTGTGCATGGCGTATTCAATACCGATAACACGTCAATACTTGGTTTGACCATTGATTATGGCCCTTATGGCTGGATCGATAACTATGATCCGAACTGGACACCCAACACCACCGATGCCACCGGACGCCGTTATCGCTTTGGTGCCCAGCCGCAAATCGCCCAGTGGAACCTGCTGCAACTGGCGAATGCGATTTACCCTCTGATTGAGGATGCCGATGCCTTGCGTGACATTCTCAACGACTATGTCGGCGTCTATACCGACAAATGGCAACAGATGCGCGCGGACAAACTTGGCTTGAGCGAATTCAAGGCAGAAGATGAAGAATTAAACCAGGAACTGAATAAAATCATGCAACTGGCAGAAACCGATATGACCATCTTCTACCGCCGCCTGGCAGATATCAGCACAGAAAATATCGATTCTGCTGATGAAGCTTTATTGTCGCCGCTGATGGACGCTTATTACTCACCTGAGGGCCTGAGCAAACAAGATAAGAAAGCTATTGCCGACTGGGTAAGTCGCTATCTGCAACGGGTAATAGCTGACGGTGTCGATGATCTCACACGTAAACATAAAATGGACCGGGTTAATCCCAAATATGTGCTGCGCAACTATCTGGCGCAAATGGCCATTGATAAAGCGGAACAAGATGACTTTTCGCTGGTCAACGAATTATTGGATGTGATGCGGCATCCTTATGACGAACAACCTGAATTTGAGCAATATGCCAGCAAAAGACCGGATTGGGCCCGCAATCGCCCCGGTTGTTCGATGTTGTCTTGCAGTTCCTGACATATCGAAATAACCGCATGAACTCACGAAACAGAGACCTTTCGACTGGGCTCAGGGCGAACGGGCATTTTCCCTCCGTTCTGCTGAGCTTGTCGAAGCATGAGCTCTGAGCTTGTCGAAGAGTCGAAGCATGCGCTCTGAGCCCTTCGTCTTCGCTCAGGACAGGCTTGCCGAAGAGTCGAAGTTCAGCCAAGGTATTTTATGAAAACCTGATACGTAGCAAGGAGCACACTATGAGATTGCTGATCACACTGAGTCTGTCAATAATTTTGCTATTCGCACTCCCTGCTAATGCCGAGATCTCCAGGGATAAGGATCTCAAAATTGAAACCCTTGCCACCGGCCTGTCTATCCCCTGGGGCATGGCGGTAATGCCTGATAACAAGCTGTTGATTACTCAACGTGGCGGCAAGCTAGTCCGGCTTAATCCACAAACTGGCAAAATCACAGACCTCACGGGGCTGCCCGGTGATATTCGTGTTGAAGGCCAGGGCGGCCTGTTCGATGTTGCCCTGCCCCCTGACTATAAAGACAGTCAGTGGATATATTTCAGTTACACCAAGGATGTCGACGGCCAAGGGGCAACAACACTGGCCCGTGCCAAGCTGTCCGGCACAAAGCTGGTTAACTGGCAGGAATTGCTGGCAACAAAATCCCGAACCGATAACACAGTCCATTATGGCGGCCGAATCGCTTTTGACGGTCAGAGCCATGTCTTTCTACCCATCGGCGATCGCGGCACCCGTTCCAATGCGCAGGATCGCAGCAATCATGCCGGCAGCATTTTACGGCTTAATATGGACGGCAGCGTACCGGCTGATAACCCGTTTGTGAATAAAGAAAATGTACTGCCCGAAATCTGGAGTTACGGGCACCGTAACCCGCAGGGCCTGTTCTACAATCTGGACAATAACGAGTTATGGTCGATAGAACATGGCCCCAGAGGCGGTGATGAAATCAATCTGATTGAGCCGGGGCGTAACTATGGCTGGCCGGAGATTTCCCACGGCCAGGAATACTGGGCACCGATTCCGGTCGGCAAGGGCACGCACCGTGAAGGCATGGAACAGCCGGTACAGGTCTATGTGCCGTCCATCGCGCCCAGCAGCCTGATTCAGTATCGGGGCGAGTTGTTTAATGGCTGGAAAGGCAATCTGCTCTCCGGCGCTCTGGTACTCCAGCATCTGAACCGTATTGAGCTGGATAGCAATAATGCCGCCGTTAATGAAACCCGCCTGCTGGAGACACTGAACAGCCGTATCAGAAATGTGATCGAAGCACCGGACGGTGCCTTACTGGTTGCCACCGATCAGGGTGACATTCTGCGCATTACTCCGGCTAGTAACGAATAGCCAGAACATAGTATTGCTTGCGCCCCTGCTCGACCTGGATCACCACCTCATCATCGATGGTTTTGCCCAACAGCGCTCTTGCCAGCGGTGAGTCCACACTGATATTGCCTTTTTCATGATCGATTTCGTCAGGACCGACAATACGATATTTGACTTCCTGGCCCTCTTCCGTTTCCAGCGTGACCCAGGCAGCGAAAAATATGCTGCTTTCATCATCGGGTTTTAAATCAACGACTTTCAAATCCGGAATACGTTTCTGCAGATAACGGATCCGGCGATCAAGCTCCCGTAGTTCTTTCTTACGATAGATATATTCGGCATTTTCACTGCGATCGCCTTCCGCGGCGGCGGCGGCCAGCGCCTGAACCACTTCCCGGCGACGCGACCAGCGTTCACTGAGTTCCTTGTTGAGTCGGAACATACCTTCAGCGGTAATGTAGGGTGAAGATTTCATACAACGTTCGGGTTAGCGCTCATGTCGATGTTAGTTAAGCTGAAAGTCGACTAAACTAAGCAATAGCAGTATTATCATCAACCAATTTATCAATATCAAAAAACAAACAGTCGGGCATGTTATCACGCGTATAAATGCCGGTGAGGATATCGCCGATTTTACGGATCTGGGCCAAAGCACCGCTCGAACTGGACTGAAACTCGCTGTCGGCATAACTCAGCACATCATTGATTTCATCAATCAGCAAAGCATAACGTGGCGTTTTGCCATCATCGGTGACAAATAGCAGCACCTGACGCATATCACTCTCGATCTGCTCTTTGGCCCGTTTTGATAAAACGCGTATTTTTTGCAGAATAACCTGGGCCTGCTGGCTGAACGGTTCAGCAGCCTGCTGAGTGTCGCTTTTTTGGCCTTGTTTCAAAGCATTGGCACCGATAGCATGCAGTTGCTGATGCGGTTCACCAAAAGCCGCTATCAGCTCTTTCAACGTTTCATCACGACCATTGAACTGCTGCAACCACTGCCCAGACTGACATTCATCCGCATCCAGCGCCTGATTGAAAGCCTCGCCGTTTTTAAGGCTGTGTTCCAGAACTTGTGTCCATTCTATGTGCTGACGCTCTTGCTGATTAAGTAAATCAATCAGGTTGTTTCTGGTATCAAAACCAGACTTGCCACCGACCCGGCGGGCAAAATCCAGTACCGGCACCACCATGCCTTGAAACTTGATGACGCCACATAAACCATGTTCTTCCACCGGTACTTTCTGTATCTTGTCGATATCCTGACCGAGCATCAAAACATTTTCGACATCAAGACCAAACATCATATCTTCAACAAAAAAGGTAAAAACCTGCCGTTGCTGTGTCAATTTGCCATTTCTGCCCAGGGCTTGGTTATCTTTCATATTCAGTCTCCGCTCAATGTCCATTTTCTAACCGGAAACAAATGATATCGGCAGCCCGGAATAAAGCTGAAGCAATCGCCCGGCATCCCCCTTAGCTTATGAACAGGCTCTTAAAACAGACTGCAATTTATCTTCATCAATTTCAGCGCCCAAACGCCCGGCAATCAGACGCATGTCGATTTCTGCATTTTCCAGACAACTGGTGGCACCTGGTGATGGTGTCATATTGAACACAATACCCGTTCCCGGGTTGATTTTGGCCTCACCCAACATCAATTTCGATGCTTTTTTATCAATCAGTTGCGGGCGAACACCACCGAAGCCCTTGGCAAAACTGACATCTTTCAACTGCAAAGATGGCACAATCTTGCGGGCATCTTTCATAAACAACCAGCGACGCAGCCCCGGCACTTCAAACAGAAAGTTTTTAAGAATATAGTTGCGGATATCACTGACTTTGAACAAGTCCCAGAATACGCGGAAAACCCGGCTGTCCAGACGCAAAACCCGTAAAAACTCAAAAAAGGTTTTACAGTTGTAACGCTCCAGCATCGGCAACAATAAAGCAGTCGGACCAAAACGGGTTTTACCCTCGACCAGCACATCCGGATCGCCATGAACCGCTGCAAATGGCAGTTTATCGTTCTGCACCGTGTAGACCTTGCCGTTCAGCAAGGGCGGTGTGAAATAAAAACTGCCCGCCACCGGCAAACAGGAAAATTCCAGGCCATAACCCATTTGCTGTGCCAGCAACAGGCTGTGCCCACCAGCCGAGACAACCACGGTTTTTGCTTTAATCACTTCATTCTGCGTGATGATGGTAAACAGGCCATCTTGTTCAAGAATATTCTCGACATGACTGTTGAAATAAAGCTGCAAGTCCTTATCGGTACGCTTTTTCGCTTCCGTCACAAATGACTGGGCCAACAGGTTGAAATCCACCGCGCTGTATTCATCCAGAACAGCCAAAGCCACACAGGGTTCAGGCCGCATTTTACCGTCGACTATAATAACGTTAGGTTCGATTTCAGCGATTTGTTCTTTTTCCAGTAATTGCATGGTGGGAAAACAATCACGGAATGTTGCAAAACGTTCACGCAGTTGCTGGCATTCTGTCACCCCTACTCCCAGCACCATTTTCTGATACTTGAACATGATCTTATCGGGGTCAGGCAAAGTTCGGGCGTAATTGACCACCATTTCAGCGGCAGCTTTTACTCTGACTGCTTTTCCCAGGCTGTAATTGGTCTCGATATCACCACAATGCAGAGTCTGGCTATTGTTACGGCCATGGGAGTTAACCTTGGCTACAGCGTCATATTTCTCAAGCAGCGCAATATCCTGAATATCAGTGTATTCAGCAAGCATGTATAGCAATGCGGTACCGCAGATGCCTCCACCGATAATGGCCACGTCATGTACATGTTCTGTCATTTTTTATCCCACAAGAAATTGCGGGAAATTTTAGCAGAATTGTAGTACTTAAGCTCATAGCTTAAGTACTAAGCCCCGTTCATTCCTCTTTATTCTTGTTCATTGCCGAGAAGGAAGGAATGGACGACAAAATAGATTGCAACTCGCTGTTATTCTTGGGCACCGCATCGCTTTCAGTATTTGGTCTGACTGAATCAGACTGAGGCTGATCCAACTGACGAATCTCGTTAAACATCGCTTCCAGCTCATCATCGGAAGGCAGGGGATCTTCTGTCAGATCCTGCCACATCTCAGATACAGCAGCTTTAGCGTCCGTTAAATGCACAGGCGGACCGGTATCAATTTCTTCTTGTGCAAACTCATCTGCCTGCGGTTCAACGGTAACATCATTTACTGACTCGATGTCTGGCTCTGGCTCTGATTCATCATTTACAAGTTCGTTCTGTTCGGCAGCAAGCTGCTGTTGCCAGGCATCCATCAGTGCCTGTTCAGCCTGATCCGGTTCAAACGCTGGCACAGTCTGATCATCAGGGACTTGCAGCTCAGTCATTTCACTGGTCTGATCTTCGACAGTCTCTGCAGGCAAAACCATATCTTCTGTGGCTTCCGGCTCAGAGGGCGTCTCAGCGTCCACTATCTCGTCATCATGAAGGCTGTGCTGCTGGCGTGCTTCAGCCTGCGCTTTCAACGTCGCTGTTCTGGCACGCAGTTTCGCCCGTAATTCTTCAAGCTCCGAGTTAAAGCGAGGCTTCTCGCCGCTATCCAAGTCTTCAGCCGGCAGTTGTTGATCTGCCAGTTCAGCAACCTCATCCAAACCATCAGACTCCGCAGCTGTCATCAAAATCTGCAGACGTTCTGCTTCTGTCTGATAGGGCTCTGGCTCTGGCTCTGGCTCTGGCTCTGGCTCTGGCTCTGGCTCTGGCTCTGGCTCTGGCTCTGGCTCTGGCTCTGGCT
>NZ_JAPDMV010000058.1 GCF_026319305.1 Methylophaga sp. OBS4
AGCCTGCTCGCTTTTGTATTCCTGGTTCTGGATGGCCTCAATCCAATCAATGATCGTTATGGTCACGAAATCGGTGATCAGTTACTGATCGAGGTGGCACAAAGGATCAAGGCCCGCCTCCAGACTGGGCGGTGATGAATTTGTGATGCTGCTCAACGATATCAGCTCGGTCGAACACTGCGAGCGGTTAATCAAACGTATTCGCCATGCGATTGAACTGCCTTACCAGATAGACGAAGACAAGATCGGTCTCGGCGCCAGTCTCGGCATCACTTTGTATCCGCTGGACAATGCCGATGCCGACACCTTGCTGCGCCACGCAGATCAGGCAATGTATCAGGCCAAACTGACCGGTCGTGGCCGCCATCAGCTGTTTGATGCTTTGCATGATCAGCAAATCAGTCAACAGCAGAACCAACTCAAAGCCATGCAAGACGCACTGAAAGCCGACCAACTCGTCCTGCATTTTCAACCCAAAGTGAATATGTGCAGCGGTGAAGTCATCGGTGCCGAAGCTTTGCTGCGCTGGCAACATCCTGAACACGGTCTGATCATGCCGGGCAACTTTTTGCCTGCCATTCAGGGCACAGAACTGGAAATTCATGTTGGCAACTGGGTCATAGAGCACGCTCTGCAGCAGCTGGATAAGTGGCAGCAAGCCGGTATCAGAATGGAAATAAGCATTAATATTTCCTCCCATCATCTGCAATGGCAAGGTTTATTCGAGCAGCTTGACCGGGCATTGGCACGGTATCCCAAGGTGGCATCAAACCTGTTACAACTTGAAATACTGGAAAGCAGTGTGCTCGGCGACATACACAATATTTCCAGCATTATCAAAACCTGCCGCACGGTACTGGGTATCCGCGTATCACTGGATGATTTCGGCACCGGTTATTCCTCTCTGACCCATTTAAGGCACCTGCCGGTCGATGTGGTTAAGATTGATCAGAGCTTTGTGCGCGACATCATTGATGATCCCAACGATTACACTATTGTTGACGGCGTTATTGGATTAACAGATGCCTTTCACCACCAGGTCATTGCCGAAGGCGTTGAAACCGTCGAGCACGGCCTGATGCTGATAACCATGGGCTGCAAACTGGCCCAAGGTTATATCATTGCCCACCCGATACCGGCTGACCAGTTCATAAGCTGGCATGAACAATATCAACCTAACCAGCAATGGCTGTCACACGCAAAACAAAACCTGACAGCGGAACAAACTATCATTCACCTGATGCAGCTACAGGGAAACTACTGGTTTAAAAGCATCATAACCAACCTGCAGGCTGACCCTGACGAAGTTGATCACTGGCCGTTGATGAATCATAAAAAAAGTCATTTCATGCACTGGTTAGAACAGGCAAGAAAACAGAATCTGTTCGATAAAAACTGGCTGGATAATCTCAAGCTGGCCTACATTGAACTGTTTCATGAAGCCAATACCCTTAAATACCAGTTTCAGGAAGGCCAGGTTGATATGGCCTGCAGCGGGATAACCGGCCTCGAGGAACGCTATCAGACAATAGAAGACCTGATAACGGAATACAGGAGCTTGGGAACCCATAAAACACCTGTAATGTAACCTGATGGTGTCATTTTGTGCGTAACCGGGAAGTATCTGCCCTTTATTCTCAAGATGCCTCCACGCTCATAACTGCTGAGCTTCCCGTAGAAAACCATAATTTTATTGCAGCCACACTCGGCCAGTCGTTATTGCTGGATTGTTAATATCCGTTCAGACAAAAATGGCCGTCTGAATGATAAAAAAAGCTTCAGCGGGGGAAATCGATCACTTGATGGCCATTACCGTGGCCAAGCCGTTCATCCAGTATCGACATCATTTCAGTAAGTGCACGCTCCAGAATAGCGCCGGCACTGGCATGATAAAGACGGACTCGGCAGCTGACCGGGGTATGTAAAGCTGTACGATCTTTGGTTTTAAAGTCAGTCCAGGCAACCACCGGTACATCGCTCAGCACCCGATCAACAATGATCCAGGCATCCGGCTGCAGAATCAGATCGAGATGCCTGAGTCCGGGCAGACTCAGGCGCAATTCCCGATCCAGGCGTTTTAATGCCAGCCTGACCTGATTGTATATGCCGGCATTTAACAGGCCTTCACGGGATTCGTAGACCGGCACTTCATTATGACGGGTGTACATATTTCACCCTCACTGAATTGATTAATGTTCTACAGCCTCAGTCACCTGCCAGCTCGTTTTCAGCATCCCAACCTGCTGCTTTGGCGCGTGCAAACGCTTCATCATGAATACGCATAAAATTCTGACGCAGATCATCAGGCAGTTTGCCGACCATAAAGCCGTATTTTTCCCATTCGTCATTGACCTTACGCCATAGATCTTCCAATCCTTCTGCCAGCCAGCCTTCGCAGGTTTCGGTCTCCGGAATCAGGCCGAATACCCAGGCATCGCGAATGATTTTACCGGTACTGGTCATACCGCCGTTCATATCATTATCAATGCCGACATAACGTTTTGGTTCTCTCAACTTGTATTCCTTCATTCAGTACTTAGGTACTAGTCAGACTGGCAAACAGGGTCGGCAGTTTCTCCGGCAGTCTGTCTACATGATCGACAATAGTGTAGTTATTGGTGCCGAAAATACGTTTAACATAATTATCGGCATTGGGATCCAATGTCAGACAATAAGTCAGCACACCTTTCGCATACAGCTCTTCCACCGCTTTTTTCGTGTCATGACGCAAATGCTGCGGATCACGCTCATCGATATCGGACGGCTCACCGTCGGTAACCAATAATAATAGTTTACGCCGTTGTGGTTGTTTCAACAGGTGTTGTCCTGCATGGCGCATCGCTGCCCCCATCCGGGTCGATAGACCGCCTTTCATACCGGCCAACCGGCCTTTGGCCTCATCATCGAATTTCTGATTAAAGTCCTTGAAGCGGAAATACTGCACATCATGACGGCCATCGGAAGCAAAACCATGTATCGCAAACGGATCGCCGATACCGTTAATCGCCGTCGCCACCAATGTCGCCGCTTCACGCGTCAGTTCCAATACGGTTTTATCGCTGCCTTCAACGGTATCATTGGTCGACTCGGATAAATCCAGCAATACGGTTACTGCCAGGTCACGGTTCTTGATCACATTACGCATGGTAATACGCGGGTTAGGCTGTTCGCCCATGCGGATCGCGATCATCGCATCAACGGCGGCATTGATATCGATCTCATCGCCATCTTCCATATTGCGCACCCGCTGCACACCTGACGGTGACAACATATCGATGATCTGCCTGATTCGATGTGCAACCGGCTTGTAGTCGGCCAGGATCTGGTCGATCTCTCCCACATCCCCTTTTTGCGGACGGCGCTCGTAAACCGTGCTCCAATCGGGACGGAACAGTTGAACCTGATAATCCCATTCCTGGTAGTGGTAAGGCTCGGAGATCGGCTCCTTACCCCACATCTGGTTAAAACTGACCGTCGCTTCACCGGCATCTTCATAGGGCATGAACTCGGTCGGGCACACCCAGATTTCCTGGGCATCATCGCCGGCCAGTTCACAATCAACCTCGTTGGCCATTTCCACCGCGCTGACATATTTACGTACCTGACGCTGGCTGGCCGGAATATATTCGGCGCCATGCACTTCCCAGTCGAATTCTTCAAACTCCCAGACAAAACGGTTGTCATCGCGGTAGGGAATACGAATTGACTCCAGAATACGCAGGCTGGGTACTTCACGTCTTTCGGCAAACAGATTGAACAATTCGATGCCCAGATCCCAGCAGAACTGATTATTCAGCTGGTTGACCTCAATGCCTTGATGGAATTTAGCGGCCAACTGATTGACTGCGTCATCATCTGAGCGTACTGACGCATCATTCAGCATCAACGCCAACTGTTCCAGAATCAGCATGGTCGGATGTTCGACCTCACCTTCAAGCTCCAAAGCCAGCAAACTGCGCCACAGTTTTTGCAGGCCGGGGAATTCCTGCACCGCACAATATTCGACGCGGGCATCTTCCACCAAAGCGATAAAAAACATTTGCGCCGGACTGAGTTGTTCGGCCGAAATCGGCTGACGGGTGTAGCTGATATGGGCTGCCATATGCGCGCTTTGTGCCCGGTACAGCATCAAGCCGCTGATTTCATCGATATCATCAACTGCATCGGGCAGATGCATCACATGATGTTCGATGTAGGGTTTGAAACCTTCGTGATCGGCAGAAGTCGGCCGCAGGAAAAAATCACGCCCCCACAACGCGCGCAGGTAGAAATTGAGCTTACGCTGGGTATCGATAAACAAGGTGCCGCGCCGTTCTTTTTGCAGCATCTTTTTACTGTCCGCCGTTTCCAGCGCAAAATATTTGACCAGATTCTGCAAGTCACGGCGATAAGCTTCAGCGCCGAAATCAGCCCAGCGCCTAAGGCCGGACAAGGTCAGTTTCGACAATAGTTCGTCAATATTAGCCAGCATCGGCCGCAGGCCGCGCGACGCTTTGGCTGACAACTGATGAATCAAGGTCAGATAACCGCGCAGCATTTCCGGATCACCCAGGCGGCGTGCGGCAGTCGGCAGGCTATTGATCATCAAAGCAATAACTTCGCCAGAGGTCATCGATGACAATTTCATCGCTGCATTAACGCAGTCACGAATCACGTCCTCGCCGCACTCCTTGACTACCTGCGGCATTTTTTCGATATAAGCTACCACCAGATCCTTGCCACGGCCTAGACTGACCAGGCCTTTTGCGCCTTCCAGGTATTCCTTCAGACCGGCGGGTGACATGATACGCGCCGCATCATGAAAGGTGCTTTCCAGCGTACCTTTCAGCTCGGGCGCAACTTGCTCGAAGGCTTCTCTGTAGTCGTCAAGGTTGATGCTCATCAGCAATCTCCCAACATAGCGTCAATACATCTACCATCAGCCATAAACTTTGACTTATTAACCTGAACTCATTTTAAGAAACTGCTAAGGAGCCAGTTACACCACTCGCACCAATGTCTTCCCCTTCCCCCCAACCCTCTCCCACCAGGGGGGAGGGGACGGCTCCTTCCCCCTTGATGGGGGAAGGTCGGGATGGGGGGATAGTGGCAATCGGGACGAATGCCTTATCAGCTGACAAAAAACGTACTGACAGCCGCATCCAGCGTTTCACGCATATCCGGATCGTCCGTCAGCGGCGTGACCAGTGTCATTTGGCAGGCCGCCAGCGGCTCGACACCTTCGGCGATCATTTGTCCCGCATACACCAGCAGCCGGGTCGAAATACCTTCATCCAGACCGTGACCTTTGAGATTACGCGCACGGTGGGCGATCTGCACCAGTTTGTCGGCAATTTCTTTATCGACACCGGTTTCCTGGGCGACAATTTCAGTCTCAAGTTCGGCAGACGGATAATCAAAGTTCATCGCACCAAAACGCTGTTTGGTGGATTGTTTCAAATCTTTCATCAGGCTCTGATAGCCCGGGTTATAGGAGATGACCAATTGAAAATCCGCATGGGCCTCAATCAATTCGCCTTTCTTATCGAGAGGCAGGGTACGACGGTGATCGGTCAACGGGTGGATCACCACCGTGGTGTCCTGGCGGGCTTCAACCACTTCGTCGAGATAACAAATGGCACCGATACGGGCAGCCGTTGTCAACGGACCGTCCTGCCACTTGGTGCCATCTTTATCAAGCAGGAAGCGACCGACCAGATCAGAGGCGGTCATATCTTCGTTACAGGCAACTGTGATCAGCGGGCGGCCCAATTTCCAGGCCATATATTCGACAAAACGGGATTTACCACAACCGGTCGGGCCTTTCAGCATCACCGGCATGCGGCGGGCATAAGCCGCTTCATACAGATCTACTTCATTGGAGACCGCACGATAGAAAGGTTCTGTTTTGACTTTATACTGTTCAGCAATATTCGCGCTCATCGCAGTAACCTCAGGCTGTTCAAATGATTTAATGTTTGGTGTGATTGACGTCGAAAAAGTCCCCGACCAAATAAATGATCAGGGACTTGATCTGATTGACGTTAAACCGCCTTACCGCGGAATACGACCATTTCAGCACCTTTGGACTGCGCATAATTGTCATAACCGACCAGACGCACATGATTTTTAGGATGTGCTTTGTGGCAAGCTTCGGCTTCCGCCAAAATGCGATCCACATCTGTTTCACCAAACAATGGCAGTTTCCACATATACCAGTAATGGCCGAACGCATTTTCCGGTTCCGTGTGTTCAATAGCCGGATTCCAGCCTTTGCTGACAATATATTCAACCTGTTTGCGGATACGGTCTGCATCCATTTCAGTCAGGTATGAGAAAGTTTCAAACTTACGGCTTGAAACATCGCTCAGGCTAGACGCGTAATCTTGCATTTCACTCATTAGTTTAATCCTCAAATATTTTCAAATTCGTTTCGAACAGACTGATGGGCAACTGAGCTGCCCATCAGTAGGCGG
>NZ_JAPDMV010000059.1 GCF_026319305.1 Methylophaga sp. OBS4
ATAGAAGTCAATGGGTTGTCGTGCATGTACTGGAGAATTTTGTAAACTGAGCCGAGCAGTCTTGATTGTTTCTCAACTAAACGGAGAATGATTTATGTTGTTAATCCCTGCCATTGATCTAAAGCAAGGTCACTGCGTGCGTTTGCGTCAGGGGCGGATGGAAGATAATACCGTATTCTCGGAAGACCCGGTTGCCGTTGCTCGCAAATGGGTGGAAGCAGGGGCGAAACGACTGCATATGGTCGATCTGGATGGTGCTTTTGCCGGTAATCCGGTCAATGCGGAAGTCATTCACGAGGTCTGCAAAACCTTCCCTGAATTGGATGTACAGGTCGGTGGCGGTATCCGCGATGAAGAAACCATCGAGGCCTACCTCCATGCCGGTGTTCGTTATGTCATTCTGGGAACTAAAGCCATCAACGCACCGCATTTTGTCGGTGATGTCTGCGCGGAATTCCCCGGCCACATTATTATCGGTCTGGACGCTAAAGACGGCAAAGTCGCCATCGATGGCTGGTCCAAACTCTCCAACCACGATGTGATTGATATTGCCAAGCAGTTCGAACAGGACGGCGTGGAAGCGATTATTTACACTGATATCAGCCGTGATGGCATGATGCAGGGTGTGAACCTGGAATCGACCCGCAAACTGGCCAGCGCCATTCAGATCCCGGTATTTGCCTCCGGCGGTGTCAGCAGCTATGACGATATCGAAGCTTTGTGTGCCTGTGAAGATGAAGGTGTGACCGGCGCAATTCTCGGACGTGCGATTTACGAAGGCAGCATCGATCTGAAGAAAGGTCAGGAGCTGGCCGATCGTCTTAACCCGCCACTGGCGTTTTAACCGGATTCATTATGGGCCTCGCTAAACGCATTATTCCCTGCCTGGATGTCGATGACGGACGCGTCGTCAAAGGCGTGCAGTTCGTCGATATCCGTGATGCCGGCGATCCCATCGAAGTCGCCAAGCGTTACGACTTGCAGGGCGCCGATGAAATCACTTTTCTTGATATCACCGCCACCCATCATGAGCGCGATACCATGATCCACGTAGTGGAAGCGGTGGCCAGTCAGGTATTTATTCCGCTGACTGTCGGTGGCGGTATCCGTACGATAGATGATATCCGTCGTATGCTTAACGCCGGCGCCGACAAGGTTGGCATTAACTCGGCGGCAGTGAAGAATCCGGAATTCGTACGCGAAGCCGCTGAAAGATTCGGCTCTCAGTGTATTGTGGTGGCGATTGATGCCAAACGGGTATCCGCTGAGGGTGACTCACCGCGCTGGGAAATATTTACCCATGGCGGTCGGCAGGCAACCGGCATTGACGCCGTGGAATGGGCCAAAAAAATGGTAGCTTTGGGTGCCGGTGAAATTCTTCTAACCAGTATGGACAAAGACGGTACCAAATCCGGTTTTGATCTGGAACTGACCCGTACCATCAGTGATGCGGTCAGTGTCCCGGTTATCGCCTCGGGCGGCGTCGGCAAACTGCAGGATCTCACCGACGGTATCAAGCTCGGCCATGCCGATGCGGTGCTGGCAGCCAGCATCTTTCACTTTGGTGAACACACAGTGGAAGAGGCCAAACAGCAAATGGCCAGCCAGGGCATTGAGGTTCGGCTCTGATGGCCTGGCTGGATCAGGTAAAATGGAATCAGGATGGTCTGGTGCCCGTTATCACACAGGAGTTTGGAACAAAGCAAGTACTTACTCTTGCCTGGATGAATCGTGAAGCATTAAAGCTGACGGCTGAGACAGGACATGCCGTTTACTGGTCACGATCCAGGCAAAAACTGTGGCATAAAGGGGAACAGTCAGGCCATCAGCAAATCGTCAAATCCATCCGTCTCGACTGTGATAACGATGCGCTATTGCTGGAAGTTGTTCAAAAGGGTGGCATTGCCTGCCATACTGGTCGCCATCACTGCTTTTTCCAGAAACTGGAAAAAGATGAATGGCAGGCTGTCGAGCCGGTTTTGAAAGACCCGCAAGAGATTTACCGATGAGCGATATTATCAATAAACTGGGCCGGGTGCTGATTGAGCGTAAACAGGCCGATCCGGACAGCTCCTATGTGGCCGGCCTCTATCACGCCGGCACTGATAAAATTCTCAAAAAACTCGGTGAAGAAGCGGTCGAGACCGTGATTGCCGGTAAAGGTGGCGCGCGGGACGAAATTATCTATGAAACCACAGATCTGCGGTTTCATAGTCTGGTGTTACTGGCGCATAATGATATCGATCCGCAACTGGTCCTGGATGAACTGGACCGTCGTTTCGGCTTATCCGGGATCGAAGAAAAAGCCAGCAGGGGTAAATAATGAACGATTGTATTTTCTGCAAAATCCTCGCCGGTGAGATTCCTTCCGACATGGTGTATGAAGATGATCAAATCTATGTATTCAAGGATATTTATCCGAAAGCGTCCGTACACTTACTGGTGATTCCCAAAATACATATTGATCGCCTGGATGATCTGACCCAGGAACATCAGGCGCTTATTACCCATATGATGCTTAAACTACCTGAACTGGCGCAGAGCCAGGGCCTCGAAACCGGTTTCAGAACCATTATCAATACCGGTCCCGGCGGCGGACAGGAAGTAGATCACCTGCATTTTCATTTACTCGGCGGCCATAGTCTGCCTGGCTTTAAATAGGAGAGACTCATGGGATTTGGTGGAATCAGTGTCTGGCAGTTACTTATCGTTCTGGTCATCGTCATCTTATTGTTCGGCACCAAGAAAATTCGCTCATTGGGCGGCGATCTGGGTAGTGCGATCAAAAACTTCAAAGATTCAATGCGTGAAGGTCAGCAATCTGCGGATGAAGACAACGCCATTGAACACGACGAAAAACAGCAAAACAGTCAGCACACTGAAAAAGATAAAGACAAACACCCCAGCTAGGTTCAAGCGGTAGCCCTGCCATGTTTGATATAGGTTTCTGGGAAATCCTGCTCATCGCTGTGGTGGCCTTGATTGTGGTCGGCCCCGAACGGTTACCCAAGCTGATTCGTGTAACCGGTCTGTGGATAGGTCGGGCGCAGGCATCGCTGCAATCTATCCGCAACGAAATATCCAAGGAATTACGGGCGGAAGAACTGAAACAGGCGCTCAAACAACCTGACGATATGCCTGATTTGAACGAAAATATCTCTCTCGACGATACCACCCCGCCTTCGCAACATAAGCAGGACACTGATGGAAAATGATGATAATCAGCAGCCGTTGATATCACATCTGATAGAGCTGCGAGATCGTCTGCTGCGCGCGATTCTGGCCGTGCTTATCATTGCGCTCTGTTTGTTTCCGTTTGCTAACGAATTATACATATTTCTGTCGGAACCTCTGCTGAGACATCTGCCGGAAACCAGCTCCATGATTGCTACGGAAGTGGCTTCCCCCTTCCTGACACCATTCAAACTCACGCTGAGCACCGCGATCATGCTGGCAGTGCCGATATTGCTGTATCAGTTATGGGCATTTGTTGCGCCGGGCTTATACGAACATGAACGCAAGATTGTTTTCCCGCTGTTATTCGCCAGCACACTCTTATTTCTGCTGGGTATATTGTTCGCCTATTTTGTGGTGTTTCCGCTAATTTTTGGTTTTCTGACTCAGGCAGCGCCGGAAGGGGTCGCGGTGATGACCGATATCAGCAGTTATCTGGATTTTGTGTTAAAACTGTTTTTTGCTTTTGGCCTGGCTTTTGAAGTGCCTATCGCCACAGTATTACTGGTATGGACCGGCGCTTCAACAGTTGAAAGCCTGAAACAGAAAAGACCTTACATTATTGTCGGCGCTTTTGTGATCGGCATGCTGCTGACGCCTCCGGATATTATCTCTCAGACACTGCTTGCCTTGCCTGTGTGGCTGTTATTCGAACTAGGGCTGCTATGTTCCCGCTGGCTGCCTAAACGGGCACAGGCAGCGGAAGAGTAGAAGCAGCCTCAAAATGCCTTCGCACGCAGAGACAAGGCACAAACCCTATTGTTGAGCCACTTCTAACTGCGGTAACGCATCCTGGTGCCATGTTCCAGAGACAATAAAATCTCGTCTGCACTCAGCTTGTCGGGGAAATAGACGCCCGAAATCTTGGCAGCATGAATACTGGCGCCCTCCAGACTGACACATTGCGAAAAATCAATGCCGCGCAAATCAGCCTGCCGGAAATAACTGTCAGAGAAATCCAGTCCCTGTGCCTGCAATCCCTGCAGGTTCAGATGACGAAAATCACAACCGGTTAAGTCCACCTGTTCACCAGCCGCCACTCGCTGATTGAACTCCTCTACCTTACCGTCCCTTAACAAACGATACAGAGGATTATCTGAAATAAGCGGTGCCGTCATTGTCCTTACCTCCCCTATAGCAAGTCATAAGGTTACATCCGCAGACCCAGACTTGTATACCATCTTGCAAAAGAATCACTATTCCAGTGATGTTATGCCGTTAATAGAGCAGCTTCTTGTCTCGCTGATATCGTGCCTTTCCAGGCGCCACGGCTATAACTCTGCAAAATAATTCTCACAGCCCGCGTTTTCAGTGCCGGTTTATATGCTATTTTAGCTTGAAACCATCCCCCGCAAAGAGGCGTTGAATATGACTATCAAACAAAACCTGATTGATGAAATTGAAGTGCTGCTGCAATTTCCGCTGGAAAGTACTCAGGAAGGCATCAAAATTCATAACACCGCTAGGGAAGGGCTTATCAACGCCGCTCAAAGCCTGTACAACAAAGGGCTTATTACCCAGGATGATGGCGGCTATCTGACCGATCTCGGTTACGAAACAGCAGAACACCTGCAGCATGCTTTAAGAATTATTACATCCTGAGATCTGTTGACGAGTCGTTGTCACCCGTTGGCAGCTATTTTTAAGATTTACGGCGTTCCAGCAACATAAAGCTGTAATCAAACTCGTTTTTTTCGTCCGCCTGGTGGTCGTCACAACTGAGCAGTTGCCAGTCATTTTCATCCCAGGCAGGAAACCAGGTATCCCCTTCAAGCCGGGCATGAACTCGCGTTAAATAAAGCCGGTCGCAGCGTGGCAACAGCTGTTCATAAAGAGAAGCACCGCCCATCACCATGACTTCCTCAGCATCCTGACAGGCCGACAACGCCGCTTCAGCTGAATGCACAACCTCACAGCCTTCAGCTTGATAATCCGGCTGACGGGTCACAATAATATTTCTCCGTCCCGGTAACGGCCTGCCAATCGATTCATGGGTATTACGCCCCATAATAAGGGGTTTACCCATGGTGGTACGGCGAAAAAACTGTAAATCGGCTGAAATCTTCCAGGGCAAATCATTATTTTTGCCGATCAATCCCTGCTCATCCATCGCTACAATAATTGCTATTTTCATCTTTAGCGCTCTTAAAATTTATGGCTAAGCATAGCAGCTCGCAAAAATTCATCCGAATCAATAATCCTTTTTTGGCTGCGGTATATGTCCTGTATAAAGGCGATATAAGATCGATCACAAGCTGTGGATAACTTTGCCTGTGGATAACTCACGTTTTTATCCACAAGATATCGCTTGCGCACGATCAATGTTATCAACAGCATCTGATCAGGATAAGATGCTGAATAAAATAGTGTTATCAGATTCATGCAGATATCAACAGGCATAAATCATTAACATCATCAAAAAAATATTCTTTCTTTCTTATTGTTTATTTAATGACCAGCATTGTTCACATCGCAGTACCTTGTCCACTCAGACAGCTTTTTGATTACCTTGCCGATGAACCCGTCGACACGTGGCAAGCCGGTATGCGCGTCAAAATCAGTTTTGCCAACCGCTCCTGTATCGGCATTGTCATGCAGGCCAGTGCCGTCAGTAGCGAAACCGATATCAGTAAACTAAAAAAAATCGAAGCAAAACTGGATCAGACACCGTTAATCCCCGATGAGCTGATGCAAAGCATTGTCTGGGTGAGCCGTTATTATCACCATCCGTTAGGAGAATGCTTTCAAGCGGCATTACCTAAACAACTGCGGCTGGGACAAGATGCTCAGCTGCAGCAGGAAGCCTGGTGGTCAAAAACCGAATATGAAACCGAAAAAAAGTTGGGGCAGAAACAGCAACAGTGCTTGGCGTTAATGGAAGATTATCCGGACGGTATCAGTCAATCGGCATTAAAAAACCAGCTGGGTAATATCAGCAGCACCTTAAAAAGCCTTGAAGATAAAGGCCTGATTAAACAAACTCAGCAAGCCCGTTTACCTATCCCACGCTCTGAATTGGCGCTGCCCTGTAAACTCAATGAGGAACAGCAACAAGTCGTCGACCAGATCTGGCAACGCCATAACGCATTCCATCCTTTTTTACTGCAAGGCATTACCGGTAGCGGTAAAACGGAAGTGTATATTGAACTTACCCAACGCATGCTGGCTGAAAATAAACAGGTCTTAATT
>NZ_JAPDMV010000002.1 GCF_026319305.1 Methylophaga sp. OBS4
ACTTGAAGCTGAAACGCTGGAAGACCCGGGCTATGGTCTGAATCAGGGTTGATAGCGTGTAGGATATGGGATCCCGGCTTGCTCAAACCCTTGCTTGCGAAAGCGGAAGGAGTCGCAGTGGCCACAGGCACGCCCTTGCGCATCGGCCTGATAACAGGATACGGTCTGACTATAATCCACGCCCAGCGTCATACCACGCTGAATAATTGCGGCTTTGCTGAGATCAATCAGTGGTGTTTCAATTTTCAGAGGCTGACCTTCCACGCCGGTTTTGGTGGCGAGATTGGCCATCTTTTCATAGGCAGCGATATATTCCGGACGACAATCCGGATAGCCGGAGTAATCCACCGCGTTGACGCCGACAAAAATAGCTGCGGCATTCAGTACTTCCGCCCAGCCCAGTGCGATCGACAGAAAGACGGTATTACGGGCAGGCACATAAGTGACCGGAATGCCTTCTTCATGCTGCTGGGGCACTGCAATATTGTTATCGGTCAATGCCGAACCGCCGATGGCCGTCAGATCGATATTGATGATTTTATGTTCTACAGCGCCGAGCTGTTTGGATAAAGCCATAGAGGCATCCAGCTCTGCACGGTGACGCTGTCCATAGTCAAAGCTGATGGTGTAACAGTCATAACCTTCGGCTTTGGCAATGGCCAGTACGGTCGCCGAGTCCAGCCCGCCTGACAGCAACACAACGGCTCGTTTCATCGGCCCTGCTGTTCTCCCCACAAATACTTGTGTAATTGAATCTGCATCCGCACCGGCAGATTATCCGCCACAATCCAGTCTGCCAGATCGGACGGTTTCAAAGTGCCATGCACCGGCGAGAAAAGTATTTCACAGCGATCCGCCAATTGATGCTCGCGCAATTTGTCGCAGGCCCAGTCATAATCCCGGCGATCACAAATCACGAATTTAAGCTGATCCTGTTGCCTGAGCAGTTCAATATTGCTGTAACGGTTTTTGCTTTCTTCACCGGAGGCGGGGGTTTTCAGATCCATCACTTTAATCACGCGCCGATCGACTTGGCTGATATCGATCGCGCCGCTGGTTTCCAAAGACACTTCAACACCGAGGTCGCAAAGGGCCGTCAACAGCGAATGACAACTTTGCTGAGCCAATGGCTCACCGCCGGTCACGGTGACATATCGTGGATGATACGCAGCGACTTGTTCAACAATGTCGCTGATCTCCATTTTCTGACCGCCATGAAACGCATATTCGGTATCACAGTAACCACAACGCAAAGGACAACCGGTCAGTCTTACAAAAACCGTGGGCAAACCTACGGTTCTGGACTCGCCCTGTAAGGAATAGAAAATTTCAGTAATACGGCACTGCGCCATTATCTTTTTACCTGGCCAGCGTTTAACGCGATTGTTGTTTAATACGATCCAGTCTGACTTTGGCAAGTCTTGCTGCAGATGTATCGGGATATTGTTCGATCACGCTGTTCAACGTGGCAATGGCACGCTGGCTGTCACCCATTTCGTCTTCGCTGAAACCACGCTTGAGCAGCGCATCCGGCACTTTAGTGCTGGACGGGTATTGGTCAATCACAATCTGGAACAAGGCAGCCGCATCGGCAAACTGCCGCAAAACATATCTGGCTTCACCCTGCCAGTAATAAGCATTGGGCAGATAAATACTGTTGGGATACTGTTCAGGGAATGCTGACAAAGCAGCAACAGCCTGTTCATACTGGCCGCTACGCAATATTTGCAGGGCTGACTGATAGGCTGCTTCACCATTTTCAACCGCTACTGGTGCAGCATCCTGGCTGGTGCCCTCTGCCGGTGTCTGAATTTCGCTGTCCAGCTCAGGTTCCGTCACACTGTCATCGGTCATCGGTGCAACAGGCTGTGGCGGCGCAGCTTGAGTCTGTTCCTGCATACGCTGATCCAGATCCAGATACATTTCACGCTGGCGCTTTTGCATCTGTTCCAGTTCATGACGCAGAGACTCATTGTCTCCGTTCAGACGCTTGATCTCGTTTTGCAACTGATCAACACGCGTGATCAGATTCATTAATCCCTGACCCTGAATAATGCGCTCCAGTCTTTCGACACGCTGCTGGAGCGGTTCGGGCTCTTCTGCCCAGCTGATGCCGGGCAGAGTCACCACCAGAATCACGGCACTGATCAGACTTTTTTTGCCGTTAAACTGCATCTTATCGACCTATATAAATGATTTCTACACGACGGTTTTGAGACCAGGAATATTCATCATGACCATCTTCAGCAGGACGTTCTTCACCAAAACTGGTGACCTGGAACTGATTGATACTGGCACCCTGCAGCATCAAAAACTGACGAACCGACAAAGCACGACGTTCGCCCAGAGCCAGATTGTATTCACGGGAACCACGTTCATCTGTATGCCCTTCCAGACGAACCGTCAAGTTCGGATTTTTAGACAAGTAGGCCGCATGCGCTTCCAGCGTGGCCTGATCTTCAACACGGACAACATCACTATCATAGTCGAAATAGACCACACGATTGGAGAGCGGGCTGGAAGGATCATTCAGTTCACTGCCACTGTATTGATCTTCACCGACAACGACCTGTGCTTCAGCGCCAAAATCACTGCCTTCGGCACCTTCACCATCAGCACCGGAAGCTTTTGCACTGAGGTCTTCAACGGCAACATCGCCTTCACCCATGCCTTTATCGGGGGTAGAGCTACAACCTGCTAACCACAATAATGGCATCATTAATACAAACATTTTTAAAAACTTCATATATATACTCCTGTGGGGGGTTAATTTCTAAATGGCGACCATGCCGGTTCGCGTACCGCGCTGCCTGATTCGCCCAAGCGTTGTTTAATTTGACCATCAACGGAAACGGCTGCCAGAACACCTTTGCCCTTTTGTGACGTAGCATACAGGATCATTCGGCCGTTCGGCGCAAAGCTCGGAGATTCATCCGCGGTGGTATCGGTCAATACCTGCACTGCGCCAGTCTGCAAATCCTGAACGGCAATATGAAACTTGCCGTTAACAGCGTGTACCATGGACATCATGCGTCCGTCCGGTGAAATATCTGCAGAAGCATTATAACCACCTTCAAAAGTCAATCGCTCGGCGCGACCACCTGTGGCGGCAACTTTATAGATTTGCGGGCGGCCGCCACGGTCGGATGTGAACAAGATTTCACGACCGTTGGGCATCCATACCGCTTCAGTATCAATAGCCTGTGAATTATGGGTCACACGTGACAACTTGCCGGAATCAAGTTCCAGCACATAGATTTCCGGATTACCGCCTTTAGACAGGGTCAAAGCCAGTTTCTTACCATCCGGTGACCAGGCCGGCGCACTGTTCAGCCCCTTGAATGAAGCGATGGAATTACGGCGACCGCTACGCAGTTCCTGCACATACACTTCTGAGTTACCGTTTTCAAATGACACATAGGTCAGACGTTCGCCATCCGGCGCCCAGTTGGGAGACATAATCGGTTGGGTAGATTGCAGAACCGTCCTCGGATTGGCGCCATCAGCGTCAGACACCTGTAACGCATAACGCTTACTGCCATCGGCATTTTTCATTTCTGTCACAAAAGCCAGACGCGTGGAAAACACCCCTTTCTCACCGGTCAGTGTTTCATAAACGATATCGGCGATCTGATGCGCCAGGTTACGTAAACCGGAGGCAGGGATCTTGTAACGCTTACCCACCAGTTGCTGTCCTTTGTAAACATCAAACAACTGGAACTGAACCTGAAAATTTTCGCCGTCCTGACTGCTTACTTTGCCGATCAGCAGACCTTCCGAACGCAACAGGCGCCAGTCGGCAAAGTTGACCTGCTGCGCCTCATGCGGTTGTGAAATCAGATCCCGTTTTTCCAAGGGGGCAAAACGACCACTACTCGCCAAATCGTTACTGATAATGGCTGAAATATCTTCCGGTGCTGCGTATCCTTCGCTGCCAAATGGCACAATCGCAATCGGCAATGCTGCTTCGGAACCACCGGTAATTTCGATGGTGAGCAGCGCATGTGCCGGCCATGGCAGCAAAGCAATCAGTAGTGCGATTGTATTTAACCAACGTTTGACCATCGCATCTGTCCTCTATTCTGGTTTAAAGATAAATTGGAAATCACGCAAAGCCGCAGCCGCCTGGGGGTCGGTTGGCTGAGGCAACGGTGCTGCTTTATAAACTGCTGATTCTGCCGAGCGATCAAATACGGCATTGCCACTGCTTTTTACCACTGAGACCTGTTTAACATCACCGCCCGGTAGCAAAGTCACGCGTAAAGTACACTGCAAACCATTTTCAGCATTGGAGGGTCGAATCCAGTAACGTTTAACCCGCTGTTTGATCATGAGCGAGTATTGATCAACCACGCCTGCAACCCGTCGAGCATCACGTTCTTGCTGCTCCTGTTCCAGTTGACGGCGCAGATCATCTTCAGCGGCTTTACGTTCGGCTTCCTCTGCCTTGCGTTTGGCCTCTTCTGCAGCTTTACGTTTGGCTTCTTCAGCCTGCTGGCGTTCTTGTTCCGCTTTACGTTTAGCTTCCTCTTCAGCTTTGCGCTTAGCTTCTTCGGCTGCGGCTTTACGTTCGGCTTCAGCTTTGCGTTTAGCTTCTTCTGCTGCTTTACGTTCTGCTTCAGCCTTGCGTTTGGCTTCTTCAGCCTGCTGGCGTTCCTGCTCGGCTTTTTGTTTAGCTTCTTCTGCCGCTTTACGTTCTGCTTCGGCCTTACGTTGGGCCTCTTCCTCTGCCTTACGTTTTTGCTCGGCGGCCAGACGCTCCTGCTCGGCTTTTTGCTTGCGCTGTTCTTCTAACTGGCGCTGTTTTTCAAGTTCGGCAATACGCTGTTGTTCAGCCTCTGCTTCCTGCTTGCGGCGCTCTTGTTCAATCCGGGCGCGCTCTTCCATATCCAGATATTCCTGTTCTTTACGTGCCAGTTCCGTCTGCGTCTGCTCCAGTTTGTCCTGTATTTTCTGCTGCCGCTCTTCTTCAGCTTCGCGTTGTTTTTTCTCCAGTTCGTCCAGTTTCGCAACTTCCCGGTCGACCAGAGCCTGATCCAGAATCGTGGCCTGAACAATTTCAACATCCGGTTGTTGTGCCAAGTGACGTGGCGCTGTATTGAAATCCATACCTACCACAAACAAAGCCAGAATGATGATATGCAACAGCAGCGAGTAGCTACCGGCCAGGAATTTTTCAACGATTGGTTTCTTCATACTACTATTGGTCGGTCGCCACCGTCTCAGGCTGTTGTGTAATCAGGCCTACACTGGGCGCGCCCGCTTTCTGCAACAGCGCCATAGCTGTTACCACATAGCCGTAATTAACAGCATTATCACCTTTCACCATTACCGGTGTCTGCGGGTTGCGCCTCAGTACCGCGGCTGTTTTAGCCATCAATTCCTGCGCACTGATAGGTTCATCCTGTGTATCACCAATCGCCACATAGAAATTGCCTTTTGCATCCACCGATACCACCAAAGGCTCGGTATTTTCATCCGGTACTTCTACCGGTTTGGCATCCGCTTTGGGCAACTCAACTTTGATGCCCTGAGTCAGCATCGGCGCGGTGATCATGAAAATAATCAACAACACCAGCATAACGTCAATATAAGGCACCACATTGATCTCACCCATGGGTTTGCGACGTTGTCGTATGCGTTTATGTACAGCCATTGTTAACCCCGCGGTTAATCCTGTTGACGCTGTAAAATGGAAGAAAACTCCTCAAGGAAGGTATCGTAGCGATTGATCAGACGCTCCACTTCATGTGAGTAGCGGTTGTAGGCAATAACCGCCGGAATCGCCGCAAACAGCCCCATCGCTGTGGCTATCAACGCTTCCGCAATACCGGGTGCCACCATCGCTAAAGTCGCGTGTTGCACATTACCCAGAGCACGGAACGAGTTCATAATGCCCCAGACAGTACCGAACAGACCGATATATGGACTGGTGGAACCGGCAGTAGCCAGAAACGGTAACGACGTTTCCAACTGGTCAATTTCACGTGCCAGAGAAATACGCATGACCCGCTGCGACCCATCCAGCACATAATTGCTGCCATTGGCAAATTTCTTCAAGCGTACGAATTCTTTGAAGCCAACTTCAAAAATGCCCTCCATACCGCGGCTGGCATGTGGGCGGGAAGAAATATCTTCATAAAGGCGATTAAGTTCATTGCCAGACCAGAACTTGTCTTCAAACGCATTGGCATCGCGCTTGGCCTGCTCCAGTTCGCTTCTTTTACGAAAAATAATTAACCAGGAATAAAATGAAATCAGCAACAACGCCAGCATCACCAGTTTAACCAGCAGACTGGCTTCGGTAATCAACGTTATCAGGGATAGATCAGCAGTCACCGTGCATCTCCGTCAGAATAAATAAAGGTATAGATTGTGGACGAAAGGAATCAGCGTCAAGACACGCAATTCTGACTGACGCTTCACACAACAGTTCCTCACCACGATAGATAATTTGTTCAAAATGCATACTAGCACCAGAGGCTTTCAGTAAACGTGATCTGATCAACAAAGCATCGTTAAATCGGGCCGGCCGACGGAAATTCAACTGCATTGAATGCACTGCAAACAGGCAGCCATGCTCGGTTCGGAGTATATCTTGCTCAAAACCCAGTTCACGCAACCACTCGGTTCTGGCTCGTTCCATGAAGTTAAGATAGTTGGAATGATACACGACTCCGCCGCTGTCAGTATCTTCATAATAAACACGGACCGGCCAGTCAAATTTTTGCATTGTTACTCACCGTCAAGCGTGATAGCGGGCGTCAATCCCAAATGCAGCCATGCTCTTTTTGTCGCCACTCTTCCTCGCGGCGTGCGCATAATAAATCCTTCCTGGATCAAAAAAGGTTCCAGCACATCTTCGATTGTGCCGCGTTCCTCACCGATGGCGGCCGCCAGGTTATCAAGCCCGACCGGCCCGCCTTCAAATTTTTCAATAATCGCCAACAATAATTTACGATCCAGCATATCAAAACCGAAATTATCCACGTCCAGCAAATCCAGCGCCTGACGGGCGATTTCGGCTGTCACTTCACCGTCAAATCTCACTTCGGCATAATCCCGCACCCGCCGCAGCAGACGGTTGGCAATACGCGGGGTTCCCCGTGAACGGCGGGCAATTTCGTTAGCACCGCTTTTATCCAGATGAACATTAAGAATACCGGCGCTGCGCTGCACAATGGTGCTCAAATCTTCACTGTTATAAAACTCAAGCCGCTGCACAATTCCGAAACGATCCCGCAGCGGTGAAGTCAATGAGCCGGCACGGGTGGTTGCGCCCACCAGCGTAAACGGCTCCAGATCCAGTTTAATGGAACGCGCTGCCGGTCCTTCGCCGATCATAATATCTATTTGATAATCTTCCATCGCCGGATATAACACTTCTTCCACCACCGGGCTGAGGCGATGTATTTCATCGACGAATAAAACATCGTTGGGTTCCAGATTAGTCAGTAACGCCGCCAGATCACCGGGACGCTCCAATACCGGACCGGAAGTCTGTCGGAGATTCACCCCCATTTCATGGGCAATAATGTTAGCCAGTGTCGTTTTACCCAGACCCGGCGGACCGAATATCAAGGTGTGATCCAGCGCTTCCTTACGCTTTCTGGCCGCAGACACAAACAACTCCATCTGCTCGCGTACCACCGGCTGGCCGATATAATCAGCCAGTGTGAGCGGGCGGATAGCCCGATCAAAGCGTTCTTCCTCACCGTTGGCTTGTGCTGTGATAAATCGCTCATCCATGCTCAGTTTCTCTGCAAGGCCTGACGAATCATTTGCTCGGTAGACATGCCTTCGCTGTCAAAGCTGCGCAGCATCTTATCCGCTTCAGCAGCTTTATACCCCAACGCCATCAAGGCTTCCACCGCTTCATTTTTAGCCCCTGTAACCACTGCACTGCCGGTGACAATCGTATCCAGTCCCATCGCGGCGCTGACTTCTTTCAGGCGATCGCGCATTTCAACGATCAACCTTTCCGCTGTTTTCTTACCCACACCGGGCAAACGGGTCAGACTGGCGGTGTCGCCGTCCTGCACACTGCGGGCAAAGGTATCGACATCACTGCCGGATAAAATCGTCAACGCCAGTTTGGCACCTACGCCGTTAACCTTGAGCAGGCTGCGAAACAGTAAACGTTCACGCTCGGAGGCAAAGCCATAAAGCAATTGTGCGTCTTCGCGCACTACCATATGCGTAAACAGGGTAATTTCTTCGTTAACAGCGGGAAGATTAAAAAAGGTCGACATCGGCGCTGACAACTCATAACCGACACCTTGTACATCCAACACCAGTTCGGGCGGTTGTTTTTCTATGATAATGCCACGCAAACGTCCAATCATCGACTATATCGTCCTCCGCGACGGGTAGTGCGCATGCCTTCGGGCAATTTGCGCTGACTGCTGCCGATAGCAGCGTGATGCGCATGTGTCAGCGCACAGGCCAGCGCATCGGCTGCATCTTCTTCCGGTAACTCCGGCAGGTTCAGAATCACTGACATCATATACTGGACCTGATCTTTTTTCGCGTGGCCGTTGCCGACCACGGCTTTTTTGATTTGGGTGGCACTGTATTCATAGACACTGAGCTGCTGACTCACTGCCGCGCAAATAGCCGCGCCGCGTGCCTGCCCCAACTTTAATGCCGAATCGGCGTTTTTGTGCAGAAACACTTTTTCCACCGCCATCATATCCGGCTGGTAGCGCTGAATCAGATCGGTCAGACCTTCAAATATCTGCTTCAGTCTGTCGGTAAACTCGCCGTTGCCGACTTTCAGCCGGCCGTTAATGACGTGTTTAATTTGTTTTCCTTCCAGTTCGATGATGCCGAAACCAGTTTTACGTGAGCCAGGATCAATTCCAAGAATACGCGGCATACCCTGTGGCATCAGCTATCGAGCTGGGCCATCACCTCATCGGAGAAATCAGCATTGGAATACACTTCCTGCACATCATCCAATTCTTCAAATGCTTCAATCATGGCAATCGCCTTTCTGGCATCATCCACATCCAGGCTTACCGTGGTATCCGGATGCATGGTGACTTGAGCTGACTCGGCTTCCAGTCCGGCCGCATCCAGCGCATCTTTCACCACCGCATATTCTTCCGGGGTGGTGAAGACATCTATCGAACCATCGTCATTGGTGACGATATCTTCGGCACCGGCTTCCAGCGCCGCTTCCATCACCGTATCTTCATCGGTGCCAGCGGCAAAGCTGATGATGCCTTTTTTATTAAACAGATAGGCAACTGAACCATCGGTACCCATATTGCCGCCACGCTTGGTAAACACATTGCGCACAGCGGCCACGGTGCGGTTACGATTATCGGTCATGCAGTCCACCATAATCGCCGTACCGTTAGGGCCGTAACCTTCGTAACGAATTTCCTCGTAGCTGACCCCTTCCAGTTCACCGGCGCCCCGTTTGGTGGCGCGCTCAATGACATCTTTGGTCATATTATTGCCCAGCGCCTTGTCAGTCGCCGCCCGCAAACGTGGGTTGGAAGCCGGGTCGCTTCCACCCATCCGGGCTGCAACGGTGATTTCCCGGATCAGCTTGGTGAACAATTTGCCGCGTTTGGCATCCTGCGCGCCTTTTCTATGCTGAATATTCGCCCACTTACTATGACCTGCCATTGCTGTTACTTACCTCTTTGTTTGTTCGTTCCGGCCCGCACCGGCCGGATTTGAAAATTCAGGAGCCTGTCGGATTTAAGTGTTCGTAGCGAGGGAAAGTCCGGTTTGAGGCAGTTTTTGTGCGCTTACGAGGCGAATAGCCGTTCTCTTTAACGAGAAAGCGCGCAAAAAATGACCAAATCCGGCTTTTCCGCAGTAGAATCATCTTAAGTCCGACCGGCTCCTATGACTAGCCGATCAGTGTATTCCAGTTCTGATACACCTCACTGCGACCCAGAACCTGATCGAAATACATGGATTGCAATTGTTCGGTGATGGACCCCCGGCTGCCTCGGCCGATAGCACGGTTATCCAGTTCACGGATCGGCGTGACCTCAGCTGCGGTACCGGTAAAGAAAGCTTCATCGGCAATGTATACCTCGTCGCGGGTAATACGTTTTTCCACCACTTTCAGACCAATATCTCTGGCCAGCGTCATCACCGTATCACGGGTAATGCCTTCCAGCGCTGATGTCAGTTCCGGTGTATACAACACACCATCACGCACCATAAAGAAGTTTTCACCACTGCCTTCACAGACAAAACCCTGGGCATCCAGCAGTAACGCTTCGTCGTAGCCACAACTGACCGCTTCCTGCAAAGCCATCATTGAATTCATGTAGTTGCCGTTGGCCTTGGCTTTACACATGGTGATATTGACATGATGACGGGTAAAAGATGAGGTTTTGATGCGGATACCTTTGGTCATGTTTTCTTCGCCGAGGTAGGCTCCCCAGCTCCAGGCCGCCACCATTACATGGGTGTTCAGGTTATCAGCACGAATACCCATGCCTTCGGAACCATAAAAACACATGGGTCTGATATAGGCCGATTCCAGCTTGTTCTCACGCACCACAGTTCTTTGCGCTTCGTTCAGGGTGTCTTTGTCAAACGGCATGGGCATGCCCAGGATCTTGGCACTGCGGAACAAACGGTCAGTATGTTCCTGCAAACGGAAGATCGCGGTACCGTTATCCGTGTTGTAGGCGCGCACACCTTCGAACACCCCCATACCGTAATGAAGCGTGTGCGTTAAAACGTGAACCTTCGCTTCACGCCACGGCACCAATTCACCATCCAGCCAGATAACGCCGTCACGATCTGCCATTGTTGCTGCTACCATATGCTTAAATTCCAAGTCTGTCTGTTAATCTGATCTGGTTCAGGATTCGCCCAACCAGCGCTGCCAAATTCGTTCTACCTGCGGTGGATAATCTGCCACTTGCGATACGGGGATAAGGGCCGGCCGCTCCTGCAGAACACAATGATTGGCTTCGCTACGATAGTAACGATAAGCCTCTGCCAGCATTTCGCCCTCGGTTTGATCAAGCTTGCCGGCGGCGACCAACGCATCCAAAATCTTGATATTATCGGTGTAAACCAGTAGTTCAGGCAAGTTTGCTGACCAGGCCAGCACCGCATATTGCACCATAAATTCAATATCAGTGATACCACCTTTACCCTGTTTCAGATCAAATAGTTGGCTGTCGCTCTTATCCAATTGCTCACGCATCCTGGCACGCATGTCGCTGACCTTAGCTGCCAGTGCTTTCTCATCACGCGAAACAGCCAGAACCTGTTTACGAATCTGACTCACTTTTTGCGCCAGATGGCTATCGCCGACCACACTGCGCGCACGCACCAAAGCCTGATGTTCCCAAGTCCAGGCTTCATGTCGCTGATATTCGGCGAAACCGGATAAGGGACTGACCAACAGACCGGAAGCACCGCTGGGCCGCAAGCGCATATCAACTTCATACAAAAGGCCGCCCGGGGTAACCGTGGTCAACAGATGAATCATGCGCTGGGCCAGCCGGGTGTAAAACACCATCAGTTCTACCGGCCGGTCACCGTTGGTCATCCCCTGCTGCGTATCATCAAAGATAAAGACCAGATCCAGATCAGAACCATAGCCCAGTTCCAGTCCGCCCAATTTGCCATACGCCAGAATCGTAAAACCGCATTGTTGCGGATCATCATTATCGGTAATCGGCGGGTATCCATGACGCGCCACCAAATGCGCCCAAGCCAGTTTCCAGACACGTTCCAGCAGGATTTCCGCCAGTTCGCTGAGCTGATCGCCTACCCGCATCAACGGCAATACGCCGGCGACATCGGCTGCTGCAACATGCAACGTGGCAATCTGCCTGAACTCACGCAGACGGTTCATCTGCTGTTCCAGATCATCTTCATCCACTGACGACAGAAACTGATTCAGCAAAGCCTGCTGCTGCTGTTTTTCCGGCACTTCATAAAGCGAACGCGGATCCAGCAGCTCATCCAGCAGCACCGGGAAACGAGCCAGTTGGTGACTGATCAGCGGACTGGCAGCGCCCAATTTGATCAACTGTGACAACGCCAGCGGATTTTCCACCAGCAACGACATATACGCGCTGCGGCGCATAATAGCCTCGACCAAAGGCATCAGCCGTGACAGACATTCATCGGCATTTTCAACGCCCGCCGCCGCCTGAACCAGTAACGGCAACAAACGTTCCAGCCGACTACGGCCGGTCTGACTGAGATTCCGGCACACATGCAGGTTCATCAGCCTGTCCAGTACTTCCAGACAAACTTGCGGCTCCTGATAACCACAGTGCTGCAAATAACTCAGTTTTTCTTCTTCACTGGCATTCAATAGGGAAATGTTATCGGTAGCAGCCTCATCTTCTGCCTGCGGCGCAGCCAGCAATTGCACAAAATGATCATGTACCTGCTGACGGTGTTGCGACAAAACTTCAGTAAACGCATCCCAGCTGGCAAAGCCCATACTGCCGGCAAGGCGCTCGCGTGCCGACTCAGTTTTAGGTAATACATGGGTTTGTTGATCGGCCCAGGCTTGTAATCGATGCTCAGTCCGGCGCAGAAAATCATAAGCTTGCTTGAGCTCAGTCACGGCATAGTCAGAAAGCAGGTTTCGTTCTGCCAGTAAATCGAGAATGGTCAGAATCGGCCGTTGCTGCAACGGTTTATCCCGCCCCCCGTAGATCAACTGAAACACTTGGCCGACAAATTCAATTTCCCGAATACCGCCGGCGCCCAGCTTGATATTGTCTTCCATGCCCTTGCGATGGAGCTGGCCGGCAATCATCGACTTCATCTCCCGCAGGGAATCAAACATGCCGTAATCATGATAACGTCGGTAAACAAAAGGCCGCAGCATATTGGTAAGCTGTGTCTTAGCCTCATCGGTGCCGGTAACTGGCCGCGCTTTAATCATGGCGTAGCGTTCCCACTCCCGGCCCTGGGTCTGGTAATACTCTTCCATCGCATCAAAACTGGTCACCAGGGCCCCGCTGTCGCCAAATGGCCGCAGCCGCATATCAACCCGGAACACAAAACCATCCACCGTCTTATTATCCAGAGCCTGAATCAGCTTTCTACCCAGACGGGTGAAAAATTCTGCATTGGTCAGGTTTCGGCCTCCTCCTTGCGTTTCGCCTTCTTCCGGATAGGCAAAAATCAGGTCGATATCGGAGGAAAGGTTGAGTTCGCCGGCACCGAGCTTACCCATAGCAAGCACCACCAGATATTGCTCGTTTCCATCATCGTCATACGGCGTACCATTAACAGCCGTCTGCCAGGGGTACAACAAGGCCAGAGTTTGCTGAATACAAACATCAGCCAACGCAGACAAGTCACACATCGTCTCGGCTAGATCAGCCCAACCAGCCAGATCGCGCCAGATAATACGCACCATTTGTTGCTGGCGAAAACGCCGTAACTGGCGGTGCAATGCCTCTTCATCGTTAACCCCGCTCAGCATAGCCGTGAGTAGCTGCTGATAATCGTTGAATTCAAATGCCTTTTCAATCAGGCCTGATGCCAGTAATTGTTCGGCTTGGCCGGCTTGCCGCTCACCCCACTGTTTAACAAAATCACTCGCCGTCAACACCGAAACGGCAGAATCATGCAACGTCGGGTTTTGTAACAATACTGTTTGCCAGGACTCCGGCATGGTGAATGTTGATGTCATGGGTTCTCCATCAGGACCTGTTTATCCAAAAACAGCTACTTTAACCGTAACTGTTTGCTTCACCAAACATGAAACACTTCACACCGTTCAAACCTTATCGGATTCATTTTGCAGAACCGGTCACAATAGCAGGCAAAATCAATAGTCGAACATATAGATATTTGTTATTGTCCAATTAGTTGCGAAGACACTGCCGTGTCTAGCAAATTACTCAACTTCGATTAAGGAGCAATTATGAATTTCTTCAGGCGCCTCGGAAAAGTCGTACCTATACTGTCGATTCTGGCTTTGTTGAGTATTCACATGGCCCCGTTGCAGGCAGCTATGGTTGACAATGAAACCTTGCTGGCACAGTCCCAACATGAACTAACTGTACAGCAAGTCCTTAATACCCTCGATCGTCAAGACATACAAGATCGACTAGTTGCAATGGGCGTAGATCCTGCTGATGCTAAATCACGTATCAGTCAGATGAACAATGCCGAACTGGCCCAAATCGCAGAAAACTTTGAACAAATGCCCGCGGGCAGCGGTGCTGGCAGTATTCTAGGGGTATTGCTCGTTATCTTTATAGTTCTGGTGGTTACCGATATGTTGGGTGCGACAGATGTATTCGCATTTGTTCACAACATCAATCGCTAAAACCACCCCGCTGATGTTAATAAAAAGCGCCAGATTTCTGTCTGGCGCTTTTTTTGTGATGCTGCTGAGTGCCTGTGCCAGCACGCCACAGACCACCAAGCTGATAAATGAGCAACCCGCTGACATCCCTGCCCAGGTCGAACTGAGTGAGGTGGCTTTTTTCCCTCAGAAAAAATATCAGTGCGGGCCAGCGGCACTGGCCACCATACTGGATCATCAGAAAATTAAGGCTCAGCCTGAGGATCTGGTGAACCGGGTGTATATTCCCGAGCGCAAAGGCAGTCTGCAGATAGAGATGATTGCCACCGCCCGCAGTTATGGTCTGATGACGTACAAACTTGCCCCCGAACTCAAAGAGTTGCTGACAGAACTGGCCAACGGTCACCCCGTGCTGGTATTTCAGAACCTGTCACTGCCATGGATTCCACGCTGGCACTATGCGGTTGCCGTCGGTTACGATTTGAATCAGCAACAACTCATTTTGCGCTCTGGTGTTGAGGAGCGTCATATCGTCAGCTTTGCCACCTTTGAGCAAACCTGGCAGCGCGCTGAATACTGGGCTTATGTAGTCATTAAACCCGGGCAGATCCCGGTCACAGCGAATGCACTTTCCTACACCCAGGCTGCCAATGCGCTGATGAAAACAGGATTTAAGCAGGAAGCGCTGACAGCCTACAGACAAGCCGCGCAGCACTGGCCTCAGCAGGTCTTGCCGCAGATGGCACTGGGCAATGCTGAATATGCCGTCGAAGACTATCCGGCTGCGGAAAAAGCTTTCAGTCGGGCCATTGCCGTTGAGCCTGATAATGCCCAGGCCTGGAATAATCTGGCCTACACATTAAGCGCCAGGCAATGCCGCGTAGCGGCCATCAAAGCCATAGGCTGTGCGGTCAGACTGGCGCCGGATGATGACAATATTGCAGCCAGCCTGAAAGAAATCGTCGGCCAACGTGAAATCCCCCCCGGTCAGTGCGACGTACCTCAGTGTCCGCTTTATTATCAGTAGACGTTGCAGGCTTGTGCCTTGTCCTGACTTTTACATGGGCTCTGATACACGCATTTCCAGGTTGTTTTGGTATAAACTCAAGTCGATTTCGGTGCTGAAATCAGTATCAAAAATCCAGTACCCAGATTACCGGCTTGTATGCCGATATGTCCGAATGTCTGATTACCGGCTTTCATCGTGATGATAACAGTGTGGTTCTCTGGCCGTGCCCGATAACCAGGTTCCCAGCGGGTCCAGGCTTGCGTGAAAATAATAAAAACTTCTTGTCCGGACAGTTATTTGGGTCTAACCTAATTTTCAGGTAAGGAAAAACTCAATCTGGACATGATTTAGTCCGGACTTGAATAGACAGCTGCCAACATTTTTTATCCGAGGATCAAAAATGTGCAAGAAATTTTTCATTCTGCTCACAGTCCTGCTTCACCTCTCCGCCAGCAATGTGCTCTGGGCACAAACAGACGCCCAAATAACGGTTCTCTACGATGCCTTCGGCAAGACTTCTTCATTGAAAAAAGACTGGGGCTTTGCGGCGCTGATCGAATATGACGGCAAGCACATCCTGTTTGATACCGGCAATAATGCCGAGGTTTTTGCCCACAATATAGCCGCGGCAGGGATTGATCTGAGCAGCCTGGATTTTGCGGTGATTTCGCACCGGCATGGCGATCATATGGGCGGCCTGACCCATCTGTTAAAAGTGAACCCGGGACTGAACATTTATGCGCCGCAAGAAGGTTTCGGTGTCTTCGGCGCCACGCTGCCCGGCGACTTTTATCCCGGTAACGAGGCTTTGCCTCCGGAAAAGCGTTATTTTGACGGCAAACCACCTGAGACTCTGACCTTTGGCAGTGCCTGGCCCACAGCCAAATTCAGCTGGATTGGCGAAACCGGCGAAATCAGCCCCGGCATTCACCTGATTGCGCTGGTCGGCAACTGGGGCACCGATCTGGCGGTACGTGAACTGTCATTAGCCATCGACACCCCGAAAGGCATCGTCCTGGTCGTAGGATGCAGCCACCCGACCATAGAAAAGATTGTCGAAACAGCCATAGCCACACTTCATAAACCGGTACATCTGGTTCTTGGCGGCACACATTTATTGCCGGCTTCGGCCAGCGAGATCCACCGGATTGCCACGGTTCTGCATGACAAACTTGATGTGCACTGGATCGCTCCAGCCCACTGTACCGGTGAACCTGCTTTTGAGATCTTGCAACAAACATTTGCGGATCATTATCTGTATGCCGGTCTGGGCAGCACGATAGGCTTCGACCCGGACTTGGATATGCCTCAAGGCCAAACCGCTTCCTCTGCAACACCCGATAAAAATGATGCGCTGATCTACCGTTTACTTAGTGCGGCGGAAGCTTTCCACTCAGATCGGCAGCAGCTCGCAACTCAGCAATAACAAGGACAAACCGGTTTATGGAACGAACCCAATCTATAAGAACACAATATATCGCTCACCATATCGGGCTGATAATCGGTGAGAAATACTTGTAACTTTGAAGACAGTTAACACAATCAGCAGTTAAGCAGTTTTAAAAGCAGCAACACAGCATCTATATGCGAAGGAGTGCGCGTGATGACGGAGCTATTACATATTCTGCATCTGGAAGACGATGCTGATGATGCCTATCTTGTACAAATTGCCCTCGACTCAGGCGGCATTCCGTGTGAAATGCATGTAGCTGCCAGCCGTGAGCAATTTCTCGATACACTGCATAAGCGACCGCTTGATCTGATCTTGTCTGACAGTAGTATTCCCGGCTTTAGCGGGCTGTCGGCACTGAAAACCGCACGTAAAAGTCATCCGGATATCCCTTTTGTATTTGTCTCGGGCTATGTCGACCAACTGAACAGTACCGCTATGCAGGAAATAGGCGGGGCGGGTTATGTCCCCAAGACGGATCTGGGTCAACTGGTCCCAACCATAAAACAGATATTGAGCAATCCGCCACCTACAGCTCAAACCACGGTCAGCCCGACCGGCGACAATCCTGTCGACCGACTTATCAATATCGTCCAGGCACTATCCATGGCCCGTAACCTTGATACGGTGATGAACATCGTGCGGCGCGCGGCCCGGGATCTGACAGGGGCCGATGGGGCCACATTTATCCTGCGGGAACGCGACCTCTGTTTCTACGCTGAAGAGGACGCCATCGCTCCGTTATGGAAAGGCAAGCGTTTTCCGATGTCGGCCTGTATCAGTGGCTGGGTCATGATGAACAAACAGCCTGCAATAATCGAGGATATCTATACCGACGCGCGTATACCTGCCGATGCTTACCGCCCGACTTTTGTAAAAAGTCTGGCGGTTGTCCCCATACGTAGCGATGCGCCGATAGGCGCGATTGGCACCTACTGGGCTGTTCAGCATCACGCCAGCCCCCAGCAGGTGAAACTCTTGCAGTCCCTGGCTAACAGCACTGCCATCGCCATGGAAAACGTGCAACTCTATAACGAGTTGGAACAGCGCGTGGATGAACGTACAGCCCAGCTCCATGAACTGAACAGCGAACTTGAAGCTTTTTCCTACTCCATATCTCACGATCTGCGGGCGCACCTGAGACATATTGATGGCTTCAGCCAGTTACTTCTGGCAGATTCGGGCAAAAATGAACTGAATGAAACCAGCAAAGCGCATATCGCTCGAATAAGTCATGCCGGTGCCCGTATGAATGACTTGATTGATGATCTGCTCAAACTGTCTCAAATTACGCGCTCAGAGGTCAGCCGTTCCCCTGTTGATGTTTCACAAATGGCACATGACATTGTAGAAGGCCTGCAGGCCGCCATGCCTGAACGCCGGGTAACAGTAACAATAGCCCCTGGCATGAAAGCTGAGGCGGATAAAGGATTATTACGTGTGGTGCTGGAAAACCTGTTTGCCAATGCCTGGAAATATACCGGCAATGTCGGCGATGCCCAGATCCGCTTCGGGATAAATAATAATAGTGAACAGCAGGCGGTATTCTTTGTACAAGACAACGGCGCCGGTTTTGATATGAGCTATGCCGACAAACTATTCGCTCCTTTTCAGCGTTTTCATGCTGAGAAAGAGTTTCCGGGCAATGGTATCGGCCTGGCCACAGTGCAACGAATTATCCGCAAACATAATGGTCGGATCTGGGCCGATGCAAGCCAAGGGAAAGGCGCTACCTTTTTCTTCACTCTTGGCCAGACAGCGTCCGGATAAATCCAAAAAGCTTGAAGACGGTGACATCTTACCCGCCATAGCAGGCTTCTACCCCGCTTTGTTTATTCGCCAATCAAGACTCGCGGAATGGAAGTGGCTTTCAGCTTTTGCTGTTGTCAATAACTCCACGTCTACAACGGTGACGTCTTCGATTAAGAACTCCCTTTTAACTCTCATAGAGACGGCCGCCGCAAGGTTCGTGATTATACGGGTTGTGCTGCAACACAACCCACCCACACCCGTAATGACTGGCGAGGCAATAGCTTAATAAAAAAAAAAGCCCCAACCCGAAGGTTGAGGCCTTTTTAAAACAAAAGCTTGAACGACTGTTACATCATGCCGCCCATACCGCCCATACCACCCATATCAGGCATTGATGGACCTTCATCTTTTGGCAGGTCAGCAATCATCGCTTCGGTAGTCAGCATCAGACCGGCAACTGAACCGGCATTTTGTAATGCGGTACGTGTTACTTTAGTCGGATCCAGAATACCCATGTCGATCATATCGCCATATTCACCAGATGCTGCGTTGTAACCGAAATTACCTTTACCTGCGGCAACTTCGTTCAGAATTACAGACGCTTCTGCACCTGCGTTAGTCGCGATTTGACGCAGAGGCTCTTCCATCGCACGGCGAGCCAAGGTGATGCCCATATCTTGATCGTGGTTGTCACCGCGTAGCTCACCCAGCAGACCTTCTGCACGAACCAGAGCAACACCACCACCAGGTACCACACCTTCTTCAACCGCGGCACGGGTCGCATGCAACGCGTCTTCAACACGTGCTTTCTTCTCTTTCATTTCCATTTCAGTTGCAGCACCGACTTTAATCACCGCAACACCGCCAGCCAGTTTGGCCACTCGTTCTTGCAGTTTTTCTTTGTCGTAATCTGAAGAAGATTCAGCAATTTGGGCACGGATTTGTTCAACACGCGCGGTGATTTCATCACCACGGCCAGCACCATCAACGATGGTGGTGTTTTCTTTGCTGACAGTAATTTTCTTGGCTTGACCCAGATGATCCAGCGTCACTTTCTCCAGGCTCAGACCGACTTCTTCAGAAATCACGGTACCGCCGGTCAAAACAGCGATATCTTCCAGCATCGCTTTACGGCGGTCGCCAAAGCCAGGGGCCTTAACTGCACAGACTTTAACAATACCGCGCATGTTGTTGACAACCAATGTCGCCAGGGCTTCGCCTTCCACATCTTCAGAGACGATCAGCAAGGGACGGCTTGATTTGGCAACGCCTTCCAGAGTTGGCAGCAGTTCACGAATATTGGAGATTTTCTTGTCGAACAGCAGGACATAAGGATCTTCCAGTTCTGCTGTCATGGTTTGCTGGTCGTTAACGAAATACGGAGATTGGTAACCACGGTCGAACTGCATACCTTCAACCACATCCAGTTCGTTTTCAAAACCACTGCCATCTTCAACAGTGATAACACCTTCTTTACCGACTTTTTGCATTGCTTCGGCAATGATGCGACCCACAGAAGCATCAGAGTTAGCAGAAATAGTACCTACCTGGGCAATAGCTTTATCATCATCACATGGAGAAGACATGGCACGCAGTTGCTCAACTGCCGCCTGCACTGCTTTGTCGATACCGCGTTTCAGGTCCATTGGGTTCATGCCCGCAGCGACCGCTTTCATACCTTCACGCAGGATGGCTTGAGCCAGAACCGTCGCTGTGGTGGTACCGTCACCGGCAGCATCAGAAGTGTGCGAAGCCACTTCTTTGACCATTTGTGCGCCCATGTTTTCAAACTTGTCTTCCAGCTCAATTTCTTTAGCAACTGAAACACCATCTTTAGTCACTGCAGGTGCGCCAAAGCTCTTGTCCAGAACCACATTACGACCCTTAGGACCCAGCGTTACTTTTACCGCATTGGCCAGAGTATTTACGCCTTTAACCATCAGGTGGCGCGCATCGGCGCCGAATTTGACTTCTTTAGCAGCCATTTTTATTCCTCTTATTCTTTAAAAAATGCAAATGAATCCAGAAGATTAACATTCAATAACAGCAACGATGTCATCTTCACGCATTACCAGCAGTTCTTCACCGTCGACTTTGACTTCTGTACCGGCATATTTACCGAACAACACTCTGTCACCGACTTTCACTGCCAGGGCACGTACTTCACCTGAATCAGTGATTTTTCCATCACCTGCAGCAATAACTTCACCGCGGGAAGGCTTTTCTGCTGCGTTATCCGGGATAACAATACCACCCGGGCTGGTTGTTTCTTCTTCCATGCGACGAACAATCACACGATCATGAAGGGGACGAAGATTCATCTGTAATTCCTCCGAAAAATGTCTATTTAATGACCAACGTAAGTTTGGAACCCTATAAATGGGGTTATAAAACCCGCTTTCAAGGGCTTGAGATAAAAATTTTTGGTTTTTTTCGTCTTTCTTTATCGCAGCTGATGCGGATCATCATCATCAACCACTTCACCCTCAATAATGCTGGATTCATCATGAGAAGATGGGGGCGAGCGATGTTGGTGGAAATGGGCCGAACTGTGCTGCCTGAGAATAATCTGACTGTTTTTCAAAATCTGCCGGATCATCGACTGTCGGACTGGCGGTATCAACAACAAAAAACCCAAGGCATCGGTGACAAAGCCGGGAGTCAACAATAAGGCACCACTTATTAATAAGGTCAGCCCTTCCAGCATTTCAACAGCCGGGAGCTCGCCACGCGCCATGACTGTTTGCGCACGTTGCAGCGTGCTAAATCCCTGCAAACGTAAGAGAAAGGCGCCTATCACAGCGGTTCCGACCACAAGAAAAACCGTCCAACCCGCACCGATCACTTTGCCGACCTGGATCAGAAAGTAAATTTCTACCAGGGGAATGATCAGAAACAACAAAAATAAAAACCGAAACATGACTTTTCCTAAATTAGGAGTTCATTGGTTGATATTGGGACAGTCGCCGACTTTTCAAGGTTGCCGCTGCGGTTGTAGCCAAAAAGCCACAAAAATGCCGATTTGTATCGTTGTCACGAAACTGTCACAAAACTTTAATCACGGTGAAACATTTCGGGCATAAGGTGTGCGGGACTTCGGCATTAACACCGAACTTGATAAACCAACCAAGAGGATAGTCCCTTGAAACTGAAAACGACATCTTTATTAATAGCAGGCACCTTGTTCGGTGCGGCCATGCTGCCGGCACAAGCCAACAACGATGCCATGATAGACCTATTGAAGGTCCTGCGCGACAAAGGCACTATCAGTGCACAAGATTACGATTTGCTGGCTAATGCAGCAAAAGCTGACAAGGAAGCCACCGAAGCAGCGCAAGCCGAAGTGAAAGCAGAAGTCAAAGAAGCAACTGCTGATATGCCTAAGATCACTACCAAAGGTAAGCTGGTTGTTGAAGATCGTGAAGGTAACTGGTCATTCCAGCCTATCGGTCGGGTGATGTGGGATGCGGTAACCGCAGATGCAGACACTGGCAGCGAGAGCGATGATGCAGAAGGCACTGAATTACGCCGTGCCCGTCTGGGTTTCGAGGGTGCTATCTACAGCATGGGTTACAAATTTGAAGCTGATTTTGCCGGTGGTGATGCTTCTATCAAAGATGCCTATATCAGCTACGGTAACAAACTGACCGACAACACCAAATACGGTGTCAAACTGGGTCAGTCTCATATTCCTTTTGGTCTGAACACCAAAATCAGCTCCAAATACATGAGCTTTATGGATCGCCCCTTGTTTGCTGACAGCAGCATCTCACCTGCTCGGGAAAGCGGTGCAGTAGTCTCTGTCAACGACAAAGATTATAAATGGTTACTTGCTGCAGGCCTGACAAATGGTGGCTTGAGTGATGGCGAAACAGACAATAACGGTAGCACCTTTGCTGTCCGCGGTTCATTCGTACCTTATATGCAGGACAGCACTCACCTGTTGCAAATTGGCGCCGGTTACCTGACCAAAGGCGGCGGCGACTCCTTCAAATTTGATCAACGTCTGGTAAGCCACATTGATAATTCCAAACCGCTCAGCACCGGCACAGTTGCTGCGAGTGAGTTTGACGGTTCTGATGCGTTTACCGTTGATGCCATGGGTGTGTTTGGTTCATTCCACACAATGGCGGAATACATTGATTACAGTATCGAGCGTGAAACAGCAGACGATATCGATATCGACGGTTACGCGGTTGAAGCGGGTTACTTCCTGACCGGAGAATCGTTGAAATGGAAAAAGGGTTATACCTCAGGCATTTCACCTAAATCCAAATACGGTGCATGGCAAATCGCCGCCCGCTTCGAAAATCTCGAAATCCAGGACTCACAGGCCGGTGATGACGAAGCAGATAAATTCACCATCGGTGTCAACTACTACCCGACTCAAAACACCCGTCTGATGCTGAACTACGACAAGGTTACCGACCTGACTGTAAACGGTGCCGGCACGAGTATAGAGCCTTCAGCACTGAAATTCCGTGCCCAGGCTTACTGGTAGAGACCGGTTAGTTACTCTCTCGATTGGGCCTCACCCTTACAGGTGGGGCCTTTTTTTTTTGCCGGCAAGTCCGGCTGTCATAAAAACTTCATCTGATTGTCATTAAAAAGAAGCTGAATTATGTGACTTTAGTCATGTTCTCTTCTCAGCATAAGGCCATCATCATGCAAAAATTCCTGTTATCAAAATATGTTGTCGTTCTCGGCCTGGCATTCTTACTGCCTGTTGCAACCATCCAGGCATTTGAAGTTACAAAACTTTCAAGCTACGCCGAAGAATGCGGTGGCCAGGAAAGCTGTGCCGAAATCGCCGCTTACGACGCTGCCTCATCACGCGTCTTTGTAACCAATGCCGCGGAAAATGAACTGCGTATTTTAGATGTCATTGATGGCCAATTAATTGAAGTCAGTGCCATTGATTTATCACTCTATGGTGGCGGCCCGAACAGTGTGGCGGTATCTAGTGGCATCGTTGCTGTTGCAGTAGAAGCCTCAGATAAACAGGCTAACGGCACGGTAGAATTGTTTATGACTGATGGCACACATATCGACTCAGTCGAAGTCGGTGCCCTGCCTGATATGCTTACTTTCACTCCTGATGGCAAGTTTCTGCTTGTAGCGAATGAGGGAGAACCCAACGCTGATTATTCGGTAGACCCGGAAGGATCTGTGTCTGTCATCGATACGGCAAGCTGGACAGCTCGAACTGCCGGTTTTAACAGCTTCACGATAAAAGATCTGAAAAATGTCCGGATCTTTGGCCCCGGTGCCAGCATCGCACAGGATCTGGAACCGGAATACGTGACGGTCGCTGAAGACTCCAAAACAGCCTGGATCAGCCTGCAGGAAAACAATGCCATCGCCAGGCTGGATATCGAAACTGCGACCATTACCGCTATTTACGGCCTGGGTTACAAAAAACATACGCAACAGAAGAATGCCTTTGATGCCAGCAACAAAGATAATGGCATCAATATCCAGCCATGGCCTGCTTACGGCATGTATCAACCCGATGCGCTGGCCGCTTATCAGCGTGGCAACGCCACTTTTATTATCTCGGCCAACGAAGGTGACGCGCGGGATTACGACGGCTTCAGCGAAGAAGCACGGGTTAAGGATCTGACCCTTGATCCCGACGTCTTCCCGGGTGCGGAAGTATTGCAAAAAGATGAAAACCTGGGCCGTTTAAAAACCACGCTGGCACATGGTGATATTGATGGTGACGGCGACTTTGACCAGATTTTTGCTTATGGTGGCCGCTCCTTCTCCATCTGGAATGCCAACGGCAATCAAGTTTATGACAGTGGCTCAACGTTTGAGCGCTCACTGGCGCAATACCAGCAGCAGGGAATGGATGTCTGGGATGACAGCCGCAGTGATGATAAAGGCCCGGAACCTGAATCGGTTACAGTCGGCAAGCTGGGTGACAGCAGCTATGCTTTTATCGGTCTGGAAAGAACCTCAGGCATTTTTGTCTACCAGCTCGATAATCCCTACAAACCAGCGCCGGCTGGCTTTATTAACACCAAACAGCAGGGTGATATCGGCCCTGAGGGTCTGGTCTTTATTGAACGTGATAGCAACAGCAGCTGGTTGCTGGTTACCAACGAAATCAGCAACACGATTTCTTTATATGAAATCAAGCCATAACGTTAATAGCCGCCCCTAGCCACTTGCAAATCCTGCTTCCCGGAGGAAGCAGGATTTTCTGTTTTTTAAAAAGTTGAGTCTGGATGACACAAGAAGAACTACAACAATTCCTTTCACTGGAGGACATACTCCGTCAAGGCAGTCTGACCCCGCTTTTCCAACCCATTGTATCGCTGCAGCAACAGCAGATCTTCGGCTATGAGGCGCTGATCCGCGGCCCCTCTGACAGTCCGTTGCATTCGCCGATTAACCTGTTCAACACCGCTTATCGTCATGGCAAACTGGCCGAGCTGGATTTGTTATGCCGGGAAACCGTTATCCGTCGTTATGGCGAACTCGGCCTGCCCGGCAAATTGTTTATCAACACCACGCCTGTGGCTTTGTTGCAAAATGATTACCCGCATGGCCTGACCTTACAGTTTCTAAAATCTGCCGGTCTATTACCACAACAGGTGGTTATTGAACTGACTGAGCAGTATCCCATCGACGATTATGATTTAATGCGGCAGGCAACCGAACATTACCGTGAAATGGGGTTTTCTATTGCGATTGATGATCTGGGCGCAGGTTATTCCGGACTGCGAACCTGGTCAGAACTGAAACCTGATTTCGTCAAACTGGATCGCCACTTCATGCAAAATATCCATGAAGACCGGGAAAAGCGCCAGTTTGTGCAATCGATGATAGATATCGCACAGAGCATCAACTGCCAGGTGATTGGGGAAGGTATTGAAATTCGTCAGGAATACCTGGCTTCACAAAGTCTCGATATGCAATTTGTGCAGGGTTATTATTTCGGCAGGCCCGGCCGCAACCCGCCAAAGTCACTGGACAGCGGTTTATTTTCCCAACGCCAGCAAACCGCCTTGCTGTCTCCGGGGCGTCCCCGCGCCAACACATTGGTCAGTAGTTTGCTGACCGAACTGGAACCGCTGACAACCAGCGACTTACTGCACCATGTCGGCGACCGCTTTCAGAAAGCCGTCAACCTCGCCGCGTTACCGGTTGTTGATGCCAATAACAAAGTTGCCGGTATTGTCTGGCGTGATGAATTCATGACCTTATATGCCAGCCGGTTTGGGCGCGAATTGCACGGACGCAAGGCCATCCGTGAATTTATGGACAACCAGCCTATCGTCGTCGAGACCGCGTTGTCTTTGAAAAAACTCAGCTATCAGATTACCAGCCAGGAAACGCACCATCAGCACAGTCTGTTTATCATCACCGAACAGCAACGCTATCGGGGGGTCGGCAGTTTGATGGATTTATTACGCCAAATCACCGATATGCAAATCACCATGGCCCGTCATGCCAATCCGCTCAGTGGCCTGCCTGGCAATGTACCACTTAGCGAACACACACGCGATGTCATTGAGCAAAACCGTGATGTGGTTATCTGTTATTTCGATTTGGATAATTTCAAGCCTTACAATGATATATACGGCTATGGCAAAGGGGATCAAGTGATCAGTCTGACCGCCAAAACCCTCACTGATCACATCAATACCGACATCGATTTTATCGGCCATGTCGGCGGCGATGACTTTATCATCGTGTTTGAAAGCCTGGACTGGCAGTTACGCTGTCAGCAAATTCTGCATGCATTTCAGCTTTTGTATCCGCAACTTTACCTTGCTGCGCACCTGCAGCAGCAAGGAATTAACGCCCAGGATCGCCACGGCCAACAGACCTTTTACCCGTTGCTCAGCCTGTCGATAGGAGCGGTCAGATTACAGGACTTTGAAGAAATTCTCGCTGAGGCTGATTTAGCGGAATGCGCCAGTAAAGCCAAATCAATGGCAAAACGCATCAGCGGCAACAGTTTCTATCTGCTGGAGAAACAGCAATGCCAGTGCTGCGTGGATAAACTACAAATAGCAGGCGTTGATAGAAAAGTCATCAACAGCTAAAAATACTTAAGGGTAACTCTAACTATACCGCAGCTTCCATTGCCACTTGTTCCAGCACAAACTCGACCCGCTGACGCACTTTTTCGCGAGTTTCACGAAATGCGCCCAGGATCTCTGCTTCTTCACCTTTCATTTTGGCCGGATCAGGTAACGGCAGGTGCACTTTAATGGTATGCGGGCTCAACAAAGGACACTGTTCTTCGGCGTTATCACACAAGGTCACCAGTAAATCCGCCCATTCCAGCATTTCGCCATTGACGCGGATAGACTCCTGCTGCGAAATATCAATACCGATTTCTGCCATCACTTTAATCGCGTGCGTGTTTTGACCGTGTGCTTCGATACCTGCTGATTTGATTTCGATATCATCGCCGGAAAGTGCACGTGCCCAGCCCTCGGCCATTTGTGAACGACAGGAATTGCCGGTACACAAAAACATCACTCTTAACCTATCCATTGCTATTACCTTCTTCATATCTGCGGTGAAGGTAGCAGGGTTTTATGACAATGTGATGAATCCCATTGTTTTGACAAGATAATGACTGATTCACACTGACAAACTTGAAGCGCCCTTAGCCCCATCTGTTAAAATGCCAGTTTGTTAACCAACACAGATATCCGCCGTGAAAAAATTCATCACTAACTTTCTCATAACAGTCGTTTTGCTGGTGCCGGTGTTTGCCAGCGCCCAAACCACCCGCTACGTTTCTGACGAACTGGAAATCACCATGCGCAACGGCCAGGGCGTCAAATTCGGTATTCGCAAAATGCTGACATCCGGCACCCGACTCGATGTATTGGAAACCGATCCGGCCGGTTACTCCAAAGTCAGAACCGCTGAGGGCATCGAAGGCTGGGTGTTGACACGCTATCTCAGCAATACACCCAGCGCCCGTGACCGCCTGACAGCCAGTGAGCAGAAAATTGCCAACCTGGAACTGGAAATTTCCAGGTACAAAGAAGAAATTTCTGCATTGAGCTCACAAAATACCGATGTCGACAGCCAGAACATGACGCTCAAGGAAAAATCCCAGCGCCTCAGCAAAGAACTGGACGATTTGCGCCGTACGGCCTCCAATGCCGTGGCGTTAGATAATGAAAACCGCCAACTGAAAGAAAAACTGCAACAAATCGATCATCAGAATCAGTCATTGGTCATTGAAAATAATGCGCTGAAGGACAACAGCACCCGCAACTGGTTTCTGATCGGCGCTGCAGTCCTGTTCGCAGGTATCGTGTTGGGGCTGATTCTTCCACGCCTGCGTTTGCGCAAAAAAGATAGCTGGGGCAGCCTGTAAGCACTTATCTGCACAGCCCCCCTCTATCGCGGAGTTATAATGAGCTTAAGGCGGAAACACCACCGCCTTCAAGATTCACCAACCACTTGCTGCTGTACTCAATACAGCAGCAAGTTTGACCAAGCCAATGTAATGCCGATAGACAGATGAGCAGCGAAAACAGTTATGACCTCCAGAGTATTTTGCATCGGGCACTGGGCTATAAGAAACATTTAGTCAAAGCCAACCTGATCGCCGTTCTGGCCACGATTTGTGCGGTGCCAGTGCCTTTGCTGCTGCCATTAATGGTTGATGAGGTCTTACTGGATCAGCCCGGCGTTACCGTGCATTTTATCGAACGCTTTACCCCGGAAATGTGGCATGGCCCGGTGCTGTATATTTCCGCCGTGTTACTGTTTACACTGATCCTGCGGGTAGCCTCACTGCTCCTCAACGTTATTCAGTCACGCTATTTCACGTTGATTGCCAAGCGCATTACTTTCCGCATTCGCCAGCAACTGATTAAACGCTTAGGCCGCATTGCCATCAGCGAATATGAAACCCGTGGCAGTGCGGGGATCGCCTCACATTTTGTCACTGATATCGAAGTCATCGACAATTTCATCGGCAATACCGTCAGCCGCTTTATCGTTGCCCTGCTGAGCATTATCGGTACCGCCGTTATCCTGCTGTTTTTACACTGGCAGTTGGCATTGCTGATTCTGTTTATGAATCCACTGGTGATTTATTTCACGATGATAGTGGGCAAACGGGTCAAAACCCTGAAACAACGCGAAAACACGGCTTTTGAGATTTTCCAGCAAAGTCTCACCGAAACATTGGATGCAGTACAGCAAATCCGTACCGCCAACCGCGAAAAACATTATCTGCGCCGTGTTATCGAGAATGCCCGCAGCCTGCGTAACTACGCGTCCGATTACGCCTGGAAAAGCGATGCCGCCAACCGCTTTTCTTTTGTGATCTTTCTGTTCGGTTTTGATGTGTTCCGAGCGGTCAGCATGTTTATGGTCGTGTTCTCCGACCTGACCATCGGCCAAATGTTTGCCGTATTCGGTTACCTCTGGTTCATGATGAGTCCGGTTCAGGAAGTTCTGAATATCCAATATTCGTTTTACGCAGCGGGTGCCGCTGTCTCCCGGCTCAATAAACTGTTCTCCATGCAGGAAGAAAAACGCTACCCAGACAAAATCAATCCCTTTGTAGCAGGTGAAGCCAGCAGCATCAGTATCAAGGATCTGCACTTCAAATATGGCGATAATCACAAAGTGCTCAATGGCGTTTCGCTCAATATCAAAGCGGGTGAGAAAGTGGCGTTAGTCGGTGCCAGCGGCGCCGGTAAGTCGACACTGGTTAATGTGTTGCTAGGGTTGTATCCGGCTGATAGCGGCATGGTCTATTTCAATGATATTGCAGTCAGCGATATCGGCCTCGATACCGTACGGGAGCATGTGGCTACCGTGTTACAGAGCCCGGCATTGTTTAATGACAGCGTGCGGGAAAACATTACCATGGGCCGGGATTATTCAGATGAGGCCGTCTGGCAGGCAATTCACATTGCGCAGCTGGAAGATGTTATTGCCAATATGCCGCAGCAACTCGACACCATTATCGGCCGCTCTGGGGTCAAACTTTCAGGGGGGCAGCGTCAACGTCTGGCGATTGCCCGCATGGTGCTGATAAACCCCAGCGTGGTCGTGCTGGACGAAGCCACTTCGGCACTGGACAGTGATACCGAACATCATCTGCATCAGGCTTTGGCTGATTATCTGCAAGGCCGTACGACCATTATTATTGCGCATAGGTTGAGCGCGGTAAAACAAGCGGACAGGATTGTCGTATTTGATGGCGGTGAGATTATCGCGGAAGGCGACCATGACTCGCTGATCCGCCAGCATGGCTTGTATCAAAAACTCTACGCCCAGCAGATTTAGCTTGGAGTCAATAACCACAGAAATGGAATGGTCCGCTCCATAACGGCATCAAAGTGCCAGAATGGAAATTCCATTCATAAGCGAAGCGAGGCGGACCATTCCATTTCTATGGTTAATTCGTTAACCGGGCAGAAAAACTTAACGGCGCTTCAACTGCTCCACATCTCTGACCGCACCTTTGGCAGCCGAGGTGGTTAAAGCCGCATAAGCCTGCAAGGCCAGGCTAACTTCCCGTTCACGGGCTACCGGATGCCAGGCATGTTCGCCTCTGGCTTCCATCGCTGCGCGGCGGTGTGCCAATTCTTCATCGGTAAGGTCAACGTTGATTTTACGGTTAGGAATATCGATATGAATGATATCGCCCTCTTCCACCAGACCGATATTGCCGCCTTCCGCCGCTTCCGGTGAAGCATGACCAATCGATAAACCGGAAGTCCCGCCAGAGAAACGGCCATCGGTCAGCAAGGCACAGGCTTTGCCCAGCCCCTTAGACTTGAGGTAGCTGGTCGGATACAGCATTTCCTGCATACCCGGGCCGCCTTTCGGCCCTTCATAGCGAATCAACACAACATCGCCCGCTTTGATCTCACCTGCCAGAATACTGGCTACTGAAGCATCCTGAGATTCAAAAATACGCGCGGGACCGGAGAAGGTCAGGATAGATTCGTCCACACCTGCCGTTTTTACGATACAACCATCTTCAGCCAGATTACCGTAGAGTACCGCCAAGCCACCATCTTGACTGTAAGCATGTTCAATGTCGCGGATACAGCCGTTTTCACGATCCAGATCCAGTTCCGGCCAGCGGCAATCCTGGCTGAACGCAAGCTGGGTCGGAATACCGGCAGGCCCGGCCAGATAACGCAGTTGCGCCACTTCATATTCGCTGCGTTTGATATCCCATTGCGCCAGCCCGTCTGCCATGGTTTTGGCATGCACGGTCGGGACATCAGTATGCAATAAGCCGCCAGCGGCCAATTCGCCGAGAATAGCGACTACACCACCGGCACGATGCACATCTTCCATATGATATTTATTGGTAGCCGGTGCCACTTTGCACAAGTTAGGAACCCTGCGGGACATACGGTCAATATCGGCCATGGTGAAATCCACCTTGGCTTCATGGGCTGCCGCCAGCAAATGCAAAACCGTGTTGGTAGAACCGCCCATGGCAATATCCAAAGCAATCGCATTTTCAAACGCGGCTTTAGTTGCGATCGAACGGGGTAACACATCATCTTCATCGTTTTCGTAATAACGTTTAGCCAGGTCCACAATACGGCGCCCCGCTTCCAGGAACAGCTCACGTCGATCGGCATGTGTTGCCAGCAACGAACCGTTACCCGGCAGCGACAATCCCAGCGCCTCGGTCAGACAGTTCATCGAATTGGCGGTAAACATGCCCGAGCAACTGCCGCAAGTCGGACAGGCACTGCGCTCTACCTGTGCCACATCTTCATCGCTGACATGTTCGTCCGCCGCCTGCACCATGGCATCGACCAGATCCAGCTTGACGTCCTTACCCGCCAGTTTGGTTTTACCGGCCTCCATCGGGCCGCCCGAAACAAAAACCACCGGAATATTAAGGCGCAGTGCGGCCATCAACATGCCCGGGGTAATCTTGTCGCAGTTGGAAATACACACCAACGCGTCAGCACAGTGCGCGTTAACCATGTATTCCACCGAGTCGGCGATAATGTCGCGCGATGGCAGGCTGTAAAGCATGCCGCCGTGGCCCATGGCAATGCCATCATCAACCGCAATGGTATTGAATTCTTTCGCGACGCCACCAGCCTGTTCAATTTCGCGCGCAACCAGCTGTCCCAGATCTTTCAGGTGAACATGACCGGGCACAAATTGAGTAAATGAATTAGCGATTGCAATGATCGGTTTGTTGAAATCATCATCTTTCATTCCCGTCGCCCGCCACAAAGCGCGGGCACCTGCCATATTGCGGCCGGCGGTAGACGTTTTAGAACGATATTGAGGCATACTGAGTCTCCGAATAAGCTGCTTTTACCATCTTGAATTTAGTTAATTCCGTGTGGTTTATCCGCACAAATTTTACACGTAACTTGGCAAGTGTGCTGAGACTGCGATAAAAAGGAGCCTATGAACGACTCGCAATCAACAACAAACCCTGACAATCTGGCGACCACCACCAGCTGGTTCCGTACCGCTGCGCCGTATATTCACGCGCATCGCGGGGCTACCTTTGTGATTGCGTTTGATGGCGAAACCATTGATAGTACGGGCTTTGATCACTTGTTGCATGATGTTGCGATCCTTAATAGTCTGGGTATTCGTCTGGTGCTGATCTATGGTGCCAGACCACAGATTGAAGCGCAGTGCGGGCAGTTCGGCGTGCCGGTCAACTACCACCGCGGTCTGCGCATCACGGATGATACCAGCCTTAAAATAGCCAAATCGGTAATTGGCAAACTGCGGGTGGATATCGAATCAAAACTGTCTTTTGGTTTACCGCATACACCGATGGCCGATGCCCGCATCCGCTGTACCAGTGGCAATCTGGTCACCGCCAGACCAGCCGGCATTCTGGATGGCGTCGACTTGGGACACACCGGCGAAGTACGCCGGGTGGATATTGAAGGCATCAATCAACAATTGTCACTCGGCAATATCGTGTTACTCCCTCCACTCGGTTATTCACTGACCGGTGAAATTTTCAATTTGTCTGCTGAAGCCATCGCCACCGCTGTGGCAACGGCCCTCACTGCCGACAAGCTGATTTTTATCGGTGAAAGTAACCGTAACCTGCCACGCGAACTGACCCTGCAACAAGCCAGAGAGAATTTACAGGCCCACCCTTCTATCGCCGCCGCAGTCAGTGCCTGTCAGGCTGGTGTCAAACGTGTGCATCTGTTGGATCGCACCCTGGATGGAGCATTGCTGCAAGAACTGTTCAGTCGCGATGGCGCTGGCACTTTATTAACGGCAACCTCTTTTGAAACCACGCGCCAGGCAACCATTGAAGACGTAGTCGGCATTCTTGAGCTGATTCAACCGCTGGAAGAAAAAGGGGCGGTAGTGAAACGTTCACGTGAACTGCTGGAGCGTGAAATCGATCACTTCACCGTGATGGAACGTGACGGTAGCGTAATTGCCTGCGCCGCCATTTACGCTTATCCCGACAATAAAATGGCCGAACTCGCCTGTCTGGCGGTTGCCGACGACTATCGCGACAAGGGGCGGGGCAAACAGTTATTGGCTACACTGGAGCACTCGGCTCTGAAAATGGGTATTGAAAGCCTTTATGTACTGACAACCCAGACTGCGCACTGGTTTCTGGAACATGGTTTCAAAGCCGCTGAAATCAGTGATTTGCCTGTAACCAAGCAGGCTTTGTACAACTATCAGCGCAACTCCAGAGTGTTTCGAAAAACGTTAAAACCTGTTTAAAGTCAGCTGGTTTGCTGTTTACGGCCAACGCGTCTTCTGTATTCTGGAAACAGGACCGGTGCAAACTCGTGCAAAGCTTTTTCATAGACGCGGCGTTTGAAAAATACGATTTCTTCCACCGGCCTCCAGTAATCCACCCAGCGCCAGTCATCAAACTCCGGTTTTTCGTGCAGATCAAGTTTGACGTCTTCCTCGTTACCGGTAAAGCGCATCAGAAACCAGCGCTGTTTCTGGCCGATACATAGCGGCTTGTTACCATAACGCAGATAACGTTTGGGCAAACGGTAGCGCAACCAACTACGGCTTACTGCCAGCAGTTCAACATGTTCCGGCATCAACCCGACTTCTTCCATAAGCTCACGATAGGCAGCTTGTTCTGCTGTCTCATCTGCTTTGATGCCTCCCTGCGGGAATTGCCACGAATCATGTTGCGCTCGTTGCGCCCACAAAACCTGGTTATCTTCATTGCAGAGAATGATCCCCACATTTGGCCTGAAGCCATCTTTATCAATCACAACTCTCAATCTCTGGCTGGCTGAGCGCAGACGCCCCCAGCATGTTTATCTTCATTAGTGGTTAGATTATTAAAAGCACTGCCAGTATGCAATTCATTTTGGCTTACAATAGATTCTGGTTTTGATTTACACGGAGAATTTTTCTGCATTATGGCTTTGGCAATCTTTGATCTGGACAATACCCTGCTGGGAGGTGATAGCGACTTTCTATGGGGACGCTACCTGTGCGAAAACGGCATTGTTGATGCGGATGCCTACCGTCGCGCCAATGAACATTATTATCAGCAATATCTTGAGGGCTCTCTGGATATTTATGAGTTTCTCGAGTTTGTGTTCAAACCGCTGGCCAGCCACAGCCTGGGACAATTATATGAATGGCGGGAAAATTACCTGCAGCAGAAAATCAAACCTATTATATTGCCTGCTGCTAAAGCACTCATTGCCCAGCATCGGGCGAAAGGCGATACGTTGCTGATTATCACCGCCACCAACAGCTTTATCACTTCACCGATTGCCGAGATGCTGGCTATTGAACATTTGATTGCCACCGAACCGGAATTAATAGATGGCCGTTACACCGGGCATGTCGCCGGGATCCCCTCTTTTCATCAGGGTAAAGTGGACAGATTAAAACAGTGGCTGGTGGAACAGAATCAGGATTTGCAAGGCAGTATCTTTTACAGTGATTCACATAATGATCTGCCATTGCTGGAACTGGTTGATACCGCCGTTGCGGTCGATCCGGATCCCAAATTACAGGCAGTCGCGCAACAACGCGGCTGGAAAATTCTCAGTTTGCGCGAATAAATTAATACCGGTTATGACGCGAATAAATCAGCTTCTTGTCTCGCTGAGATCGTGCATTTCCAGGTAGTTTCCGTATACAATTTATCGTTTTTATAATTCTAAATTCAGGCCGTCATTATGGAATGGGAAGTTGTCATCGGGTTGGAAATTCACGCCCAGCTCGCTACGAAAAGTAAGATTTTCTCCGGTGCTGCCACCGCCTACGGTGCGCCCCCCAATACACAGGCATGTGCCGTTGATCTGGGTTTGCCGGGGGTGTTGCCGGTACTCAATCAGGAAGCCGTCAGAATGGCCATCAAATTTGGCCTGGCTGTGGACGCCGAAATTGCCGAACGCTCGGTATTCGCCCGCAAAAACTACTTCTACCCCGATCTGCCTAAAGGTTATCAAATCAGTCAGTTTGAACTGCCTATAGTAGGCAAAGGCCATATAAGCATTGAGCTGGAGGACGGCACTGAAAAAACCGTCGGCATCACCCGAGCCCACCTGGAAGAAGATGCGGGTAAATCCCTGCACGAAGATTTCCACGGCCAGACCGGTATCGATCTGAATCGTGCCGGCACACCGTTGCTGGAGATTGTCTCCGAACCGGATATGCGCAGCGCTAAAGAAGCCGTGGCCTACATGAAAAAAATCCACTCGCTGGTGCGCTATCTGGAAATCTGCGACGGCAACATGCAGGAAGGTTCTTTCCGTTGTGATGCCAACGTATCCATGCGCCCTAAAGGCCGGGAAAAATTCGGTACCCGCGCTGAGCTGAAAAACATCAACTCATTCCGTAATGTCGAGCGTGCCATCAATATTGAAATAGAACGTCAAATAGACATCCTGGAATCAGGTGGTACCGTCATTCAGGAAACCCGGCTCTTTGATGCTGACAAGAACGAAACCCGTTCTATGCGCACCAAAGAAGAAGCCAACGATTATCGTTATTTCCCCGATCCGGATCTGTTGCCTTTAGTGATCGAACAGCAACTGATTGATGAAGTCCGCGCCACCCTGCCGGAACTGCCCAATGAAAAACGTGATCGTTTTGTCAGGGAACTGAATCTGTCTCCGTATGATGCTGCAGTGCTGACCAGCACCCGCGAACTGGCTGATTACTTCGAAGCCGTATTAGCCGCAACAGGCAGTAAAGATCCCAAGCAATGTGCCAACTGGGTAACCGGTGAATTGTCCGGCGCGTTGAATAAGGCGGGACTCGATATTACCGAATCACCTGTCAGCGCCCAGCAACTGGCAAGTGTATTGATTCGTATCAGTGATAACACCATTTCCGGCAAAATCGCCAAAACTGTGTTTGAAGCCTTGTGGGAAGGTGAAGGTGCCGACGCTGACACCATTATCGAAGCCAAAGGACTGAAACAAGTAACCGATAGTGGTGCCATAGAAGCAATGGTTGATGAAGTGCTCGCCAATAATCCGGCGCAATTACAGCAATACCGCGAGGGTAAAGAACAGCTGTTCGGTTTCTTTGTCGGCCAGATCATGAAAGCCTCCAAAGGCAAGGCCAACCCGGCACAAGTGAATGAATTGCTGAAGAAAAAACTGGCCGGTTAAGTTTTCAGTTTCTCCGCTCAAAAGGCCGTAAATGACATTTACGGCCTTTTATTTTTTCGGATCAGCGATTTTGCTATTTGTGACCCCTGTCACAGTTTCCTGGGCGGGCAATTCCCCAAAGTCAATAAACTGATGTAGTATCAGCCGAAGGATTTAATTAAGCTTTATTTGTTGGCACTTGAATTATAAGTAGCCGTCATTCAATGGAGTCAGGCGCGCGCCCATGAAGTTTGAACAGGAACACCTCCCAGCCAAAGCGGGCTTAAACAAATTACCCTCCGCCTCCCCGCTCCCCGAAGCTAACTGGGTGTTGGTTTTTGGGTCGGTCAGTCGCTTTAATGAACGCAATTTCGCCAAGATTCTGGAAAAACGTTATCCCAATGCGCAAATCATCGGCTGTACGACTTCCGGTGAGATCACCGGCGACGGTGTTTATGATGACAGTGTGCATATTACCGCGATGCAGTGGGAACGCAGCACTTTGCGTTTTATCACCAAACCGGTGAACAGCATGGAACAATCGCACGCGCTAGGCGCCCAAATTGCCGGCGAGCTGAGAATGGATGATCTCAAAGGCGTGTTTGTACTCAGTGACGGCCTTAATGTCAACGGCTCCGAGCTGGTGGAAGGTTTACAGGCAGTATTACCTAATGTGCCCATTACCGGCGGCTTGGCCGGCGATGATGCCAACTTTAAAAAGACCTTGTTACTTAATAATGACAAGATTGAAGATCGTGTGGTCATTGCTGTCGGCATCTACGGCAAAGATGCAATTGTGACCAGCGGCGCCCTGGGAGGCTGGAAACCCTATGGCCCGCCTCGCAAGATAACCCGTTCCAATAAAAACGTGGTGCATGAGCTGGATAACAAGCCGGCTTTGCCTTTGTACAAAATGTACATTGGTTATTATGCCAATGAACTGCCGGCCTCCGGCCTCAATTTCCCGTTTGCGATTATGGACGAAAAAAACGTCAATGTGATCCGCACATTGCTGTCTATAAACGAAAAAGATAACAGCCTGACCTTTGCCGGCAATATCGCCGAAGGCTCTACCGTACGTTTCCTCAAATCAGATCATGACAGCCTGGTAATGGGCGCCAGTGAAGCGGCACGCCAGATCCTGCAAAAAGACGTTGATATCAATGACAAGGCTTTGGCGATTTGCGTCAGTTGTGTCGGACGCAAACTAGTGATGGAATCTCAGGTCGTAGATGAAGTGTATGCCGTGCAACGCCTGCTGGGAGTACAAACCGGCATCACCGGTTTTTACTCCAATGGTGAAATCTGCTCTGGTGAAGACGACAGTCACAGTCAGTTACACAATCAGACTATGACTATCGCCTACTTAAGCGAACATAAAACCTAGGAATCTGTCGGACTTAAGTGTTCGTTGCGAGGGAAAATCAGGTTTGTTAAGCACATCCCTGTGCTTCACCCTTTCGGGGTTTACACGTTCAATCGCTCCCGCCGATTGAATGAGTCAATTTTTGCACAATTTTGAGGCGAATAGTCATTCTCTTTAAACGAGAAATTGTGTAAAAATGGCCAATCCGGCTTTTTCGCAACAGAACCATCTTAAGTCCGACAGACTCCTTAGCGCACTTTACAATTTGATATCGTGAATATTCAGTTGGTCTATTAGACCAGCTCCCGGGCCGCGGCCAGCAAAGCCAGTCTGGCAATCACACCGTAAGCATAAAAACGGTTGGGTTCTGAATCTGGCTGCTCGGTCTGATCCGGCGTGATGCAGGATTGAGCAAATGCCAACGGCTCAAAATGCATGCCCGGTGCGTTGAGATTTTCATTAGGTCCGCGGCCGGTGTGTACCCGATAAAATCCGCCTACAACGAAGTGATCCATCATGTAAATCACCGGTTCAGCCACCGCATGGTCATTCCCCAGCGTTTCAAAGGTATACACCCCTTCCTGCACCAACACATTATCCACCACCAGCCCTTCCTTGGCAGATGACATTTTATTGCGCTGCTTACGGTTGAGGTTAGTGATGTCATCGGCACTTTTCACCGTCATAATGCCCATGCCGTAAGTACCGGAATCAGCCTTTACGACCACAAAAGGATCGCGGTCAATATTGTATTCGCGGTATTTTTTCCGAATCGTCATCAACAGATTGTCGATGTTTCTTGCCAGACACTCGGTGCCGGCACGCTCCTTGAAGTTAACTTCACCACATTGCAAAGTCAGTGGCGACACCAGCCAGGGATCAATATCAATCTGCTCTGCGAATTCTTTGGCAACAGCGTTGTAGTGAGTGAAATGATCGGACTTTTTGCGGGTAGACCAGCCTGCGTGCAAAGGCGGTAATATCTCCTGTTCCAACCCTTCCAGAATAGCCGGACGCCCCGCTGACAGGTCGTTATTCAACAGCACCAGACAAGGAGAGAAATCATCCACGGCTACACGATTGCCTTTTCTGATCAGCGGCTCCAGCGTACTGATTTTTCCTGAAGGTAATTCAACCGTCACCGCTTCAGTAATATCTTCACGCAGGCTGCCGATTCGGGCTTCCAGACCGGCTTTCTGGAAAATATCACGCAAGGTTTCCAGACTTTCCAGATAAAACAGATTGCGCGTGTGATTTTCGGCCACGATCAGCAGGCGTTTAGCGGTGGGACAGGCTCTTTCGACCGCCGCCTGCGCGGCATGAATGCACAAAGGTATAAATGACGGATTAAGGTTATTAAATCCAGCCGGGAACAGATTGGTATCGACCGGCGCCAATTTGAAACCGGCATTACGCAAATCAACAGAAGCGTAAAATGGCGCAGGCGTTTTCAGCCATTGTTCGCGCAGCCAGATTTCCACCTGAGTCTGTTTCTCCAGCAGGTGAGCTTCCAGTTGAAGCAACGGACCGTTGAGGGCGGTGGTCAGATGGGGAACGCCTGAAGTCATGATTTTATCTCACTGTTTTGGGTTGCAGATTGTGGTATGAGCACAGTTCCTTACTGTGACATGGGACACAGTTTCGGTTTTTCAAGTCATTCATACTGGTTTGTCACTGAAAATCGGGACTGGTAAACCGGTTTTTGATGTGCGCACAGCATTACTAGCCTGCGAAAGAAAAATGGTATATCTTCGTTTGCTAGGGATAATAAATAACAATTAAGACACAATTTCAGGTACAGCATAATCGTGAGCGAAAACCAAACTGAATTTTCCGGCCTGAAGGTCATGGTCATCGATGACAGTAACACCATTCGTCGTACTGCTGAGACACTTCTGAAAAAAGCAGGTTGCGATGTGCTTACTGCGGACAATGGATTTGAAGCGCTTCCCATCATCAGTGCCGACCACCCCGATATTCTCTTTATTGATATTATGATGCCTCGCCTGGATGGATACCAGACCTGTGCGCTGGTTAAAAACAATCCTAAATTTAAAGATATCCCGGTTGTTATGCTTTCCAGTAAAGACGGACTGTTTGATCGGGCTAAAGGACGTGTAGTTGGTGCGGAACAATATTTGACCAAACCTTTCACTAAAGACGACTTACTCGGTGCAATCCGAACGCATTTGCTGAACAAAAGACAGGACGCTGATTAGCCTATGGCGCTTATTCTGATTGCCGATGATTCACCCACGGAAGTCTATGTATTGCAAAAAATGCTCGCAAAAAACGGGCATGACGTGTTGATCGCAGAAGATGGAGAACAGGCGGTTCAAATGGCGTATGACAAACACCCGCAATTGATTCTGATGGACGTAGTCATGCCTAACCTCAATGGTTTTCAGGCTACACGCAAGCTGACCAAAGATCCTCAAACCAGTGACATTCCCATCGTGATCGTCTCTTCCAAAAACCAGGAAACGGATAAAATGTGGGGACTGCGTCAGGGTGCCAAAGGCTATCTAGGCAAGCCGGTCGCTGAAAAGGACTTGATCGAACAAATCAACTTGCTAATCGGGGGTTGAAAATGACAAAAATTTATCAGCCTGAAGATATCATCGCTCTGCTGCAAGATATTGAACGGCGCAGCAAACAAAAAGCTGCCGGCCTTAGTCAACAGGACGATCTTACCGATGCCTGGACAGCGATCGGTTTCAGGGCCGGGCCACACCATTTCGTCATTCCTCTGAAGGAATCCAGAGAAGTTTTTCCGGTACCCGAACAAGTCACCGCAGTACCCAAATCTCAGCCCTGGGTGTTTGGTATAGTTAATTTGCGCGGTGAGTTACTGCCGGTGTTAGATCTTAGTCTTTACCTTCACGGTAAAGCCTCTAAAGTCACAAAACGCAGCCGTATCGTAGTCATCAATGACAAAGAAATTGGTAGTGGCCTGTTGGTAGATGAGGTATTTGGCCTCAAACATTTCCAGCGAGAGGCGGAAGCCGTTGATCAGAACAGAAACCTCAACCTCACTCCCTATCTGACAGGAAGCGTCTTCCAACAGGACATTCAATGGGATGTTTTCAGTTTCCGCAAGCTGATTGCTGACCCTCGATTTATCAATGCAGCGGCTTAATTTTTTGCTCTCAGGACAAGGTTTATGAATTCAACTAGCAAGCTCTTCCTATCTTCCCTGATGACCAGACACAACTGGCTTAACTTGCTTGTGTTCCTGTTATTTCTAGTGCTGGCACTGGCCGGTTTCTGGCTGATCGCAAGTGGTGAGTATCAACAAATTCACAATGATCTGCTACCAATCAGTATCGCCGTTGCCGTAATCTTTGTACTGACATTGATTGCGGCTATACGCCTGAGTTACGCCCCTTTGCAGGCACTGAAATCGTCTATGGATGAAATGGAGCTGCAAAACCGTCACAATCAGGATGCGATTTTACGTCTACTGGATGAAATGGGCGATCTGGCTGATGGTGACCTCACCGTCAGTGCTACGGTTACCGAAGATATTACCGGCGCGATCGCGGACTCGGTTAACTACACCATCGATGCGCTGCGCAGTCTGGTCGAACAAATCAACTCCACCACCATGCAAGTCGCCTCTGCCGCGCAGGAAACCCAGGCCACCGCACTGCACCTGACCGATGCCAGTCAACATCAGGCCCAACAAATTACCGAAGTAAGTTCAGCCATCACTCAAATGGCCGGCTCCATCGAACAGGTTTCCAACAACGCCAGCCAATCTTCCGAAGTAGCAAAACAATCGGTATCGCTGGCAGCACAGGGTAATGCGGCGGTGAAAAAAGCCATTAACGGCATGGACACTATTCGCGAACAAATTCAGGAAACCTCAAAACGGATCAAACGTCTGGGTGAGAGTTCACAGCAAATCGGTGATATCGTCGAACTTATTAACGACATTGCCGAACAAACCAATATCCTGTCTTTGAACGCCGCGATTCAGGCCGCCATGGCGGGTGAAGCGGGTCGTGGCTTTGCGGTGGTGGCCGACGAGGTTCAACGTCTTGCTGAACGTTCCAGTAACGCCACCAGACAGATAGATGCGCTGGTAAAAACCATTCAAAGCGATACCAGTGAAGCCATTACCTCTATGGAACAAAGTACTTCTGAGGTAGTGGCCGGGGCCAAATTATCTCAGGACGCCGGTGCCTCGCTGGAGCAGATTGAAGCAGTGTCTCATCAACTGGCAGAACTCATCAACAACATTACCGCCAACGCCAAACAACAGGCCACCGCTGCGGTGAGTACATCAGAAAGCATGAACGTGATTCAGGAAATCACCATGCAGACATCAACCGGTACCAATGAAAGTGCTGCTGCGATCGGGCGCTTGCTGGAACTGACCAATGAACTGCGTAAATCCGTCTCCGGCTTCAAGCTGCCTTAATCATTAACTGAACCAAAAAGTGAAACGGCAAATATGGCACAACTGATCAAAGGCAATTACAACGCGCTGATGTGGCTGCAGGACGAGCTGCAGCAATCGCTGGTTCATGCCTTGAATGCCATGAACGCCTTCATCGATGCAGCAGGCAATCACTCACTGTCTGACTGTATCGAAGCGGTGTATCAGGTCAAAGGTACTGTAGAGATGATCAATCTCAGCGGTGCCGCCATGCTGGCTGAAGAAATGCTGCAAACGACCGTAGCGCTGCGCGATAATAAAGTATCCGACCAGGATCAAGCGCAGGACGCGCTGGTCCGAGCCCTGCTGCTTCTACCCAACTATCTCAAATTGCTTAATGATGATTTTCAGGACCATCCGCTGTCGCTGCTCGACAGTATTAATGAATTGCGCCAGGTCAGACAGGCTGACAAGCTGACCGAACCCGATCTTTTTAGCCCGACACTAACCGTGCACTTGCCTGACAGCATTGCCCCCAATCCGCATCGTCAACTACCCAATATCGGTATTGAACAAAACAAACTCGGTCATGCATTCCAGGTCATGCTGCTGAGCTGGCTGCGTCAGCAAGATAATGACAGCCTGCGCAAAATGCGTGGTGTTTGCCATTACCTGCGACTCGCCTGTCAGGAAGAAAAAACGACCTTATTGTGGTGGGCGGCTGAAACCTTGCTCGAAGCGCTTAGTCACGAAGGCTTACTGGCCAGTGCCACAATCAAGCAATTGTTGGGCAAACTGGTTCAGCCCATCAAAATTCAGAGCGAACGCGATGAATCCCAACTGCTGTTATCTTTCCCTGCTGAATTGCTGTCCCGCCTGTTACTGATGATCGCAAAGTCGACCAGTCACGGTCCTCATGTCACCCTGCTGAAAACCACATTCGGTCTGCACTTTTTCGATCATAAGCAGAAAATCTATGGCATGAGTGATAACGCCTTAGGCGATGCACATCTGGCACTGCTCGAACAACTGCAAGATTTAAAAGAAAAAATCAATCATTACAACCGTGATCAGGATCTGAACGCCAACATCATTGAAGATGTGGTTCAGCAACTGCAAAGCATGACCGATACGCTGGCCCTGCTTGCTGAATATGAAGCCAGTAATCTCCTGCATCATCAGGCAGAACAATTACAGGGGCTGATTGATCAAGAGCAGCGTCCCGATGACCAAACGCTCACCGAACTCGCCGACACCCTGCTCCAGGTTGAGATATTCATTCAGTCGACCTCGCAGGCCAACGTCAACGATCAGCTTCGCAGCACGGTCATAACCGAATGCCTGCTGGAAATGGCCAACATCAAGGAAACCCTGACGCTGATGAGTCAGGCCGGCGGCTATAACGACGAACTGGGTGATACGGCGCGGCAACTGCAACTGATCGCGGGCAGCCTCAATATTCTCAATTACCCGGAAGCGGCACTGGTTCTTGATGAAACTGCAGAGAAAATTTGTCAGCAAAGCGCCAGCCCGGATGCATTTTCACCCGCGCAGCTTAATCAACTGGCAGATATTCTGGCCTGCTGCGATATGTACATGGAAGGTATCAAGCAACATGGCCATGCTGAAAATGACTACCTGAATGACGCCAGCAACAAATTGGCAACATTCGACTCGGTCACTGTTACGGCGGAGCCGGAAGTGGCAACTGAAGCGCCAACAGAAACCGGGACCGCCCAGCTTCAGCCAGAAAATATTCACGATCGCGCCCTTGCCGAACTGGACAGCCTGTTAACAGACGATGATACCCCCCTGTTAATTGAATCTGAAGCGGACACCCCTGTCAGTGACAGCCCCGCGCCCGGTGAAGAAGCACCTCGACATGAACCAGAAGCAGATATTTCAGCAGCTGGCTCCGTCACAGAGGTTATGCCGGATCCGGCCCAATGGCAGTTTGCCGAAGGTGTTGATGAGGAAATTGCTGCCATCTTTATCGAAGAAGCCAATGAAGTTCTGGCTGAACTGGATCATCTGCTGCCATTGTGGCTGCATGCTGAAGACCAGCAGGCCTTGTATGATATCCGTCGTCATTTCCATACGCTGAAAGGCAGTGGCCGTATGGCCGGCGCGCAAGTAATTGGTGAGCTGGCCTGGGCGGTCGAACAAGTGTTGAACCATGTAATTGATGGCACACGACCACAAACTGAGGCGGTAAAACAGCTGGCGAGCCAGTCACATCAGCTGATTCCGTCTTTGCTGGCCAGGTTTACTCAGGCCGATATGAACAGCACCGAGCAAGTCACAACGCTGCTGGAAAAGAAACAACAGTGCCTTACCGGTGAGGACACAACTACCGAAACGATTGAAACTGTCCCGCCTGCATCAACATATGAACTACCTGATGCACCGGCAGCTTTCACCTCGGTAGAACAATATATCCGCCAACAGGCAGATAAAGAAGAAAATATTGAATTCGATATATCGCAGTATTCGGATGAAACATTATCCGTAGCAGTTGATGCGGACGCCGATAATTCAGCCTCCGGCTTCCATATCGACACCAGCATTGTTACCGGTGTCGAACAGTATATCCAACGCCATGCCGCCGAAAACAAACCGCTCACAAGCGTTGAATCATATATCCGTCGGCAGGAGCAGTTAACACCTCAGTCGCCTGTTGCAGCATTGCCCGGGCAGAAGGATGGCACAACAAGCAGTGAAACTCTGTCGCTGACGTCAGTAGACAGATATATTCTCAACAAGGCACAACAAGACAGACCGGCTACAAGTGTAGCCCGTTATATCGAACAGCTTGCCTCGCAAGCCCCTGAAGCCGAGGTAGCTCCGGAACCGGCAACTGGGCTATCAGAAGATGACGAATTGCGGCAGATTTTTGTCAATGAAGCGACACAACACGTCAACGCTTTGCAGCAATGTCTGACTGAGATTGCCTTTTCTCGCCAGCTCACCAAGGACATGCTGCGAGCCATTCACTCGCTGAAAGGCTGTGCCAATATTGCTGAAGTTACCCCGATGGCGCTGGTTGCCACTGAACTGGATCAAGCAGTGAAACGCCTGCATGCACAGAACATCGTGCTCGATCAGCAACAAATGACACTATTAACCGGCATCATTTCCGGGTTGGAGCAGATTCTTCACAGCCTGACAGGGCAAGCCGATGAGCCTGATATTCGGCAACTTTCAGACAATATTTTTCAACTTACACCGGCGGACCCCGAACAGGCCACCCTCGTTATCGATCCTGAATTTCTGGTGGTCTTTCTCGAAGAAACTGACGAATTGCTGGATGCCTATACCCGGCAGCTTGCTCAATGGCAGCAACATCCTGAGGATCAGGAAAACCTGCAGGCCTTAATCCAAACACTGGGCAAGCTGAAAGATACGGCCAGTCAGGCTGAACAAACGGTTATCGCTGGTCTTTATGCCGCCCTCGCTAAATTGATTGAAAATAGTGAACCCGGCGATGAAGGACTGGATGCCTTGCTTGAACAAGGCTACGAACTGCTTAACGATTACATTGAAAGTCTGCTGCAAAATAAACCCGTTAGTGCTGAAAAAGATTTCCCGGCTCTGGTCACAGACTTTCTGCGGCCGCAAAACCAGACTGAAACCATCAATATTATCGATATTGATGAAACTGAATTCAGCATTCCCGCCGACACGGATCCGGACCTGCTGGAAGCCTTTACAGAAGAAGCCAAGGAGTTGCTGACTTCAAGTGGACAGGCAATCAAAGGATGGCAGTCTGATCAAGCCGGTGAGCAGGATGCGCTGCAACTGCAACGCGATCTGCACACACTCAAGGGAGGTGCCCGCCTGACCGGCATCACACCGATGGCGGATCTGACACATCAGATTGAAACACTGGTTCTCGCCGTCAGTGACAATAAACAGCCCGCCAATGAAGATTTCTTTGATCTGCTGCAGCGTTGCCAGGATAAACTCACTGAAATGCAGGAACAGCTTGCCATTAGAGAATCCGTTACCACCGCGGTTTCTCTGATCGCTGAAATTTCACAGCTGATCGGTGAGACGGCTTCGTATCATATTGACAGTCCGGTGATTGAAATTGAACCGTTGGTGCAAACCGTGCAACCGGAACAAGCTGCCGCCAAAACCACAACACCCGTTCATGTTGAACAAGTACGAGTACGTGCGGACTTGCTCGATTACCTGACAAACTTCGCCGGTGAAGTCAGCATCGCCCGAGATCGAGTCACGCAACAACACACCGCTTTGCATCAGCAATTACGGGAAATGGAAGAAACCGTTGCCCGACTGCATGAGCAGTTACGTAAACTGGAAATTGAAACCGAAACCCAGATTCTATTTCGTTACGAAGATGAACAACTGCATCAGAACTCGGAGTTTGACCCGCTGGAACTGGATCGTTTCTCCATGATCCAGCAATTATCACGCAGCCTGACCGAGAGTGTGATTGATCTCAATGATATCAGTCGATCCATGGATACGCTGGTCAAAGAAACTGATGCTATTCTGCTGCAACAGTCACGCCTTAATACCGATTTGCAGCAAGGCCTGATGAATACCCGCCTGCTACCTTTCAGCGGGGTTGTGCCCAGACTGGAGCGCATTGTCAGACAAACTGCCGCCGAGCTGGATAAAAAAGCTGAATTGCAGATTCGGGGGGCCGAACTGGATCTGGATCGTACCATTCTGGATCGGCTGGTCGCGCCCGTTGAGCATATTTTGCGTAATGCCATTGCTCACGGCATAGAATCTCCCGAAGAGCGTATCAGCGCAGCTAAATATGAAAGTGGCCAGTTACATTTGCAAATTGTCCGTGAAGGTTCCGAGATGGTGTTGACCATCAGCGATGACGGACAAGGCATCAATATCGAAAAAATCAAACAAAAAGCACTCGCGCTTAATCTGATTACGGCTGACAATATCCCCGGTGATGACGAACTGATTCAGCTGATTTTGACCTCGGGTTTCAGCACGGCTGACAATATCTCTCAGCTTGCCGGCCGTGGCGTGGGTATGGATGTGGTCAGTAATGAAATTCGCAGTCTGAAAGGTCGGCTCACCATTCACTCACTGCCAGGCGAAGGCACCACTTTCGTCGTCCGGCTACCGCTGACTTTATCCGTGATTCAGGCATTGTTGGTTAAAGTCCAGGACGAGCAATATGCTATCCCGCTGGGCAGTGTCAATGCAGGTGAACGCATCAGCGTACGTGATATCAAACTGATGCTGGGTACACCTAAGCCACAATACCAGTTTAACGGCGAACAATACGATTTCATGCCGCTGGCTTCTTTGCTGGATAAACCGATTATCTTGCCGGACAACCTGAAGCAGAGAATGCCGCTGCTGCTGTTCCGTTCCGGTGATATACGCATCGCCCTGCTTGTCGATGCCATCATCAGCAACCGTGAAATCGTCATCAAATCAGTCGGCCAGCAACTTGGCCATATCACCGCTATTAGCGGCGCGACCATTCTGGGTGATGGCCGTGTGGTATTTATTCTTGATATACCCACTTTAATTGATACTAGTGGCGGTCAGCTGCATCTGGACAATAACGACGCGGTAAACCTGGAACGGGAACTGGAACAATTGCAGGAAAGACCAGCGATAGCGATGGTCGTGGATGACTCCATCACCATGAGAAAAGCCTCCGGCAACCTGCTCAAACGTCTTGGATTTGAGGTTATGACCGCCCGCGACGGCGTCGATGCTTTATCGCAACTGCACACCCAGAAACCCGATATCATACTGCTGGATGTGGAAATGCCGCGCATGGATGGTTTTGAGTTTGCTTCTATTGTTCGCAATGATCCGGACTTCAGACATCTGCCGATCATCATGATCACATCCCGCACTGGCGAAAAACACCGTGAACGTGCCACTAGTATCGGTGTCAATGCCTATCTGGGTAAGCCCTATCAGGAAGACGATCTGGTTGAAAATATGAAACGGTTGCTCGGCAGCAGTTTCTTCCAGGGACAGCATTAAGCCATGGCAGAGTCAAACACCATGCAAAATACAGCTCAGTTTATCCACTGCATGCTGATTCCACTGCATCAGCACTACCTGTTGTTACCCAACAGCACCATTGCTGAAGTCATCCCTAAAACCGGTATTGATAACAAGACACCTTGTCCCGAATACTGGCTGGGGTATGTCAACTGGCGGGAACAAAAGCTGCCCATCATCAACCTGGAAAATCTGATTACCTCAGATGCCGATGAAATCAGTCCCGGCAACAAACTGTGCATTATCAATGGTATTAATCCCGATGCTGATGTGGAGTTTTATGCCATACCCTGTAATGGTTCGCCACAGCTTATTACACTCAATCAGGCGGCTTTGCGTCTGACCCATGACGACAATCTATCACCCTATCTGCACTGCCAAATCAAGATTGGCAACAAAGTCGCTTTCATCCCCGATCTGGATCAACTGGAAATCGCGATTCAATCACAAAAACAGTAGCTGATTTTCACCCTGGTTTCGGTATAACATAGCGGCCATGAGCTTGATGAAAACACTGTTGTTTTATCTTGGATGTCTGTTGCTGACACCCATCGCCCATGCTGACAGCGAAGCCCAGCTTGCCAAGCAGCGGCAACTGTTCCAGCAGGCAAAAAAAGCACTGCAGACTAATCAACTCAACCTTTACCAGCAATTCAGTGCGCAACTGCAGGGCTATCCGCTGCAGGGTTATCTACAATATCTTTATTTACGTCACCGTCTTCATCATGTTTCGGCCGATACCATCAAGCAGTTTCTTGATCAGGAAGACGGCACCTTCTACGCCGATCGACTAAGACAAACATGGCTGGACCGGCTGGCCAGTCAGAAAAGCTGGACACAATATCTCGATTTTTACAAGGCGCCACAGACTGCCGCCAGAGATTGTTATCGATTGCAGGCGCTTTTAGCCACGGGGCAGCAATCTCTGGCCTTTGAGGCAACCCCCGCTATGTGGCTGGTATCACATTCTCAACACAAAGCCTGCGATCCGGTATTTGAACGCTGGCAGCAAGCGGGGCGGCTAAGTGAAGACTTGCGCCAGCAGCGTATGATGCTGGCTTTACGCGACAATCAGTTTTCCATCGCACTTTATCTTGCCAAGTCCAGCGCTAACGCTGAGCAAAATAAAGCCTGGGTACAGCGCTGGCGCAGTATTCACGAAAATCCCCTGTCATTATTACGACAGTTACCCGCCGCCCCACCCGCAGATAAATCTCAGGTCTCGCTTGCCCATGATGAAGCGTTATCCAGAGAAATCATCATTCATGGTATTGAAAGACTGGCACGGCGGGCACCGGATCAAGCCTATGCAACATGGCTACGGCTGAGGCAGGCTTATCAATTCAGTGAGCAGGATCGAATTCAGGTTCGTCGCACAATTGGCACCTGGGCCGCATTGAACCGTGATGATAATGCACTGATTTATTTCGGTAATATTCCGGGCGGAGAATGGCAGGCGCGTGCAGCTATCTGGCAGCAAAACTGGACTGCTGCCCACAAAGCCATCACCCAGTTGAACATCGATGATCAGGCATCCACCAAGTGGCAGTACTGGCTGGGCCGCAGTCAGGCTGGACTGGGTCAGCAGGCAGCGGCTAATGAAACCTTCGCCGCCATCATCGGCCAGCGTGATTATTATTCCTTCCTCGCCGCAGATCATCTGACGCAGCCTTATCAGATGAATCACCGCCCGATAGCGGCGCAGCCGGTAGAAATCGCTACGTTGAAACAACAACCGGCCATGCAGCGCCTGTATGAATTCTATTTGCAGGATATGATGCTGGAAGCCCGGCGCGAGGTTTATCAGCTCACATTAACGCGTCCGGCCCGTGAACTGCAGCTGATTGCCATGATCACCCATGATTGGGGCTGGCATAACCAGACTATTGCACTGCTCGGCAAAGCGCAGTACTGGGATGCGCTGGATTTGCGTTTTCCGGTGCTGTATGACCATCAAATGTTGAAAGCAGGACAAACCCAGGGACTGGATCCATCCTGGTTATTCGCCATTGCACGCCAGGAAAGTGCTTTTAACCCTGAGGCACGCTCTCATGCCGGCGCAATGGGACTGATGCAACTGATGCCGGCTACCGGCAAGCTGATTTCCAAGCTGATCAACCGTCCGCTCAGGCAACTGACAGAGTTATACAATGCCGATACCAATATTGAGCTGGGCAGCGCCTATCTCAAGCGCATGTATGATGAAAATCAGCGTAACCCGGTGCTGGCAACCGCGGCTTATAATGCCGGGCCTCATCGTGTGACACGCTGGTTACCCCCCGAAAATATTGATGCCGATATCTGGGTGGAAAACATTCCGTTTAATGAAACCCGCCACTATGTCAGTAGTGTGCTGAGTTATGCAGCGATTTTTGACAGCCAGCGCAAACAGTCAATTAAACCGCTGTCGGAACGTATGCCTGCAATCAAACCCAAAACACCTTAAACTGTTGATATGCAAACCTATCTTGTTGGCGGCTGTGTCCGTGATCAACTGTTAGGCTTGGCCGTTAAAGATCGCGACTGGGTCGTGGTCGGCGCCACGCCTGCTCAAATGCTGGCTCAGGGCTTTCGCCCGGTGGGCAAAGATTTCCCTGTATTTCTGCATCCTGAAACTCAGGAAGAATACGCTTTAGCCCGCACCGAACGTAAGTCTGGGCATGGTTATCATGGCTTCACGGTACACGCCGCACCGGATGTGACACTGGAGCAGGATCTGGCGCGCCGCGATCTGACCATCAATGCCATTGCCGAAGATCCGGACGGTAATATCATCGATCCGTTTAACGGCCGGCAGGATCTGCAACAGGGGATCCTGCGTCATGTCTCGCCTGCTTTCGTTGAAGATCCGGTCAGAGTATTGCGGATCGCCCGCTTTGCAGCACGTTTTGGTTTCCAAATCGCGGATGAAACCCAAGCTTTGATTCGGCAGATGATAGCCAGCGGTGAGCTAGATCACCTGGTGGCCGAGCGAGTCTGGCAGGAACTGTCCAATGCCTTGCTGGCGGATCACCCCTCCGTATTTTTCACTACACTGCGACAGGTCGGTGCCTTAGCGGTGTTGTTTCCGGAAGTTGATCGTCTGTTTGGTGTGCCGCAAGATCCCAAATGGCACCCGGAAGTAGATACCGGTGTGCACGTAATGATGGTCATTGATCAGGCCGCACGGCTCAGCAGTGATCTGGCGGTGCGTTTTGCCGCCCTGTGTCATGATTTAGGTAAAGGCACCACCCCTGAGCATATTCTGCCCCGTCACACAGGCCATGAGGCCAGCAGTGTTGCATTAACTCTGGCTTTGTGTGAACGCTTACGTGTCCCCAGGGAATTGACCACTTTGGCAGTCAAAGTCGCCGAGTTTCATACTCATGTACACCTGTTGTTTGAGTTCTCTGCGGATAAGATTTTGCAAGCGCTGGAAGCCATTGACAGCTTTCGTCGCCCCCAACGTTTTCAACAATACCTTTTAGCCAGCGAAGCTGATTTTCGCGGTCGTCCCGGCTATGAAGATGCCCCCCTCCCGGAAAAAGCCGCTTTTCAGGCATGCTATAAGGCGGCTAAAGCCATTGATGTCCAACCATTTGTGGAAGCAGGGCTCAGTGGTAAAGCCATTGCCGAAGCGCTTGCCACAGCGCGTACCGAGGCAATTGCAGACACCCTCGCACAATTCAGGCAAACAGCCTGAGTCCGTTACAGCGATCCAGCACCTTTTTCCAACAGTAACGCAGTTAGCGGACGGTTATATACCGAAACAAGCGCTCAGGCCTTAACTGACTGTGGCTTGCAACATTACAGCAGCTGCCACATCACGTATAATTTGTTTATTTTTCGATTCTAGACAGGACCTTTTCATGAGCAGTGATATCTCCGCCAACTGGACCAGCGTCAACGCCGCATGCCAACCGCTGGTCGACCGCTTGATCGCCGATGCCGAAGCCCTTCAACTTGAAATCAGCACGCTCGCAAACGGCACCCGTATCGTTGATGCCGGCATCAATTGTGTTGGCGGTCTGGAAGCCGGACGTCGCATTGGTGAAATCTGCATGGGCGGCCTGGGCACCGTTACCCTCGGATCGAACAGTGGTTTTGATAACTGGCCATGGTCTGTCAATGTGCATGCCAAAACACCTGTATTAAGCTGTCTGGGCAGTCAATATGCCGGGTGGAGCCTGTCCCACAAAAGCGAAGACAGTAAATTTTTTGCTTTAGGATCCGGTCCCGGCCGTGCGTTGGCAGCCAGAGAAGAATTGTTCAAGGAATTTGCCTATCAAGATAAAGCCGACTCGACGGTGATTGTGCTGGAAGTGGACACGTTCCCCCCCGTTGAAGTCGCAGAAAAAGTGGCGGACAACTGTGGCATAAAAGCTGAAAACCTGACCTTTATTCTGACCCCGACTTCCAGCCTGGCCGGCGTGATGCAGATAGCCATTCGGGTACTGGAGGTGGCAATGCACAAAGCGCATACTGTGCATTTCCCGATGGAAAAAATCATCGATGGTTTTGGCGTCACGCCCGTTGCGCCGCCAGGTGGTGACTTTATGACCGGCATGGGCCGCACCAATGATGCCATTCTTTACGGTGGTCTGGTACATTTGTTTATCGAAGGTACCGATGAAGAAGCCCGTGATCTGGCAGCCAAAATGCCAAGTAACACTTCTTCTGATTATGGTCGTCCGTTTGCTGATATCTTCAAGTCCTATGAATATGATTTCTTCAAAATTGACCCGATGCTGTTCAGCCCGGCGAAAGTGATCGTAACCAATGCTAAAACCGGTAAAAGCTTTAGCGCAGGTGAACTGAATCAGGACTTACTTAACCAGTCTTTCGGTCTGTAATTGATACGGGAGTATTAATTCACTCCCCTTTTAAGTCGACATATGAATACGCCTCGCATTGTTATTTTTAACGACACCCATGGCTGGCACAGTGAGCAATTAACAACGGCTTTACGGGAACTCGGCTTTGATGTCGTACTCACCGATCTGGCGCAATGCCGGATTGATCTGGATTATCCGGAAGGCCTTTTTATCCCCGGTTTTGAAAACGAATTGCCGGCAGCAGCTATGGTCAGAGGCATTGCGCCCGGTTTTCTCGAACAAATCACCTTGCGTATGGATGTATTACATACCCTGGCTGAACTGGGCGTACCGGTATTCAATCCTGCCACGGCGATAGAGCATACGGTTGATAAAGCCCGCACCTCTTTACGCCTGCATCTGGCCGGACTCAACACCCCCCGCACCTGGGCCTGTGAAAACCGCTCTATGGCCTTCGATATAGCCTGCCGTCAGCTGAATGCAGGCATGACACTGGTGATGAAACCTTTGTTTGGTTCTCAGGGTAAGGGCATTACCTTGATTGAAAACATGCAGCAACTCGGCGAACAAATTCCGGTCGGCGACGCATTTTATCTGCAGGAATATATCGCGCCCGAACAAAGCGGTCTTTGGCAGGATTGGCGCTTACTGGTAATTGATGGGCAGGTATACGCGGCGATGTCTCGTCGCTCCGAACACTGGATCACCAACTTCGCACAGGGTGCACGCTGTTTTGCCTCACCGGTTTCGGCAGAAATGGAACAGCTCGCACTCCAGGCAACAGCGGCGGTACAGGCTGACTATGCCGGGGTTGACCTGATCCGCACCCGTGATGGCCAGTTCAGTGTATTGGAAGTCAACAGCGTCCCGGCATGGAAAGGTTTATATCAGGCTACCGGTGCGAATATCGCCGGCGCTTTGGCCAAGGCATTACTGCAACGGGTGGAAAACTCGCTACAATCCCACCATGCTGTCTGAGTCTGATATCCAGCAAGCTGTGATCTGGGCCTGTGAACAGGAAGTCCGGGCGCCCAAACCCGGCAATGTGAACTGCTTCAGCGATGGTCACAATATGGCGGTAGATGATTTTATCCGCAGTGCCCATGCCATAGCGCCCGTTATGGCCCGCCCTGGACTTTCTGTCGGCGAGCGCATTATGCAGGCTATTACCGCGACTCGAGCGGTTGTTGACTGTAATACCAATCTCGGCATTGTCTTATTATTTGCTCCTCTTTGCTGCGCTATCAAGCAATGTGAATCGTTTGAACAACTCTCTTCACAGTTGCAGTACGTGCTGAATGATTTGTCAGTTGAAGATGCCCGCCTTTGCTATCAGGCTATTCGCATGGCTGAAGCCGGCGGTTTGGGCAAGCTGAATAATCAGGACATTGCTCAGGAACCGACCGTTACACTACTTGAAGCGATGGACATGGCTCGGGATCGCGACCAAATAGCCCTTCAGTATGTAAGCAACTTCGGGGATATATGGACGATCGCTTTGCCGGCATTGACAGCGGCGTTGGATTCTGGGGAAAGTGTTGAATGGGCCACCGCTTTCGCGTATCTTAAGCTGTTATCAACCGCTCCGGACAGTCTTATCTGTCGCAAGCAGTCCGTTGAGCTCGCAGAGGCGGTCACACAAAAGGCAAAACAATTTGTTTTTGAGATGAATAAGAACAATAAGTTAGATGCTTATTATACTGAGCTCACTGCTTGGGATAACGAATTAAAACAGAAAGCCATCAACCCAGGAACGACCGCTGATCTTGTCGCAGCCACCTTGCTGCTGCATGCATTTCAGCAAAGGTTTTCTTTACACAGAATTTCAGTACCATGATGCATATAGCGGACGGCACTGAGCAGGTGATACGTTCCTTTATTACGTATAAACCTTTCCTTGTGATAAGGAGGGGAAAAAATGAGCCTTTTTGACAATTTTTTTGGAACAGGAAAATATAACATGCCAGTTATCGATCGCGTACTTGTAGGTGAATCTTTGGTCATTGAAGATGGTGACCTGGATAATGTCGCTCACATTGATCTTATTATGGGCCCACGTGGTTCAGCAGCAGAAGATGCTTTTTGCCGCACTCTGACTGACCAGAAACAAGGTGTAAATGGTCTTTTGGCCGTTGTTGCGCCTAACCTGATGGTTAAACCTTCAACAGTCATGTTCAACAAAGTGACCATCAAAAACATGAAGCAAGCCGTACAAATGTTCGGTCCCGCTCAGCGTGGTGTTTCTTTGGCAGTAGCTGAATGTGTTGAAGACGGAACTATCCCTGCTGGCGAAGCTGATGATTGTTTCATCTGTGTAGGTGTCTTTATTTCTCCAACCGCTGACAGCGACGAGAAAATTCAGGACTGGAACCAGCGAGCAACCAAAGAAGCTATCAAACGTGCCGTTGCACGTGAGCCAAAAGCGGCTGATGTTGTTGCTCAATACAAAACTTCTGAACACCCATTCGGTGCTAAGTAAGTTTTAAAGCTTGTTACAACACCGCTCTTCTCACGAAGGGCGGTGTTCCTGCTCCATCAGGCTTGCGACAGCCTCTCTACTCAAATGTCCGGTGTGTAATGCACTGGCAAGCAACACCCCTTTGATATCCAGTTGCTGCAATTGCAACATATCCTGTTCTCCCCTCACCCCTCCAGCAGCAAATAAATCCACATCAGCCCTGGCCTGTTTTAATTCTGTCAGCCAGTCATAACCCGGTCCGCTATCAGCACCAACGGTATCCAGATTCATTGCGATCACTGTCTGAGTCCAGTTAGCAGGCTGCTGCAATAATGTCTGATCACCCAGAAAACGGCCATGACGTCGATCCAAAGACAGAATCGCCCGCTGCTGCACATCCTGTTTTTGCAACAGGTCGGGAGCAGCCAAAGTTTCACTCCCCAGAACCGGCCGGACAATCTGGTTTTGCTCATACTGCAAATAATCCGCATAAGTCCTGATGCCGGCATCCAGCCAGATTTCCAGCTGAGGGAACGTTTTTTCCAGTTCGTGATAGCGCAAAACCGAATGCTGGCCGCTTTCGATAGCATCCAGATCAGCAATATAAATGGCGCGAAACGGATACCAATCCAGCAGATCAGCGATAAGCGGCTTTATCTCGCTTGCCTGCGTTAAACATGATTTTAACGGTGGATAGTCGCTCCTGTTGCCACCACGGGCATGAACGGCTACTCCCTCTCTGATATCGATGACCGGTATAATTTCCATTCACATATTTCGATTTAATTTAATGACTTTATTTGTTTACGAACATTTTACCAGTGGGGCGTTGGCCGGAGGATTTTGTCCCCCCGAATTGACGGCTGAAGGTGATGCCATGCTCAGCGCCATTGTGCAGGACCTGCTGGCGTTAAACCACAAGCTGGTGATCATGCGAGACCAACGACTTCCCGCGCTTACTACCAGCCCTACTGATACCCGCTTGCAGACCCTCTGGATCAAGGATAAAGAAAGTTTTGAAACCTGCTGGACACGCTGCCTGCAGCAATATGATCAATTTCTGGTTATTGCTCCGGAAACCGACCATATCTTGCTGAACATTGCCCGGCAGGTGCAACAAGCGCAAAAACAGTGGCTCGGTTGCGATCAACTTGCCATCACTGTTTGCGGCGACAAACTGCAATGCTGGCATCTGCTTGAGCAGCATGATATTCAAACACCAGTTACTCAATCAGCCGAAGCTTGGCTACTCAACTCCGCAACAACAAGCCGGCAGTGGGTGATAAAACCCATTGATGGCGCCGGTTGTGAGGACACTTATGTACTTGACACCCGCCAAAGCCGTGAAAAGCTGGCAACTTTCTCATTGACTGAGCTGCAATACTTTATCGTACAGCCTTATATCGGTGGTCAGGCGCTGAGCCTGAGCCTGTTTATCTCTGATAATGGCGTCGATTTATTATCCATCAATGCTCAGATTATGACGCAGCATCAGCAACAGTTAAAACTGACTCACTGCCAGGTCAATCACGACCACCTACTCGCACCGACAGTGGCGATAGCGCTTGCCGGCAGGATTCATGATACGATGCCGGGTCTGTGGGGGTTTGTGGGTATTGATCTGATAAAAACCGGTGATCAGCTGTGGGTGATAGATATCAATCCCCGCCTGACCAGCTCTTATGCTGAGGCTGAAATGAGACAATACCACAACCCGGCACTGGCTTTGCACGCTTATCTGACACAACAATAACCCGTATTTGCTATGAATAAATCGCAACCATCAGGCTTCAGTGGCTGGGATATCGGCGGCGCGCATCTGAAAGTGGCGCGCTGTGATGTTTCCGGACAACTGCAAGATATTATCCAGTTTCCCTGTGCTTTATGGCGTGGTATTGACGAACTGGAAACGGCTTTCAGTCTGGCACTGGCACAGCTCAACAATCAGACTGATGTACATGCGATCACCATGACCGGCGAACTGGTTGATTTTTTCCGCAATCGACAACAGGGCGTTGAACAGATCCTCGACTGCATAGTAAACATATTGCCGCTATCCTCAATACAGATATTTACCGGCAAACAGGGCTGGTTAGAGGTCGAACAGGCAAAAACACAATGGCAGGCTGTAGCTTCGATGAACTGGCAAGCCAGTGCCATGTATGCAGCAGCCACTATTGAGCAAGGGCTGTTTATCGATATCGGCAGTACCACCTGCGATATTATTCCCATCGTTCAACATCAAATCAGGCCCGGCGGTCTCAGTGATCATGATCGGCAACGCCATGGAGAACTGGTCTATACCGGTGCGATTCGTACACCGCTGATGGCGATCGCCCATCAGGCCCCCTTGAATGGTGACTGGATACCGCTGACAGCCGAATGGTTTGCCAGCAGTGCCGATGTCTGGTGTCTGTTAAATCAACTCAGCAGCGCGGATATTCAGGATAATAGTGCCGACGGTCAACCGTGGGACAAACCATATTGCCGGCAAAGGCTGGCACGCATATTAGCCACTGATGCCGAATTTGCTTCCGAGCAGCAATGGTCTTACCTAGCGCAATGGTTTGCCGAAAAGCAGTTGCAGACCATTACCGAGGCCTGTTTACAAGTACTCAGTTCCGCCCCGGAAATAGCACAACAGAGCCCGTTAATCGGCGCCGGTGTTGGCCGTTTTATGGTGCAACTGATCGCAAAACGCCTCAACAGACCTTATATAGATTTTGCTGAACTCTGCAACGGAATCAATGAGGCGGCCGCTCACGCACCCGCCGCTGCCCTGGCCCTTCTGGCCCAACAGCAGTTATCGTAAAATACCCGGATGATCTCGCAATTGCCACCGCTATGCACCGAGCTGCCCTATCCGGGTGACAGTGCCAACTATTTCGGCAAACTCCGGCATATGAACTGGCCAGTAATACTTGATAGTGCTAATACGGGATGTCCGGCAGGCCGCTATGACATTCTTGCCGCTGACCCTTTCATTACCATTGAAACCCGTGCAGACAAGTCGATCATTCAATATCGGGACGGACATAGTCACCATTCCGAAGCCGATCCGTTTGTAATCCTGGAAACATTGCTGCAACCTTACCGACAGCCTCAGACTGACTTGCCTTTTGCCGGTGGTGCCATCGGTTATTTTGCTTATGATCTGGGAAGACGGATAGAGACATTGCCCAATCGCGCAGACGATGTTGAAAATATCCCGGATATGGCCGTGGGCATTTATGACTGGGCAGTCGTGACGGACCATAAACTCAAACGCTGCTGGCTGACCAGCTTTGGACTGGACCCGCGTACCCATGACATCTGGTCATCACTGCAAACCCAACTCTTGTCAGCTGATGCCGATGACTTATCACTATTCCAGGTCCATGGTGAATTAACCAGTAACCTGGATCCTCAGCAATATCAACAGGCTTTCGATAGGATAAAAAATTACATTACTGAAGGTGACTGTTACCAGGTTAACCTCGCTAAACGCTTTGAAATAAAAGCTGAAGGTGATCCCTGGTATGCCTATCAAATTCAGCGTCAACAGAATGCAGCTCCTTTTTCTGCCTTTTTCAGTACAGGAAATGTGGCTGTCATGAGCTCCTCACCCGAACGTTTGTTGCAAGTTCATCAAAACCAGGTTGAAACCAAACCTATCAAAGGCACCCGCCCCCGCGATCTTACCGATCCACTGAAAGATGCGGAACTTGCAGACGCATTGCAACACAGTCTTAAAGATCGGGCCGAGAACCTGATGATCGTTGATTTATTACGTAATGATTTGGGTAAAGTATGTAAACCGGGCAGTATTAAAGTCCCCAAACCTTTTGCCCTGGAATCATTTGCCACCGTGCATCATCTGGTTAGCACCATTACCGGCACTTTGGCGGATGATGAAACTGCCGTGTCGCTGCTAAGAGCCTGTTTCCCGGGTGGATCGATCACCGGCGCCCCCAAATTACGGGCGATGGAAATCATCGAAGAACTGGAACCCAACCGGCGTGGCGTGTATTGTGGCAGCGTCGGTTATATCGGTTTTGATGGCAATATGGACAGTAATATCACCATACGCACATTAGTTTTCAGTGACCAGCGCCTGAGGTTCTGGGCCGGCGGCGGGATCGTTGCCGACTCTCAGGCCGAAGCCGAACATCAGGAAGTGCATGATAAAGCAGCGGCGATGTTCAAACTGATCGAGGCCTTGCGTTAATCATGCGGGTGGTCAAACTCGGCGGCAGCCTATTTCATACCCCCGAATTGCGGCAGTGGCTGGAATTGCTGCAACAGGCCGGGCATAACGAAACCATATTAATGGTTCCCGGCGGTGGCCCGTTTGCTGACGAAGTCCGCTATGCGCAGCGTCTGCATCGCTTCAGTGATACCACCGCCCATCATATGGCTATTCTGGCAATGGCCCAGTTCGGCCTGTTAATGGCTGATCTGGCACCGCAATGCAGGCCTTTCTTTTACCCTCACCAGCATGGCAGCGAGCTGGAAAAGGGTTTATATGTCTGGCTGCCGGATCGGCACGTACTTGATGTGGCTGAATTGCCGCACAGCTGGGATATCAGCTCAGACAGCCTGGCTCTCTGGCTCAGTCAGCAGCTAGAAGCTGAAGAGCTGGTCATGATCAAAAGAACCACCGTGGTCTCCAGCCGCATCACGGCACTGATAGAACATGGTGTGCTCGATAAGGGGTTCAGAACACTCTACGAACACCAGCCGTTACCCACTCAACTGTTTCATTTCCAGCAGCAGGCTTTATTTCCGGACAAGGGGTTGGTTCTGCGATGAAGCACGCGCTACCTGAGCCTGAACAACTCAATAGTTTAGTTCAACAGCTGCTCAATAGTGGCTCCGCCTGCTCTTTACCCGAACATGGCACCAGTCATATGGCATCGCTGCACGCACTCTGTGAGCCGTTATTACAGGAAGCAGCACTTCATCAGCAGCCTGAGTGGGCGGCGCATATGACACCGACGCTGGCACCATACAGCCTGCTGGGGCAGCAGATAGCGGCTCTGCATAGTGGTAATTTATTGTCCGCTGAGCTGTATCCTGCGTTAAAACAGGCTGAGCAATCCTTGCTGCAATGGCTTTGCCAGCATTTTGGCCAGCCACACGCCCACTTCACTCATGGTGGAAGCTACGCCAACCTGGAAGCCTTGTGGCGTGCCCGTGATCTGAGTGCTCACAGCAGCAACCTGGTTTATGGCAGCCGGGCAACGCATTATTCTGTATTAAAAGCCTGTCAGCTTCTCGGTTTGGCATTCAAACCAATCGACACTGATGAACAGGATCGCCTGCTCCCGGAAGCGTTGCAACACGCCTGTCTCGACAGACCGCCCGTTGCTATCGTGTTAAATGCTGGTACCTCGGCAGCAGGGGTAATCGACCCGCTGGAACCTTGCATGGCCATCGGCCAGTCCTATCAGAGCTGGATACATATTGATGCTGCCTGGGGCGGCGCCACCATGATGCTGCCGGAAAACCGGCAGCGGTATCAGCTGCTGCAAAAAGCTGACTCTATCAGTTTTGATCCACACAAAGCTTTATCGCAGCCCAAACCCTCCAGCGTGTTGCTGTCCCGCCATGGCGGTCAATCTCTTGCTGCACAAGTCGACTACCTGTCTTCGTCACCTGACAACAGGTTGCCAGGTTCATATGGTGGTGAGCTGTTTCTGCCATTGTGGTTAAATCTGCAGATGCTGGGTGAAGACTGGTTTTATCAGCAAATCCGGCAGCGACTGGCTCAGTCACGCCAGTTTGCCTTACATCTGGCCGAACTGACCGACTGGCCTGTGTCTGTCTCCGAAACGGGTATTGTTTGTTTCGAACCGAAACAGCCTGACTTGTTGGCAATACTGCCAGACCAAGGTATATTCTCGCGCGCCAGTATTAATGGGCGGCCGGTTTATCGCGCGGTCTTTGCCAGCGCTAATACGCAGGCCGCAAGCCTGATTAAGGTGCTACACCCTTATCTTTAATTTGTTTTTGAACACTGTCAAACCGACGTAACCATGTTGGCAAGGTATTGAGCGGAGCCGGCCATTTTTTACTGGCTGACAAAGCGGCCTGCTTATTATCGTAAACACCGTAAGTCAGCACATGCCAGGGTTTACCATTACGCAGACTGCTAAACTGAGCGACGTCGCCGGTTAGTGCATATTTCTCTATAAACGCCTCTACTTCCTGTTGTGTCCAGGCGCCCATTAACTGAAAAGTATATGCCGTCGCTGGCTGAGACAGAATCCAGTCCTGATCATAAACAGTTGTTTTTTCCTGCTCCTCATCTGGAATGTCAACCGGAGGCTCTTTCTGTATTTGCTCAGCTTGTTCCGGTTCTGCTGACTCGGTATTTTCGTCCGGTTCAACAGGCTGTGTTGTTTCCGTTATCGCATGCTCTGCTGCCGATGACTCGTTCTTTTTTGTGTCTTCGTCTGCCGGTTCGGGAATCTCTGCTAATAATTCAGCGAGTTCATCCCGCTCGGCCTGCTGCAAAATGGGTTTGTTGCTCTTTTCCTCCTCACCAAGCACAATCGTAGCAAGCTCATTTTCTGCTACCAGATCAGGAATCTCTATTTGCTGTTCCTTCACTTCGGGTACAGACATCCATTCATTTATCTGTTGCTGGTAGCTGAGTAAGAAAATAAATATCAGCCCCAACAATACCAGCCCCGACCATCTTAATATCTTGCCCGCAGAGAACGGTAGTCTGTCTGTCAAATTACTGCTTGTTTTCAAACCCAGCAATTGCTGATGTGCCAGGCGATTAAGTCTTCCCGGGTTGCCCTGCGACAGGCGATATAAACGCTGCATATCCTTGTCCGTAAAAGGACAGCTGCCCGTATAACCTGCGGCCGTAAGCCTGTGCATCAGATAAGCTGTTATCTCGTCATTTTCCAGCGCAGGTAAATTGATTGACTGCAAAGATAGACCTTCGATTTGAAACTGCGCTGATGCCGCAGTAAAAATCACTTGGAGCAGACGCAGCTGTTCCTGTTGCCATTCAAGCCAGCTCTTAATCCGGTCAAGCACTTCTGTTGCAATCTGATCAGCCTCATCAACCAGCAATACCGGCACAATATTCAGATGACGCAATTGCTGCAGCCGCTGTTGCAACAATCCGGCCAGCCCCTGCTCGGATGAGAAATTCTGCGTATCACCACCCAAACCTTTTAAGACAATGGCGCTTAACTGTGAGAAATCGGTGTGTGAATTAATCAGACAAAAGCGCAGATCAGGCGCTGATTCGCGCTGTAACTGACCTAACATCGATGTTTTACCCATTCCCGCATTAGCCTGAATCAACACAGGCTTATCCGTCGATCGGAGCAAGTGCAGCAACAGCAGGCGCCGTTGCTCTATCTGGCTACCAGGAAAGAAACTGTCTGCATTTGACACCCCTGCAAATGGCAGGCGCTTTAAAGCCAGCCATGCAAGATAGGCCGGTTCCGGTGATGTCGATGCAATTTCGCTCATTTCAAAGCTAGTGCTCTTTCAATTTGATATTGTTACGTTCAATTGATCTGTCTGCGTTCACGGCAGGACGCCATTCGCAGCGAAGGGGTGTTCCCTGTGCAAGAAGTCGTGGACGCTGAACCCGGTCATCACCTTGCAAGAGTACTAGACTCTCCCAGCCTCAACGTTTCCTGCAGTTTATCAATTGAATAATCGTCACTGATCACCGCGCGCCCGATATCTTTCAACAAGATCAGCCTGATAACACCAGCCTGAACCTTTTTATCCACTGACATCAAAGCCATATATTGCTCAGAAGTCATGCCTTCTGGTCCGTTTACCGGTAAATCTGCAGCTGCAAAAATAGCACGGATTCTGCTGACATCCTGCGCGGATATCCAGCCCATGCGTGCGGACAAGTCTGCCGCCATTAACATGCCAACGGCAATCGCTTCTCCATGCAACCAGTTGCCGTATCCCATACCGGTCTCAATCGCATGCCCAAAAGTATGTCCGAGGTTAAGCAAAGCTCTGACACCTTGTTCCGTCTCATCCATCGCAACTATCTCAGCCTTGTCCTGGCAGGATCGCTCAATCGCATAGGCTAAAGCCTGTGGATTTCTGGCCTTTAAGGCAGCCATATTTTGCTCAAGCCACTCAAAAAAGGCACGGTCGTTAATCAAACCATATTTGATGACTTCTGCCAGCCCTGAAGCCAGTTGGCGATCATCCAGCGTGTTCAGCGTATTGGTATCGGCGATCACACACTGCGGCTGATAAAAGGCTCCGATCATGTTCTTGCCCAAGGCATGGTTGACCGCAGTTTTTCCGCCAACGGAAGAATCTACTTGTGATAATAAGGTGGTAGGGACTTGTATAAACGGCACACCCCGCTGATAACAGGCTGCGGCAAAGCCGGTCATATCGCCAATAACACCGCCCCCCAAAGCAATCAGGGTTACCTGCCGGGAAAACCGTGCCTGCAATAATTTATCAAATACCCGATTGAGTACGTCCAGGGTCTTGAATTGTTCACCATCAGGCAGAACCACGGATTCACACTGATATCCCGGCAGCAGATTCAGCATTTTATTCAGATATAGTGGTGCAATTGTCTCATTGGTGACAATCAAAACTTCTTTATTCTTTAAATGCTGTTGAATCAGTTCAGGCTGAGATAATAAATCCTGGCCTATGTAAATCGGGTAACTGCGCTCAGCAAGGGCAACGTGTAGCGTTTTCATGAGGGATCGTTAATATGTCCTGTTTCTTTCAGTTTTTTGATAACTTCGTTAACCGTATGCTGAACTGACTGTTCACCGGTTTTCAATACAATATCCGCGACATCGCGGTACAGAGGATCACGCTTAGCCAAAAGATCTTCAATTTGTTTTCTGCGATCCGCGAGCTGCAGTAAGGGACGTTTTTTATCTCTGGCAGTTCGCCGATACAGCTGTTCCGCTTCCGCTGACAGATAGACAACATGGCCTCTGGAACGCAACAGCTTTCTATTTTCCTCGGATAACACCGCACCACCGCCCGTCGCAAGCACAATATTGGTCATACCGGTCAGCTCTTCAATAGCACGTGACTCACGCTCTCTGAAACCTGCTTCACCTTCCATTTCGAAAATCCACGAAATGGAAACACCGGTGCGCTGTTCGATTTCCTTGTCGCTGTCATAGAACTTTCTATGCAAAGCCTTGGCAAGCTGTCTGCCGATGGTGGACTTACCGGCTCCCATCGGACCAACAAGGAATATATTACCTGATATCAATGTTTTCTGACCTTCAATTTTTTATCACAAAAAAGCCGGATCAAAGGCGATCCGGCTTCAAAATTCAGTAACAGGCTCTTATATGAGTTTAGTATTGAAGCCCTTCCTTAACGATTTTGGGGGTGACGAAAACCAGAAGCTCACGTTTTCTGTCTTCATTAGCTTTATTTTTGAACAGAAAGCCGACATAGGGCAGATCACCAAAGAAAGGCACTCGTGTGACATTGTTAGAAGTACTCTGTTCATAAATACCACCGAGTACCACTGTTTCACCATTATCAACCAATACCTGGGTTTTAACACTGCGGGTATCGATACTGGGCACACCAAGGAAGACTTCACCCACCTCGTCCTTACTGACTTCCAAATCCATTACGATACGGTCATCAGGCGTGATTTGAGGTGTGACATCCAGTTTCAATACCGCTTCTTTGAACGACACGTTGGTCGCGCCACTTGATGTAGCTTCCTGATAAGGAATTTCAGTACCTTGCTCGATCGTGGCCTGTTGCTGATTGGAAGTAATGACACGTGGGGTTGAAATAACCTCGCCTTTGCCTTCAGCTTGCATAGCCGACAATTCCAGCTCCAGCAACGTACCGAAAGGAAGTTTAGCAAGCGCCAAGCCGATAGAGCCCGCAGGGTTATCAACAGGCAGATTCACATTCATTCGTTCCTCAAAACCAATTGTTTCACCATTCAAGAACTGAGTAGTGGCATCTAGTGAGCCTGAAGTAACCGCCTGATTAATAAATTTATTACCCGATGATTTCTCTTTGGTGACACCAAACCGGACACCCAATTCTTTATTAAAGTCGTTGTTGGCAATAACAATACGTGATTCAATCAGAACCTGGCGCACCGGTTTATCCAGTTGCTCAATCACCTGCCGGATACCGACTAGGTTATCCGCCGTATCACGAATCAACAAAGAATTGGTTCGCTGATCGATGGTGATACTGCCGCGTGGCGACAGAAAACCACTCTGTCCAGAGCCACCACCCTGCTTGCCATCTGTTTTGAGGATTTGTGCCAGTTGATCGGCTTTTGCAAATTTGATTTCAACAATTTCGGTATAGAGTGGTTCGAGTTCAACCAGTTGTTTTTGTGCTTCCAGTTCCTGTTTCTCCCTGGCCGCAATTTCTGCAGCGGGCGCCACCAGCATGACATTACCATTTTGACGCATGGCAAGGCCTTTGGTTTTCAAAATAATATCCAGAGCCTGATCCCAGGGCACATTTTTCAATCGCAGGGTCAGGTTACCCTTGACGGTATCACTGGTTACCAAATTCATGCCGGTAAAGTCTGCCAGCAACTGCAAGACGGCTCTTACTTCAATATTCTGGAAGTTCAAAGACAGCTTTTCACCTTTATATCCAAACTGATCTCTTTGTTGGGCTGCTTGCACATCTTTAGAAACCGGTTTGACTTCAATCACCAGCGTCTGTTCAGATTGATATGCTAGATGCTCATATTCGCCTTCTGTGGTGAGCGTCAACTGCGTTGCGTTACCTTTAGTCTCAGTATCAATATATTTAACCGGAGTGGCGAAATCCATCACATCCAGTCGGCGATGCAGGTTGTCGGGTAAGCCAACATTAGCTAACTCTACAACGATATTGCCGCGCTCCTGACGCACATCCATTGCCGTATCGGTGCCATCCAGTTTAATGATCAAGCGGGCTTCACCTGATTCACCGCGGCGGAAATCAATATCTGTCACTGAGGTATCCGGGCTTGATGAACGTTTGGCAACCTGATGGGCACTTTCGATAGTAACAGTCAGCTGATTACCTGACTGGCTGATGGAATAAGGCACTTTTTGCAAAAGATTAATGACCATTCTGGTACGCTCTCCGGCTTCAACCGCAGAAACACTTCTGGTCACACCGACATTAATTTGTTTTGTTCTCTCTTGCAGCTTATTTTCCACACCGGCAAAATCCAGAATAATTCGGGCCGGGTCGTCAGTAGCAAAGCTATTGGGTTTGGATACGGGTTCCGAGAACGTAAGCTGGATTTTTGCCTTGTTGCCAGGCAGCGCACTGTAATCCAACGCTCGCAGTTCGGCAGCACCTGCCGTCGTCACGGTAGCAAACACCAATGCCAGAGCACAGAATAACTGGCGCTTCAGGGCAGTGGTCCAGTTTTTATCACTTGTTATCAATGTCTGCTTGGCCATGGTGATTCCATTTTTTGTCGTCATGATATTCATTGTTTATTTAACCTCTACTGCCGAAACAGAGGTATCCCGTTCGATGAACCCACCGCGTCCACTGGGAACAATCTCCTTCAAAGTTAACTCTGCTTCACTGATAGACAAGATCTTACCGTGATTTCTACCCATATAATTGCCATTTTGCACACGATGAATAACGCCATCTGGCGCCCGAACCAATGCCCAAATCTGTTCTTGTTCAAGAGTGCCGACAAATTGCAACTCTGATAACTCAAAGGCTTCCAGTGCCTCTTTGCGGCGATTGCTGTCAGGAGTGATACCATTATCTGCAACAGGTGCAAGCTCTGGTTCAGAGACATCAATAACTGTAGGTACAAATGGATCTCTTAGTTTAGCCGCAGCATATTCAAACTTTTCATAAGGTTTCATCACCGGAATAGGCGGTATATCTGATTTCTGCTGTGACTTGACCTTGGCCACATAAGCGCTGAGATCCTCTTTCTCATCCTGACACCCACCAAGCAGGCTGAGCGCTATGACAATGATCGACAGTTTCAGTCTTTCATTCATAGTGATGCTTCCCTTTGTTTATCCCGTTTTGCATATCAATCGTTCTTGTCATCATAGTAACGGTATGTTTTTGCCGTAATGTCCATGGTCATTTTGCCGGTTTTCTGGTTCAACGGCCCCATTTTGATATTGTGCAAAGTGACTATTCTGGGCAATGCGGCTATACCACTGACAAATTCCCCGAACTGGTGGTATGACCCCGTGACTTTCATCGTAATCGGCAGTTCCGCATAAAAATCCACCGGCCGCTCACCTTCGGGTTTGAATAATTCAAATTCCAGTCCATTGATCAAACCTGTACGGGAGATATCGACCAGCAAATCGGGTACTTCACTTTTTCTCGGCAATTGTTCAAGCATGGAAGCAAACAGGACTCTCATTTCCGCCAGCTGTTCTTTGTAAGCCTCCAGGTTTACCGCCTTGGCCTGTTTGGTTTCAAATGTCGTTCTGAGCTGCACTTCTTTTTGTTCAAGGGATTCAAGCTCAGTTTTCTTGTCCTTAAGTATGTAGTAATAACCACCGCCCCACACCAAGGCACAAATAATTACAACTGCTGCGATTTTTATCGGCAGCGGCCATTCACCACTTTCATTGAAATCGAGTTCGGTAATTGAAGACAATTCCATTATTGTTCTCCGTCTTCAGGTTTCGGGGCGGACTCGTTCACTTCGACAGTAAACTTCCTGATCGCATTATCACTTGTAGAGGTTCTTTGGATGACTTTGAGCCTTGACTCACCATATTCTTCATTGTCATCAATTTCGCGCATAAACACGGAAACCCGGGCATTCGACTGGGCAACACCATCAAAGCTGAGTGAATTTCCTGTCCGGGTCACTTTATCGAGGTGAACACCCTCCGGCACGATTCGTACCAGTGAGTCAAAAACCTTGACCACCTTGGGGCGGCTCTGCTGAAGCTCCTGGATCACTTGCATTCTGGCCAGAAGACGATCCCGTTGTTTTTCCAGATCGTTGATTTCTTTTATTTGCTTGTCCAGCTTACTGATTTCCTGTTGCAGGAAAGCATTACGCTGATTTTGTTCTTCAATAAGGCCATCGGCATACATCACAATCAGATAAAGCACAGCAGCTGCAAAAACAAGCCCTGCAACCAGTGCTATATAAAACCGCGTCTGTCTCTCCTGTCGGCGCTCTTCACGCCATGGCAACAAGTTAATGTGGGCCATCAGTCAAAGCTCCTCATTGCCAGGCCGCAAGCAATCATCATCGATGGCGCATCATTGCTCAAAGCCTGTATTTTCACTCTCGGTCCCAGCACCATGTCTGAAAAAGGATTAGCCACTGAGGTAGAGGTACCGGTTTCTTCTTCAATCATGGCATCCACGCCTTTAATTGAGGCGCAGCCACCAGCAAGGATGATATGGTCGATCGACTGGTATTGGGTAGATGCAGAGAAAAAGAATTGCAGAGCACGGGTGACGGTCATCGTCATGGCTCTTTTGAAAGGCTCCAGCACCTTCGGACCGTAATCATCGGGCAAGCTGCCATCTTTCTTAGCCCGGCCAGCTTCCTGATAAGACATGCCATAATGACGCTCGATATCTTCGGTCAGCATGCGCCCGCCAAAGGTTTGTTCGCGGGTAAATACGATTTTGCCATCAACTAAAACATGAAGTGTGGTGACCGTAGCACCGACATCTGCCACGGCAACAGTCAGTCCCTGACCATGATGAGGCAATTGTTGGGCTATGAGTCCAAACGCGTTTTCCATGGTATAAGCCTCTACATCCACCAGCATCGGCTTCAATCCAGCTTTTTCAACCACTTCGGTACGCGCATCCACATTTTCACGGCGGGAGGCAGCCAGCAACACATTCACTGCTTCAACATCTGCGGATGAAGTGCCTAGAACCTCGAAATCAAGCCTGACTTCTTCCAGTGGATAAGGTATGTAGTTTTCGGCTTCAAGCAGCACATTTTCTTCCAGCTCCCTCTCTGACAGCGAAGCGGGAAAAGAAACTGTCTTGGTAATGGCGGAGTTAGCCGACACCGCGACTGCGGCTTCTTTTGCTTTAGTTCCGGAGCGCTTGATAGCACGTCGTATTGCACCAGCCACTTCATCCCGGTTTTCGATACGGCTCTCTACAACCGCATTAACAGGTAACGGCTCAACGGCATAGGACTCAACAGTATATCTTTCCCCTTTCTTGTTGAGTTCAAGTACTTTCACCACCGATGAACTAATGTCGATCCCTAACAAAGGGGATTTTTTTTGTCCGAACATCTATCGCCTCAATTCCCGTTGAACCAATCGTAAGAGATTCACTTAGCCCTATTAGTTAAAGTAGTTTATTAAGAATATAATTAATGTCAACAAAAAACACAACAACGCGAAGGGTTTGAATTGATCCACTGTTATTATTCACGCCTTTATATATACTCTAGTGACTCTTTTTTTGCGAATTTAATCTCCCAATGTTTCAACTCAGTCGTCAGATATTAAAATTTATCATAGCCTTATCCATAGTCTTTATCATAGCTACTGCCGCCGTTTATTTTTTACTGGCTCCCAAGCTACCGGATACCAACACGCTTAAAGAAACGCAGTTGCAGATCCCCTTGCGTATCTTCAGCTCAGAAGGCCTGTTAATGGCTGAGTTCGGCGAGAAAAGACGTATTCCTGTTGAATATCAGGATATCCCTCAATCCATGATTGAGGCCTTTCTTGCAGCAGAAGATGATCGTTTTTACCAACATCCGGGAGTAGATTATCAGGGTATCTTGCGGGCGGTATATTCGCTGCTGACAACCGGCTCTAAAACTCAGGGCGGTAGCACTATCACCATGCAGGTCGCCCGCAATTTCTTTCTATCTAAAGAAAAAACCTATCTGCGCAAAATCAACGAAATCATCCTGGCGCTGGAAATGGAACAAGTGCTTAGCAAGGAAGAAATTCTTACGCTCTATTTAAATAAAATCTATCTCGGCAATCGGGCTTATGGGGTAGGTGCGGCGGCGAACGTCTATTACGGTCGGCCGCTGAGCGAACTGACGTTAGCCGAAATGGCGATGATTGCCGGCCTTCCCAAGGCCCCTTCCAAGTTCAACCCCATAATCAACCCGGAACGGGCCATGATCCGCCGCAATTATGTACTACACCGTATGTGGGAGGTTGGTTACATTAATGAAAAACAATATATCGAAGCCAGTCAAGCGCCTGTCTCTGCCTTATATCACGGGCCTGAGATAGAAGTTTACGCGCCCTATGTTGCTGAAATGGTTCGCACCAAGTTAATTGAAGATTTTGGTGAAGATGCTTATACCAACGGTTTTAACGTATACACAACCATCCGGGCTGAACACCAACGAACGGCTAATCAGTCATTACAAACTGCATTATTGGCTTACGACCGCAGACATGGCTATCGCGGCCCGGTTGAAAACATTAAAGTTGACGAAAACAGCAGCGAAGAAATTCTGGAAGAACTACTCGGAAAATTCGACGCTATTGGGCCGTTGAAACCCGCTATCGTAACTGATGTCAGCAAAGACAGTGCTTCTGTTTACATCAAAAAGCATGGCTTTGTAACACTGAGTCTGGCCTCAATGAAGTGGGCACAGAAACAGCTCAGCACCAACAGTCGCGGCGCTGTACCCAAGCAGGCCGCAGATGTTGTGAAGACCGGGGATGTTATCAGAGTCGAAAAACTGACTGCAGACAACTGGCAGCTGGCGCAACTTCCACAAGCTGAAGGCGCTCTAATTGCAGTTGCTCCTTATGATGGCGCGGTAACGGCCCTCAATGGCGGATTTGAATTCTTCCAGAATAAATTCAACCGCGTCACACAATCACGGCGCCAACCCGGTTCGGGGTTTAAACCGTTTATCTACTCCGCAGCCCTGGAGAAAGGCTACACCCCTGCCAGTATCATTAACGATGCACCGGTTGTATTTGATGATCCGGGCCTGGAAAATGTCTGGCGACCGGAAAACTACAGTGGGCAGTTCTACGGTCCCACTCGTCTGAGGGAAGCACTGATACATTCCAGAAATCTGGTATCTATTCGTTTGTTACGGGATATCGGTGCCAAATATGCTGTTGATTATGCTCAGAAATTTGGTTTCGACCCCAATCAACTGCATAGCAATCTCTCGCTCGCCTTAGGCAGTGGCAGTGCCGCCCCCTGGGATATGGCACGGGCTTATTCTGCACTTGCAAACGGAGGCTACCGTATAGAACCCTATCTGGTGCAACGTGTTGTCGATGCAAATGGTAACACCCTTATGCAGGCACAGCCCCACACAGTCTGTGAAACGTGTTTGCCGGATGAAGTCGACCTGGACTCTGCTGCTTTCAAACCGGCTCAGCGTATTATGACGCCACAAAACAACTACATCATGAACAGCTTACTCAGGGACGTTGTCAGATACGGCACAGGACGTAAAGCCATGAGTCTGGGTAGAAATGATCTGGCCGGCAAGACCGGGACGACTAACGATCAGGTCGACGCCTGGTTTAACGGCTTTCATCCCGAGTTGGTCGCCATCAGTTGGGTAGGCTTTGATACTCCGCGCTCACTGGGTCATTATGAAACAGGTGGCCGTGCAGCTTTGCCTATGTGGATAGACTTTATGAAAGAGGCATTGAAAGGTCTGCCGGAAGAGTCGCTGGAACCACCGGTAGATATGGTCACTGTCAGAATCGATCCGGCAACAGGACTACTGGCAAGACCGGAAGCAGTTGATGCAATCTATGAGACATTCCGTCAGGAACATGTACCCACCGAAATGGCACCAGCCGCCGGTCAGGGGTATGCGGGTGACAGCGGCGCGGCACCTGTCATCGATTTGTTCTAAGGGATTGTATATAAACGCCCCAGTGAACCGCTACCTGGCTCTGATTTGGAACGACTTGCAACCTGCCCTGCGGAAAAGCAGTCCTCTTCGCTACAATTATTGAGGAACTGCAAACAGGCTCATATCAACGGATTATTTTCGCGTTCTGCCCCGGCTTCAGTTCGGCATCGGGATAATCACCGTTCAACAGGCGTAACTGCTGCAACGGACTATTACTGATCCGCGAGGTGCCGGCCCATTTGGCATAACTGTCATCTTTGTTGACAGTCACAATATCAATCTTCAGTTCCCTTGCCAGTTCGATCTCTTCATCCCGCAGGCTATGCAGACTGTTGATGGTATCCAGGATATCGTTATCGAATTGACCAAATTCACGGCTGTTTTTACTGCTGCCCAAGAAGATAAAAGCCTGATCACGCAAATAAACTACGCCAACTCGCAGAGGCCTATTCTGATGTGTAGTCAGCCCGGTATACCCCTCCAGGCCATGGTTACTGAGGGTACGGCCTGAGCGGAGATCATCAATCTTCAAGCGCTGTTGAATGAACTGCTGGGGTGTCAGCTTGCGATTGATATCGGCGGCCCCCATCTCTATCAAGGCCTTACCTTCAGGAGCGATAGCCTGGAGACTGTCCGGATTATTATTGATATGCCAGTTCGGCGGGAAATCCAGTGAAAAACGCATCGACAAGTGATAAAAATGATTATCAGAGCGAATGCCCTGATCTTCACTGTCGCCAAAAGTCATGCCCCTGATTTTCTGTAAATAGGCATCCCGCAAAACCTGACCATTCTGCGCACTGATATACTGATCAGCCGCAGAGACCACCTGTTGTAAGCGTGTGTCATTATCGGGATGGCTGGCAAACAGACCATGATAACCCTGATAGTCTCTGCCCTGTTTCTTGGCTTCTGCAGCCGCAAAGGTTTCCTGGTCTTTTAACACACTGATAACATCAATCATGGCATGTGGCGTATAGCCGGCACGCGCCAGATATTCAGCGCCCAGTCTATCTGACTCCAGCTCATGCTCACGGCCATAGCCGCTCAGCAGCGCTCCGCCCAAAATATTAAACAGGTTTTGCGAGCCGCTGGCTCTTAGTTCCGGGAATAAAATAGCGCCCAGTGTATAACCCAGGTTTGCCGCCTGCGCCGCGCTCTGTTGTCTCACCCCGTGACGGGCGGTAACGTGCCCGATTTCATGCCCCAATACAGCAGCCAGCTCGGCTTCTGAGTTCAGGTAGGCCATCAGGCCACGGGTAATATAGATATAGCCGCCAGGCAGGGCAAAAGCATTAATAACCGGCGTGTCGAGTACCGTAAAACGGTATATCAAATCATCACGATGGCTGACGGCAGCCAGCTTTTCCCCGACCGACTGTACATAGGCCTGTAAAACCTCGTCATCATAACGGCCGTATTCAGCAATGATCTTGGGGTGATAATCGCGACCAATTGCCAGCTCTTTATCCTCGCCGAACAGGACAAAATCCTGCTCACCGGTAACCGGATTCTGAGCACAACCAGCCAACCCCATAAACAACAAAGCCCCCACCAACAGGCAGAGGCTTCGAAATCTGTCGTGACTTGTACAACCTTGTACGAACACGTTAAGCATAATCAAACCATAAAGTCTGGTTCCGTCAGCTTATTTACCGTATTTCTGACGGAATTTGTCTACACGCCCCGCCGTATCCAGCATTTTCTGCTTGCCGGTATAGAACGGATGACATTCTGAGCACACATCCAGAGTCAAGTCTGAAGTGCGTGTAGAGCGAGTTTTAAAGGTGTTACCACAGCTGCAGGTAACATTGATCTCGGTGTAATCTGGATGGATATCCGCTTTCATATCTGTACTCGTTAAATGTATGTTTGCAAAAATCTCGCTCTAACCACAGGTTATGAGCTTTTGAACCGCGTTATTCTATAGATCAAGCCGCCGGCTAGCAAGTTTATTTCAAGCCATAGGCTTCTCTGCCACCAGCATAGCCTGATTGCGCCAGCCCGAATCACGCTGTCCCAGCAATGACTCTTCACGATAAACTCTTACCTTAAGACCGGCAAACATCCGCAACAGTTCATTATCAGCCAACAAATAATCCGGATTTTTGGGCCCCACTTCACTGACCTTATCCTGACAGAACGTTTGATAAAACAGCAAACCTCCCGGTTTCAATGCAGCGGCCAGATCAGCGGCTATATCTCTGACCAGAAAATGACTCACCAGCAATACATTGACCGACTGCTTGTCCGGAGGGAACCGGATCACATCTCTGACCTCGGTTCGGATTTTGAGCACTTGCTGGCTGGCCAGTTGTTGCAGTTTGGCAATCGCTACCGGCGAGACGTCCCAGCTCAGCACATCAAGTCCGCTCTGAGCGAGCAAGAGGCTGTTCCCCCCCAGGCCACAGGCCAAATCAAGTGCAACGCCCTTAGCGGGCAGCAAGTGCCGATTCTGAACCAACACCTCTGCAGCCTGAGGCAAGCCAGGTGTTTTATCCGTATAAATCTGATCCCATTTTTGCTGTTCAGTATTCATCTAACGCCTCCAGAATGCGGGCGTCAATACAACCAGCAAGGTGAATATCTCCAACCGTCCCAGCAACATAGCCATGCACAGTATCCATTTCGAAGGCGAATTAATATCACCAAAATTGGCGCCTACCTCCCCCAGGCCCGGCCCCAGGTTGTTGAGACAGGCCGTCACCGCTGAAAACGAGGTCACCACATCAAGCCCGGTCGACATCAGGAGTAAATGCATAATGCTGAAACAAAAGACATACATCGCAAAGAAACCCCATACCGCACCGACGACATTCGCCGGCAAGGCTTTGCCATTCACTTTGATGGCAAATATGGCATTGGGATGGATCAATCGTAACACCTCACGATAGCCCTGCTTGAACAGCAGCATGATCCGAATCACCTTGATACCACCACCAGTAGAAAATGCGCAACCACCGATATAACTGGTCATCAGCAGCAAAATCGGCAAAAAACCCGGCCATAAATAATAATCCGTAGTGGTAAACCCCGCTGTCGTACCAATCGACACCGTCTGAAAAATACCCTGATGAATGGCCGTCCAGGGATTGTCGAAGGTATTCGTGAAATACAGATAACCGCAGGTGACTATTGAGATTAGCAGCATAATGCCCAGAAAAACTTTTAATTCAGAATCACTCAGGTAATGGCGGATGCTGCGGTGCCGCCAGGCAAGGAAATGCAGGGAAAAATTCATTCCTGACACCAGCATGAACGCCACGGTGACCATTTCAATCGTGGCACTATTAAAGAACCCCATACTGGCGTCATGTGTCGAAAAACCACCGATGGCAACGGTAGAGAAACTGTGGCCTATAGCGTCAAACCAGCTCATGCCCGCCCAGTGGAAAGCCAGCGCACAGGCAATAGTCAAGGATAAGTAGATATACCAGAGCGCTTTTGCTGTTTCGGTAATACGCGGGGTCAGTTTCGCATCTTTCATCGGCCCCGGTGTTTCGGCGCGGTAAAGCTGCATACCCCCGACGCCCAGTAAAGGCAGAATCGCGACTGCCAATACCACAATCCCCATTCCCCCCAACCATTGCAGGAACTGCCGGTAAAACAGCACCGCTTCCGGCAAGGTATCGAGTCCGGTCAACACGGTGGCGCCGGTAGTGGTCAGCCCCGACATCGACTCGAACACCGCATCGGTGAAAGACATTTCCGGCACAGCGGTCAGAAAAAACGGCAGAGAACCGGCGAAACCCAATGCCATCCAGAACATGACTACCACGATAAAACCATCGCGTATTTTCAATTCCTTACGATGCTTACGGGCCGACAGCCAGAACAGCAACCCTGTCACTAACAGCAATACAAACGCCGTCAAAAACGCTTCACCGGCACCATCCTGGTAATACCAGGACACCAGTACCGGCGGCAGCATAGTGATGCTGAACAGCGACAGCAGAATCCCCAAAATGCGCTGAATGGTCAGAAGTTGCATTGATATGTCATGTTAATCAGATTTTTTTCGACGATAATACGCCCACAGCAGCAACATGAACACCGACCCACCCCATATAGGCCATTGCTGCCAGCTCACATAAGGTGTTTCACCGTGTCGCGGTTGTATGGTTTCGGTCAACACCGCTTGTTCAAACTGAGGTGTTTGGGACTGTATTTGCCCTTTAAAGTCGACAAAGGCTGAAATCCCGTTTGTCGTGGCCCGCACTAAAGGGCGCCCAGTCTCCAGTGCCCGGCTACGCGATATTTGTAAATGTTGATGCGGTGCAAATGAATCACCATACCAGGCATTATTGGTAGCATTTATCAGCAAGGTAGCCTCGGGCAGTGTTTGCAACACTTCGGTGGAAAAGACATCTTCATAACAGATTGAAATACCGACCGGCTGACCGGCAGCGGTAAGTAAGGGCTGGCCGGCGGGCCCAGCAGCAAATGCGGACATCGGTAAATTAAAAAAGGCAATCAGCCCGCGCAGCCATTCAAACGGCACATAATCACCAAATGGCACCAGATGCTGTTTATGGTAAAAACCCTGCTGCTTACCCAACACCATCATACTGTTGAAGTACTCTCCATCACGGCCATCCTGTACCGGCAGCCCCAGCAAAATATCCGTTTGATGATCCCGGGCCTGACGCTGTAGCGGCTCCAGATAGAAATCCCTGAGTTGGTGATAAAACGCCGGTATCGCATTTTCCGGCCAGACAATCAAATCACTATCCCAGTGAACCTCTGAGGTTACCTGATACAAAGCCAGTGTATTCGCCAGTTGTTCCGGGTCCCACTTGATCTGTTGTGGCACGTTACCCTGAATCAGTGTGGTTTTGACCGTCGTACCGACCGGTTGCGTCCAGTCAACCTGTTTCAGCGCCTCGCCACTTCCCCAAAGCAACACCACCGGCAACAGCCATAACCACTGCTTTTGCCGCCAGCTATGAATCATCAGACCGGCCGTTACTGCCACCAGCCATGACGCACCGATCACACCGATAACCGGAATAAATCCGGCCAGTGGCCCTTCTATCTGACTGACACCCAATTCCAGCCAGGGAAAACCGCTCAAAAACCAGCCTTTAAATAATTCAAAGCCGACCCAGGCAACCGGGAGTAATAAAATCAGATCGATGAAAGAGGAACACGAAGGGGAAAGCTTTTTGATGAACCAGCCCAGCAAAGCCAGGTAACAAGCCAGAAAAGCCACAAACAGGCCGGTAAGCAAGGTTGCCAGGATCATGCCTGACTGGCCGAAGACATGGATAGCGACATAGACCCAGGAAACGCCGACACCAAACATGCCAAAACCGAATAACCAGCCACGCCATGCCGCCTGTTTGGGGGAGGCCTCAAGCCAGCTGAAAAATAACAAAACGAGGCTGAGCACAGCCAGGGGATACCAATAAAATGGCGCAAAAGCCAGCGGCAACAACGCACCCGCCAGTAGCGCCACCATACTACCTTTCCAGCCCTGCAAGCCCTGCTCGTTTCCTGTCCGCATTATTCTACATCAGCTTCCAGCGCTTCTTCCGGAGACAGCAACACCATTTTCATCAGATAAATCCGGCGGTTATCCGCACGCAACACGGTAAACTGAAAACGATCAATGGTAATCTGCTCACCCCGTTCCGGCAAATGACCAAATTGATTGACCACATAGCCGCCAACCGTATCAAAATCTTCATCACTCCAATTGGTTTCGAAAAACTCGTTAAAGTCTTCCACCATGGTCAGGGCTTTGATGGTGTAGGTATTTTCATTGCGTTGCAGAATCGGGGCATCGTCATCAAAATCATGTTCATCTTCGATTTCACCGACGATCTGCTCCAGCACATTTTCAATGGTCACAATCCCGGCCACCCCTCCATACTCATCCACGACAATGGCCATGTGGTTACGGCGGGCACGAAATTCCCTGAGCAATACATTAAGGCGCTTGCTTTCCGGAATGAACACGGCCGGACGCAACAACTCGCGTAAATCAAAATCAAACACACCGCTACTGACCACCGCGGACAGCAAGTCTTTTGCCAGCAGAATACCAATCACATCGTCACGGTCATCATCAATCACCGGAAAACGTGAATGTGCAGTCTCGGTCACCAGTTTCAGGGTTTCTTCCGCCGGGGCATCGCGTGACACCATCACCACTTGCGAACGCGGAATCATGATATCACGGGCCTGCATCTGGGAAACGCTAAGCGCCCCCTCAACGATAGACAGAGCCTCAGCGTCCAGAATATGCCGCTCAGAAGCCGAGCGGATAAGTTCTATCAGTTGTTCCTGATCCTGCGGTTCCAGCAACAAATTGCTTAGTTTCCGCACCCAGGAATGACTTCCTGAGCGACTCGTTCGACCTTCACTCATGACAACTCTCCCCGCAAAATATAGGGATTGGCAATGTCTAAAGATTGCAGAATATGGATTTCCAATGCTTCCATCTGTTCAGCTTCATCCGTTTCAATATGATCATAACCCAGCAGGTGCAGACAACCATGCACCACCATATGGGCCCAATGATCGGTTACTTTTTTATCTTGTTCTGCCGCTTCCCTTTCCACTACGGGTACACAAATCACCAAATCCCCCAATAATATGGGTTCCAGTTCTACAGGCGATTCAAAAGGAAAGGACAGGACATTAGTGGGACCGGTTTTGCCGCGATAGTTACTGTTCAACTCGGCACTCTCGTCTTCATCAACGAGCCGGATACTTAACTCACAATCATCATCAACAGACTGCAATGCCGCTTCGGCCCAACGTGTTACCTGTGCTTGATCCGGCGTATTACCCTGATAAGCACATTGAAAATCAACGGTGACGGTCATGACTGCCTGTCGGCCTTATCGTAAGCCAGAATCACTTTTTGTACCAGCGAGTGACGCACTACATCCTTGGCCTGGAAAAACGTAAAACCGATACCTTCGACATCTTTCAACACTTCAATCGCATGACGCAGGCCGGATTTTTGGGATCCAGGCAAATCAATCTGAGTAATATCACCGGTAATAACTGCCGTTGAGCTATAGCCCATACGGGTCAGAAACATTTTCATCTGCTCGATGGTGGTATTCTGCGCTTCATCCAGAATGATAAAGGACTCGTTCAAAGTCCGGCCACGCATATAAGCCAAAGGGGCCACTTCGATCACATTGCGCTCAATTAATTTGGCCACCCGTTCAAAACCGAGCATTTCATAAAGCGCATCAAACAAAGGCCGCAGATAAGGATCGACTTTTTGCGCCAGATCGCCAGGCAGAAAACCCAAACGCTCACCGGCTTCCACCGCCGGCCGCACCAGCACGATACGACGGGCGAAATCCCGCTCCAAGGCTTCTACTGCGCAGGCCACGGCAAGGTAAGTCTTACCGGTGCCGGCAGGCCCCACACCGAAGTTGATATCGTGGGTCATAATACGTTGCAGATAAGCCTGCTGATTTTCACCACGGGCTTTAATCAAGCCACGTTTGGTTTTGATAACCACCTCATCCTGCTCTGCCGAAGCTGCGCCGCTGCCTTCCCCTTCGCCGCCGACTCTGCGAATCGCCATATGGATCTGTTCCGGCACCAATACCGTCTGGGCAGTTTCGGCATAGAGATCGTGAATAACCTCCTGCACCGAAACCAAAACCTCAGCCGGGCCTATCACCTGAAACTTGGTGCCACGGTTGTTAATTTCCACGCCAAAACCCCGTTCCATCATTCTGATATGTTCATCAAGATGGCCGCAGAGATTGGCAAGACGGGGGTTATCAGTCGGGCTGAGCTCGAAACTGACACTATCGAGCGAATGTGAAGAATTGGTCACTAAATTATCCCAAAGGCTTATACGATCACGCTATCAGTTAGCAGTTCGCCACGCAAGGAATTGCTGAAAGCTTCTTCGATACGCACATCAACAAATTGCCCAATCAGAGATTTATCGCCCTGGAAGTTGACTACACGGTTGTTTTCAGTACGTCCAGCCATATCGCCGTCACCACGATGCGCTTCTCTTTCGACCAAAATACATTGCGTCGTGCCGACCATGGCTTCGGCATGCGCATTTTCCAGCTCCCATAGCCGATCCTGCATAATCTGCAAGCGTTTTTTCTTCACATCTTCAGACACTGAATCGACAAAGGCCGCCGCCGGTGTACCGGGACGCGCACTGTAAATAAAGCTGAACGAATGATCAAAACCGATTTCATCAATCAGATCCATGGTCGCCTGAAAATCAGCTTCGGTTTCATTGGGAAAACCGACAATAAAATCGCTGGACATGCTTAGATGAGGCCTGACTTCCAGCAAACGGCGAATTTTGTTTTTATATTCGACAGCAGTATGACCGCGTTTCATCATCGCCAGAATGCGATCGGAACCGGATTGAACCGGCAGATGCAGGTGATTGACCAGTTCGGGCACTTCGGCAAAAGCTTCAATCAGACTGTCCGAAAACTCGACCGGGTGTGAAGTGGTAAAACGAATGCGTTCAATACCTTCAATCGCCGCAACATAATGAATCAGCAATGCCAAATCAGCGGTTTCATCATCTTCGATCACACCACGATAGGCATTAACATTCTGCCCCAGCAAATTGACTTCCCGCACACCCTGCGCCGCCAGTTGACGAATTTCGCGCAAAATACTGCCTACCGGACGGCTGACCTCTTCACCACGGGTGTAGGGCACGACACAGAAAGTGCAGTATTTGCTGCATCCTTCCATTACCGATACAAAGGCGGTCGGGCCTTCGGCGCGCGGCGCCGGCAGATTATCAAACTTCTCGATTTCGGGGAAAGAGATATCAATGCTCGGTTTACGGCTTTTTTTCACCTCCTCCAGCATGGCTGGCAGACGGTGCAGCGTTTGCGGCCCGAAGATCAAATCGACATATGGCGCGCGTTTACGGATAGCCTCGCCTTCCTGACTCGCCACACAGCCACCGACACCAATCACCAGATCCGGCCGCGAGTCCTTCCAGCGCTTCCAGCGCCCCAGTTGGTGGAATACCTTTTCCTGCGCTTTTTCGCGGATCGAACAAGTGTTGAGCAAAAGCACATCGGCTTCTTCCGCAATATCCGTCGGTTCCAGTTGGTGAGAATCAGCGAGTACCTCGGCCATCTTTGATGAATCGTATTCGTTCATCTGACAACCAAAGGTTCTAATGTAAAGTTTACCAGCCATAAGATCAGATAATTATAAAGGGCGCACAGCATACTATTTTTTACCGGATTAGTACATACAAGCCATTGTTTTTACTAAAAACAGCAAATATAGTGAACACTGAATAAATGACAAGGATGTGAATCATGGCAATCAAGGACTGGCCTGCCGATGAACGACCACGTGAGAAACTGTTGCATACCGGTGCTTCGGCTCTGTCTGATGCCGAGTTGCTGGCAATTTTTCTGCGTACCGGTGTCACCGGCTTATCGGCGGTGGATCTGGCCCGACAACTGTTGAACCAATTCGGAAGTCTGCGTGCGTTGCTGGAAGCCGACCAAGCTACTTTTTGCTCAGGTCATGGTCTGGGCACAGCCAAGTTTGTACAACTCCAGGCTGTGCTGGAAATGGGCCGCAGGCATCTGGAATCCACGCTGTCCAAAGGCGATGCATTTAATGACTGTGACACTACGCGCCGCTATCTCAAGCATAGACTGCGGCCTTACCCCTACGAAGTGTTTGCCTGTCTGTATCTGGATAATCAGCATCGACTTTTGGCCTTCGAGGAACTGTTCAGAGGCACGATTGATGGTGCCAGCGTCTATCCCCGGGAACTGGTCAAACAGGCTTTGCATCACAATGCCGCTGCCGTGATCCTGGCCCATAATCATCCTTCCGGCATTGCCGAACCCAGTCAGGCCGATATTCAGATTACCCGCCGCATTAAATCAGCGCTAGAACTGGTCGATATCCGCGTGCTGGATCACATCATCATTGGCGATGCCGACACCGTTTCACTGGCACAGCAGGGACAACTGTAGGGTACATCTAATTAATCGTCCAAATCGATCGGTTTGTTTTTAAATACTTTTCTGCCGGTCAGCATCGCCGACACCAGCCCATTACGCTCACGCAATTCTGTCACCAATACCCCGAGCAGATGCAAAGCTATCGCCGCCAGCAAAATAAAAAACACATAATAATGCACGGTGATGAAAGGTTTTCTGAAATCACGCATATCCTGATAAGCGGCTTTATTCACACCTTCATCTGAATAAGGCCTGACCAACTCAACAGTTTCCGGACTCTCTGCCACCCAGGCTTTAAAGCTGTTGCCAAACGGTGGCATATAAACATCAGTTCCAGCTAGCACCAGCCCGGTTATCGCCTGCAGCGACAGCAACAATAATAGCAAGGTCACCATCCAGCGTGCCAGCGGGTTATGGCCGAGAAAACCAGCCGGTCTGCCATTTTTCAACCCAGCTACAAACTTAGCGCGTTGTTCCCGATAGGCAGACCCCATTGGCAATATGGCCCGCCAGCGTACATAACGACTGCCGATAAATCCCCAGATAATGCGCCAGGCGAGATTCAACGCAAACAGATAGCCGATATAGACATGCCAGGTTTTCAACAGGATTTTGCCGTCATCGCTGACACCCAGCGCTTTACTGTTAAGAATCACCAGACCAATGGCTATCAGCCCCAGTAAGCAGGCGACATTCAGCCAATGAAACACTCTGATTGAACGATCCCACACCCGATACTCTGTCAGCCCTTTTTTATCTTCGATCGGTTGTTTCATAAGCCGCCACCTCATTTCAATGTTGATCAACCCGGCAGTATTCGCCGCTCCAGTTATGCAGATAAGGTGTTATATGCTCATGCATCTGCAGATGCCGATGCCACCAGTCCTTCAAAAATATCAACACCTGTTCCGGTTCTTTATACTTTGCCGACTGTTGGCAGATATGTTTAAACTCATCGACCGTTTCTTTCGCATAACGATTATATTCCGCCATACGAGGATACTCTGCCGCCGTTAAAATGCCTTCCTCTGTTTTGAAATGAAACAGCAAATAACTTACCAGAATCTTAACTGTCGGCATCAAGGCTTCAAGCCCTTGTCCCTGTTGCAGGAAATAATGCAATGAATTTATCGTTGCCAGAACGCCGCGATGTTGCTCGTCAATGATTGGCTCGCCTTGCATGAAAGCATCCTGCCAGACTATATAGAGTGGTTTACTCATCGAATATCCTATTCTGAATGACGGTTAAGCACTTATACGGAAAACGGATAGGCAATCGGTTCATGGCTTTGATACCCCTCCACCTTGAAGTCTTCCAGCGAAACCCAGGTTTCAATATCCTTAAGTGTTTTAATATCCGGGTTGATCATCAGTGACGGTGACGGGTAAGGCTCGCGTTTGAGCTGCACATCACGCATCAAAGCCAGCTGATCTTCGTAAATATGTGCATTAACGATCTTGTGGTACGCCCTGCCGGGTTTCAAGCCGCAGATCTGTGCCATCAGTTTGAGCAAAAAGAACACTTGAACCTGATTAAAGTTAAGCCCCAGCGGCACATCGCAGGAACGTTGGTAGGAAGTCAGATACAGCGTGTCTCCCAGAAGGGAAAAAGTATGGGTATGCATGCAGGGCCGCAGACAGCCCCTGTCGAATTCACCGGGATTATAAAAAGTCAGGATTTCGCCACGGTCATCGATACCTTGCGATAAGTTATTAACAATTTTCTGTAACTGATCCAGCTGACTGCCATCGGCTTTTTGCCAGCGCCGCCCCTGCACGCCGTAAACCCGCCCCATATCATCCTCACCCTTACGGTGCGGATTATTCAGCCAGTCTGCATTTTCATTGGCGTTGGCATCCCAGGTTTTACAACCAATTGCACGAAAATCCGCCGCATTGTCATAACCGCGCAGATAACCCAGCATTTCGGCAATCGCTGCTTTCCAGTAACTTTTACGGGTAGTGATCAGCGGAAACTGATTATCAGCAACATTGTATTCCAGATCCGCATTAATCACAGTCAGGCAGCGCTTGCCAGTGCGCTTATTCTCTACCCACTCACCTTCATCTATGATTCTTTGACATAAATCCAGATACTGTCTCATCTTGCTCCACCATCAGTTGTAATGCCTTTCCAATAAGGAGCACTTTAACACTGCCGACAAGTTGGGCAAACAGCCAATTGGGCACTCGCCACGGACAGGCCATAAACACAAAAACCGGCTTAAAGCCGGTTTTTGTGTCCCCCCTGCCAGGAGGATTTTCAGGAAGCTGTGGACGACTTCGCTGATAGGGGCGAAACCTTGAAGTATCAGTTTGATTGTTCAGGTGAAGGATGAGGGTTTACGTCCGGTAATCATCGCTTTGACCAGATTCTGTTTTTCCAACCGACTGGACACCACGACACCCGCGATATGCAATACGATCAGAAAGACAGTGAAATTAGCGAAAAACTCATGAATATCTTCCCATAGATCTTCTGCCGCTTCATTCTCCTTAGCACCACCACTGTGTTTTCCCGGAACAGAGGCTTGTGCCGTGCTGATAAAAAAGCCGGACTCCTGCTGAGCGAGCGGGCCATGCCCTTCCAGACCATATACTTTCAGACCCGTTATCGAAGTCAATGCCAGACTGATGAGCAAGGCAACAACCATTATTCCGCCGAGAGGATTATGACCATCGACATGTTCTACCCGCCCTGACAGCATACTTTTTGCATAAGCTTTCACTCGTGCGGGGCTATAAATGAAATCTTTAAAACGGGCATGTTGAGTACCGATAAATCCCCAAATCAATCTAAAAACAATTAATCCGAGCACCATATAACCGGCATAAGTATGAAGCGAACTTTCTTCATCACCTGTTAAATAAGCGGTTGTAAAACTAATAACCAGAGCCCAGTGGAACAAGCGGACTGCAATGTCCCAAACCGGCTTGGCAGAGATATTTGGCTCTTGCATAACAAGCTCTCCTTTTAATCGGGTCGAGCTTTAATTTACTGATTCACAGCACTGCGCGCATCGTATATCTGTCCTATAATCAGGATATTCCGGCATATGTACCACGCCGTTTTTATTGACTGCGGGAGCTGATGTGCTGAAAGCGAAACCTGTTTTTATTATCACCATCATGTTGGTCGTCATCATCTTCAACGTAATCGATATGATCGAAGATTTTTCCTCCGGTCAGCCACTGTGGCATATCGTTGAAGAAGGTTTGATCATCTGCCTGGCTCTGGGACTTATCAGCTACCTAATCTTTAATCTCAAACAACAGTCAGGACATTTACAACAGTTGCAGCAAGATCTCGCCACCATCAATCAACAAATGACTGAGTCGAATTCCCGTATTTACCAAGCCAGAAAGCAGTACAGTCAGGTCATTCAACAGCAGTTCAATGAATGGCATCTGAGCCAGAGTGAGCAGGAAATCGCATTATTATTGCTTAAGGGCCTCAGTTTTAATGAAATTGCTGCCCTGCGACAAACCAGAGAAAAAACCGTTCGTCAGCAAGCCTCTGAGATTTATAAAAAGTCCGGCATTTCAGGCCGGCACGCTTTCTCGGCTTGGTTTTTTGAGGATTTCTTAAACTAGGATCTGTTGCTTATGGCGACAAGGAATACTTCTGCATACGATAAAGCAAAGTATCACGGCTGATCCCCAGCAGACGTGCGGCACGGGAACGGTTTCCGGCTGCCATTTCCAATGCCTGCTCAATCAAATCCAGCTCGACCTGGGCTAAATCAACCCCGGTTGCCGGCAGCTTGAACTGATGCTGGCTGGCCGCGACCTCCGGTCGCATTTCGGTCGGTAGATCCGCCACCTGCAATAATTGTCCGGCATGCAGCAACGCCATGTGCTGACAAAAATTCTCAAGCTCACGCACATTGCCCGGCCAGGCATAGCTCAGCAGGCAATGTTCGGCTTCTTTTGAATAACGCACCACTGCATTCCCAGCCGCAAACTCATGGCCGAAATGCTTCAGTAATAATGAAATATCCTCACGGCGTTCCCGCAAAGGCGGCAGGCTGATAGGCACCACCTGCAAGCGGTAAAACAAATCCGCCCGGAACCGGCCCGCTTTCACCTCTGCCGGCAAGTCGGCGCTGGTGGCCGCCAGAATACGCACATCAGCAACATGAAGGCGATGACTGCCCTGCAACTGACATTCACCGGCTTCCAGAAACCGCAGCACTTTTGCCTGCACTGATAACGGCAGCGCATCAACTTCATCCAGAAATACCGTACCTCCTGTTGCGGCCAGCAGGCGTCCGCGGAAAGTGATATTGCCATCCGCATCACAGCGGCCAAATAAATCCAACTCGACATCTTCGGTCGGCAACGCCGCGCAGTTAATCGTCACCAGCACATTGTCCCGGCGGCGGCTCTGCTCATGCAGCGTCAGTGCTATCAACTCCTTACCGGTGCCGGTTTCACCGCTGATTAAAACGCTGGCATCACTGAGAGCAATCATCGGCAGCGTGCGCAAAATATGAGTAATTTGCGGGGACTGTCCCAGGGGCTGTTGACCTTTAATCTGCTTCATATCACTCTCCCTGCTCTGAATCACTCAGCTGCGATCCGGCCTCGGTTCCATGCTGATGCTCATGGCTCTGATCCAACGGCCATAACAAGGTGGCCAATGCCATCAGAATAATCAGCACGCCCGCAATTTGACGCAAATGTTTGGCCCGCGCTATTGATGCCAGCATTCCGGTAAACAGGCCTGCACCCATCACCGCGGGCAGCGTTCCCGCTCCGAATGACAGCATGACTAATGCCCCATGCAGGGGATCCCCTGCCGTAGCGGCGACCGCCAGCGCGGCATAGACCAGGCCACAAGGCAACCAGCCCCAGATAATGCCCAGCAGGAAAGCTTGAGTATAGGAACGTACCGGCAGCAGTTTCTGACCGACAGGTTGCAGCCAGCGCCAGATAGGAGCGCCCAGGCGTTCGGCACGGGCAAACTTGGGGAACCAGCCCGCCAGATACAAGCCCATTGAAATCATCACCACTACCGACAAAATTCGCAGCAGCCAATGCGCATTCAGATTGGTCAACGGAAAACTGAGCAACCCCACAACAGCACCCGCCATGCTGTAACTGAGAATGCGCCCGATGTTGTAATTAAACACAAACGGCAACATACGACGCTGGCTCTCGCGCACATCGGCCGGCAGACTCAATGTCAAAGCGCCGATCACCGAACCACACATGGCGATACAGTGCGCGGTACTGAACAAACCCAGCAAAAAAGCCGTGATGTAGGAGCTGGTTATGGCGGCCATGTTTTAACCTTCAGTTCTGGCAAATAAACGCAGGTTAACACGCGCCCAGGCAGTACGGCTGTGTGATTTCACACATAGCTAAAGCAAAAAACGCATTTTTCAAACCGCCACAGTCATTAAACTGCCAGCTCCAGCTAACCGGAGGACACAATGGACAGATTTGCCTTTTTACCCCTGAGCTTACTTATTACCGCCAGCTTACCCACAACAGCTCTGGCTGACCATGTCGAGCTACCGACCATGTCTGTTGCCGGAACAGCGGGTGAAATGACCCCCTATGCCTTACCTGAAACTGCGGTCAGCTCGCCCGACAGTGGTGAAATGGTCAAAAAGCTGCCCGGTGCCAATATCAATCAAAACGGTCCCTTAACCAGCATTGTTCAATATCGCGGTTTGTTCGGTGACCGGGTCAATGTTCTCATCGACGGTGTACGAATCAGTCAGGCCGGTCCCAACCGGATGGATTCTCCGCTGAGCTATCTGCCCGCTTCCCGTGTCGGCAATATCACTTTATATCGTGGCATAGCGCCGGTGAGCAGCGGCATTGAAACCATCGGCGGCACGATTATGGCTGAATCGAAAAAAGCGGCATTTGCCAGCGGGGATGAAGCCGAAATTCACGGCAACCTCAGCAGTGGTTATGCCAGTAACGGCGATACCCGGTTTGGCAGTGTTACCGGCAGCATAGCCGACCAGCATCACCGCCTGCAATTGAGCGCAAGCCTGGACCGTGGTAACGATCTGGAGTTTGACGGTGGCAAGATCCTGCCATCAGAACATGAGCGCGACACCGTGGGTCTGGCTTACGGTTTCAAGCAAAAGGGGACTGAACTGGAGCTGGAACTCGACCATCATGATACCGGCCGTACCGGCACCCCGGCGTTACCCATGGATATTATCTGGGCCCGTGGAGAGAACCTGAAAGCGCAACTGAGCCAATCGCTGGAAAATGGCGGCAAACTGCGCGCTAAAGTACATTATCAGGACGCTGATCATCGTATGGATAACTACAGCCTGCGCCCTGCCGGCATGTTGCAGCGCCACACTGACAGCGATGTAATCGCTCAGGGTTACCGGATCGATTACAGCCAGTCCGGTTGGCAGGTCGGTATTGAAGGTGATACAACAGAGCACAACGCTGACATTTTTGACCCGACCAACACCATGTTTCGGACTCAGAATTTCAATAATGTGGAACGCGACAGGTTCAGTGCGTTTGCCGAATGGAACGGCGCCCTGAACGATGACTGGCAGCTTGAATCCGGCCTGCGTCTGAGCCGGATTGAAACCGATGCCGGCCAAGTGGACAGCAGTATGGCAATGATGATGGCGCCCATCGCGAGCTTGCGCGATCGTTTCAACAGCGCCGATCGCAGCCAGCAGGATAATCTGGCCGATATTGTCGTCAAATTTACCCGCACATTGACGTCAGCGCTGGATTTGGAGATCGGCCTAGCGCGTAAACAGCGGGCACCGAGTTACCAGGAACGTTATTTGTGGCTGCCTTTGCAATCCACTTCAGGGCTGGCTGACGGCAAAAACTATGTCGGTAATATCGAGCTGGATCCGGAAACCGCCTATCAGCTTGAACTGGGGCTGGACTGGCATACCTCAAAAGCCGCCTTCTCTCCCCGCGTGTTTTACCACCACATCAATGACTATATCCAGGGTGTGAGCAGCGCCGATACCACCGTCAATATGGTCAGTAACAATATGAACCCGACGGCCGGCACACCGTTGCAGTTCAGCAATGTCGATGCCAGATTATATGGTATCGACACCAACTGGTTATTGGCATTGACCGATAACTGGCAGCTGGATGGCACCATCAGTTATGTACGCGGCAAACGCCGTGATACCAGTGACAACCTGTATCGTATTGCGCCGCTGACCGCACGCACCATGCTCAGCTATATCAGGCCGGACTGGCGTGCCGGCGTTGAAGCCGTGACCGTGGCTGCGCAGAATCAAGTGTCGGCAGAAAATGATGAACAGCAAACCGGCGCATATGCTCTGTTCAACCTTGCCGCGCAATATGCAGTCAGCGACAGACTGACCGTCAATGCCGGTATTAACAACCTGTTTGATCGTTTTTATCAGGATCATCTGGCCGGTTACAACCGGGTCAGCGGCAATGCCGATATCGCTGTCGGCGACCGTCTGCCGGGGCTGGGCCGCAGTGTTTATATCAGTTTGAATCTGGACTGGTAATACTAAAACGGAACAAGAAGCTGCTTTATGGCATCAGGATCTGCTGTATCACCTGCTGATGGGGTTCGAGTGAAAATAAGGCTTCGCGCTGTTCGCCGCGGTCAGTGGCATAACGAAAACTTATCTGTTTGGCGACACCAAGCTGCGACACTAGCGCATGATCCCGGCTCAACGGAAAATCCACCACCTCGGCACGCCTGTCTGCATTAATTTTGTCGTAAGAGGCATGATCCCAGCCCAACAGTTTCAGCACAGGCTGTTGTGGCCGGCTTGTTCCTTCAAAGATCCATGCGCTGTCGGCTGTGTCCTGTTCAAACTGGTAGCTAATTTGTTGTGGCGGCAGAGCAGGTGCGCCACAGGATCGAAACCCTTGCTCCAGTTTTACCGGTTTGTGCTGATCAATCTGCAACACAATCAGTTCATGACTGGCAAAACTGGCGATCATCTGATCACTGATAAAAAAAGAAGCCCAGACTTCACCGCTATCCAGCCTTTGTATACTGAAACGATCACCATTGGCGGCGAGCAGCGCCAAGGCACTGCTTTCCGCCAGCAGCGGTAAACTGCTGCCCAGCAGAAATATCAGCAAAATCAGTCGCGTCATCAAAGCCTCCGTCCGCTTTCAGGACACATCTTAAAACTCTAATTTTAAGATGTGTCCTTGATTATGGGACTGTCTGTTATTGATGGAGTTCAGCTCTGCACTTTGAGCCTGATATCAACTTTTGCTAACTGTTCAATTTCCTGTGCCAGATCGGCTTCTGTCAACGGATGCTCTGTCAACCAGCCACCAGGCAACGTTAAAGTCAGTTTTTTGCCCGCGACCTGTAGCTTGATATAAGTATCAGCCCGTTCCGAGCGCCCGCGGTTAAACACCATGGCCAGTCGTAGTAAGACGGTCAGTCTCTGGGTGCTCAGTTGCAATTCATCTGGTAGTTTTTTGATATGTTTTCTGGGAAACGAGCGCCGCTGGCCTCGCACCATCACCGACAAAGCATGTTGTTCCTCCCGGGAAAAGCCGGGCAGATCGGAATGCGCCACCAAATAAGCCGAATGTTTATGAAATTGATGATGGGCAATAGCCAGTCCCATTTCATGCAGTTTGCAGGCCCATTGCAACCGGTGCAGATATTCATCATTATCCAGCTCCCAATCACGCGCCACTTGCTCGAATAATTGTGTTGCCATCACACTCACGCGCTCGGCATGCGCTTCATCGATCTGATACCGCCTTGCCAGCGCTTCCACAGTCCGGTCACGTTCATCATCATGCTGGATCCGCCCCAGCAAGTCGTATAATAAACCTTCCCGCAACGCGCCATCAGACACCACCATGCGGTCGATACCGAGCCGGTCAAATGCCGCTGCCAGCACACACACACCACCGGCGATGACTTGGCTGCGCTCTTCACTCAGCCCTTGCAGTTGCGCGGCTTCAATACTGCCGGCATCGCTCAGGTATTTGACCATCTTTTGCAGCGCATCGCTGGTAATAATCCCGTCATCCGACCAGCCATGTTCCTTGCAAATATTCGCGACACAACGAATAGTGCCGGAAGCCCCGACCGCCTCCTGCCAACCCATGTTGCGATAGGGCCGCTGAATTGCCCGGATCCGTCTGGCGGCGGCCAACATGGCGCTCTGCATCTGACTGGCGCTGGTCATACCGTCTTCAAAATAGCGCTGAGAAAAACTGACACACCCCATTTCCAGGCTTTCACGCATTATGCCCTTGAAACCTTCGCCGATAATGAACTCGGTGCTGCCGCCACCTATGTCTATCACCAATCTGCGTGAGTTATCAAAAGCCAGCGCATGTGCCACACCCAGATAAATCAGCCGGGCTTCTTCCTCACCGGTCACAATTTCAATCGGATGCCCCAGCGCCAGACGCGCCTGGCGTAGAAAACGGCCGCTGTTGTGTGCGATGCGCAAGGTGTTGGTGCCAACCACACGGACACTGCCATAAGGCAAGTCCCGAATCCGCTCGCCAAAACGTTCCAGACAAGCAAGCGCGCGCTGTTGCGCTTCCAGAGACAGATAATGATGTTTATCGAGACCCGCCCGTAACTGCACCATTTCCCGCAGTCTGTCGACAACTTGAAAATGGCCGTCGCGCAGGCGGGCGATAATCATATGAAAGCTGTTGGAACCTAAATCCACTGCCGCCAGTACGTCGTGATTATTTTGATTTTGCATAGTACTTAAACTCATAAATTATGACTATTTCAGCGAGCGCCAGCGGTTCCAGGACAAGGCACATCATTGCAGGCATAGCGGGCTACGTCAAAATGATGTATCGCGGTCATAGAACCGCTGGCACTCGCCCGAAGGGTGGGTTTCAAAAGCCCCTCTGCTGTGTTCCTTACTTTTGATTTGGAATGACTAAACCTGCAAGCAAGCGCCTTGCTGAGGGGCTTTTGAATTCCCGCTGAAATAGTCATACTTTATGAGTTTAAGTACAAAGCCATCGTCATTTTTTCGTTCCTTCTGCCTTAGCCTGGCGTGGGTGAACAATCATTAATCATTGTCGTCGGCAAAAAAAAGCCCGCGCTCTGAACAAACGCGGGCCAAGCTTTGCAAAAGAGAAACTTAAAATTAATCGATAGGTTCGCCTTTAATGATTTTCTCCGCCTTTTCGATGCTCAGGTGACGCACGTCCTTGCCTTCGACCAGATAGATAATGTGCTCGCAGACATTGTGGGCATGATCGCCAATGCGTTCCAGCGCGCGTGCAGACCACATCATGTCAATAACGCGGGTCACCGCACGGCTATCTTCCATCATGTAGGTCATCAGCTGACGCAGGATACCCTCGTATTCAGCATCAACATTACGATCTTCTTTAGCTACCCGTAAGGCCATATCGACATCAAAACGGGCAAACGCATCCAGCGCGTCACGCAACATGCCGCGGACATGAGTACCTAAATTCTGCAACTCGCGATAGTTACGCTTGGGCCGGTCTTTTTCAGACAGATTGATGGCCATACGGGCAATACGCACTGATTCATCGCCAATGCGTTCCAGATCAGTAATGGTTTTCAAAATACCCGAAACCAGCCGAAGGTCGCCCGCCGTTGGCTGGCGTAAGGCAATGATCTGGATACATTCCTCATCAATACTGAGTTCGAGCGCATTCACTTCGTCATCAAAGGCAATGACAGCACGCGCCATTTCGGCATCGCCGGTCATCAGGGCATCCATCGCGTTAGCAACCTGCTGCTCAACCAGCCCCCCCATCGCCAGAACGCGCGAGCGAATCTCCTGCAACTCATTCTCAAATTGCTGTGAAATATGCTGTGAATTATTAGTTACCATTTATGTTCTCCTCGATCGGCAGTGTTAACCGTAACGACCGGTAATGTAGTCTTCTGTTTGTTTCTTGGCCGGGTTGGTAAACAACTCGTCCGTGGCACCGAATTCAATCAGCTCACCCATATACATAAACGCGGTGTAATCAGAAACACGCGCCGCTTGCTGCATATTGTGGGTGACAATCACAATGGTGTATTTTTCTTTCAATTCGTAGATCAGCTCTTCGATTTTCAGCGTCGACAGCGGATCCAGCGCCGAAGCCGGTTCATCCAGCAACAATACCTCCGGTTCAATCGCAATGGCACGTGCAATCACCAGGCGCTGTTGCTGACCGCCTGACATGCCCATTGCCGATTCTTGCAGGCGATCTTTGACTTCGTCCCATAACGCCGCGCCTTTCAGCGACTTTTCCACCACCTTGTCCAGCGTGGCGCGATCGTTGACCCCCTGCAAGCGCAGGCCATAAGCGACATTCTCGTAAATCGATTTCGGGAACGGGTTCGGTTTCTGGAACACCATGCCTACCTGGCGGCGCAAATCGGCGACATTGACTGAGGGTGCGTTCAGGTTGTTGCCATCCAGCAAAAGTTCGCCTTCCATTCGTACTGAATCGATCAAATCATTCATACGGTTGAAACAGCGCAGCAATGTCGATTTACCACAGCCACTGGGGCCGATAAAGGCGGTCACCCGGTTTTGCGGGATGCTCATATTGATTTTATGCAACGCCTGTTTCTGGCCATAATACAGATTGAAATCTTTCACCTGCAGACAAATGGTTTCATCTTCAAAGTTGACACGCGGCCCGCGCTGCATGGACTTGATGTCGATACCGCGCGCCACATTTTTTTGTTCATTGACTGCTTCCATTGTTAACTCTCGCTTGCTTTATAGGTTTCACGCAGACGATTACGGATACCAATCGCTGCCAGATTGAGCACCACAATAATCAACACCAGCAGGAATGCGGTGGCATACACCAGTGGTCGTGCTGCTTCAACGTTCGGGCTCTGGAAACCGACATCGTAGATGTGGAAACCCAGATGCATAAATTGACGGTCCAGATGCAGATACGGCGCAATATTATCGACCGCCAGCGTCGGCGCCAGTTTCACCACACCGACCATCATCAACGGTGCCACCTCACCGGCGGCGCGGGCGACAGCCAGGATCAAGCCGGTCATCATGGCTGGCGCCGCCATCGGCAGCACAGTGCGCCACAGGGTTTCCGCCTTGGTGGCGCCCAGCGCCAGGCTTCCCTCCCGAATCGCGCGTGGAATACGGGACAAACCTTCTTCAGTCGCCACAATCACCACGGGCACCGTCAAAATCGCCAGCGTTAATGAAGCCCATAACAAGCCTGGCGAACCAAAGGTCGGCGCCGGTAATTTAGCCTGGAAAAAGATTTCATCAATATTGCCGCCGACAAAATAAACAAAAAAGCCCAGACCGAATACGCCGTAAACAATCGATGGCACCCCCGCCAGATTGTTTACCGCAATGCGAATCAGCCGGATAATCGGACCCTGTGTCGCATATTCCTTCAGATAAACCGCGGCGACCACACCGAACGGCGTCACCAGAATCGACATAATCATGACCATCATGACGGTGCCGAAAATAGCCGGGAAGATCCCGCCCTCGGTATTGGCTTCGCGCGGTTCACCGGATACAAAATTCCACACCTCGTGGAAATACTGGCCCAGTTTATCAGCCGTGCTCATCGCGTTAGGTTTGTATACCTGCACGATTTTAGCCAACGGCAAATTCACCTCACGGCCATCCGCAATTCTGACCGTGACCTGATCCCGGCTCAGCGCTTTGTATAGTTCGTCAAGCTGCTTGCGCAGTTCGGCATAACGGGCATCAAACAGTTTACGTTCTTCGTCAATTTCCTGATAAGGCAACGTGCCTTTGGCAATATTGTCCAGCTGCAGACGACGCTCCGCCAGGCGCAGTTGTTCCAGCCCATGGTTGATCTTGCCGATCTCCGTTTTTTCAATGTTTTTTATTTCGGCAACCAGATCATTGCTGCGTTGCAGTCTGGCCTGAAACTCATCCCAGGCATTATCACCGTCGGCAACCGGATCACCCTGTTGTTTGACGTTGACCAGGTAACCGTAAAAATTGCCCCATTCACGCCGTTCAATCGCCATCAAACCTTCGGGATAACGGATCTCTCCAATCCACGGATCGTTGATCCAGCGGAAATCAAGACCAAAATAATCCCGGTTGCCGATTTTGATCAGTGAACGGCCGCCACTGAGCTGTCCCTCCGGCAGTATCACACCTGAAGCTGCCAGCCGCGGAGCTAAAACCGTTTCATGGTCCACCTTTTCGCCCACCAGTGTCACCGCTTCCTGGCCGGGTTCGAGATAAGTCAGTTCCATAATATCGGCGGGCCAGAAGTGGCTCAGGCCCCGCACCGCGATCAAGAGTAACAGACCAACGACCATCACCAGACTGATACTGACGGCACCGGCATTGAGCCAGACCCAGGGTTTACCGCTGTCGAACCAGGATTTGATTGAAGAGCTTTGTGTCATCGTTTTTTCCACTACAGCGAACTGTATTTGTTACGTAAGCGCTGACGCACTACTTCGGCAATGGTATTGAGCACAAATGTCGCCATAAACAATACCAGCGCAGCAAGAAACAGCACGCGGTAATGCGAACTGTTGACTTCGGCTTCCGGCATTTCTACCGCAATATTGGCAGACAAGGCACGGAAACCCTCAAAAATATTAAAGTCCATAATCGGGGTATTACCGGTCGCCATCAGCACGATCATGGTTTCCCCCACGGCACGGCCCAAACCGATCATCACCGCTGAGAAAATACCCGGGCTGGCGGTGAGCAATACCACACGGGTCATGGTCTGCCAGGGTGTTGCTCCCAGCGCCAGAGAACCGATGGTCAGATGCTTGGGCACACCAAAAATCGCATCTTCGGTAATAGAGAAAATGGTCGGGATCACCGCAAAACCCATCACCAACCCCACGACCAGCGAGTTACGCTGATCGTAATCAATACCGATTTCGTTAAGCCATTTGGGCATATTGCCGTCAAACAGCCACAATTCCAGCGTTGCACTGAACGACAGTGAAAGATAACCGACCAATAAGACAACCGGGATCAGAATCGCCGCTTCCCAACCATCAGGAATACGGTCACGCCAGCTGCCCGGCAGCTTGGTCCAGCCCCATGCGGTCACAATAATCATCACCGGCAGCATAATCAGAATGGTAAACACGCCGGGCAGATTCTCTTCCACCAGCGGCGCCAGCCATAGGCCAGCAAGGAAACCGAGGATAACCGTAGGCAGGGCCTCCATAATTTCAATACTCGGCTTTACCAGCGTGCGCATCTTTGGCGACATAAAATAAGCGGTGAAAATGGCGCCCATAACAGCCAGCGGCACCGCAACCAGCATGGCGTAAAAGGCGGCCTTAATCGTACCGAAGGTCAGTGGGTTCAGGCTGAACTTAGGCTCAAAGTCATTGCTGGCTGATGAGGACTGCCAGATATATTCAGGCTGGTCACGGCTTTCGTACCAGACTTTTTCCCACAGCGAATGCCAGGAAATATCCGGATGTTCATTGTCGATATCCAGCAGCTTGACGCCCCCCTGCTCAGTCATACTGATAAGGCCATTGGCACGGGGGGAAATCGCCAGCACCGCATGGTCAGACTGCAGGAAAGGTTCCACCAATAAAGTGCGATGTGCGGTTGTGTGGTAAATGCCCAGCCGGCCGCTATTATCCAGCGCCAGGAAGCCCTTACGGCCTTGTTCCGTGGCAATAGCAATGATCGGTGCCGATTGCTTATGAAAACTGCGCACATTATGCAGGGTGTAGTTGTTATCCTGGTCGCGCACCGGAAACCACTGATCAATCTGGCCGTCACTGCGACCGACCAGCACTGAAATACCGCCGGTCAGAAATTCAAAACTGGTGATAGCCACACCGGTCGGTACCGCTTTCACTTTCTGCACCAGTCGCGGTGAGCCTATTTTCTGAATATCGTAGTAGGAAATAAACCCTTGATTATCAACCAGATACAGCTCACGCTGATCAATATCCATTTGCAAATGGGTAATGGTCGCCAGGCCGGTTAATGCAATCTGCGCCGACTGTTCTTTGATCTCAAAGATAGTCTCATCCAGAAAGTTTTCTTCGCGAATCAGGCTCTTCAACACCACTCGCTGATCAGCGGTTAAGGCAGCAAACGAGGTCTGATCACCGGTGCTTTGCACGCTGATCATTGATAAAGCCTGACCTTCAGGATCAATGCTGACCGCCTCCTCACCCAACGGGTATTTGATCAGTGGTGTAATTTTGCGTTGGGTACCTTCGGGATAGCTGATTTTGTAATCCTGCTGGAACACCAGCGCAGAACCGTCTTCAAAACCATAAGCAAATACATCGGTAGAAGCACTGCCGGCCGCCGTGCTGCTAATATTTTTTCCGGCCAGTGGCAACTCTGGCTCCAACACGAGCTTACCGTTTGCCGCCTCGAAGAAACGCACTTGTCCCTGTTTGCTGACCGACAGGGCCACATCGTTATATTCATCCAACGACAGATAAGCACTGTGTGTCATGTTTGAGGCATATTCTGATCGGGTTTCGATATCTGCCCCGGAAAACAGCGGCATCACAACATAGAGCAGATAGAAAAAGATCAGCACGATGGCCAGAATGACCGAGATCCCCCCCAAACCTACCCCGTATTTAGCCGCGCGGTCTTTCAACTCACGCCAGGCACGTCTACGTTTGGCCACCGTTGATCCCGGCGCCGGTAAAACGCTGTTATCTGCAATTTGTTCAGGCATGTAGCGATACCAATTTATTGAGTTAATTCAGACAAATACAATCACAAGCATACTGCGGTTCAATAAACTTGTGATTGTATTTAACAGCAAACGCCCCGTACCAACAAACGGGGTACAGGGCGTTTAACATCAAATACCAGACCAGAATTTTACTTCAGCAGATCCATATATTTTGCAGCAACTGAAGCGGGCAACGGCACATAACCGTCTTTCACAACCACTTGCTGACCGGTTTTGGATAACACCATTTTCATAAACTCACGATCAATCGGAGACAGTGGTTTGTTAGGTGCTTTGTTGACATAGACCCACAGGAAACGTGACAATGGGAAAGTGCCGTTAGCCGCATTTTCCGGAGTGGCTGCTATAAACGGCTGACCTTCGGCTTTTGCCAGAGGAACGGCTTTCACACCTGAAGTTTTATAACCGATACCTGAATAACCGATACCGTTCAACGACTTGGTCACGCCCTGAACCACTGACGCCGAACCTGGTTGTTCGTTCACACTGTTTTTGTAGTCACCTTTACACAGCGCATTGTCTTTGAAGTAGCCGTAAGTACCCGATACTGAATTGCGGCCGTACAGCTGAATATTACCCAGGTCCTGACCCAGCTGGTTCCAGTTGGTGATGTCTTCCGCATAACCACATTTACGGGTCGCTGAAAATACCGCATCGACCTGAGCAATGGTCATACCTTCAATCGGGTTGTCTTTATGTACATAAACCGCCAGCGCATCGATGGCGACAGGAATAGCCGTCGGTTTGTAGCCATGTTTTTCTTCAAAAGCAGCGATTTCCTTGTCTTTCATCTTGCGGCTCATCGGACCGAAGTTTGAAGTGCCTTCAGTCAAAGCTGGTGGCGCAGTTGAAGAACCTGCTGCTTGAATCTGGATGCTGACGTTAGGATATTCACGTTTGAACTCTTCCGCCCACAAGGTCATCAAATTAGCCAGCGTGTCAGAACCGACACTGGACAGGCTGCCGGAAATACCGCTGACTTTTTCATAGTCAGGCAAAGCAGCATCAACATCAGCGAAAATCGCGGGTGAGAACGCCACCGAGACAGCGGCACCCAGCATAGCAAGATTTTTCTTGAACATAGTGTTCAACTCCCAAGTTAAAAGAAAAGTGGCAACGTTATTCACGTTTAGCGCTGGGAAAGTATGTAATCAGAGTGTGACAAGGATATGAAAGAAATATGACAGTTGTATTACAACAACCGGATTTGGATGTTAAACCGCTGTCAGACGGTGATTTTTTCTACTGACATTGTTTTGGGGAAACAGCATTTGAAGCTGCTGCCTTTGCCTTGTTCGCTGCTGATAACGAGGTTGGCGCCATGGCGCTGCAAAACATGTTTGACGATTGCCAGCCCCAGCCCGGTACCGCCGGCATCATTGCTGCGGCCTTTGTCGACCCGGTAAAACCGTTCGGTAAGCCGCTCCAGATGATGTTCGGCAATGCCTTCACCGTCATCGCTCACTTCAATACAAACCGCCTCATCTTCCTCACGCCAGTTGAGGGTTATCTGACAAGCGGGCGGGGTATATTTGACGGCATTGAACACCAGATTGGAGATGGCGCTACGCAGTTCATCCACATCACAAATCAGCCATTTGTCAGTGTCCAGATTCAGCGTGAACCGCTGATCACGATAATGCTCTGTGCTATGCGCGTCATCAATAATCGCTTGCAGTAACTTGCCGACATCGGTGGGAATTCTTCTTAAAGCCTTCTCGCCGGTTTCCAGCTGAGACAAAACCAGCAGATCCTTGATCATCAGATGCATACGTTCACTTTGCTGGCGCATGGCGGGCAAGGCAGCACGCCACTGCTCGCTGTCACTGTCTGCTGAAAATGCTTCCAGATAACCGCGCAGAACGGTCAGCGGTGTTTTTAACTCATGGGAGACATTAGCAACAAAATCGCGGCGCATACGCTGTAATTTAATAGTCTGGGTAATATCCCGCGCGATTAACAGCCGTCCTCCCCCCATATATTTCACCAGCTTCAATTCCAGCTGCACCTCTGAATTTAAGGGTGATTTGACGGTGGTCATGCCGCCTTGCCGCATCGGGTCTTCCAGCAACTGCTGAAATGCCGGATCCCGAATCAGGTTATTCACCCTGACGTTGCTGTCACGGGGCCAGCGGATGCCGAGTAACTCACGGGCAGCTTGATTGGCCCAGTCCACTTCACCAAATTCGCCCAGTACCACAATCGCATCGGGCAAAGCGGAGGTGGCGGACTGAAAGCGTTGCAGATAGCCTGTCAGTTTTTTCTTGCGATTGCTGTTTTGCTGGCGCATCTGCTCAATCTGGCGGCAGACATCATCAATGACCCCTTCAGCACTGGGGGAACGTCTTTTTTTCGGTTTCTGTAACCAGTACCAGAGCTTGTACCAGTTATGCTGTAACCACAAGGCATAACCCAGCGAAGCCAGAAACATGAAGGTCATCATCTGCCCGAACAGCAGGCCGACAAAGCCGGCCAGACTGATCAAAGTCAGCAGTCGCCAATTATCCCATTGCATGCAAACAGACCAGTCAATCTACCGAGAAACGATAACCGACACCCCGAACAGTCTGAACCAGGTGATCATGTCCGCTCGCCTCCAGCGCTTTGCGCAGGCGACGGATATGCACATCAACCGTACGCTCTTCGATATAGACGGTATCACCCCAGACATAATCCAGTAGTTGTGAGCGACCATAGGCACGCTCGGGGTTTTTCATAAAAAAATGCAGCAGACGGAATTCGGTCGGACCCAGTTCAATGCGTTTGTCATCGACCGTCACACGATGGCTTTTGGTATCCAATAGCAGATTACCGAACTGGAGCTTCTGCGACTCATCACCATTAGCGGGCAGACAACGGCGCAAAACCGCTTTGATTCTGGCCATCAACTCCGGCGGGGAAAAAGGTTTGTTAATATAATCATCAGCACCAACGGCCAGGCCTTTGACCATATCCTCGCTCTCGCCCTTGGCGGTGAGCATAATGACCGGAATATTAGCCAGAAATTCATTGGCACGCAGGCGGCGGATAAACTCGATACCATCAATACCCGGCAACATCCAGTCCAGCAGAATCATGTCCGGTTGCTGATTTTTAAGAAATTCCAGCCCCTGCTCGCCATCCCCCACTGCATCACAGCCAAAACCTGCTTGCTTCAGCGTAAAAGACAGCATATCCCTGATCGCAACATCATCTTCTACTACCAGTACACTCGTTGCCATATCTGTTTATTCCCAGTTCTGAATATCCTTTCGTCAAGGATACGCACCAATTGTTACAGTTTGGTAACACCATTCAATTGCCGAAAAGAGCGGCTGTGCATCACAGCACTGGCATATACACCGCCCCGCCTGTCAACAACTATAATGGCATATTTTCTGCTCATTACAGCACACGCTCAAAACAGGAATATAGCAACGGGCCGCGATAGGATAGGATATGGATTATCAGCCCACAATGCCTTTAATCATATAAAACAAGCAAGCTGACAGCACCGCCGCAGCCGGTACCGTAATCAACCAGGCGGTAATGATTTTCTTAATCATGTCCCGTTTGACGTAAAGAATCTTCTTCTCTTTTTTCAGGGTTTTTTTCGCTTTTTTCAACGCAGCTTTTTCTTCATCGATAGCCCGATACAATTCGGTGATGCGTTGATAGTCATCTACGGTCTTGGTTTTCTTAACCTGCAAGGTATTCAGTTCGCTGCGCAGGGCGCTCAACAAGCGTTTTTCGTCTTTAATTTCCAGTTTATCCTGCCTGATTTCTTCCTCCAGCCGTACCGCTTCATCCATCCACTCACGCAGGAAACCGACACCAAACACCCCGCCGATGGCAACATGTGTCGTGCTGACAGGCAGACCCAGCTGGCTGGCAATAATTACCGTAATCGCCGCCGCCATCGCAATGGAAAATGCCCGCATCTGGTCCAGCTCGGTAATTTCACCGCCCACCGTGCGGATCAGGCGTGGCCCGTACAAAGCAAGACCCAGCGCAATACCGAACGCACCGACCGCCATAACCCAGACAGGAATACCCGCTTTGGCACTAATACCACCGGTCATCACCGCATCATGAATCGCCGCCAGCGGTCCGATCGCATTGGCCACATCATTGGCACCATGGGCGAAACTGAGCAAAGCCGCCGCAAAAATCAACGGAATGGTAAATAAAACATTGATGCTGTCCCGATCATTTTTCAGTGTCGGCAATCTGTTCTTCACTGCTTTTTTCACCAGAAAAAATACAATCACAGCCACCAACAGCCCCATGGCGGCCGCATTAATAAAGCTGGGTTTGCTGGTAATCTCAAAATTGAAAAACAGCCATTCGTTACCAAACGCCAGTAATTGTGGCCATATCTGTTTCAAACCTTTCAGCACCAGATAGGTTACAAAGGCCCATGCCATAATCGACACGTAAATAGGCACCCACTTTATTGACGCAGTGACTTTATCGTCGCGAAAAATAATAGTTTTCTTAATCGCAAACAAAAAGACAGCGGCAATCAGCCCCCCAATCAACGGCGAAATCACCCAGGAACTGGCAATGGCGCCCATGGTGCCCCAGTCGACGATGGTAAAACCCGCTGCTGCAATCCCCGCCCCCATCACACCGCCAACAATGGAATGTGTTGTCGATACCGGTGCACGAGCAAAAGTGGCCATATTGAGCCATAAAGCGGCGGCCAACAGCGCTGCCATCATCGCCCAGATAAAGCTGTCAGCGTCTTGACCAAAACCATTGATATCAATGATGCCTTTTTTGATGGTCGACACCACATCGCCGCCGGCAATAAACGCGCCGCCGGCTTCGAAGATCATGGCTATCACAATGGCACCGCCCATGGTCAGGGCTTTGGAACCCACCGCAGGTCCCACGTTATTGGCGACGTCGTTGGCACCGATATTCATGGCCATATAGGCACCAAATACCGTAGCGACAGCAAGGAAAAGGTTGTTGGGAACGCCACCGCTGGTAGCAAAACTGAAGCCCAATACGAGAACCAGAAAGAATAAAGCAAAACCTATTCTGGCCAGTTCCGCATGACTTTTCTTATAAGCCTGTTTTTCGAGCTGATGGATAGTTTTTATTTCCACAATGATCCCGTCAATTGCCTACCAAAATGGCGCAATTATTACAGTATTGTGACATCAGGCATACCCCCTGTAACTATCGCCTGCTAAGATTGTCTAGTTACAGACTGTAATGACGACCGATACCAAGCAATGAAAAAAATTTTGTTTTTACTATTACTGCTGAGCATTTTTAATGCGCATGCGCGACAGGGCTTTCTGGAAGGTCTGGGATTGGATCAGACTGGCGACACCCCGCCTGCTGTCGAAGAGGCGTTTCAATTTAGCGCCCAAGTCAATAATGCAAACTCGCTACTCGCCCAATGGCAAGTGATGGGGGGCAACTATCTTTACCGCGACAAAATCCGTTTTGAGATTCTCGACAACAATGCAGTCCAGCTACTTGATTTCACCTTGCCCGCCGGCGAAAACAAAATGGATGAAATTTTCGGTCTGGTTGAGGTTTATCATCACGACACTGAAGTCATCTTGCCGCTGCAACGGCCGCCGTCGGCGCAAACATTAACGTTGAAAGCGCATTATCAGGGGTGTTCCGAAACCTTTGGGATCTGCTATCCACCGACGGAAACAACCCTCTCACTGGCTTTACCCGCCGCCAATGTGCAGGCTGATACTGACAACCCAACCGTACCACTAACGGCAAGCCAACCACCGGTGTTTGCCGAGCAGGATCGTATTGCGCAAAAACTGGCGGAAGACAATCTGCTGCAAATCTTTATCGGTTTTCTGGGGCTGGGGTTATTGCTGGCTTTTACCCCCTGCGTATTCCCGATGATCCCGATTCTTTCCAGCATCATCGTGGGTGAAGGCGAGCATCTCACTACCCGCCGGGCCTTTACCCTGTCTTTGGTTTATGTACTGTCCCTGTCGGTCACCTACACGGCCGCCGGTATTCTCACCGGCTTGCTGGGTGAAAACCTGCAGGCCATGTTCCAGAATCCCTGGATTATCATCAGCTTCAGCACCTTGTTTGTATTATTGTCTTTATCAATGTTCGGTTTGTATGAACTGCAGCTGCCCCACGCCTTGCAACACCGCCTGCATCAGATCAGCCACAAACAGCTGGGCGGCAATCTGCTTGGTGTTGGGGTAATGGGTTTATTATCAGGTTTGATTGTCGGCCCTTGTCTGGCACCGCCACTGGCCGGCGCTTTGATATTCATCGGTCAGCATGCTGATCCTTTCCTCGGCGGCGCGGCCTTGTTCGCCTTGAGTATCGGCATGGGGATTCCGCTGCTGATTGTCGGCACCTCAGCAGGCAGCCTGTTACCCCGTGCCGGAGACTGGATGAATACCATCAAAGCGGTGTTCGGCATTCTGTTGCTGGGTTTGGCTATCTGGATGCTGGAACGTATCGTTCCCGGCTGGTTCGCACTGATTTTATGGGGCAGCCTGTTGATTGTCACCGCCGTATACATGGGGGCATTGAACTCACTGAATATTGATGCCAACGGCTGGCAAAAACTGTTCAAAGGCTTCGGCTTGATTCTGCTGATTTACGGCGCATTACTGATGATTGGCGGTGCCAGCGGCAGCCACAATCTCTGGCAACCCCTTCAGATCATTGCTGCCGGTAATAATCAGTCAACGCCGCAACAGGCTGGCCTCCAGTTCACCCACATCAATAATTTGCAACAATTACAGCAACAGCTGGTAACCACTGACAAACCGGTGATGCTGGATTTTTATGCTGACTGGTGTACCGACTGCAAAACCATGGAACAAACCACCTTCTCCGATCCGCAAGTTGTTGCAGCCCTGCAATCGTTCACTTTATTGCAGTTGGATCTGACCGATAACAGCAAAGATCATCAGGCCATGCTCAAAGCATTACAGGTGTTCGGGCCGCCAACGATGCTGTTTTATAATGCCCAGGGCCAAGAACTGCGTGACTACCGCCTGGTCGGCCATATCAAAACCCAGCAAATGCTAAACCACCTGGCGCAGCTGCCCTGATTGTTGCAGGCCGCGCCTTGTTCTGACTGTTTACAGGAGCTCTGACACACATAGCTTCAGGTTGTTTCGGTATAAATCAAGAAACTGTCCTTTTCGACGAAAATAGCGACAAAAGTCTACCTTTTATTACTCTAAACTGGACATTAACTATTCTCTGGTGCACAATTCCGCCTAATTGTTTTTGACCTGTAAGCAAGGATCGAAATGGCGAAAATACTAGTGCTGAACGGCCCCAATCTGAACCTGCTAGGAACACGCGAGCCTGAGCACTATGGTACGGATACACTGTCGAGCATCGAACAGCATCTTGGCAGTTTCGCCACTAATGCCGGTGTTGAAATAGCCTGTTTCCAGAGTAATGCCGAACACGATCTGGTCGAGCACATTCATGCCGCCCGCGGTAATACGGATTTCATCATTATCAACCCGGCTGCTTTTACCCACACCAGTGTGGCATTAAGAGATGCTTTGTCTGCCGTCGAAATTCCGTTTATTGAAATGCATTTATCCAATATTCACGCACGAGAGGCTTTCCGTCATCACTCTTATCTGTCTGATATCGCCGTTGGTGTGATATGCGGACTGGGCGCCCAGGGCTACGAATTAGCCTTGCAGGCTGCCATCAAACAACTCAACCCATAATTATTACTACCAAGGTTATCTCAATGGATATTCGTAAAATAAAAAAACTGATCGACCTTATTCAGGAATCTGACGTCACTGAAATCGAAATTTCTGAAGGCGAAGAATCGGTTCGTATCAGCCGTAACAGCCCATCGGCCCCTGTTACTTATACAGCGCCAGCTCCCGCCCCCGCTGCCGCACCAGCAGCGCCAGCAACGGCTCCAGCTGAGGTCACTGAAAACAAAATCAATGAAGCTAACGCTGTACGTTCACCGATGGTCGGTACCTTCTACCGCTCCTCATCCCCGGAATCCGCACCTTTCGTTGAAGTCGGCCAAAGTGTTGCCGCCGGTGACGTCATTTGCATCATCGAAGCCATGAAAATGTTTAACCAGATTGAAGCCGATCGTAGCGGCATCGTCAAAGCTATTCTGGTCGAAAACGGACATCCGGTTGAATTTGATGAGCCTTTAATCGTTATCGAATAAAGCCTTCAAAAATAGCTTGTTAGCGAATTTGCTCATCTCAAATTGCGGATTAAAACATCAATATGATCGATAAAATTGTTATTGCCAACCGGGGTGAAATTGCCCTGCGAATTCTGCGAGCCTGTTGGGAGCTCGGTATTAAAACGGTAGCGGTTCACTCTGATGTGGATCGTGATCTGAAACATGTGTTGCTGGCAGATGAAACTGTCTGTATCGGTCCAGCCCCTTCTTCCGAAAGTTACCTGAACGTGCCTGCCCTCATCAGTGCCGCCGAAATTACTGATGCCACCGCCATCCACCCGGGTTACGGCTTTTTATCAGAAAATGCTGATTTTGCCGAACGGGTGGAAAAAAGTGGTTTTATCTTTATTGGCCCGCGTGCTGAAACGATTCGTCTGATGGGGGACAAAGTCTCGGCCATTGCGGCGATGAAAGCAGCTGGCGTGCCCTGTGTACCCGGCTCTGATGGTCCGTTGGGTAATGATGACGAGACCAATCTGCGCCTGGCGCGTGAAATCGGTTATCCGATTATCATCAAAGCTGCCGGTGGCGGTGGTGGTCGCGGCATGCGCGAAGTCCACAGTGAAGCGCACCTGCTCAATGCCATTGCCCTGACCCGTAGTGAGGCGAGATCAGCGTTTAGCAACGATATGGTTTACATGGAAAAATTCCTGGAAAACCCGCGACATATCGAGTTTCAGGTCCTGGCTGACCAACACGGTAACGCCATTCATCTGGGCGAACGTGACTGCTCAATGCAACGCCGTCACCAGAAAGTCGTTGAAGAAGCCCCCGCTCCCGGCATTACCCCGGAAATGCGTGATCGTATGGGTAAAATCTGTGCTGATGCTTGTGTGCGCATAGGCTATCGCGGCGCCGGTACCTTTGAATTTCTGTATGAAGACGGTGAGTTCTATTTTATCGAAATGAACACCCGTATCCAGGTTGAACATCCGGTAACCGAACGGGTCACCGATATTGATCTGGTCGCCGAACAAATCCGTATAGCTGCCGGTGAACCGCTGACATTCACTCAGGATGATGTGGTGATGCGCGGGCATGCCATTGAATGTCGCATCAATGCCGAAGACTCCAGAACATTTATGCCCAGCCCCGGCCTCATCACCCACTATCATGCACCAGGTGGTGCCGGTATCCGCATGGATTCGCATATCTACAGTGGCTATAAAGTCCCGCCCAACTACGATTCGCTGATTGGCAAGCTTATCGCTTACGGCAAGGATCGTGACTCGGCCATAGCCCGCATGCAAACCGCGCTGAAAGAGATCGGTATTGAAGGCATCAAAACCAATGTCGAACTGCAGCGTGACATCATGAGCGATACGCATTTCCAGACCGGCGGTACCAATATTCATTACCTCGAAAAGAAACTGGGCCTCTGACCGCTGTTATGGCCGCCTGGGTCCAGTTTATTTTTAACAGCACACCTGACAAGGCGGAGATCCTGTCTGATGCCTTGTCAGAGTGTGGCGCCGCCGCCGTTACCTTTGAGGATAATGCCGATCAACCGATTTACGAACCTGAGGTCGGCGAAACGCCGCTGTGGACAGCAACCCGGCTGACCGCCTTATTTGATGCCGAAACCGACGCTGAACAGATAAAAAACATGCTGGCGATCTTTATGGCGCCGGAGCCGGTTCCGGATTTCCGCGTCGAAGCCGTGGAAGATAAGGATTGGATTCGCGAATGGATGGACAACTTTCATCCGATTCAATTCGGTGAAAGGTTATGGATCTGTCCCAGTTGGCACCAGCCGCCGGCACCGGATGCAGTCAATATCATGCTCGATCCGGGACTGGCTTTCGGCACCGGTACCCATCCGACCACCGCCTTGTGCCTGAACTGGCTGGATCAGACTGATCTGCAGGGTAAATATGTGATCGACTACGGCTGTGGCAGCGGTATTCTGGCTATTGCCGCGGCTTTGCTGGGCGCGGAAAAAGTCATCGGTGTCGACACCGATCCGCAAGCGCTGGAAGCTACCCGGGCCAATGCCAAGCGTAATGGCGTTGCCATCGATACCTATTTGCCGCAGGATTGTCCCGACAACACCTGTGATCTGTTGCTGGCCAATATTCTGGCCGGCCCGCTGCAAACCCTGGCACCGCGCTTTGCGGCCCTGACCAAACTAGGTGCCGATCTGGTGTTATCCGGTATTTTGCAGACACAGGCCGATGAAGTCAGTGCCAGATATCAAGCCTGGTTTGATATGCAACCGGCGACAGCCAGGGAAGACTGGGTGCGTCTGACAGGACAGCGCCATGACTGATTCGGCGCTCAGAATCGGCCCTTATTTGTTGCCGAATAATTTGTTTCTGGCACCCATGGCCGGGGTCACCGACCGACCATTCCGCCAGTTATGCCGCCGCTTGGGTGCCGGTATGGCCGTGTCAGAAATGATTACGGCCAACAAGGCATTATGGGCCAGTAAAAAATCATTACTACGCGCCAATCATCAAGGTGAACCTGAACCGCGCAGTGTGCAGATTGCCGGTGCCGATCCGGAAATGATGGCAGAAGCGGCCAAACATAATGTCGATCAAGGCGCGCATATTATTGATATCAATATGGGTTGTCCGGCAAAGAAAGTCTGTAATGTGATGGCCGGATCGGCACTGCTGCAAAATGAAAAACTGGTCGGCGCTATTCTGGAATCCGTGGTTAATGCCGTTGATGTACCGGTTACACTGAAGATCCGTACCGGCTGGGATCGGGATAACCGCAATGCTGTCACCATTGCCCGTATCGCAGAAAATACCGGTATTCAGGCGCTGGCCATTCATGGTCGCACCCGCGCCGATGCCTACAAGGGTGAGGCGGAATACGACACCATCGCCAACATTAAAACCCGCATTCAGATCCCGCTTATCGCTAATGGTGATATTGATTCCGCACTCAAAGCTGCCCGGGTGCTGCAATACACCGGGGCAGACGGGTTGATGATCGGCCGCGCCGCCCAGGGTAATCCGTGGATCTTCCGGCAAATATTGCATTACCTTAATTCCGGTGAGCATTTAGCGCCACCATCGGTCACTGAAATTCAACAAGTCTTGATTGAACACCTGGAAAACCTGTACGATTTTTACGGTGACTTCACAGGTGTACGCATGGCACGCAAACATATTGCCTGGTACAGCAAAGGCTTGCGCAAAGGAAATGTTTTCCGCCAGCAGATGAACCAGCTGGAACACCCGCAACATCAACTGGCGTTTACCCAGCATTTTTTTGAGCAACTACAAGAACAACAGGACTCTCAAGCCGCATGACAAAACCGCTAGCCAATGAGCAATCGACTTGCGTTGAACTGGGTGTCGCAGCCGAGCACACGACAGCCCCGCTCAGTGACTGCGTATCGCAAGCGTTGGCTGACTACTTTCAGCAATTGGAAGGTCACCCCGCCGCCAACCTCTACGAGATGCTGATGACCGAAGTTGAAGTGCCCCTGCTTCGTGCCACGCTGGCACACACCCAAGGCAATCAAAGCCGCGCCGCTGAAATCCTCGGTATTAACCGCGGAACACTGAGAAAGAAACTCAAACTTTACGGCCTGTAACCTTCCTTTTATTCTGGAACAACCTTTAATGAACACGATTAAACGAGCCCTTCTGAGCGTATCAGATAAGACTGGTGTACTTGAACTGGCACAGGATCTGAACCGACTCGGTGTGGAACTGCTGTCCACCGGCGGTACCGCCAAGCTGCTGAGCGAAGCCGGTCTGCCCGTCAAAGAAGTATCCGAGCATACCGGTTTCCCGGAAATGATGGCTGGCCGCATCAAAACCCTGCATCCTAAAATCCACGGTGGTTTGCTGGGCCGCCGCGGCACTGACGATGCCATCATGAAAGCGCACGATATCGCGCCTATCGATCTGGTGGTGGTCAATCTGTACCCGTTTGAAGCCACTATCGCCCGCGATGATTGCACCCTGGCAATGGCCATTGAAAATATTGATATCGGTGGTCCGACCATGTTGCGCGCAGCGGCAAAAAACCACGCGGATGTGACTGTTCTGATCGATCCTGCTGACTACAGCCGGGTGATTGAACAAATTGAACAGCAAGGCGGTGTTGATGATGCCACCCGTTTCGATCTGGCCGTCAAAACCTTTGAACACACTGCACATTATGACGGCGCCATTGCTAATTATCTGGGCAAACTGACCGATAACGGGGATATGAGCGCATTCCCCAGAACCTTTAATAGTCAGTTTGTTAAAAAGCAGGATATGCGTTACGGGGAAAACCCGCATCAGCAGGCCGCTTTTTACAGCGAAGCTAATCCGGAATCCGGCAGTATCAGTGCCGCAGTGCAGTTGCAGGGTAAAGCCTTGTCCTACAACAATATCGCTGATACGGATGCGGCTTTGGAGTGTGTCAAGGCCTTTCCGGAATCACCTGCCTGCGTTATTGTCAAACACGCCAATCCCTGCGGTGTCGCCACAGCTGATAGTCTGCTGGCCGCCTATGATCTGGCTTATCAGACCGATCCCACTTCTGCGTTTGGCGGCATTATCGCCTTCAACCGGCCACTGGATGCCGACACTGCCAGAGCGATTATCGAACGTCAGTTTGTCGAAGTGATTATTGCTCCTGACGTCAGTGAGAAAGCCAAAGCCGTGGTGGCGCAAAAAGCCAATGTGCGTTTGCTGTCCTGTGGTGAATTTGCCCAACACAGCAGCGGCGGCCTTGATTTCAAACGGGTCAACAGCGGCCTGCTGGTTCAGGATCGCGATGATGCGCTGGTTCAAACACACGAACTGAAAGTGGTGACCGAAAAATCGCCATCAGACGAAGAAATGCAGGATCTGCTGTTTGCCTGGCGGGTAGCGAAGTTTGTTAAATCCAATGCCATTGTTTATGCCAAAAATCAGCAGACGGTCGGCATTGGCGCCGGACAGATGAGTCGCGTTGTCAGCAGCCGTATTGCTGGCATCAAAGCTGAAGATGCAGGCCTTGTTGTGCCCGGCGCGGTGATGGCTTCCGATGCCTTTTTCCCGTTCCGTGATGGTCTTGACGCCGCGGCTGAAGCCGGTATCAGCGCCGTGATCCAACCGGGCGGATCGATGCGTGATGATGAAGTGATCGCTGCCGCCAATGAACACGGTATTGCCATGGTATTCACAGGCATGCGCCACTTCCGGCACTAAAAGATGTCGAGCTGATGGTGGATCGCGTTCAGGCCCTTCGCTATTTTCAGGCACATAACCATGAGCGTATTCACCGTTTAATTGAGCTGGCTCCACCGCGCCACGCGATCTTCTATCAGCTGCTGCCGTTACTGTTTCATATCAATTCAAAAGTCCTGCCCGCGTATGTCGATAACGACACACCGGCAGGCATTATTGACTACCGGCCTGACAAAGACATTATCGATAAGGCCAAACAGTTCGAAAAAAGCTTCAGTTACCGGCGGCGGGCGCTGAGACGTTATCCGCTTCGCGGCCTGTATCTGCTCAATGAAAGCGGTCAGCTTTCATATCCCGACGCCCCCAGCTTCAGCCTGTGGCTGCTACATGGTGACAATTTATCGGTTGCTCAACGACAGTTGTTGCAACAGAAAGTGCGCGCGGTCTGCGACTGGGCGGCTGAACTCAATATAGAACTGCACAGCCGTTTGCTGTCTGAGTCCGATCTGAAGCAGCAGATGCTGTCGGCGTGGGAACTGGATCAGTTCTACAGCACCGGTGTGGTATTGGCAGGTAGCATACCTTACTGGTGGTTACTGAGCCCTGAAGAAGATCTGAGTTATCAGCACAGTCTCACTGTTTTGCAATCGCAACGTATGCTTAATCAGGTCAGCCTGATTGATTTTGGTGAAGTTGGCGAATTTGATGCCGAAAGCCTGTTCAATGCTGCCAGCCAAAAAGCCCATGACGCCATGCAACAAGGCAGCCAAGCACAGCTTGACCTGCTCTATTTACAACATTACCTGCAATCTGCGACCAAACCGTCGCCGCTTTCCTCTCTGTTCAAACAACAGCTCTATCAGGACAACAGTCATGTTCTGCAACAGGATATCAATCGCCTCAAACTCACCGTTATTGAAGCAGCCGCCGAACAGGACAATGTGGACAACGCCAGGCAGGCTTTATACTTGTTGAGCCGGGAAAAACTATCCCAGAACGTTCGACAGCCGGCCCATCCGTGGCGACGAGACTTTATCAGGCAACAGGTCAAACAATGGCTTTGGACCGATGAACAGATAAAAGCACTGGATGCACTGCAAGGTGATATCAACGCCATTGCCCGGCAATTTGCAGCGAATGGCAAGATCTGCAGACATTTTATTGATGTACTCAAAGATTTCAGTCAGCAGCATCAACTCAACACCCGCGACGAACTGAATAAGCTGCTCACACTGCATAGCCTGCGTTTCCAACCTGCGGCCGATGTTATTACCGCCCTGCCTCTCGCACTCCGCCCGCAAAGCAACAGCGAGCGTCTTTACCTGTACCGCTTCTCCTACAATAAAGAGTGGCTGTTAAGCCAACGGCCTTTACAAAACGGCACGCAAGCCGCTTTGTATAAACATGAAAATTTATTGCATTTGCTTAGCTGGGCTATCGTCAATCAGGTGCTCTGCCGCAGCAACTGGCTCAGCGTTATCGATCAGCATCAACGCATCACGACTTCCACGGTGGTAGAACTAAGCCAGCAGTTATTACGCAGCCCCTTAGCTATCAGCGATTTGTCGACTGAAAAATTGTCCTCGCCCACCCCGCCACAAGCTACACAGATCATGCTGTTTGCCAATCTGGAACAGCAACCGCAGGACAAAATGGCGCAACAGGGCCTGCAGCTATCGAGCAAACAAAATGATCCGTTGAACTACACTTCGTTCAAACATAGCTTAATCGCTGCTGTTGATGGCCTGATTTGTTCCGATCTGGGTCAATGGCACAGTTTTTCCTTCCAGGGCGAGACTTCACCGCTGGAAATGCTGATCGCATTGCTACGTTGGCAACCAGGAACAAACCTGCAGCAACCGGTGCAAAGCTGGTGCCCGACCGCCATTTTCGGACAGGCCATCAGCTCGCGGCTCAGTTGTCTGGTGGCTGAGGCCTGCCGCCATTTCAGCCGTTTTCCACAACAAGGTCATATCTTACTTAATGTGGCTGACAGGCCTTACACTGTGCAATGGCAGCAACAGCAAAGCGAATTTGTAAAACGCAAGCTGGATCAGGATTTATGGCAAGCCCTGGCCGCGAATGATCGCGAATTTAATGCCACCTATCTGGATAAATATCTGGACAGTGATGGCCTGTTAAATACTTTGCTGTCTTATCAGGCTGCCGATAAAATCAGCGTGTTTGTATA
>NZ_JAPDMV010000060.1 GCF_026319305.1 Methylophaga sp. OBS4
CTTGGGGCCAGTGCAAAACTGCGTAGCGTCGTGACGTTCACCGGAAAGGTGAGTGGATGACGATAGATGTTCAAATTCATTTCAAAACCTTATTAAAGAATCAGCGGTCAACTGAGGTTTTCAGGATTCATCTCGTCTCAGTTCATCAGGTATTGGCAGGTCTTCAGGATTCAGCTGCGGTTTGTTGCCACCGCGTTTCTGGTAACGCCGCAACTGGAATACAAAAGCCAGCACCTGGGCTACTGCAATATATAGACCAGATGGAATTTCATCGCCGATTTCAGTGGAATAATAAATGGCCCGCGTGAGGGGGGGCGCAGCCAGAATCGGCACTTCATTATTTTCAGCCACCAGCCGAATTTGTTGTGATATCAGATCGGCACCCTTAGCCACCACGACCGGTGCGCCGGTTTTGGTCTGGTCATAGCGCAGGGCAATGGCATAGTGGGTCGGGTTGGTAATGACGACGTCAGCGGAAGGGATATCCTGCATCATCCGCTGTTGTGACAACTGTATCTGCAGGCGCCGGATGCGGCCTTTAACTTCCGGACTCCCCTCGGTTTGTTTCATTTCATCCTTGACTTCCTGTTTCGTCATTTTTAATTGTCGAATATGGTTCCATTTCTGAAATGGCACATCGATCAAGGCGATTAGAATCAGGCTGGCTGTCAGCGCAAGAAACACCCATAACACCTGATAGCCCAGAGCGGCCATGGCGACGTTTACTTCCTGACGCCCCAGCGTCAATAATTGGTCACGCAGTCCCCACAATAGGACGGTAGCGATACCGCCAATCAGAATAAATTTACCCAGTGCCTTGCCCAACTCAATCAGACCCTGGGGGCCAAATATCCGTTTCAGTCCCTTGATGGGATCCATTTTCTCCGGTTTGACCGACATGGCCTGGGTGGAGAAATTCCAGCCGCCGATCAAGGCCGGTGCGGCCAGGGCGGCAATAACCGTAACAGCCATGAACAGACCCAGATCAAAAGCAACGGTTTTAATGGTATAGATCAGATGCTGGGCCATCGCCGTCGGATCGAATAATTCCTTGCGGGTGAAACTGAAAGATTTGTTCATTACTTGTGCAACACTACGGATGATATTTTCACCGATAAAAAACAAGGCGATCGCACTGGCAATCAGCACAGTTACCGTGGTGAGTTCACGTGATCGGGGGACCTGACCTTTTTCCCGCGCCTCATCAAGGCGCTTGCCCGTGGGCTGTTCCGTTTTTTCCTGTCCGCTTTCTTCAGCCATTTTTTTGTACCAGTAAGCGCGCCATCTGCAACATGTAGTCGCTCATATCAACCAGATGCTCGGCCACATTGGGTAAAGTCACCAGCATGATGGCAAACCCCAGAATAATGGTCATCGGAAAACCGATAGAGAACGGGCTGATTTGCGGTGCCGCCCGCGACAGAATACCGAAAGACAGATTCACCATCATCAGGGAGCCTATTGCCGGTAAAGCAATAATGACGCCAGCGGCGTACATCCAGCTGGCCTGAGCGACTACATCGCGAAAATCGAAAGGTGTGAGACCGCTGGAGGCAAGCGGCAGGGTGGTGAAACTCTCCGCCAGTACCTGTATCAGAATCAGATGACCGTTGATGCTGACAAATATCAGGGTGACAAATACCAGATAAAACTGACTGATAACCGGTACCATCACCCCATTTTGGGGATCGACCATGGAGGCAAACCCCAACCCCATCTGCATGGCGACAATCTGCCCCGCGACAATAAAAGCGTTAAACAACAATTGCAGCATGAATCCCATGCAGGCACCGATTAGGATCTGATGCGCGATAATCAGCAAACCTTCACCGCTGAGTGGTTCTACCGCAGGGGCCGTGACCGGAATATTAGGCACTATCACGATACTGACCGCCAGCGCCAGCAGCAGGCGTGAGCGGGCGGTGACAAAATTACTGCTGAAGATGGGCGCTACCATCACCATGGCGGCAATACGGAAAAACGGCCACAGATAACTGCCAAGCAGTCCGGTGATGTCGGCAATGCTCAGAACCATGGCCACTTTATCCAGGACACTACGCTACCCAATCAGAAAGGGAATATCTTCGAACAGGCGCCGGGCGAAACTGATCACCAGGCTCAGCATCCAGGGCCCGGCTACCATCAGCACCAGCAGGGTAATAAACAGTTTGGGGATAAAAGTCAGCGTTTGTTCGTTGATAGAAGTGGCCGCCTGAAACATGCTGACCAGCAGACCGATAAACAGGGCTGGCAACAAAATTGCCGCGATCAAAATGGTGATGACCTGCAAGGTCTGCTGCATGACGGTTAAGACGGTTTCAGGTGTCATGACTAAACGTAAAAACTTGAGGCCAACGTGCCCATCAGCAAAGCCCAGCCATCAATCAGCACAAATAACATCAATTTGAACGGCAAAGAGATCAGCATCGGTGACAGCATCATCATACCCATCGCCATCAAGACACTGGCCACCACCAAATCAATGATAAGAAAGGGAATAAAGATCAGAAAGCCGATCTGAAAAGCGGTTTTCAGCTCACTGGTGACAAATGAAGGCAATAGCAGGCTATAGGGAATATCCTCGGCGCTTTGCAATTCTTCGTAACCGCCGATAGTTGCAAACAGCTCGATATCGGTTTCCCGTGTTTGTGCCAGCATAAATTCTTTAAACGGTGCGCCCGCGGTTTCAAAGGCTGCGGTAAATTCGAGTTCACCGTCCATGTAGGGCACCACGGCGTTCTGATAGGACTGGTTGAATACCGGATGCATGATGAAAATGGTCAAAAACAGTGCCAGACCGATCAGGATCTGATTGGAGGGTGTTGACTGCACCCCCATTGCCTGACGCAGAATGGCCAGCACGATGATGATACGGGTAAAAGAAGTCATCATCATCAGCCCTGCCGGCAGCAAGGTCAGCACCGTCATCAAAGCCAGAATCTGCAAGGTCACGCTGTAACTCTGGCCGCCGTCTTCCGCTCCGGTCACGGTCACGGCAGGAATACCCGGCTCTGCCAGGGCAAGCAGGGGTGAAAACAGTAATGCAGATAACATCAGCAAGCGGATCATCGACCACCCCGCTGTTGCATCATTTGACGCAGTTTGCCGGCAAAATCGCCGGACACGCCGGTGGTGGAATCTATCGGCAATGGTTGTTCCAGTTTATGCAGGGTATTGATTTGCTGCGGAGTGACACCGAGCAAGAGTTGCTCATCGCCAATCTGTACCAGCACCGCCCGTTCGCGTGGTCCCAGTGGAATACTGGCAATGACTTTCAGTTTGCCGCTTGCTGCCATGTGGAAACTGCTGCTGCGCTTCAGCAACCAGGCCACTAACACGATACAAGCCAGCACCAGTAATAGGCCCAATAACGTTTGCACCAGGCTACCGGCGGATAGTGGTGATTCGTTCAAAGTACGCGCTGTTTCTGTCTGTTGCACCGCCCGCACCGGCAGGCTCAACAATAAAGCGAAGAGAGCGGAGACCAACCGGGACATCAGCGCAGTTTCTTGATGCGTTCCGCAGCACTGATAACGTCAGTGAGGCGGATACCGAACTTATCGTTTACCACGACGACTTCACCATGTGCGATCAGGGTATCGTTGACCAGAACATCCATGGGTTCCCCCGCCAGGCGGTCCAGTTCAACTACCGAACCCTGACTTAACTGCAACAGGTTGCGGATGCTGATACGGGTGCGGCCGATCTCCATTGAAATCGTGACCGGTATATCCAGCACCATATCCAGATCGACGTCTGTTTTCAGTTTCCCCTCATCATCCAACTGGGCCACCGGTGCCGGATTGGCCTGTTGCTGTCCGGCTTCGGCGGCAGCCTGTTCTTCCAGTGCCTGAGCCCAGGGATCTTCGTCCTGATTGTCACCGGGTTCGCTACTTTGCTCTTCCAGTGCGGCAGCCCATTCGTCAGCAAGTTCCTGATCTTTTGTTTGGGTGTCTTCACTCATTTTTTCTTACCCTTGTTGAGATTATAGGTAGGCGTCGGGTCTTTCGGGTGTTCAATACTATCAACGATTTTCAACGCGGCCTTGTCATCATGCGCACCATAGCTGGCGCGGAACATCGGCACATCTTCCACCATGGTGACTACGTTTTTGGGCATCTCGATCGGTATGATGTCGCCAGCTTTCAATTTAAGAATTTGCCCTAGATTCAGAGTGGTCTGGGTCAGGTTGGCCCATAATTCGACATCCGCCACCATGATTTCTTCACGCAAGGATTTAGACCAGCGTCCGTCATCAGCACTGCGGTCACTTTGCAGACCGGTATCCAACAGTTCACGAATCGGTTCCAGCATGGAGTAGGGGAAAGTGACATGAATATCAGCGCCGCCGCCATCGAGTTCGACATGGAAAGTGGAAATGACCACCACTTCACTGGGGCTGACAATATTGGCAAATTGCGGGTTGACTTCGTGATTGACAAATTCGAAGTCGACTTCCATGACCGGCGACCAGGCTTCTGTCAGATCCTTGAAGCACAAATTGAGCACCATGCGAATAACGCGTAGTTCAGTGGCTGTAAATTCACGGCCTTCAATACGGGCCTGAAAGCGGCCTTCACCGCCGAAGTAGTTATCCAGAATGGTAAACACCAGTTTCGGTTCGAGCACAATCAAACCGGTACCGCGCAGAGGATGCAAATGAATCAGGTTAAGACTGGTGGGCACAAATAAAGTGTGCACGTATTCGGAGAATTTCATCACCTGCACACCACTGACTGAAATTTCTGCAGAGCGGCGCAGCATATTGAATAGACTGATCCTCAGGTAACGGCCAAAACGCTCATTAATCATTTCCAGCGTCGGCATGCGCCCGCGGATGATGCGTTCCTCATTACCGAAGTCGTAGGAACGCGGCGAACCGGTATCCGAGTCGGATGCAGTTTCGGTTTCGATGTCGCCGTCACCCATGCCGTTCAGCAGGGCATCGACTTCATCTTGTGACAGGATATCGTGAACGGCCATGGTTATTGCATGATGAAGCTGGTGAAATACACGGCTTCCAATTCATTCTCCAGCGATGATTCGGATTTCAGAATCTGGTTGATAGTATCGAGGCAGGCCTGTTGCAGTGCTTTGGTACCGTCACCGGTCACAAGAACGTCATAATTTTGACTGTAAAACAACATTAGCAACTCGTGCTGTAACGCTGGCAGGTGAAGTGTGAAGGCATCAATCACCATTTGATCTCTGGCCATTACTTTCATCTTGACCTGTAAATATTTGACGGTGCCGTTGCTCTGCTCGGAAAAATTCACGATAAAAGGTGCATCAACGGTGTAATAGATGGGCGTTTGTTTAGCGACGGCTTCCTGCTTCGCATCGCCGGCTTCCCCTTTATCACCGCCTATCAGCATCATCACGCCAAGACCGATGATAGCAAGCAATAGTAATGCAATAACCGCAATCAGCCATTTAGCCTTATTACCGCCTTTTTCTTCAACTACTTCAATGTCGTCTCGTTGTTCAGCCATTGTCGCTTTCCGTTCAGGTTTGAAATTTATTTAGCAAGTAGCGTGCCGTTTATTGCAAGATAAAGCTGGTGAAATATACTTTGTCCAGACCTTTTTGACCGGTTTCTTCTTGTAATAATGAGCTGACCAGGTGCTCAGCCTCTTGCTGTAATTGTGTTCTGCCTGCAACCGAACTGACGTTGTCATAGCTTTGAGCAGTAAATAGCGTTCGCAAGGCGTCCTGAATCATGGGTAGATTGAGTTTGGCATTGTCAATGATGTTGGCCTGATGCGACATTAACGCGACTTTGATTTGCAGATAACGTGCCTTTTGCTGACTTTGATTGAGAAAATTAATCGTGAACGGTTCCTCTATCTGGTAATAAACAGCCCGATTAGCGGCAGATGAAGTGTCAGCAGCAGACATGGCCGGCAGGGTCCAGATTAATGACAAACCCAGTAATAATGAGGTGAGCATCTTATGCATGGCTTGCTATACTCCGTGTTTTTTTACAGAAAGATTAAAGCCCGGATTATACCGAAACAACCTGGAAATGCGCGTATCAGAGCCTATGTAAACAGTCAGAACAAGGCACAGCCTGCCGCGAATGGTTATTAGACTGTAACACCGTGCTGGCTTTTACATGAGCACCCGCAGGGCGAGACGATAAGCCGGTATCGTGCATTTCCAGGTTGTTTCGGTATATAACAAGCTTGAGCAACAGGTTAAAGAGGTGGCAGGGTGGAAACTAATCCACAAGATAAAAAAGACAATGTTATTTGCACTTTCTGGGACAAGATTCTGACGG
>NZ_JAPDMV010000061.1 GCF_026319305.1 Methylophaga sp. OBS4
GACCAATACGGTACCATCAGCAATCGCTAACACCAGCTTACGTGCAATCACACGTTTGAGGTCAATTCGATAGGTGACTTTTTTTGCAGTCGGTAACACCTGTCCGGTGAATTTTACCTCGCCTGAGCCCAGCGCTCTACCCCTGCCGGGATTGCCTTCCCAAGCCAGGAAAAAACCGACTAACTGCCACATCGCATCCAGCCCCAAACAACCGGGCATGACGGGATCACCGGGGAAATGACAGTCAAAGAACCATAAGTCAGGATGTATATCCAACTCTGCAATAATCTCACCCTTTCCATACACGCCACCGGTGTTGGCAATATGAGTAATGCGGTCCATCATCAGCATATTGGGAACAGGTAACTGGGCATTGCCGGGACCAAACATTTCTCCGTGTCCGCACTGCAATAATTCTTCAAATGTAAATGATGATTGCTTACTCATGAATTCTCTTAATTATCCCGCCAACTGGGCACCGTATGATAGCACGAACGTTTTAAAACCAGAAAAAAACGTGAAGTTCCACGCAACTTAAAAAAAAGCCACGACTAGAAAAATAGCCGTGGCTTTATCCGAAAGCAACTTGGGTTTAATTGTTGTTGGCTGCCATCGTTGCCGCAGCTTCAGGCAACTCGACATTCAGGCCTTCCAGCAGCATGCCCATGCTATTGAGAATACGATACATCGCAAACATTTCGTCGTACTGAGTGTTGACCAAAGCAGTTCTGGCACCGAACACCTCGTTTTCAGAGTCCAGCAAGTCAAGCAGTGTGCGTTGTCCCAGGCTGAACTGTTGCTGGTAAGCATCACGTGATTTTTCACTTGATTCAACGTGCTGTCTGCGGAAAGCCATCTGATTCTTCACTGTCTGCCAGGCATTCCAGGACAGGCGCACACTCTCTTCAACTTGACGCCGTGTATTATTACGAATCTCAGCAGCCTGATTGATCAGATAAGCGGTTTCCTCGCGACGGGCTGAATCACGTCCGCCATTCAGCAGGTTATAACGCAGCCGGAGCATGGCGGTAACATCTTTATCCTTGCCTTCCTGACCATCGATATCATGATCTGCCCGGGTACCCAGTTCCAAGTGAACATCCGGATAGAAAGGTGCTTTAGCTGTTGCATGCTGAGCATGAGCAGATTCAACATCAAATTCTGCCAGTTTCAGTGTTGGATGATTGTTGATGGCAATATCGATACTCTCATCAACTGTTTCAGGAACCAGACTGATAGGTGAATCGGGTTGAGTCAAAGATTCTGGTGTCATGCCGACAACACGAATGTAAGAAGTTTCGGCATCACGCAGATTACTTTGCTCGGACATCAGATTAGCTTCTGCCAGCGCCAGCCGGCCCAGGCTCTGATCCATATCAGCCCTGCGGCCTACACCACGTTCGCTGCGTAACATAATCTGGTCATGGGTACGCTGATGAGCTTCCAGATTGGTCTGCGCCAGTTCAACCAGCTGCTGACGACGCAGAACGTTGAGATAAGCCTCAACCGCATCCAAGCCGGTATTTTCTGAAGCACTATAGACCGAGAAAGAACGGGAGCTGGTACGGGCTTGCTGACGGGCGACCTCATTTTTGGTTTCCATGCCGTCAAACAGCATTTGCCGCAAATTCAAACTGGCTTCGTCCCTGTTTAAATGAACCTCGCCTTTACCTGCAACCCGTGTACTCGGGTTGTCAGTCATTTCCCAACCGGTACCCACTGCCAGGTCCAAGGTAGGAAAATATCCAGCCCGGGCCTGGTCAATTTCTTTGGAAACCGCTTGTCGTTCATGAATGGCCGCAAGAACATCGGGGTTTGTTTTTATCGTAGCATCCACTGCTTCTTGGAGTGTATCCGCACAAGCGATGCCAGCAGATAGACATAATGGAATGGCTATAGCTAAAGGTTTCATAATGCATCCTATTTTATTATTACTGTGTTGCTTTCGGCGGCCCCTCAGGCATCACACAATCAAACATCCTAAATTGTCTTAAGTTTTGTTTTTAACGCACTGTATTACAACATATCATTTACTGCAATGGAATCCATTAGCGAAGATCCCGAAAAAAGATAGCTAACGATAATCTGTCAGCTAAGTTCATTTTCTGAAAAATAGCTGTCAGATGCGCCTTAACCGTACGCTCGGTAATATTCATTGCTTTGGCAATCATCTTGTTGGTCGCGCCATGACTAACCAGTTTGGCAACATCCAGCTCTTTGGGAGACAGGCTTTGCAACGCCTGCTGTTGTTCTTCACTGATCGCCGGCACATGCGACAATTCGTCAATCAGCCCTGAAATCACATGCCGTTCCACCCAGACTTCACCCTGAATAACCAGTTGTAAAGCTTCATGCAGTTTAGCCAGCGGCAGTTCCTGATTAAAATAACCACGCGCGCCCTGCTTGAGTACAGCAATCTGGATAGCGACGGGTCGTGGCGGCCCCACCACCAGAATGCGACTGGACACACATCTCTGGGTCAGTGCAGCCAATCCCTGACTCCCGTCTGCTTCTATCAATTGCTGATGACAAATTATTAATTCAGGTGACTCATCACCCATAGCTGCCAGCATTGAAGCAATATCAGTAAAAGCTGACATTTCATAGCAGGCCGGTAAGGTTCTGACAACACGCTGCCGGAATACCTCATCAGGAATGACAAGAAACAAACTGGCCTGAGTAATCGTGCTGTCTTTCATCCGGCTGATTCCATCCATCAACGTTCCCTCAGTGCTTCATTTTTTGCTTTGAGAATCGGTTTTAATAAATAATCAAGCACCGTTTTCTTACCGGTCAGAATATCCACCGTCGTTGTCATACCGGGGATAATTTCCAACTGCCCCTTGCTGCTATCAATATAATTTTTTCCCGTGCGCAGATAAATCAGATAAAAACTTTCATCTTTGTCATTGGTAATAGTATCGGCACTAATACGTTCCAGTTTGGCCGGCAGACCACCATAAATGGAAAAGTCATAGGCCGTCAATTTAATCATCGCATCCTGACCCGGCCTTAAAAAAGCAATATCGGCAGGTCTAATATGGGCTTCAATCAGCAGATTATCTTCTACCGGTACAATTTCAACCAAATCCATACCAGGCTGGATAATGCCGCCCACCGTGTTAATCTTGAGCTGTTTTATCGTACCTTTTACCGGAGAACGCACCTGGGTTCTTGTAACCCTGTCCTGGAGCGAGGTAATGGTTTCCTTGGTGCGGGCCAGCTCCGCTCTGACCTCACTGAGTTGCAAAGCCGCTTCCGACTTGAATCTGAGCTCTACATCTTCGATTTTTTGTCTCACCTCTGTCAGCGTAGAGCGAATTCGAGGAATGGCAAGACGTGCAGCTTCCATTTCACCCTGCAGATCGTTCACCGTGCGTTTCAACCGCAGCAGTTCAACTTCAGATATCACACCTACCGGGACCAAAGGTGCTGACATTTGCAATTCCTGGTTACTGAGTTCATAACTGCGGCGCAGCTTGCCGAGTTTGGCCTGTGTTTCAATCAATTCTTGCTGACGCTGCCGTTCCTGTTGCTTGAGCACATCGACGTTACTTTGCAATTCAAGTTGACGCGTTCTATATAAAGATTGCTCATTGGCGGCCAAACCGGGTTGTTGATTGATGATTTCTTCCGGCAGTGTCAGTTCTGTGCCATTAACCTCAGCCTGCAGGCGTGCGTTACGTGCCAGTAATTCCCAGTATTTAAGCTCGGTTTCTCTGAAAGAAGAGGAAAAGCGGGTATCGTCAATTTTAAGCAGCACATCGCCTTTTTCGACCAGTTGGCCTTCTGCCACTAATACATCTGCCAGAATTCCCCCCTCCAGATTCTGAATAACCTGGATCTTGCTGGAAGGAATGACTTTGCCTTCCCCTCTGGTCACTTCATCCAGTGACGTTACACTGGCCCACCATCCGGCACAGATAAAAAACAACAGGGTCAGGAATAACAGAGAATGGCCGCCTCTATGGGCGGATTCCATGGTCGCGGCGCTGACTTCTGACATGAATTCAACATCATCCGGATGTGTTCTTCTGAACCAGGCCATCGCTTTACCCTTTTGACACTTTGATATGACCTTTCTTCAAGGCCGCGAGGATTTGATCTTTCGGGCCATCTGCAACCAAATGTCCCTGATCCAGAACAATAATGCGATCCACCAGACTCAGCAAAGAAGCCTTGTGAGTCACCAGCAATAAAGTTTTATCCTTGAGCACCTCGGATAGTTTGCTTTTGAAACGATCTTCAGTGCTGTTATCCATCGCATTGGTAGGTTCATCCAGCACGATAACCGGTGAATCCAGCAACAAAGCTCTAGCCACTGCCACACTCTGACGTTGTCCGCCGGAAAGTCCCTCGCCACGCTCACCGACCGGCATATCAAAGCCAGATGGATGGCGGTTCACAAACTCGGTAACACCCGCCACATCAGCCGCTTTCAATACGGCAGCATCATCGGCAAAAGGCGCTACCATGGTTATATTCTCACGGATACTGCCGAAGAACAGCACCACATCCTGCGGCGCATAGCCAATACTGCGGCGCAGATCCACCGGATCGACTTGGCGGATATCCGTGCCATCCAACATAATGGATCCTTCATCGGGCTCATAAAGTCCGAGAATCAGTTTCTCAACCGTACTCTTACCGGAACCGATACGGCCAATAAAGGCGACTTTTTCGCCGGGTTTGATACTGAAAGAAACTTCCGACAACGCGTCCATAGGTTGATTGGGATAGCGAAAACGGACTTTCTTGAACTCAACACCGCCTTTGAACTCGGGACGATGCAAAAACTCACGGCCTGAAGGTCTTTCCACCGGCAAGTTCATCAGCGTGTTCAGCGAATTTAACGCTGCCTTGGACTGATGATAGCGGGTCAGAATACCGGCAAGCTGTGCCATAGGCGCCAACGCCCGGCCGGTCAGAAT
>NZ_JAPDMV010000062.1 GCF_026319305.1 Methylophaga sp. OBS4
AAACTGGCCAGATCAAACAAAGGCATAGCGTTCAAGGCTTTATCAATGCGTTTGTTGAGACCGGTCAGCACTTTACCCGGACCACATTCAACAACTGATGTCACACCTTGTGAGGCGAAACATTGCATGTAAATGGCGGGATGTATATGAGTTAATAACCGCTCAGCGGTTATTGTGACATTTTTTGTAACAGGGACAGATTGCCCGAGAGGGTTTTAGCTTGTCTCGAATGTGCTGGCACTATAAAATGCCTGCACATTGTTTGATGTATTAACCACCAAAGGAAACATTAGTTATGAGTGATATCGAAGCTCGCGTAAGAGAAATTGTTGTTGAACAATTGGGTGTCAATGCAGATGAAGTAACTGCAGATGCTTCATTTATCGATGATCTGGGCGCAGATTCCCTGGATACAGTAGAACTCGTTATGGCGCTGGAAGAAGCATTTGAATGTGAAATCCCGGACGAAGAAGCTGAGAAAATCACTACAGTTAAAGAAGCCGTCACATATATTAATTCTCACCAGTCTTAATATAGCGGAAGCTTGATGATAGCCGTCTAGTGTGTGAAGGCATGCTAGGCGGCTATGTTATGTTTATACCTGTAGGTTTGAAGGGGAAATCCTGATGTCTAAAAGACGCGTTGTCGTTACCGGTCTGGGCGCTATTACACCCGTCGGTCTGTCCGTCAGCGAAAGCTGGGAAAATATTGCCGCTGGTAACAGCGGTGTTGCACCGCTGACTGTGTTTGATGTGTCGGACTTTAGTGTGCGTTTTGGTGCCAGTGTCAAAGACTTTGACGTGACAACAGTCATCTCCCGTAAAGATGCAAAAAAAATGGATACTTTTATCCATTACGGAATTGCCGCCGCTAAAGAAGCCATTGAGGATTCAGGACTCGAAGTCACCGAAGAAAATGCCGAGCGCATAGGGGTGGCAATTGGGTCCGGTATCGGTGGTTTGCCAGGTATTGAAGCTGGCTATGACAACTATCTCAATGGCGGTCCCCGCAAGATTTCTCCGTTCTTTGTACCCAGCAATATCATCAACATGATTTCGGGCAACCTGTCCATTATGTATGGCATGAAAGGTCCCAACACGGCTATTGTCACCGCTTGTTCGACAGGTACGCATTGTATTTCTGCTGCAGGTCGCATGATTCAATACGGTGAAGCCGATGTCATGATTGCCGGTGGTGCCGAAATGGCGACGTCCAAGACGGGGCTGGGTGGTTTTGCTGCCGCCCGTGCCTTGTCTACTCGTAACGATGATCCAACTGCTGCCAGCCGTCCCTGGGATAAAGACCGTGATGGTTTTGTTCTGGGGGATGGTGCCGGTGTTATCGTACTGGAAGAATATGAACATGCCGTCAAACGTGGCGCCACGATTTATGCCGAACTGATTGGTTCCGGCATGAGTTCAGATGCTTATCATATGACCATGCCATCACAAGGTGGCGAAGGTGCTGCACGTTGCATGACTAATGCAATGAAAGATGCCGGTATCAATCCTGATGAAATTGATTACATCAATGCACACGGTACGTCTACACCTGCGGGTGATGTAGCTGAAACTATGGCGATCAAAACCGCCCTGGGCGATGCTGCCGGCAAAGTAGCTATCAGTTCGACTAAATCCATGATCGGTCACTTGCTGGGCGCTGCCGGTGGTGTGGAAGCGGTATTCAGTATTCTGGCGATTCGTGATCAGGTGGCTCCGCCAACCATTAACCTGGATAATCCGGACGAAGGCTGTGATCTGGATTATGTGCCCCATACCGCACGTCACATGCCGATTAATGTTGCGATGTCCAACTCGTTCGGTTTCGGCGGCACCAACGGTACTGTTATTTTCAGAAAATTAAGTTAACAAGCGGAGTTTGCCGGTGATTCTGATTAATGGACAACCAGAAAACAGAATCAATGTTTCAGACCGTGGCCTGCAATATGGCGACGGTCTGTTTGAAACCATTGCCTACCGCAACGGCGAGCTTGAATTGATTGAGGCACATCTTCAGCGCCTGATGCTGGGATGTCAGCGGCTCAATATCCCATTTACCGAACTGGATTTGCTCAAGGCTGAACTGGTCATGCTTTGTGCCCAGACCGCAGAGGATAGTGTCATCAAAATCATGCTGACTCGCGGAGAAGGCGGGCGAGGCTATTTTGCCGCAGCTGACATTAAACCCACACGTATTGTTGCTGCATACCCCTTACCGGTTTATCCGCAAGCCAATCAATCCGGCATAACGGTTTGCATTTGCAAGCATCGCCTTGGTATTAATCCAACTCTGGCCGGGATCAAACATATGAACCGTCTGGAGCAGGTTCTGGCCAGAAGTGAATGGCAGGATGATACCGCTACAGAGGGCTTAATGCTGGATATCAACGATAAGCTTATCGAAGGCACCATGAGTAATTTGTTTCTGGTGAAACAAGGCCGTTTGTTTACGCCGGAGCTTCATAATTGTGGGATTGAAGGAGTGATGCGCGCCCGGGTTATAAAAATCGCGCAAACACTGAACATTTCTGTTTATCAGCAAACATTAATCCTGAATGATCTGCAGCAGGCTGATGAAGTGTTTTTGACCAATAGTTTGATCGGGATTTGGCCGGTGACAAAAGTCGTGGACGAAACATGGCAATGGCCACACGGCGCTGTCAGTAAACAGCTGCAAAACGAATTAGCAAAGACCAGTCATTAACATGAAGAAAGTTATATTTTTCAAGGCAATACTGCCTGCTCTTATCGTAGCTTCTCTTATCAGTTTTGTGATGTTGGAGTATCAGCGTTTTATCAATGAACCTCTCAATGTCACAACACAAAATGTGACTTATGTGGTTGCGCCGGGCATGAACCTTAAAGTGATCAGCAAAGATCTGCAGCAAAAAGGGCTGACCGATATTCCCCCTCTGTATCTACAGTTATATGGCCGTTTTACTTCTCAGGCGCATTTGATAAAAGCAGGCGAATACGCGATCCAGCCTGGCACAACTTTACCGGCGCTATTATCGCAACTGGTTAGTGGTAAGGTGCTGATGAATGCCTTGACAGTGGTTGAGGGTATGACTGCGCAGCAATTGATCAATATGTTGGTAACACATCCGAAGATAAAGGTTACTTTGCCAGAACCGACCGTTGCAGCTGCCATGAACGCCCTCGGTGAGCCTGAAAAAAATGGCGAGGGCTGGTTTCTGCCGGAAACCTACCATTTCCCGACAGGCACGACTGATATCGAATTTCTTAAACGGGCTTACACACAAATGCAGCAGCAACTTGAGCAAGCCTGGGAACAGCGTGATGAAAACTTGCCATATCAACATCCTTATGAGGCGTTGATTATGGCATCAGTGATTGAAAAAGAGACCGCAATAGCGGACGAACGCTCTGAAATCGCCGGGGTTTTTGTGCGGCGATTACAAAAAGGCATGCGTTTGCAGACTGATCCGACTGTTATTTATGGTCTTGGTGACACATTCGATGGTAATCTGCGTAAAAAAGATTTACAAACAGATACGCCGTTCAACACATACACACGGGCTGGTTTACCACCTGCACCTATTTGCCTGCCCAGCATCGAATCTATACAAGCGGCCTTGCATCCTGCAGCAGGCGACAGTCTCTATTTTGTTGCAACGGGTAAAGATGGCCGGCACGTGTTTTCATCTAATTTGCGGGATCACAATAACGCGGTAAGACGTTATCAGTTGAAAAAACAATGAGCGGAAAATTTATCAGCATTGAAGGCATTGAAGGGGCAGGCAAGTCCACTCAACTAAGCTTTATCCGAACATTTTTGCAGCAGCGGGGCAAAACAGTGGTGGTCACCCGTGAACCGGGCGGTACCGAACTCGGTGAGCAGATCAGGGAGCTGTTGCTGATCCCCAGAGAGTCGGGTAT
>NZ_JAPDMV010000063.1 GCF_026319305.1 Methylophaga sp. OBS4
GCCTTGCTCACGTTCTGCCACAATTCCGGCCAGCGCCGATTCGCCCACCCCTTTAATCGCCCCCAGCCCATAACGGATGGTTTTATCATCTTCGACGGTAAACTGAATCTTGCTGAAATTGACGTCCGGTGGCTGCACGGTCAGTTTCATATCACGACATTCGTCGATAAGCCCGACTACCTTATCGGTATTATCCATATCCGCGGACAATACTGCGGCCATGAAAGCTGACGGATAATGGGCTTTCAACCAGGCTGTCTGATAGGCCACCAGGGCGTAGGCGGCCGAGTGTGATTTGTTAAAACCGTATTCGGCAAATTTCTCCATCAAATCAAAGATGGGACCGGCTTCTTTTTCACTGATACCGCGTTTCTCAGCGCCTTCCAGAAAGATTTGGCGCTGCTCGGCCATTTCTTCCGCTTTCTTTTTACCCATGGCGCGACGCAGCATATCGGCACCGCCCAGGCTGTAACCGGCCAGGATCTGCGCGATCTGCATAACCTGTTCCTGATAGACGATAACGCCGTAGGTCGGTTTCAACACCGGTTCCAGATCCGGATGCGGGTAATCCACCCTGGCACGGCCATGCTTGCGATTTACAAAGTCGTCAACCATGCCCGACTGCAATGGCCCGGGACGGAACAAAGCCACCAACGCGATAATATCTTCAAAATTATCCGGTTGCAGCCGTTTGACCAGCTCTTTCATACCTCGCGATTCAAGCTGGAACACCGCTGTGGTTTCACAACGTTTCAACAAATCATAAGTCGGCTTATCATCCAACGGCAGATTGGCGATATCTATTTTGTCCGCCTCTTCCGCCGGCAACAGCGTGCGCACATTATTCATCGCCCAGTCGATAACCGTCAGGGTTTTCAGGCCCAGAAAGTCGAACTTGACCAGACCGACGCTTTCCACATCATCCTTGTCGAATTGCGATACCAGACCGGCACCGTTATGTTCGCAGTAAATCGGCGTGTATTCGGTCAATACCTTGGGGGCTATCACCACCCCCCCGGCATGTTTACCGACATTCCGGGTCAGCCCTTCCAGCTGCAGCGCCAGATCGATCAGCGTTTTAACTTCTTCTTCTTTGTCATAACGCTCTTTCAGCAAAGGCTCCTGTTCCATCGCCTTGCTCAAGGTCATTTTCAGCTCAAACGGCACCAATTTTGCCAATTGATCAACAAAACCATATGGATGGCCCAGAACCCGGCCCACGTCGCGTAAAACGGCTTTGGCAGCCATGGTCCCGAAAGTGATGATCTGCGACACATGATCACGGCCGTAGTGCTGCGACACATATTCAATAACCCGATCGCGGCCATCCATGCAGAAATCGACATCAAAATCAGGCAGTGAGACCCGTTCCGGGTTGAGGAAACGTTCAAACAGCAAATCGTACTGCAACGGATCCAGATCGGTGATTTTTAATGCATAAGCCACCAGAGAACCGGCACCCGAGCCCCTGCCCGGCCCCACCGGCACCCCATTGTTTTTCGCCCACTGGATAAAGTCGGCAACGATCAAAAAGTAACCGGGAAAGCCCATCTGGTTGATAACATCCAGTTCAATCTGCAGACGTTCCTGAAAACGGCCTTTATTGGCTTCCCGTTCCTGCTCACCCGGAAATAGGACTTGCAAGCGTTCATCCAGCCCTTGGTAGGACTCTTGAGTGAAAAACTCGTCAATCGTCATTCCTTCCGGTACCGGAAAATCGGGCAGATAATGCTCGCCCAGCGACAGTTCGAGGTTACAACGCTTGGCGATTTCAATGGTGTTTTCTATCGCTTCCGGGATATCTTCAAACAGGCGTACCATCTCATCGGCCGTGCGCAGATACTGATGTTCGGAATAATGTCGTGGCCGCCGCGGATCATCCAGCAACCGGCCCTCATTGATACACACTTTGGCCTCATGGGCTTCAAACTGATCTGGCGTCAGAAAACGCACATCATTACTGGCTACCACCGGAATATCGTGACTTGCCGCCAACTTCACAGCTGCCCGCAGGAAACGTTCTTCATCTTCTCTGCCGGTCCGGATCAACTCCAGATAAAAGCGATCAGGAAACTGTTGTTGCCAGAACTGTAATTGCTGTTCGATTTCGTCACGCTGATGATTGAGCAAGGCTTTGCCCAACGCCCCTTCACGGCCGCCAGACAGACATATCAGCCCGTCAGTCTGCCCTTGCAGCCATTCGGCTTCCAGCATCGGTACCCCGAGATGCTGACCTTCCATATAAGCTCTGGACAACAGCCGCGACAGGTTGTGAAAGCCTTCCAGGTTCATACACAGCAACACAAAGCGGGTACTTTGTTTCGCATCAGCCGGATCGCGCAAGCGCATGTCGGCGCCTAAAATAGGCTTCACCCCGGCCTGCATTGCCGCATTGAACAGTTTCACAGCGGCAAAAAGGTTGTGCTGGTCGGTAATCGCAACCGCCGGCATGCCCTGCTCGGCAACGGTTTTTACCAGCGGTTTAATTCTGACCAGACCATCTATCAGTGAATAGTCAGTGTGTAGGTGTAAATGAACAAACTGCTTTGGCATTAATCTAAAAAACCTGTTTTACTGCGGTTAACTAACGGGGAAACTCAACCGGGCCCGGGATCTCATCACCCAAAGTCTGGCTGACGATGGCTTCAGCCTCTTGTTGCCCGCGGGCAAACGCATCTTGTTGTGTCATATTCGGTTTGAACGCCGTGGCTGGCGGATGCTCAATATCACCGCGTTTGAGATAAAGCGTCTGGGTCGGATAAGCAAACTCAACCTCCAGTTGACGCGCCAAGCGCAGCACATCGAGCAAAAAACGATGCCGTTCACGCAATTCGGTATTCCAGTCCGGTGTCGCCCAGAACACATAAACCAGGATGTCCAATGACGCCGCACCGTATTCGTTGAAATAGACCTGATAATAATCTTTACGCATATAGGGATGCAGCTGGATCACCTTACGGATGCCTTCGCAAAAAGCCTCAATTTTCTCTGCCGGTGTGTCATAGGTCAAAGCCAGCATGGTTCTCATGCGGCGATAACGGCGGGCGCCCATATTATCGATTTTGGTTGTGGTCAGAATCGAGTTAGGCATCGTCACCAGCGAGTTATAGAAAGTCCGAATCCGCGTACTTCGAAAACCTACCGTTTCCACCGAGCCTTCAACATCACCTATCACCACCCAGTCACCGATACTGAACGGCCTATCCAACAATAC
>NZ_JAPDMV010000064.1 GCF_026319305.1 Methylophaga sp. OBS4
CAATCTGCGTCCATCTGCGTAATCTGCGGATGTAATGATTTGTATCAGGCAGGTTTCAAATCAAAAGCAATACAGATACGTTCTTCATCAGAGCTGAACGGAATGGTCCGGTGAAACACCGATGAAGGAAACATGACCAGATCGCCAACAGCAGGGGCAATGGTTTTGGTCGGAAAATGGTCGTGTTTTTTAGGGTAATCATCACCGTGGGTGCTGAGTTCGATGCTGCCTTCGTGCTCATGCTGTTTTTGGGTGGGCACGGACAGGTAAAGTGAGCCACTGACCCAGCCTTCCTCATGAATATGTGAGGTCAGGTGACCACCGCTTTTCATCTTCACATACCAGGAGCTGGCAAATTCGGTATTTTTGGGAAAGGCTTTAACAAACTGGCAGTTCTCAGCAGCGAAAGTCTGGCGGTATCGTTCGACCGCGTCTGCTACCAGTTGCGCCAGTTGCCGGAATGAGGCTTCAGAGCGTTTGAACAGATTACCCGAAGACTGCACGCCGTTGTGCAGGCGGCCCTGATATTTTTCTTCCACATCACAGGTTTCGATATCTTTTAATAATTGCCGTAATAAATCACTGTCACCTTTCAGTTCGGGGATTTCGGTGTGGAATACGAAATCCAGCGGATTTTTGCAGAAGTTGTAATCATTCTCGGTGCCGAAGTTCTCGGCATAATGCCCGGCCAGGGTTGCCAGAAACGGCGAGTTATCTTTCATCCGCTTGAGATCATCCAGCCCCTGCTTGAACTCAGCAAAGCGCCCTGTTTTATATAGACAGTACAAAGAGCGTTCCTGCCAGTCCGCATACCGGGAGCGCTGGAAATGCTCAAGCGCCGCCGGAAGATCGCCGCTGTCATATAAATAAACAGCCAGGCTGTAGTTGGCAAGCGGCAGTTCGGGATCCAGGGCCAGCGCCTGCTTGTAAGCTTTGACCGATGCATCATAACGGCCTTGGTCTCTTAACACTTCGCCGATATTACTGTGGACTTCGGCATAGTCAGGATTCAGCGCCAGCGCCTCATTGTAAGCATCAACCGCATCGCCCAGACGTCCCTGATTTTTCAAAGCGGTGCCCAGATTGAAGAAAGTTTGGGCATCCGGATGGATTTGCAGCGCGCGCTGATAGGCCTCGACCGCTTGTTCCAGCCGTCCCTGTTCCTGCATAACCACGCCGAGATTAGCCATCGCCTCGTAAAAACCCGGCTCCAATTCAACGGCTTTTTGATAACTCCTGGCAGCCAGTTCAAACTGCCGTTGCGACTGTAAAGCCACACCGAGGTTATAGTGAGCGTCGGTCAATGAAGGTTTGAGTCTGACAGCTTTTTTATAACTGTTAATGGCTTCTTCGGTACGATTCAGATTAGTCAGTAAAATACCGACATTGAAATGCAGCTCAGCGATATTGGGATCAATTTGTAAGGCCTTACGAAAGGCGTCCACCGCATCTTTGAATTTATTCTGCCCCGCCAGCGCATTGCCATAAAGATTATGCAAAACAAAAGCGTTGGGAAATTGTTTCAGCATTTTTTTTGCCGCCGACTCTGCGACCGCCAGCTGACCGGCATTCAGCGCATTGAGCACGGGTTGAATTTCTGCTTGCGTCGGTTGTCTTAGTTGCGCATTCTTTTTCATGGTGAGTTTTCTTGAGTCCGGTTGACCAGCATGGTTCAGATCTGATGCCTGAATACTTTGTAAAACCGAATGTATAACAGGGAAAAAGTTCCCGCAAGTAAGATAAGATCTCCCCCAATCAGTCGCACAGAACCTGTTTAGCTTTAAGGCAAGAAAAATCAAATGGATACAATCACTCAGGCGTTATTAGGCGGTGCCGTAGGTTATGCCGTTGCAGGAAAAACTTCCCGCAGAAAGGCTGTGCTCTGGGGCGCCGCTATCGCGGTGTTACCTGATTTGGACATACTCATCCCCTACGACAATGATCTGGACACGATGACCTATCATCGCAGCTGGACCCATTCCTGGCTGATTCAGACCGCGGTGGCACCGGCCATTGCCGGGGTATTGCATCGAGTTGATAAGACTTTCAGTTTTTTGATCTGGTGGCTACTGGTGTGGCTGGCGCTGGTCACGCATGCCGGACTGGACGCACTGACCGTTTATGGCACGCAGTTATTCTGGCCGTTTATGCCACCGCCTGTTTCTGGCGGCAGTGTATTTATTATCGACCCGACCTACTCCATCCCGTTACTGGCTGGTTTTCTCGCCATTCTGCTGAGGCCCCGGCGGGACTTCAGTGACAAATTGATGCGTTACGGTTTTGTCTTTAGTTGTTTGTATCTTTTATGGGGCTTCAGTGCCCAGCAATGGATGGAATATCAGACCCGGCAGACACTGGCCGAACGCAATATTCAGCACACCCATATCAAGGTATCAGCCACAGCGTTCAATACCTTGCTGTGGCGAATTCTGATCGTAAATGAGGAACATTATTACGAAGGTTTCCGCTCGGTATTCGAAACAGATAAGTCGTTGACGTTGAATCGTTATGACCGCGGCCGGCCTTTGATTGAATCGGTGCAGACTTTACCCTCATTACATCGCATTAAGTGGTTTACCAATGGCTTGTTCAAACTGGAGCAGCAGGGAACGCAAATCATTGCCACAGATTTGAGAATGGGTATAGAACCGGCTTATTTTTTCCGTTTCAAACTGGCGGAACAGAATGGCAGTGCTCTGGAAGCCACTGAACCCAACCGGGTACGCAGCCAGATTCAGCGTGAGTTAGGCGTTCGCTGGGTGTGGGAGCGGATCTGGAATCCGGCGGTTCAGTTCAATATCACCCCGGGAATAGCAGGTGGCGGTTAAATAACGACGTAAAACACGGAAGACACAGCGAAAATCAAAGAACATTCACACTCCACAGGCTCCCACACAGAATATAAATGCCAGACCATTTTTTATCCGCAGATTACGCAGATGGACGCAGATTA
>NZ_JAPDMV010000065.1 GCF_026319305.1 Methylophaga sp. OBS4
GGATTATATAGCTGACAGCAGGTTCCGCTTTGGCTGTTGTTACCTGTTTGACCTGCTGTTCCGGGGGTGAAGTCACAATCGGCTGTTCACCTTTATTTTTATTTTCCACCATGACTTCCATTTCCGGCAGCAAGGTGTAGAAATCAAACGTCGGCTCTACCGAACCGGTTTTTTTCTCTTTCTGGGTAGTCTGTTTTTTACTGGTCTCATCTGAAGGTACGTTATCTTTCAGATGCAGCAGGAACATCACAAAAGCGCCGACAGCAAAGCTGAGTAGCATCGGCCCCCAGGGCAGCGAGCGACGAGGTGAGGATCCGTTACGCGTGTTTCTTTTGGCAGCCATTAGTGCCATATCCTGTAATTAATCACACCGTCAGCGTTGCCATGGTATTCCACAGCAAGGCGCGGTGCGCAGTGAATGGTTAGCCCTTTACAAGCAATGTACACTTATTACCTCTTACATCGATTCCGGTGCGGACACACCCATTACACCCAAAGCATTGGCAATGACCTGACGCACTGCCGCCACCAGCGTCAGGCGCGCCTGACTTAATTCCACATCATCAACAATGAACTGATGGGCGTTGTAATAGGTATGGAAATCACGCGCAACATCGGTCAGGTAATGTGCCAGCAAATGGGGGGTGTGGTTCAACGCGGCTGTTTCCAGCATTTCCGGATAACGCGACAGGATGGTGAACAATGCTTCTTCATGTGTTTCTGTCAGCCGTTGCAGGTTTTGTTCGCCTACAGCCTGATCCCATTTCAGCCCGCGCTCCTGCAATTGTCTGAACACACTGCAAACACGAGCATGCGCATATTGCACGTAATACACCGGGTTATCGTTACTTTGTGATTTCGCCAACTCCAGATCAAAGTCCATATGCTGATCGGCGCCACGCATCACATAGAAGAAACGTGCCGCATCTTTACCGACTTCATCACGTAGTTGACGCAAAGTGACAAACTCACCACTGCGCGTCGACATGCCGACTTTTTCAGCCCCCCGGTAGAGTACCGCGAACTGCACCAGCAGCACTTTGAGCTTATCCACGTTTTGCTTCATCGCTTCAATGGAAGCTCTGACACGTGGGATATATCCATGGTGATCCGCACCCCAGATATCGATAATGCTATCGAAACCACGCTGATATTTATTCAGATGATAGGCAATATCGGAAGCAAAATAAGTCGCCTGCCCATTATCACGTATGACCACCCGATCTTTTTCATCACCATAATCGGTCGATTTGAACCACCAGGCACCTTTGTCCTGATATAGGACATTAGCCGCTTTCAGTTGCTCAATTGCTTTATCGACTTCACCGGACTCCACCAGCGAACGTTCCGAAAACCATTCGTCGTATTCGGTACCGAAATCCGCTAAATCGTCGCGAATATCAGCCAGTATTATATTAAGCCCCTTATCAAATACCATGCGGTAATCGGCTTCGCCCAGCAGCTTTTTGGCTCTGTTGGTCAAGCCATCAATATGCATTTCTTTATCGCCGCCTTCCGGTTCATCGGCAGGGATATTCTCGAAAACCTCCTTGGCGTTATGGCGGAAGCGTTCGCCATACTCGGTTTTCAATTCAGCGGCGATTTCTCTGACATATTCGCCCTGATAGGCATTGCTGGGAAAAGTGAAATGTTCACCGCAGGCAGCCAGATAACGCAGCCAGACACTGGCCGCCAGAATATCCATTTGGCGGCCGGCATCGTTGACATAATATTCACGGTGTACATCAAAACCGGCCGCATTCAGCAGACTGCTGACCACCGAACCATAAGCAGCCCCACGACCATGACCGACATGCAACGGGCCGGTCGGATTGGCGGAAACAAACTCCACCTGCACTTTTTTGCCGTTACCGGCGCTACTGCGGCCATAGCGTTCGCCTTGGGCAAGAATATCGCTGACAACTTGCTGACTGGCTGCCGCGGACAGGAAAAAGTTAATAAATCCGGGGCCGGCGATCTCCACCTGGGTGACAAAGTCCGCAACAGGCAGGGCTTCCACAATCTCTGCCGCTATTTGCCTGGGATTCATTCGGGCCGGTTTGGCCAGCATCATGGCAATGTTAGTAGCAAAGTCACCATGGGTTTTGTCTTTAGTTCTATCGACCTGAATCTCAGGCAGATCAACGGCTAATGCGTGTTTTTGAATAAAAGTCGATAAAGCCTGATGGATCAGGTTTTTCAATTGCTCTTTCAACGTTGTGGAGCCTTGATTGCAAAATGAACGGAGACGCGCATTTTATACCGAAACGACCGGGAAATGTGCGTATCAGAGCCCATGTAAACAGTCAGAACAAGGCGCAGCCTGCAGAGAATGTGATTCCCTTCGCAAAGGCTGTAACGCCGGGCTGGCTGTTTACATGGACTCCCGCAGGGCGAGACGATAAGCTGCCTTATTCGCGGCATAACATCTTGAAAGAGAATCGCTATTCCTGCGAGGTTACGCCGCGAATAAGGCAGCTTCTTGTTTCGCTGATATCGTGCATTTCCCGGTCGTTTCGGTATAAAATGCGCGTCTCCGTTCATTTTGCAATCAAGGCTCCACAACGTTGAAAGAGCAATTGAAAAACCTGATCCATCAGGCTTTATCGACTTTTATTCAAAAACACG
>NZ_JAPDMV010000003.1 GCF_026319305.1 Methylophaga sp. OBS4
GTTTCACCTTCGCCTCTGTTGTGTTATGAAAATAGGGATGAAAAAAAGGATATTCACGGATGAAGGTCAGTATCGGTCGTTCCTTTCTTATTTTGTGCTATTTATGCACGGCACATGGTTGCGCTGTGTTGCTGGTGATAGCAGTGGCTTTGCCGGTCATAGTCCAAAGTTTGCTATGTCTGTTACTGTTACTGAGCTTGTTTTATTACTGCCGGCAGTTTCAGTGGCAGGCTGGCGGAAAATCGATTACCGCGCTGGAATGTAATCAAGATAATCAGTGGTATGTGATCTGTTCCAATCAAAGCAAACAAGGTCCTTGTACCCTCATGGGCAGTGTAGTTATGGCGCAATGGCTTATTGTGCATCTGCAGCAACGTCGTGATGGCCGCAAACTGGCGGTAGTGATTGCCACTGATGCTGCGGATAAAGAAAAGTTAAGGCAGTTGAGAATCAAACTGCGTGATCCGGCAACCTGGGCTCAATAATCGTATCGTGAGGGGGGTGACTGTTATCCTGCTCCGGGTAGTCCAATGTGTAATGCAGGCCGCGGCTTTCTTTTCTCAGCAGCGCCGAAGTGATAATCAACTCTGCAACATCAGCCAGGTTACGCAGTTCCAGCAGATCATTACTGATGTGATGCTGAGAGTAATATTCGCGGATTTCATTTTGCAGCAGATTCAGCCGCTGCCTGGCTTTATGTAGCCGTTCGGTGGTGCGCACAATACCAACGTAATCCCACATAAAGCGGCGTAGTTCGTCCCAGTTATGGCTGATGGCGATGGCTTCTTTGGCCGGATAAACCTGACTGGCATCCCAGGGACGTACTGCGGGAGGTGTCGCAAGCGGTAACTGTTTTTTTATGTCGTCGGCAGCTGCGCCGGCAAATACCAGACATTCCAGTAATGAATTACTGGCCATGCGGTTAGCACCGTGCAAGCCGGTATGTGCCGTCTCACCCACTGCATAGAGCCCCGGGATATCTGTTCTGCCATTTAGATCGGTGACAATGCCGCCACACGTGTAATGGGCGGCAGGCACTACCGGAATAGGCTCTTTTGTGATATCGATACCAAACTGTTTGCAGCGTTGATAAATCGTCGGGAAGTGGCTTTTGATAAATGCTTCCGGTTGGTGGGAAATATCCAGATAAACACAATCATGGCCGAGCCGCTTCATTTCATGGTCGATAGCACGGGCGACAATATCACGGGGCGCCAGTTCTGCCTGCGGGTGGAACCGATCCATAAAACGCTCACCGTTTGCCAGCAAAAGTTTAGCGCCTTCACCGCGTAACGCCTCACTGATCAGAAATGATTTAGCTTTGGGATGAAACAGGCAGGTAGGGTGGAACTGGATAAATTCCATATTGGCAACCCGGCAGCCTGCACGCCAGCCCATGGCAATGCCGTCACCGGTCGATACATCAGGGTTACTGGTGTACAGATAGGCTTTGCCGGCGCCGCCTGTGGCCAACACAGTAACCGGGGCCATAAAAGTTTTGGTTTCATCATGCTTGATATCGAGCACATAGCAGCCGAGGCAACGATTATCCTGTTCCCCCAATTGTTTGCGACTGGTGATAAGGTCAATCCCAATATGGTAGGGAAACATTTCAATATTGGGATGTGCTCTGGCTTTTGCCAACAGCGTGGTTTCCACCTCGCGGCCAGTTGCATCGGCTGAGTGAATAATACGACGGTGACTGTGGCCGCCTTCCTGGGTCAGGTGATAAGTCTGAGAGGTCACACCATCTCTGGTAAACGACACGCCTTGTTGGATCAGCCATTCAATATTTTCGCGGGCATGTTCCACAGTAAAGCGGGCAGCTTGTTCATTACACAACCCTGCGCCGGCGCGAAGGGTATCGTCGATGTGCGATTGAATGGAGTCGGTTTTGTCCAGGACCACGGAAATTCCGCCCTGAGCATATAATGAGGCGCCTTCTTCCAACTGGCCTTTGGATATTACCGCCACTTTGGCGTGATCCGCCATATGCAGAGCCAGAGTCAGGCCAGCCGTGCCGCTGCCGATAATTAAAATGTCACAATGATGCGTTGTTGTCATAAGAGCCTGTTTATAATCTCACGGTCGGCGCCTTGCCTGAACCATTTTCTGACAGCAACGCGATTACCGTGAGATTATAAACAGGCTCCAAAGGCATATAAAGGTACAATAGGAATGGGATTATTTTGCACCGAATGTGGAACAATGTTAAATCGATATGGTCAATCAAGCTGTAAATAAGAACAAGCTCTGGCGTGTCGATGAAGGCCGGACGAAAGGATGAATGTGGATCAAGAGCTAGTACGGCGCGTACAGGCGGGTGATAAGAAGGCGTTTGACCTGTTGATTATGAAGTATCAGCAGCGAATCATACATGTAATAACCGGGTTTGTGCATGACCCTGTTGAAGCAATGGATGTCGCTCAGGAAGCATTTATCAAAGCCTATCGCGCACTGCCGGGTTTTCGTGGTGACAGTGCGTTCTACACATGGCTGTATCGTATTGCCATCAACACATCCAAAAATTATCTGACTGCCGCCTCACGGCGGCCGCCAGTTACTGATGTGGATGCGATGGATGCCACCATTTACTATGATGCACCGGAATTGAAGGAATATAACACGCCGGAAAACAGTCTAATGAGTGACGAACTCGAACAGGCTATACATCAGGCGATACAGGACCTGCCGGAAGATACGGCAACAGCCATCAAACTGCGGGAGTTTGAAGGGTTGAGTTATGAGGAAATTGCACAGGCAATGGATTGTCCGATAGGCACGGTGCGGTCACGTATCTTTCGCGCCAGAGAGGCAATAGATAAACAGGTCAAAGCAGTAATGGGTGGAGAGGAATAACTATGACAGCCAATCAACAAGAACTATTGTCTGCATTCGTCGATGGCGAATTGGACCCAAAGGAGCTGGACCAGCTGTTGGCACTGATGAATTCTAATGAAAAGCTCAGAGCCGACTATCTCAGTTATCAATTTACCAGCGATTTGATGCATGGTTACACAACGGGCAAACAGTCAGTTGATTTAACTGCTCGTATCAGTAAGGCGCTGGGGGACGTGGCGCCTCTGACACAATCGCATGTACCCCAACAACTCAAAGCCAGAGTACTTACTCTGCCGAACTGGTTCTGGAAACAGACTGCGGGAATGGCTGCGGCCGCTTCAATTGGTGCACTTGCAGTCATGGGGGTTATGAATCAGCCGCAAACAGCTGTCTCCCCTACCGCCGACTTGGTACAAGCCGAACCTGTTCAGAAAAGCATCGCAGTAGCTGCTTCTAACCGTTGGACAGTAAGCGAACAAGAAGTAGAAGACAGACTCAACAACTACCTGGTTGATCATAATGAATATGCCGGTGCATCTGGTCTGTTTTCTTATGCACGGGTTGTTTCCTATGGTAAGGAGCAGTAACTGATGCGTTTCTTGCTACATCTGTTTTTGGCTTTGTCCTTGGCTTTATCGGTCACTGCCCATGCCGCTGACAAGGATGCAATCGACATTCTGCAACGTATGACAGAGGCAGCAAAAAATCTTAATTACGAAGGGGTTTTTGCTTATCAGTCCGGGAGAAACCTGCAGTCGATTCGTATTTATCACCGGGCAGATGCCCGGGGAGAAGTGGAGCGGCTGATTTCGCTTAACGGCGCTGCTCGTGAAGTGATTCGCAGCAATGATATGGTGACCTGCATCAATCCTGATGGCAAGAAGGTTAATGTCAGCCGCCGTCCTTTAGGTCAGGGGTTTCCCAGTGATTTACCCCGACGCCTGAATGCCGCGACCCCTTATTATCAGGTTGAGCTGGGCGGTACTGACAGGGTCGCAGGGCGTAAGGCGTATGAACTGCTGATAACGCCGGTTGATGATTATCGTTATGGCTATCGATTCTGGGTGGATGCTGAAACCTATTTGTTGCTGAAATCAGAACTGAGGGCGGGCAATGGTAATGTACTTGAGACCTTTGCTTTTTCATCACTGACAACCGATATACACATTCCCGAACACAAACTGAAATCGCAAATGAGTGGCGAGGAATTGACCTGGCATCGAACTGAGTCTGAAACACCGGTTAACATGGCCAGTCAACGCGATATGTCTTCGTGGCAGGCACAATGGTTACCGGACGGTTTTGCTTTGGTCGCATTGCAAACCCGTCTCAGGGCCAGTAACGGTGCCAATATAGAACAGCGTGTATACAGCGATGGGCTCAGCTCCGTTTCCGTGTTTATCGAAAAAATCCGTGCCCGCCACAATCATTTGCGAGGCGGATCCCGGATGGGAGCTATCAATGCTTTCGGCACTATTATAAATTCCCATTTTGTCACCGTGGTGGGTGAAGTCCCGGCTGTTACCGTGGAGAAAATCGGCAACGGACTTGTCTTTGCCAATGGTGAACAACCATGATTGAGCAAAAAGCAACGGTTATCAGCCGCGATGAACACCAAGTCTGGCTGGAAGCTGAACGGCAATCCACCTGTAGTCAATGCCAGGTAAAAAAAGGTTGTGGCACCGGTTTGCTGGCCAAACATGTGGGTAAGCGCTTTTCCCGTATTGCCGTGGCGGCGGACAATGATTTGCAAGTGGGGCAGGAAGTCACGGTGGTTATTCCGGAACAGGCGCTGCTGTCCGGTGCTTTTCTAATGTATATGATGCCTTTATTGCTGATGTTTGCAGCTGCCGCCTTGGTTCGTGTTAGCGGTGCGGGGGAACTAGCGGAAATCGTAGCGGGTCTATCTGGCCTGATGACCGGTTTTTATTGGGTACGAATCCGCTTGAAAAACAGAAATACGGGCATGCAAGTCAAAATTACAGAGGATTTCAAATGAGACAATACAAAAATTGGACTGCTGTCATCATGATGTTGATGGCGTGGCTGATGTTGAGTATGAACGTGCAGGCTCGCGCCCTGCCTGATTTTACTGATTTGGTTGCTGATAATGGTGACGCCGTTGTCAACATCAGTACTCGCAACAAAAACGATCAGGCGCCCACATCCATGTTGCCTCCTGGCATGGAAATTCCGGAAGGCTCACCTATCGACGATTTTCTCAAAAAGTTTTTTGAAGGTCCGGGCGCACCTCGTCCGCCACACCAGAATGAGTCACTTGGATCAGGTTTTGTGCTGTCTTCGGACGGTTATATCCTGACCAATCATCATGTTATCAAGGATGCTGACGAAATCATTGTTCGTTTCAGTGATCGCACTGAGCTGGATGCCGAATTGCTGGGCAGTGATGAACGTAGTGATGTGGCATTACTCAAGGTCGATGCAACAGGACTGAAAGCCGTTAAACTGGGTGATTCAAACAAACTGAAAGTAGGTGAATGGGTACTGGCAATTGGATCACCCTTTGGTTTTGATTATTCAGCCACAGCAGGGATTGTCAGTGCTTTGGGCCGCAGTTTGCCTAGTGACAGCTATGTACCTTTTATCCAGACGGATGTGGCGATTAATCCGGGTAACTCCGGTGGCCCGCTGTTTAATCTGCAGGGTGAAGTGATTGGCATCAACTCACAAATATACAGCCGCACCGGCGGATTCATGGGCGTCTCCTTTGCCATACCGGTCGATGTGGTTATGAATGTGGTTGCGCAAATCAAATCACAAGGTTATGTCAGTCGCGGCTGGCTGGGCGTGGTGATTCAGGATGTTACCCGTGAGCTGGCTGAATCATTCGGCCTCAATAAACCAAAAGGTGCGCTGATATCACGCGTTGTTGGCGATAGCCCGGCGGCCAAAGCCGGTTTCCAGGCCGGGGACGTGATTCTCAACTTTGATGGCAGAGAGGTTGAAACCTCTTCTGACTTACCGCCCATCGTTGGCAGAACGTTGGTAGGTAAGGAGGTGGATGTGAAGGTGATGCGTAACAATAAACGTAAGACCATCAAAGTCACTATCGAAGAATTGCCTGAAGAACAGGAACTGGCCAGCAGCGGCAGTAAACCGGGCCGCTTTGTTGATAATCGTCTGGCTATGGAAGTCGCTGAGTTACAACCGAAACAGCGTGAACAGTACGAAATCGAAAAAGGTGGTGTGATAGTTATGAAGGTTGAAAAAGGTCCGGCGATCAATGCCGGTATTCGTCCGGGTGATGTGATTTTGAGCCTGAACAATGAGTATCTTGCCGATGCCCATCACTTTATCGAGATTGCCAAAGAACTGCCCGCCGGTAAGCCGATTCCGGTTCTGATTCAGCGTGGTGGGGAATCCCAATTCCTGGCATTGACAATAAAATAAGAAGTTTCCCATTTTTTTAAAAATAAAAAGCAGCTGATCTTTAAGGTCAGCTGCTTTTTTTCATGGGCTGAAGTAGCTATACCCGTGATACCGTTAAATATACATCTATGCCTGACCAGTTAACAGACAGGCTTATGGTTGCAGGCTTTGTATCGGTTTGAACTGCCTGTAAAGCACCCAGGCGAGTATGAATGTCAGCCATTCGGCAAGTGGCAGCGCCAGCAGGAATTGCTGATCCGGCAGCCACAAAGACAGGAGTAATAACAGGCCTATAGGTAATAACAATCCTCTTGATACCGCGACCAGCATCGAGGGCAGCGGCTTCTGCATGGCGGTCAGGTAAACAGAGATCGTGACGTTCAGACCATTAACCAGAAATAAAGGCCAGACGATAGCAATAAAGTGTGTCGAGATGTTTCTGGTTTGCTGCGAGGCTTCATGCAGAAACAGGCCGGTCAGCCACTGGGGCCAGATTAATAAAGCCAGTGTCAGTACCAGGCTCAATATCATTACCATCAATATAGCTATGTTAACGAATTGCTGAATACGCCTGGCATGACCTGCACCATGGTTGTGACTGACCAGCAGATGCAATGCATCGGCAATGCCGTAATAAAGCATCAGGCTGACAAAGATAAGATAATTGATAACCGCAAAAGCGGCGATGCCGGTTACACCTTGACTGAGCACCAGTAACCAGTTCAGCAGCAGAATAACCAGACCACCCGAAATTTCATTGATAAACTCAGACAGACCATTCACGGCGATACGTCCCAGTTCCGACCATTGGCCCAGTTGTCTCGTGAAATATAACTGTCGCTGTTGGCTGAGGAAAAAAGTCGACAAAATGAACAATTGCATGGTTTGTGCAATGGCTGTTGCCCAGGCAGCACCGGTCAGCCCCATGTCAAAAACAATAATAAACAGCGCATCAAGCACAATATTGGTTATGGCACCGGCTACCAGAGCCGTTGTGGCCAGCGTCTGCCGGTTATCCACTCTGATAAAGTAGTACAGCACCATAGTGAAGATCTGAACCACCAGAACCACGCAGATAATATGAAAATAGGGCAATATCAGCGGCATCAATTCATCAGGCGTGCCCAGCAGTTTTAATAACCACCGGTCTGTTAGTAGAGACAGACTCATAAATCCGATACCGATGATAAAAATGCTGATCAGACATTTACTGAAAATGGCCGAAGCGGCATGGACCTGTCCCTGGCCCAGATAATGTCCACCCCGGATGGCACCACCGATAGAGAGCATCAGTGCCACGCCGAAGATCAATGAAAAAAACGGGATCAGCAGGTTAATGGCTGCCAGACCCTCGGCGCTGACAAAATGGCCGACGAAAATACCGTCAACGATGCTGGCTGTGGTAATGGCAAGCAGTCCCAGAATGGAGGGGAAGGCATAACGTATGAACGTTGATATGACAGGACCGGTCAAAATAATGTTTTCAGTTTTAGCTTGTTGCATGCAATGCCTTCGGGTCAGCGGCTGTTGGTCATTAAATGATCGTGCTACTCATTACTATTTTAGAGGGCAAGCCACATTAATTGCTTATTGCTGACTTAAGTATTTAATTCACCTGGGCAGGCCAGCCCTTTTTGCTTATGAATTAAAGGATTTAATCTCGTTTTGGCTTTGTTAAATGCGTATAATAGCGGGTCATTTGCTGCATGCGTGACATACGCAGGCATTTCACCTTTAATTCGGGGGTCGAGTCATTTTGCAAACTGTTATATCTGAACCTGTCACGTTTGTAATATCTGTTAAATGAAAAATATAAGAAACTTCTCAATTATTGCCCACATTGATCACGGCAAGTCTACGATAGCTGACCGTTTTATCCAGATCTGTGGTGGTTTGACTGCTCGGGAAATGTCTCAGCAAGTGCTGGATTCGATGGATATTGAGCGTGAGCGTGGTATTACCATCAAAGCACAAAGCGTATCGCTGGACTATAAAGCGCGTAATGGCGAAACCTATCACCTGAATTTTATCGACACACCGGGCCATGTCGATTTTTCCTACGAGGTATCCCGTTCGCTGGCAGCCTGTGAAGGTGCGTTGTTAGTCGTAGATGCGGCACAGGGTGTCGAGGCCCAGAGTGTAGCTAACTGTTACACCGCCATTGATCTGGGCCTGGAAGTGTTGCCGGTACTGAACAAAATTGATTTGCCTTCGGCCGAGCCGGAAATTGTCGCCCAGGAAATTGAAGACATTATCGGTGTCGATGCGATGAATGCGGTCCGTTGCAGCGCAAAAACCGGTCTTGGAATCGACGATTTATTGGAAGAGCTGGTTGCCAGAATACCGGCGCCAAAAGGCGATCCTGATGCACCATTGAAAGCGCTGATTATCGACTCCTGGTTTGACAGTTACGTGGGTGTCATTTCACTGGTACGCATTGTCGATGGCTCACTGAAAAGACGCGACAAGATCAAAGTCATGTCCACCGGGCATGAATATCAGGTCGAGCAGGTCGGCGTTTTTACCCCTAAACGCACACCCCATGAAGCGCTCAACTGCGGTGAAGTCGGCTATGTTATTTCCGGTGTAAAGGAAATTGATGGTGCGCCGGTGGGGGATACCCTGACGCATGCGCATCATGGTGCGACCCAGATGTTACCCGGATTTAAAGCCGTGACACCGCAAGTTTATGCGGGTTTGTTCCCGGTCAGCAGCGATGATTATGATTCGTTCCGTGAAGCGCTGGGGAAACTGCGTCTTAATGATGCCTCCCTGTTCTTTGAGCCGGAAAACTCTCAGGCTCTGGGCTTTGGCTTCCGCTGTGGTTTCCTCGGTCTGTTGCATATGGAAATCATCCAGGAGCGGCTGGAACGTGAATATGATCTTGATCTGATTACCACGGCACCGACCGTAGTGTTTGAGGTGCTGACACGTAAAGGAGAGACTATCAAGGTCGAAAACCCGGCGTCACTGCCGGATGTGGGCAGCATTGATGAAATACGTGAACCGATAGTCATCGCCGACATTCTGGTACCACAGGAACATCTGGGTGCGGTCATCACGCTCTGCGTGGAGAAGCGGGGCGTGCAGAAATCCATGCAGTATATGGGCAAACAGGTAGCGCTGAGCTACGAACTGCCGATGAATGAAGTGGTTATCGACTTTTTTGATCGTGTCAAATCAGTCAGTCGTGGTTATGCTTCGCTGGACTATCATTTTGTCAGATTCGAAACAGCCGACCTGGTTAAACTGGATATTTTAATCAATGGTGAGCGCGTAGATGCCTTGTCTCTGATTGTGCATCGGGATATCAGTGTCAATCGAGGCAAGTTACTGGTCGAGAAGATGAAAGAGCTGATTCCAAGACAGATGTTTGATGTGGCGATACAGGCCGCGATTGGCGGGCATATCATTGCCCGTTCTACGGTGAAAGCGATGCGTAAAAACGTATTAGCCAAATGTTACGGTGGTGACGTATCACGTAAACGCAAGTTATTGGAAAAACAAAAAGCAGGTAAGAAACGGATGAAATCCGTGGGTAAGGTTGATGTCCCCCAGGAGGCTTTTCTGGCTGTATTACAGTTATCCAAGAATTCATAGAAACACTATAAGGAGCGATATTCAGTGAGTTTTCCAGCAATGATGGTGTTTTTGGTGGCCTTGACCGGTCTGATCTGGTTACTGGACAGGTTGTTTCTGGCACCGCGCCGTGACAAGGAAAGTAAGGAGCCGCTGCTGGTTGAATATGCGCGTTCGTTTTTCCCCATTATTCTTTTGGTTCTGGTAATACGTTCGTTTATTGCGGAACCGTTCCGGATTCCATCCTCTTCCATGCTGCCGACGTTACATGTGGGCGATTTTATCCTGGTGAATAAATTTGCTTATGGTATCCGTTTGCCGGTGCTTAACAGTAAATTATTTGATACGGGTGAACCCCAGCGTGGTGATGTGATTGTGTTTCGATATCCCCAAAAAGAAGAAGACAAAGACAAGCCTGATGTGGATTACATCAAACGTGTGGTCGGTGTACCTGGTGACCGTATTGGCTATTTTAACAAGACTATTTATATCAACGGTCAGCCGATAGGCCAGGAAATCAAGGAAAAAAAACCGGAACTGGCTAATCTGGCCGCCGCAGGATCCGAGTTAAGATTTGAGCATCTCGGTAATGAAGGGCATTATATTCTGGTCGATCCGAAGCGGCGTCTGGTGGAAGGTGAAACCGTCGTGGCTGATGGACAGTACTTTGTGATGGGCGATAATCGTGATAATAGTAATGACAGCCGTTTTTGGGGCACAGTACCGGAAGAGAATTTAGTTGGCAAAGCATTTTTCATCTGGATGAGTTGGGATTGGAATGAAGGTGGTATTGTCTGGAACCGCCTGGGGCAGTCAATTGATTAAGGGGAAGATCATGCAAAAACAACGCGGAATGACTTTGATTGGCTGGGTGATAATATTAGCCTTGATCGCCTTTTTTGCCACTATGGCGATGCGTTTGATACCGATGTATCAGGAATATTACGGCGTATTGCAAATCATGAATGATATGGAAATTGAGCTTAAAAATAACAACCTGACCAAAAACGAAGTGATGACGCTGATGGAAAGACGTTTTGATATTGGCTATATCAGCAGTGTAAAAAGAGAAAATGTTGAAATCCTGCGCGGTAAAGATACTGCTTACGTGACTAAAATTGTGGTTGATTATGAAGTCAGAAAACCGTTTATCGCCCAGCTCGACTTTATCGGCCATTTTCATAAAGAAATTGATATAGAGCCTAAATCACGATGATAACCCAGCGGCAAAAAGCCCTGTGCAAACTGCTTCAAATTGAATTTAAGGAAACAACGTTATTACAGCAGGCATTGACTCATCGCAGTGCTGATCCACAAAATAACGAACGTCTCGAATATCTGGGTGATGCCATCCTCAGTTTTGTTATTGCCGAGGAGTTGTTCAACCGCTTCCCTCAGGTCAAGGAAGGTAAACTCAGTCGCCTGAGAGCGTCGCTGGTTAAGGGAGAAACCCTGGCCGAAATCGCACGGGAACTGAAACTGGGTGACGTGCTGATTCTGGGGCCCGGTGAACTGAAAAGTGGTGGGTTCCGCCGCGAGTCCATTCTTGCTGATGCGGTAGAGGCGATTCTGGGAGCTTTATATCTCGACAGTGGTTTGACACCCGCCAAAGCTCTGATTCTGCGCCTATTTGATGAACGTCTTGAAGCCATTGACGTCACTGAAACGGTTAAAGACCCCAAAACCCGCCTGCAGGAGCTGTTGCAGAGCCGTAAGCAACCGCTGCCTATTTATAGCGTTAAAGAAGTGAAAAGCGACAACAAACATCCGGTGTTTGAAGCATCCTGCCAGATCACCTTATTAGACAAAGTGGTGCTGGCTCAGGGCAGCAGTCATCGCAAAGCTGAGAAAAAAGCAGCTGAACGCGCCCTGACCATAATCGAAGAGAAGTTATGACTGATACCCCATTTCGTTCCGGCTATGTGGCCATTATTGGCCGCCCGAATGTCGGTAAATCGACGTTGATCAACCGCATTCTGGGGCAGAAGCTGTGTATTACCTCGCGCCGTCCTCAAACGACCAGGCATCGTATTCTCGGTATTAAAACTACCGAAGCAGGCCAGTTTATCTATGTTGATACGCCGGGCATGCACAGTGACAACAAGCGGGCAATGAACCGTTATATGAACCGTGCTGCTGCCTCATCCATAGAAGATGTTGATGTTATTTTATTTGTGATTGAAGGCCTCAAATGGACTGAGGAAGATAGCCGGGTATTGAAACGTTTGCAGCAGGATGCCCGTGCCCCGGTTATTTTAGTGCCGAATAAAGTTGACAAGCTGCAGGACAAAGCCGAACTGTTACCGCAAATAGAACAGCTGGCAAAACAGTATGATTTTGCCGCAGTGATTCCGGTGTCGGCGCGAAAAGGCATGAACACCGACCAGTTGGAAACAGAAATTGCCAAACTGATGCCGGCAGGTGACATGATCTTTGCTGAAGATCAGCTCACCGACCGTAGCTCCCGGTTCCTGGCGGCTGAAATTGTGCGTGAGAAGCTGTTTCGTTATCTGGGGCAGGAATTGCCGTACTCTATTACCGTCGAAGTGGAACAGTTTGACGAAGAAGAAAATATGTTCCGTATCGGCGCGGTGGTGTATGTCGAACGTAACGGTCAGAAATCGATTGTGATCGGCAAGAAAGGCGAGCAACTGAAACTCATCGGTAAAGATGCCCGGCTGGAAATGGAACAATTATTCGGCCAGAAAGTGTTTCTGCAAATCTGGGTTAAAGTGCGTGAGGGCTGGTCAGATAATGAACGCATGCTGAAGAACCTGGGTTATAACGACGACTTGTAAAAAAGGCTTATTGTGGAACTGACACCGGCATTTGTTCTGCACCATCGTCCTTATCGCGAAACAAGTTTACTGGTGGACATTTTTGCGCAGGATTATGGCCGTGTCAGCCTGGTTGCCCGCGGTGTCAGGCAGCAAAAAAAACGCCAGCATAATATATTTCAGTTGTTCCAGCCGATTCTGATCAGCTGGTATGGGCATGGCGATCTGGTCACGCTGACTCAGGCGGAACCGTCGGCAGCGGCATACAGACTGAAAGGCAATGCCAGTCTCTGTGGTTTTTATCTTAACGAGCTGCTGGTGAAACTGTTGCCTGCCCAGGAAGCGGAACCGGAAGTATTTGCTGCTTATCAAACCGCGTTGGCACAGCTGCAACAGGGCGATGACGAACAGATTGTCTTGCGCCTGTTTGAAAAGCGTTTGCTGAGTCATCTGGGTTATGGTCTGCTCCTGGCGCACGAAGCTGGCAGTCAAGCGCCAATCCGTGATGAGACTTATTACGTGTATCAGCCGGATAATGGACCCCGCCTGCGTGGCAATACATCATCGGAACCGGTCATATCCGGCCGCAGTCTGCGTCATCTGAACCAAGAAAGCGGTTTTGATGAGACCAGCCTGAAGGAAATTAAATGGCTGATGCGCACAGTGATAAATTATTATTTGGCTGGCAGACCGCTGTACAGTCGTCAGCTGTTTGCCGGACTCAAACAGTTCAATTCTCAATGAAACATTAGGCTTACAGATTCATGTCAATTTTTTTAGGTGTCAACATCGATCATATTGCTACTTTGCGTCAGGCACGTGGCACACGTTACCCGGATCCGATTCAAGCTGCGATTGAAGCGGAACAGGCGGGTGCGGATAGCATTACCCTGCATTTACGTGAAGACAGACGACATATCCAGGAGCGTGATGTTGCTATGCTGGCGGATATTCTGCAAACCAAAATGAATCTGGAAATGGCGGTCACCGAAGAGATGCTGGCCATGGCAGAAAAATACCGTCCTGCTGATTGCTGCTTGGTGCCGGAAAAACGCGAAGAACTGACTACAGAAGGCGGTCTGGATGTGGCCGGCCAATTTGAGCGTATGCAACAGGCCTGTCAGCGGCTGGCAAAAGCCAATGTGCGGGTGTCTTTGTTTATCGATCCTGAGTTAGCACAGATAGAAGCGGCGGCGGCCTGCGGCGCCCCGGTGGTTGAACTGCATACCGGGCGTTATGCCGATGCTGAAACCGAACAGGAAGCGGCCAGAGAACTGGCCATCATTACCGAAGCCGCCGAACAGGCCCATGCACGTGGCTTACAGGTCAATGCCGGCCATGGTTTGCACTATCACAATACTGCGGCTATCGCTGCTATTCCGCAGCTGGTGGAGCTCAATATCGGCCATGCGATTATCGCCCGTTCGGTGTTTACCGGGTTTCAGGTGGCGGTACGGGAAATGAAACAGCTGATGCAGGAAGCCCGTCGCGGATGATTTTTGGAATCGGCACGGATCTGGTGCATATCCCCCGTATGCAAAGTCTGCTGGATAAGCACGGCGATAAGATTGCGTCCCGGATTCTGAGTGATGCCGAGTTTGCCGAGTTCAAACTGCAATTGAAGCCGGCAGCCTATCTGGCAAAACGCTTTGCCGCCAAAGAAGCTGCAGCCAAAGCCCTGGGCACCGGTTTTCGTGACGGCCTGAGCCTGCGCCATATTGTGGTGAGTAATAACGCATTGGGCAAACCGGAATTAAGCTTTGAACTGGCCGGTCTAACACTGACGAAGCAGTTGCATATCGGCCGCAGCCTGCTCAGTCTCAGTGATGATCATGAATATGCCAGTGCTTATGTAATTTTAATGGAAGTCACTTCATGAAACCGTATTCCGCTACTGAAAAGTATCCCACTATTGAAACCTGCATCGGCAACACGCCGCTGGTACGTCTGCAGCGTCTGTCTGGCGAGACCAGTAATATCCTTTTGGTGAAGCTGGAAGGTGACAACCCGGCAGGTTCAGTCAAGGACCGGCCGGTGGCCAGTATGATACGTCAGGCACAATTACGTGGTGATATTCAACCGGGTGATACCCTGATTGAGGCGACCAGCGGTAACACCGGTATCGCGCTGGCGATGGTGGCGGCGATCCTGGGTTATCGGATGATTCTGATTATGCCGGAAAATAGCAGCCTGGAGCGGCGCGCAACGATGCATGCCTACGGGGCCGAAATTCTTCTGACTGATGGTATGGAATCAGCGCGTGATCTGGCGTTGCAAATGCAGGAAGAAGGTAAAGGCAAGGTTTTGAACCAGTTTGCCAACTTCGATAACCCGCTGGCGCATTATGAAGGCACCGGTCCCGAGATCTGGCGCGATACCGGTGGTGAAGTGACTCATTTTGTCAGTTCGATGGGCACGACCGGCACCATTATGGGCGTTTCCCGTTATCTGAAAGAGCAAAATCCCAATGTGCGGATAGTCGGTGTGCAACCGGCGGAAGGGGCCAGCATCCCTGGTATTCGCCGCTGGCCGGAAGCTTACCTGCCGAAGATTTTTGAGCCCGAACGGGTCGATCAGACTATTGATGTCAGCCAGCAAGAAGCGGAAGAAACCATGCGACAACTGGCCAGAAGGGAAGGAATTTTCTGCGGTGTGTCATCCGGCGGTGCGGTGGCGGCCGCATTGAAGCTGTCAGAACAGGTCGAGCATGCGGTGATTGTCACCATTATTTGCGATCGTGGCGATCGTTACCTGTCGACAGGTGTGTTCCCGGCGGAATAATGGGCAGGCTGACAGCATGGCCAGGTGCTTGTCTATGCCTGTTGCTGTTATGGCAATTGCAAGTCCATGCTATTGATGATATCCAAATCAGTATTGGCAGCTGGTCTGGCGATGAACTGGCTGCACAAGGCTTTGATTTAGATGTCAAACTGACTGAAACCGGATTAATGCTTCAGGCCGAAGCACGTGAACTTACGCTGCCCGCCCCGCTTGATAAACTCAACAATGTAATATTGCGCTGCGAAGAAACCCTGTTCGCCAGCGGCCGGATTCAGTGTCAGGCAGGCATATTGCACTTCGAGCATGCACAACTCGGCAAGCAGGCTATTAGCTTCAGTCTTGCATTGCAACCACAGCTGCAACAACATCAAATCAAGCTCAGCGGTCTGCAATTGGCAGATTCTCCCGTCTCGCTTGCCATCACGATGAATCAGTCACAGTGGCAGTTGCAAGTTCATGCCGATACCGTCTCGCTGGCAGCATTAGCTGCATGGCTGCCGCTATGGTTGGAGCCGGCACAACTGGCGGCTATTGCCGACTGGGACTATCAGGGAAATGTGGCTCTGGATGCCGATCTCCGCGGCCAGGATAAGACAGTCAGTCAGCTTGCAGTGAAATTTGCAGTGACTGATTTCAGTTTTAGTGATCAGCAAGGTCGCTATGTGGGGGAAGGGTTAACAGCAAACGGTTCGTTACAAGTCGATATGTCAGCAAGTCATTGGCAATGGCAGACCCGGCTGAATGTTGAAGCGGGTCAGACTTATGCCGAACCGGTTTTTATTGATTTTGCAGACACCCCTGCTGAGATAGAAACAACCGGTAGCTGGCAGATATCACAACAGCTGATCCAGGTGTCGCAGTTACGGTTTGAACAAAAATCGGTGTTATCTGCCCATGGGCAGATGACTTTTGAGCAAAACCAGCTTGCCCGGCTTAAAGTAAAAACACAGCCTGCCGATCTGGCAAAGCTTTATCCCATCTGGCTGCAACCGTTTATGCTGGATAATGCGGCAGCCAAACTGGATACTTCCGGCCGGGTCACGGTTGATTTCGAACTCGACCATGATCTTTACCGGTTAGCCATGACTGCAGATGCTGTGGCAGTGAATGATCGGGAGCAACGTTTCAGTATTGAAGGCCTGACCGGCAAGCTGGGCTGGAGCAATGCTGATATTGTTATGGATACCGGTTTGAGCTGGCAACAGGCACAGGTTTACGCTATCCCCCTGGGCGCTGCAGAGCTGAAAGCACAAAGCCATGCAGGCGGTCTTGAGTTGCTGGACAGTTTGATTCTACCGGTGCTGGATGGTGAATTGCAGGTACATGCCTTCAGCTTGCAACAAGATGAGCAGAATCAGGTTTCATGGTCGTTTGAAGGCCTGCTGTCACCGATATCAATGGAAACATTGAGCGAAGCGCTGGCGTGGCCGACTTTGCACGGCAAACTGTCCGGCGTGATTCCCAGGGTCAGTTACAGCAGGCAGCAGCTGCAAGTCGACGGGGCGTTGCAGGTCAAATTATTTGATGGCACCACGGTGATCCGCGATCTGCGTATGACTTCGCCTTTAGGCTCATTGCCACAGCTTTATGCCAATATTGATGTGAATAATCTGGATCTGGAGCTGCTTACCCGTACCTTCGATTTCGGCAGAATTAGCGGCAGGCTGGACGGGTATGTGCGCAATCTGCGTCTGTCCAACTGGCGACCGGTGCAGTTTGATGCCCGTTTGGCCACACCGGACAAGAATCCGGGCAAACGCCGCATCAGTCAGAAAGCAGTCGACAATCTGTCACAGATCGGCGGCGGCGCCACCGGTATTCTGTCTCGCAGTTTCCTGCGTTTTTTTGAGGACTTTTCCTACCAGCGTCTGGGCTTGAGTTGCAAACTGCAAAATGAGATTTGCGAAATGTCAGGGATAGAGGAAGCAGAGCAAGGCTATTATATTGTCAAAGGGGGAGGTGGTCTGCCGCCCTGGATTAATGTTGTGGGGTATACTCGCCGTGTTGACTGGACGGATCTGATTGAGCGATTAAAAGCCGTCAGTGACAGCTCGGGACCGGTAATTCAGTAGAGGAAACAAAAATGAACTTATTCAAATGGCTGACAGGAACGGTATCAGGATTGATGCTGGTGTCATGCGTGACAATCAATATTTATTTTCCTGCCGCAGCGGCAGAAAAAGCCGCTGATCGCATTATCGAAGATGTCTGGGGACCGGAAACCCGGCCGCCGCAGCAACCACAAGCAGAACCTGAGCAGGAACAGTCTTCAGCCCTTGAATTAACACCAGCCTCAACCTCAGTGGCTGTCAGTGTATTGAACTGGCTGATACCGCAGGCGGCGGCTGCCGAAGCCAATATCAATATCAACTCGCCGGCCATCAATGCTTTGCAGTCACAAATGAAAGCGCGGCATGATCAGTTGAAACCATTTTATGACAGTGGCGCGGTGGGCCTGACGGATGATGGTCTGATCACAGTGCGTGATGCCAAAGCAATTTCCCTCAAAGATCGTAACAAGGTCAATGGTCTGGTCGCTGACGAGAACAAGGATCGCAAGGCTTTGTATGCTGAAATTGCCCGTGCCAATGGTCATCCTGAGTGGCAGGACGATATTCAGGAAACATTTGCACGGCGCTGGATCGGCAATGCGGCCAAAGGCTGGTGGTATCAGCAAGGCGGCAACTGGAAACAAAAATAAGCATAGCTCTTATATACCCAATCAACCTCAAAATGGCGGTTTCATGGCACACATTCATGTGTGCCACCGTTCGGCAGGGTGCAATCTTGTTCCTGACAGAATTGTCAGAGTCATCGCAGCGCTTCCACTGCGGCGATGGATGTTCTTGATTGGGTATAATAATCAGGTCCAGTGGTGCGGGAGCATCACTGGACTTTTTATTTTTTGATCAAGACAGAGAACATTAATGGCAAGACGCGGGCGCAGACAAAAGCTACCTCAGGAAGCGGTAACGGCAGAAATCGAATCTTTATCACACGACGGGCGCGGCATTGCCCGTATCGACGGCAAAACGGTGTTTGTCGACGGCGCCTTGCCCAACGAGCAGGTGACGTTCCAATACACACGCCTGCATAAAAAGTTTGATGAAGCACGTACCGTCGAGGTGTTATCGGCGGCGGCTGAGCGGGTGGATGCTAAATGTGAACATTTTGGCGTCTGTGGCGGTTGCAGCCTGATGCATATAGCGCCGGAGGCGCAATTAGTCCATAAACAAAACACCTTGGCCGAGCATTTTACCCACTTTGGCAACTTAAGCCCCCGCCAGTGGCTGGAACCGCTTAGAGGGCCGTTATGGGGCTATCGCCGTAAAGCCCGTCTAGGCGTCAAATATGTCACTAAAAAAGAGCAGGTATTAGTCGGATTTCGTGAAAAGTCTTCCCCCTTTATTGCCCGCTTAGAACGCTGCCAGGTGCTGGATCCGCGTGTCGGTGACAGATTGGCTGAACTGGGTGAAATGATCGCAGCCCTGGAAGCGTATAACCGCATTGCCCAGATTGAAGTCGCCATGGACGACGAGCATGTGGCGCTGGTATTTCGTAATCTTGACCCTTTGTCCGCTGCTGATAAGCAAGCACTGAGCGCCTACGGTCAGGAAAATGATATCTGGGTGTATCAGCAACCGGGCGGCCCGGACACCATCTCACCGTTATGGCCGGTTAATCCGCAACTGTCTTATGCACCGGAAACGGGACTTAGCTTGAATTTCGATCCCAGCGATTTTACCCAGGTGAATGCCGGCATTAATAAAAAAATGATTCAACAAGCGTTTGAATTGCTGGAACTGCAAGCCGGAGATCGCATTCTGGACTTATTCTGTGGTCTGGGTAACTTTACGCTGCCTCTGGCTAAACGCGTGGCCGAAGTGGTCGGGGTGGAAGGTGATCAAGCGCTGGTCAATCACGCCAGAAATAATGCGGTATTGAATCAATTGGACAATGCTGAATTTGAGCTGGCCGATCTGACTAAAACGGAACTGAAAGACTACCCCTGGGCTCAGGCCGGTTTTAACAAGATTTTGCTGGATCCGCCGCGCAGCGGGGCTTTTGAGGTCTTGCACCAACTGGCTGATTTAGGTGCGGAGCGGCTGGTGTATGTGTCGTGTAACCCGGCCACGTTGGCGCGTGATGCCGGAGAACTGGTGCATCAGCATGGCTATACGCTGGAAGCCGCCGGGGTGATGGATATGTTCCCGCACACAACCCATGTTGAATCTATCGCCGTATTCAGCAAAAAAATACAGTAATGGTCGAAGCAGCACTACTTAAACACCAGCTTAATCATGATGCGGTTGAGCAAATCCGGGAGATCATCTCTGCGGTTCATCCCGGCTTTGATGGTTCCGCTTTCACGCGCCGGGCGACTGATGGGCTGGAACAACTGGAACTCAAGGCCAGAGTGGAACATATCGTCGCGGCTTTGGCCACGCATCTGCCAAGCGGTTTTTGTCAGACATCGCGTATTCTGGAAGCGGCAGGCGATGCCTGGCCAACAGACAGCCGTGAGCGAAACTGGACTAACTATGCTGCCTGGCCATTGATTGATTATGTCAGCATTTATGGACTGGCTTATCCTCAGCGCGCCTTTCAGGTGCTGGAAAAACTGACCCCCTTGTTCACGGCGGAATTTGCTATCAGGCCATTTCTGCAACAGCACTTTGAGTTGACGCATCAGCAACTATTGTCCTGGTGCCAGCATGAAAATGAGCATGTCAGAAGGCTGGCATCAGAAGGTATCAGACCGCGTCTTCCCTGGGCCCCACAGCTCAGAACATTGATAGAAGATCCCAATCCGATCTGGCCGGTGCTGGAGCAATTGAAAGCCGATCCCAGCCAGTATGTCAGGCGCTCGGTGGCCAACAACCTGAATGATATCAGTAAAGACCATGCTGAACAGGTGCTGGCGCTGTGCCGGCAATGGCAAAAAAATCAGCTTGATACCACTGACTGGGTCATCCGGCACGGGCTCAGGACCCTGGTCAGATCCGGCTATCCCGAAGTGTTTGCTGTGCTTGGTTATACAGCAGAACCGAAATTAAGCCATATTGAATTTGAATTGAATGCTTCCCGGATCAGCCTGGGCGATACAATCATATTGAAACTTGCGCTGACATCAGCGCACAAAGAAGCTCAACAACTGGTGGTGGACTACCGGATACAGTTTGTTAAAGCCAATGGCGAATTGGGCGGCAAGGTATTCAAATGGAAAAATATCAGCCTTAAAAGCGGCGAGACACTCCGGCTGGAAAAGAAACATGCCTTCAAGCCCATCTCAACCCGGCGTTATTATCCGGGCAGACACCGGATCGATTGTTTGATCAATGGTCAGGTGGTCGCCCGGGCCGAGGTTGAGCTGAGAAAGGTCTAATCAAGAAAGCTCAGATTAGATTCGTTTCCGTCATCCCCGAGAAGGCGGAGATTCAGAGAATTCACATTCCCGCCTGCGCGGGAATGAATGACATTAATCAGAGCTTTCATAAGGCCACAGATTACATAATCTGGCTAGATTTAATGGGGCCTTCTGTATGTTTAAGTGATTGCTCCATATCGCAAACCACTTTAGTCATTTCCACCACGCTGTCCGGATTCAGCGAAATCGAGCTGATCCCTTTTTTGACCAGAAACTGGGTGATTTCCGGGTAGTCCGAAGCTGCCTGACCACAGATCCCGACATACTTGCCGGCTTTTTTACAGGCATCAATCGCCATTTCGATCAGCATCAATACCGCTTCGTTACGTTCGTCGTAATTACCGGGCATATTGGAATCACGGTCCGCGCCCAGCGTCAGCTGCGTCAGATCGTTGGAACCGATGGAGAAACCGTCGCACAATTCCAGGAACTGGTCGGCCAGTAGCACGTTGGCCGGAATTTCACACATCAGATACAGCTTGAGCTCATCCTGGCCGCGTTTGAGGCCGTTTTTCGCCATTAGATCCACCACACGCTGGCCTTCTTCAACGGTACGAACGAACGGAATCATTACCGCAATATTGGTCAGCCCCATATTGTTGCGTACCATGCGAATCGCTTCACATTCCAATGCAAAGGCATCGGCAAAATCCGGGCTCGGATAACGGGCGGCACCACGGAAACCCAGCATCGGGTTTTCTTCTTCTGGCTCGAACAAATCACCGCCAATCAGCGCTGCATATTCATTGGATTTGAAATCGCTGAGGCGAACGATAACCGGTTTGGGATAAAAAGCTGCAGCAATGTTGGCAATGCCTTCCGCCAGACGTTCAACGTAATAACGTGATGGATCTTCGTAACCGGCGGTCAGCGTGGCGACTTCTTTTTTCTTGTCTTCCGGTAACTGGTCGAAACGCAGCAGGGCGTTGGGATGGCAGCGAATGCTGTTGTTAATGATGAATTCCATCCGTGCCAGGCCGACACCACTGTTAGGCAACATCGAGGTTTCAAAGGCAATTTCCGGATTCGCCAGGTTGAGCATGATTTTGGTGTTTTCCGGTTTGGGAATAGCATTCATGTCGATCTGATTGACATGGAACGGCAGAATGCCTTTGTAGACGTAACCGGTATCGCCTTCAGCACAGGATACCGTGACTTCATCGCCGGTTTTCAGCAACTGGCTGCCGTTATGGGTACCGACAATGGCGGCAATGCCCAGTTCACGGGCAATGATGGCGGCATGACAGGTGCGGCCACCGCGATTGGTAATAATTGCACCGGCACGTTTCATCACCGGTTCCCAGTCAGGGTCGGTGATATCGGTGACCAGGATTTCTCCCGGTTTCAGTTCGTGCATTTGATCGGGATGCATGATTACACGCACTTTACCGGCTGCAATTCTGCCACCGACACTTTTACCGGTGGTGATTACATCCGAGTGTTGTTCCAGCACGTGCTTTTCTAAAGCGTGCAAAGCTTTGGTCGACTCTACCGTTTCCGGGCGGGCTTGTACGATAAACAGTTCGCCGGAATCACCGTCTTTGGCCCATTCGACATCCATAGGTCTGTGATGCCCGGCTTTTTTGCTGTAATGCTGCTCGATGATCACCGCCATTTTTGACAGTTCCAGCACTTCATCGTCACTGATACAAAACTGGCTGCGTTCTTCGGCACTGGCTTCAATGTTACGGGTGGTGCCTGCATGGGTATGGGCCGCTGCATAAATCATTTTGACGGCTTTGCTGCCCAGCTGACGTTTCAAAATAGGGCGATGACCAGATGCCAGAGTCGGTTTGAATACATAAAATTCATCGGGGTTGACCGTGCCCTGCACGACGTTTTCACCCAGCCCCCAGGCACCGGTAATCAAAATAACATCACGGAAACCGGTTTCGGTATCAATGGTGAACATAACGCCGGATGATGCTTTATCGGAACGTACCATTTTCTGCACACCCACCGACAAAGCTATCGCCATATGATCGAAACCTTTATGGCAACGGTAGGAGATAGCACGGTTAGTAAACAGGGAGGCAAAAATCTGGCGGCAACTGTGTAACAACTCACCGGTACCGCTGATGTTCAGATGCGTTTCCTGTTGGCCGGCAAACGAGGCATCCGGCAGATCTTCTGCGGTGGCCGAACTGCGCACAGCTACATCCACACTGGGGCCATATTCTGCTTCCATTCGGTGATAAGCCTGTTCGATTTCGGCGGCCAGATCTTTGGGCATCTCGGCGTCGGTAATCCAGTGACGGATCTTGGCGCCGGTGACGGCCAGGGCTTCAGTGTCTTCCAGATCCAATTCGTCCAGCGCCTGTTTGATTTTCTGTTCCAGATCGTTATGACGCATAAAGTAACGGTATGCTTCAGCTGTGGTGGCAAAACCGTTGGGTACCTTGACACCTTTAGGTGCCAGTTCACGATACATTTCGCCAAGCGAGGCATTCTTACCGCCGACCAGCTCAATGTCGTCAATACTGAGCTCTGCAAAAGGACGGATATACTGAAAAGTCATCATTAACCCTTAATTATTTTTTACGTAGTCAAACTAAAAGATGCTATGTGATACACCGCTGAATAACAATATTGAATTCAAAAAAAAGCCGGTCTGAGACCGGCTTTTAGCTGTATATGATAAACGATCTTTACGATACGAAGAAGCCGTAAGCGACTAATACGATAAATGCTACTGATAAGATACAGATTAATTCAACGAAGTGTTTGTGAATGAATTCTTCAAACTTGTTCTCCATGGTGCACCTCCTTATTAGATGAATTGACATTCAATTGTTGTTTGAATTATCAGTCACGTCCTGGTGGTGAGCCTTGACCTGGATCAAGAATTGTTCATTTGTTGGTAATTCTGAGCTTAGACCCAATAAAAAAGCCAGTCAAGTGACTGGCTCTTTCGATATGAATTCAACGGCTGCTTATGAGTTGAGAAAGCCGTATGCAACCAACGAAAGCCAGAAAACAGTGAAGCTCAGAATGATGTGTGGAAATTTTTCCATCAGCAGCGTATCGATTTTTTTCAACATAACTTTTTACTCGTAGTTCAAATGGTTAAACGATTATTAAAATTATTATTAGCGGGCTAAGATATCAGTTGTTGCGAAATTATGCCAGGGTATTTTAAACATAAAATTCCTTTTATTTTCGAACAGAGGCAGCTGCGCGCCATATCAGTTTGCCGCCCCAGACGTTGTTATTGTTGTGATTGATACCAGATACCGGCCTGCTGAGTATTGCCGGACACAAACCAAAAATGGCGACCGACTACCTGATTAAAAATCCGCTTGCTTAATAGCTGAAAGTTCTCTATATTTTCTCTTCTTGCTATTTTCTCAAAGAGGAAGATACACATGCTGACTGAACGTGAACAGGATACTTTGGATTTTATTCGTGCCTATGTCGCTGAACATGGACGTTCACCGCTGGTTTCTGATATTGCCGATGGCCTTGGCATACGCTCGCAAGGTACCACACACCGTTACATTCAGGCGCTGGTGGATGCGGGGTTACTGGAACGCCATGTAGGCCGAACCCGTGGATTACGCCTGACTGAGCAGGATGAGCAAATCGGTATGGTCTCCGTTAAATTGCCGGTCATGGGCAGGATCGCTGCCGGACGTTTGATTGAAGCGGTTGCTGATGAGTCTGAAATTGATCTCAGTGAGATGTTCACTGGTAAAGACCGTTTCGTACTAAAGGTCAATGGTGACTCGATGATTGATAAAGCCATTATGTCCGGTGACTATGTGGTTGTGCAGTCACAGTCGAGCGCACGGCATGGCGATATCGTGGTGGCGTTGGTGGATGGTTTTGATGCAACGCTGAAAACCTTGCTGCTGAATGATGATGGCACGGTAACCTTGATGCCGGCTAATATCAATTATGAACCGGTGACCTTGCCGGCTGCGCGTGTCAGAGTACAGGGCATTGTGGTCGGTCAGTTACGCACTTACCCTTAGAGTCTGTTGATCTTTTGTATTCACCACTGCTGGAGGTGAAACGTCAACAGATCCTAACAACCCAAAGGACATCGGTAAGACTATTGGAGTACGCGGCTGTGCAGCCGGGTTTTGGAGCAATTACCGCCACTTTGTTTGGCCTGTCGCAGGTGTTTCCATACAGTGGTGAGAAAATCAAGTACGCCGTAGCCATCATCAGCTTTAGGCGCATAGGTAGTATGGCCGATACTCACGGTAGCGTAACGGCCTGTAGGTGAATAGGGATGAAAGATTTCCAGGGCGGCGACCGCTTTGTGTATGCGTTTTGCCAGCTGTGTGGTCTGATGGAAGTTCATATGCGAGGAAATGGCCATGATCTGCTTGCGATTGAAACGGGCGATAAAGTCGGTTTCGCGATGAAACTGACTGTGTACTGCCGCGAGGATTTTTTCAAAACAGGCAGACTTGTTTTCAAGCTGGGAAAATCTGTCGGTATCAATAATAAAGACCGATACGGAAAACCCGTATTTTGGTGCTAGCTGCCAGTGTGTGAGCAACTGGTCAAGCAGGGCTGCCTGACTGATCAAAATGGCATTAGCAGCTACCGTGTGGTTGTCAGATTCTTTATCCATAATAAAACAACTGGTTACAGATAAGTGTCAGCCTTAAACAGGTCTGCTGTCATCGCAACGATATAATCAGCAGTAGCTCTATCATCTCATATCTGCTGATTTATTTGTTCTGATGCTCACGTTGATAATAATAGTTGGTGGCATCAACAAAACCATCAATACTGCCACAATCAAAACGCCGGCCTTTGAACTTGACCGCTAAAACCCGTTTTTCCTGAGCCAATGCCCGGATAGCGTCAGTAATCTGAATTTCGCCGTTGGTGCCGGGCGGGGTATTGCGAATGTAATCAAAGATGTCGGGGGTCAGCACATAACGACCGATAATACCCAGATTGCTGGGTGCCTCCTGGGGTTTGGGTTTTTCCACCATATCTTCGATTTCAAACACGCCGTCTTCGATTTCATGGCCGGAGATCACGCCGTAACTGCCGATATTTTCTTTAGGCACTTCTTCAATGGCGATCACTGAGCAGTGATATTTCTCGTATAACGCGACCAGTTGGCTCAATGTGCGTTTGGTTTCGCCGTTTTCCGGTTCGGCGCACAGATCGTCGGCGAGAATAACGGCAAACGGTTCATTGCCGATAATGGGTTCGCCGGTCAGAATGGCATGGCCCAGACCGAGCATGGCGCGCTGACGGATGAAGATGAAGTCACAGTGTTCCATCACCTCGCGAATATCTTCCAGATGTTTTTCTTTACTGGTGCCGCGGATCTGATGTTCAAGTTCGTAGCTGGTATCAAAGTGGTCGGCAATAGCACGTTTGCCGCGTCCGGTGATAAACCCGACTTCACTGACGCCTGCTTCTATTGCTTCTTCAACCCCGTATTGAATCAGGGGTTTGTTGACGATGGGCAGCATTTCTTTAGGCATGGCTTTGGTAGCCGGTAAAAAACGAGTGCCGTAACCAGCCACAGGAAAAAGACATTTGCGAATAGGTTTAACGTGTTCCATTAATTCTTTCCTTTTTAGCTAATACTTAGACTCATAAATTATGAGTCTAAGTAGCGGAACAATAACAGATCATTATGAATTTACCATGACATGGTTGCTCAGCCGTTAGTAATCCACAAGACCTGATAGGGTGCCAGCGTGAAAGTCTCGGTGGACTCATCAAAAATATGACCACTGATCAGATCCCACCAACGATCGGTGATAACCAGGTTTAAATCAGCAAGACGCAATGGCTGCGGCGTTTTGCTGATGTTGTATATGCAAAAGATGCTCTGTCTTCTGTCCATGCTCTGGCGCCAGAACCCGAACAGTTGTTCTCCCATATGCAGTGTAAACTGGGTCGCATTGGGATGAAAAGCCCGTTGCTGCTGGCGCAGATGCATGAGTTTTTTCAAAAGCCCGGAAACTTTGCTGTGTTGCGATTGCGGATTATCCAGCTGTTGTTGCAGCTGCTCATAGTTCCACTCATGCCGGTTGATGGCCCGGTTTTGTTCGGTACGGGCCAGTTTTTCATTATCGTTGCCGGTTGCCAGCAGACTGTGAATATAAATACCTGGAATGCCTTCCAGCGCCAGCATGATGGCGTGGGCACAGATAAACCGGTCTATATTCCATTGATCCGGTCCTTCGGTTGTGCCCTGCAAGGCATCAAACAAAGAGATATTGATTTCGTAGGGCTTTTTGGCGCCACTGTCCCCGGCCCGCCAGGAAATCCGGCCGCCAAAATGCTGCATGGTGCTGATCAGGGAGGCGATTTCGGCCTCAGTTAACAGGCCTTCTGCCGGCCGCAGGCCAATGCCGTCATGTGACGCGATAAAGTTAAAGTAAGCGGTGCCATTTTGTGCCGGTGGCATGCTCATCAGCCATTGTTTCAAATAGCGGCAATTGCCGGTGACCAGTGTGTTAACCAGCAATGGCGGCAGCGAGAAGTTATAAATGCAATGGGCTTCGTTGGCATTGCCGAAATAGCTGAGGTTTTCCCGGTTGGGAATATTGGTTTCGGTGATAATAATCGCATCGGGTTGTACATGTTGAATCAGACTGCGCAGCAGACGCACCACTTCATGTGTCTCCGGCAGGTTAAGGCAATTGCTGCCCGGTTTTTTCCATAGAAAGGCTACCGCATCAAGGCGGAAAATACGGATGCCTTTGTCGAGATAGAAACGCACGATTTTGATAAATTCCTTGAGCACTTCGGGATTGCGGAAATCAAAATCGACCTGTGTGTGGCTGAAGGTGCACCAGACATAGTGCGTGCCATCATGTGTTTCTATTTCGCGCAATAAAGGGCTGATACGCGGTCTGACCACCTGGCTGACCTTGGCATTGGCCGGTACCGTGAAGAAATAATCATGCCCATGACCTTCGCCCTTGATGAAGTTTTTAAACCATTCACCACTGCTGGAGCCATGATTGATAACCAGATCGGCCATCAGCCGGTAATCACTGGCGATGGCTTCAATATCCTGCCAGTCTCCCAGTGCTTTATTAACCTGGTAGTAGTCCATTACGGCAAAGCCGTCATCGGAGCAATAAGGGAAAAAAGGCAGGATATGTACGCTGTTAATATAACCGTTCACGGTTTCATCAAGAAAACGGTGCAGCGTTTGTAACGGCGCTTCACCTTCACGGCTGATACTGTTGCCGTAAGTGATTAAGGCCATATCATGCTGATCCCAGTTATTCTGGTGGGGCACTACTTCGTGATATTCATCATGCAAACGCATAATGGCAATGAGTTCATCACATAACTGTTGCAACGGCTTTGCTGGCGGTACCTCCGAATAGATAGACTGGAGATGGTACAGGACAGTCTCGTTCAGCAGTTTGAACTGCTCATCACTGGGTTTCATGGACGGGGTTCCTCAGGCCGAAAATTCTTGATAATCGGCTTCCACAGCGTCGTAAATACGTTCGAAAATATCAGGCAAAGCACTTTGTACCCGGCTCCAGCTTGGGGTAAACGGCGTTTCCATCGGGTTTTCCAGAAACATCTGGCCCGCGTCCATAATGTTTTTGGCAAACATCTCCACCGATTCTTCTTCCTGATGAATATCAAAACTGAGCCCGTTCATAATGGCATCGTTACGGTAGGTTTCGACAAAATCCAACGCAATCCGGTAATAAGTCGCTTTGAGGGTACGAAAACTTTCAGCCGAAAAGACGGTGCCCTTGGTGGCCAGTTTACGAAACAGCGACTTGGCGATATCGACCGACATTTTTGACAAACCGGTATGTTGATCATCCAGCGACAAGTCCTGATGCTTGTGGTCATAAACCTGGGCCACATCAACCTGGCACAGACGGTTATTGGCATAGTTGCGGTGCATTTCCGACAATACGCCGATTTCCAGCCCCCAGTCGCTGGGAATGCGGATATCGGTCAGCACATCGCGGCGAAACGAGAATTCGCCGGCCAGCGGATAACGATAACTGTCCATATAATCCAGATACTGATGATTATCGACCACGCTTTTTAAAGCCCGCAATAGCGGCGTCACCAATAGACGGCTGACCCGGCCTTTCAGCGTGCCGTTAGAGACACGGGCGTAATAGCCTTTACAGAATTCATAGTTGAACATGGGGTTGGCAACCGGATAAATCAGCCTGGCCAGTAGTTCGCTGCTGTAGGTCACAATATCGCAGTCGTGCAGGGCTATGGATTCTGTTTTGCCGGAGGCGAGGATATATCCCATGCAGTACCAGACGTTACGTCCTTTGCCAAGCTGTTTCGGTGCCAGTCCCAGTGACTGCAGTTCAGCGTCGATTGCTTTAAGCCGCGGCCCGTCATTCCACAAAATGCGGTGATGCTGGGGCAGGGTGGAGAAAAAGGAGAGAGCATAACGATATTGCTCTGCATCCGCCCGATCCAGCCCGATCACGATTTCCGACAGATACGGCACCGCTTTCAGATGTTGCACAATATTAGGCAGGGCTTCGCCTTCCAGTTCTGAAAACAGCGAAGGTAACAGTAAACCCATCGGCCGTTGCTTGCTGAATTGCAGCAGGTCGCTTTCCAGATCTGCCAGGTGGCGGTTAGTCAGATTATGTAAGGTTGTAATAATCCCATTCTGGTGAAAGTCAGCCATGATGTCCTCTGGGTAGCGTTGATGAATTGGAATGCAACATTGCGCCGAGTATTTGGGTGACACCTTCTGCCCAGCCTTTGGGTCCGGTACGGGTTGAGACATACAGGTTGTTGTCCCGTTCGATTTCCGGCAAAGCATGCACCGGTGAGCGGACTAACAGTGCATAATCAGCCTGCTCCAGCATGGCTTTGTCATTGGGACTGTCACCTATGGCCAGCGTGACCACGGTGTGTGCTGGTGAAAACTGTTGGTACACATCGGCCAACCACTGCAGTGCGCGACCTTTATCACAATCGCCGGAAACATGAAGAAAGCGCCCCCCCTCCAGCACAAAAGCGCCGCGTTGTATTAGCTCGCGGATAAATTGCTGCCGGAGATTGCCGTTGCCCAGCCAGGAAACCGGTTCGCCATACTGGCGGCGGGCGGCTCTGGCTGCAGTGTGCACATTCAAACCGGTCATGGCGATAATGCCGTCTATGCCCGCATCGGCAAATGTGATGAACTGATCGTTATATTGGGGTCTGAGCTCTGCTATCAGCGCTTGCCATTTTTTTCTGGGCTCGACAAATTCCTTGACCCAGAATGTGCCTTTTTCGATGGTGCCGGCAGGCTGTTTGTCAAAATAACCCACCGGGATAAACACTGCGGCACCATTTTCCACGATAAAGGGGTGGGCGTTGTTCAGGTTATTACGTAACAATTCCAGTTCAGCCTGAGTTTTACTGGAAACCGGGATCAGCGGAATATGGTTTTTTTCGAGTAATTCAAGCGTCGGCACCGCTTCGTCAAAACGATAACTGTAATGATCCAGCAGACTGCCGTCCATATCGGTAAATATCAGCCATTTTTTTTCCTGATTCCGCGACGCAAGTTTGAGATCGTGTTGTTGCAGTTTGATGATATTGCGCTGCGCGTCCAGCTCGAACAGATAATGCACTTTGGCGGGTAAAGTTTTGAGCGTGTGCTCGGTAATGCGCTGATAGAACTTGATAAAACGGGCGATCGCCGCATCATCCATCAATTGTTTTGTTGCAGGGTCAGGCTGGGTTATTTGTGATTGGCGCAGTTTGTTTTCCTGTTCTGCGCGCCAGCGGAATACACAATCAAAAGAAGGCGCTTTCAACATCACCCATATATCTATCAACTCAAACAGCTTGGGGTAGAACAATGCCAGTTGCTCATTCACATAGCGACGCCAATGCCGGTCTTGGTCTTCGTTGGCTTCCAGATCATTTACCGCAACAGCCAGTTCTTGTTCGGATTGCGGTTGTGCACCCAGACACCAGCCTTCCAGCACCACAATATCAACAGCGTGTTCCATGCGGTCAAAGTCTTGCTGTGGAAAGCGATCATCCGTTGCCTTGTTAAAGCGCGGAATAGTCACTGGCAGACGTTGCTGTATCAAATCACTGATAGTCTTTCTGGCCAAAGCAATATCATGGGTGCCAGGCGCACCGCGGGTAGCAAGCAAGGGGTGAATGCCCTGGGCCAGCGTTTCCCGTTCACTGCGGCTGAAGTAGAAATCATCCAGCGACAGCGACAGGGCTTTCAGTTGATATTGCTGTTGCAATAAAAAGACCAGTAATTGGGCTAGGGTGCTTTTTCCGGAACCCTGTGCACCATTGATACCGATTACCAAAGGTCTGTTTGCACTTTTCTGGTGCGCTGCAATATCTTCAGCCAATGCCGCAAACCAGCGTTCCGTCAACTGGCAATAGGAGTCAGGCAATTGCTGTTGTTTAAGAAAACGGCTGATATCGATGTCCAGCATATCCATGTCTGTCTTTTAAGTTAAAGGTAGATACCGAGGGGCAACGCAATATTCGTACCGACACCTCTAATAATTCTGATATTTAGAGATGCCCTGATAACGATAACTTTATTGATAATCCCCGTTTTATACCGAAACAACCTGGGAATACACGATATCAGCTTATCGTCTCCGCCCTGCGGGGGCTCATGTATTTCCAGGTTGTTTCGGTATAATTATCGACCATCGCCATAACCACAGGTTCAGTTCAGCGAAACGGAAATAATGGATTCGCTCAGGCGTGATGCTCACAGTCCTTGTCCAGACACTGATGTACTTCTATCGTGAGGTGGGACAGCCGGTCAAATTCGGACAGCAGATTTTTGTAGTGGGACGTAGCTTGAGGATGCGCGGTGACAATGGTAACGATAGCGGCATAGTGATGCGCACTGACATGCCAGATATGAAAATCGGCGATGCGGTTGTCGGCATCATTTTCAATGCGCTGTCGAATGGCCTGCTGATAGTTCTGATCAATACTGCCATCCAGCAGAATCGGGCTGGTTTCCCTGATAAGGCTGATCGCCCAGGCAGTAATAATGGTCGCACCGACAATGCCCATCATCGGATCCAGCCAAAGCAGGCCGAGAAATTTAGCCGACAGCAGCGCGACAATTGCCAGAACGGAAGTTAATGCATCGGCCAACACATGCACATAGGCTGCTTTCAAATTGTGATCATGATGTTTCTGATCGTGATGGTGGTGATAATCTTTCAACAACAAAGCGCTGAGCAGGTTAACAGTCAGTCCCACTATGGCGACTGCAATTGCAGCATTGAACTGAATGGTTTGTGGATCGAGCAGGCGTTCTATTGATTCAACCAGTAGCATCAAGGCAACCACTGCGAGGGCAATGGCACTGGTAAAGCCGCCCAGTACACTGACTTTACCGGTGCCAAATGCAAACGCCGGGTTATCGGCGTGTTTGCTGGCGTAGTGATAAGCAAACAGCGTGATCATAAAAGCGGCTACATGCGTGGCCATATGCCAGCCATCCGCCAATAAGGCCATCGAACCAAACACGGTGCCGGCGATAATTTCCGCCAGCATGGTGACAGCCGTCAGAATCAATACATAACGAGTGCGACGTTCTCCCTGTTTATTGGAGATAACAAAATCATGATCCTGTTGCCATTGTTCAACACTGTGCTGGTGCATGCCTACCTGCTTCTATTTGTAATGCTTATATTGTACTTAGACTCATAAATTATGATCGGTTCAGTGGGAATTCAAAAGTTTCTCGGTAATATCACCTTTAAAGAGCACAAGCATTAATCAGTGCACTCAGACTGTGCAAATAAACAGCAATAGAAATCGAACCATTTTTATCTTATTGAAAACAAAAGGAATAAATTTTGGCATGGCTGATGCTAAGTCATAACTACAAACAATCTTTTCAGCTTCATGTTGTTTGTGATTTCTCTCTTGTCTACGTGCTGAGCCTTGGGGTAAACATTTGTTTACCCCTTTTTTTGTCTGCCAGTTTTGCTTGTCCAACGTTGCTATTTCAGGACAAGGTACATCGTTGCAGGTGGATGAAAAGATGCAAATAAATACCGGCAGTGACCTGCCCGTTATTTGAACGAATATGAAAAACTGATTGCCTGCTTTCAAAGCGGCGGAGAAAAGTTATCACCGATCTTCGTACAGATAATGGAAAACCGTAGCACCGGAACCGTGGCTGCAACAGCAGAAATTTGTCGTCAGTTTGACGCGTAATATCCTCTGTGCCGATTGAACGACCTGATATTCAAGCTTTCTGTCAAGCACGTCTACTGATAGACGTGCTGCCTTCTTCTATCTATGCCTGTCCGATGCTCTTGTTTGGAATAAATATGTTCCATGACGGTACTGGCATGTCGACGATCTTCGCCTTTGCGCCGATCCGCGTAATGTTTATAAGTGCATTTGCATTGAATAGCATCACAGGCGGAAAGGGGCAGGGGCATCGCTTCAGCAGCCAGAAAACGTTTTCCACCCAGCGCACTTACTGCATCACAAGCATCTGCACCGGGCTCTATGCTGACAGCATGGTATTGGTTGGCGCGTGCCGAAGAACGCTCACGTCTTGTTGAAGACGGTGCTTTGTTTTTCTGTTCAGGCCAGAACCAGACCACTAACAGCAAGGCAGGAATAAGAAGGAGGTATAGCCAGTCGTTCATAATGCGATACTCCTGTTAGTAGCGCTTTCATGAGGGCTATTAACATCTCAGAATGATTTTTCTGATGTGTTAAATATAGCACAGTTGTTAAGTTTTCTATATCTGTTATCGGGACCTGTTGATGTTGCATCTTCACTACTGCTGGAGGGGGTGCAACTCTAATCTATCGCGCGCAGTCTTTATAGAGTATAGAGTCTAAATTAAGCAGATAATTCTCATGAGCAGAGCATTTGTAAAAGAGCCTGATGGTGATCAGGTTGCTGATCAACTACCGGAATGGCCTATCAGCCCACATACTAACTATGTCACAGTCAATGGCTTGCAACAGCTTAGGGACGAGCAGGATAGATTGCTGAAAAAGATTCAGGAATTGCAACAGGACGGCAACAAGGATCTCAGCAACAAAATTGAACTGGAACGGTGTGAGCGTGCCCTGCGTTATTACGAATCCCGTATTAACAGTGCTCAATTGATTACCAAGCAAGATCCGAATGTGATTGGTATCGGTGCCACCGTGCGCATGATCGACGAAGACAATAAAGAATATGAATTTATGATCGTCGGTGAGGATGAAGCAGATATCAAACACGGCAAAATCAGCTGGGTATCGCCACTGGCAAAAGCTTTGCTCGGCCGGGAAGTCGATGATGAAATTATCTGGCCGCGTCCGGCCGGTGATTTACGGGTCGAAATTGTCGAGATTGTTTACTACCAGTAAGTTAGCAAACTGAAATCTAAGTACTCATTTATATCGGGCAGGGTTTGCGCTGCTCGTCGATATGCACATAAACAATGTCTGCCGCCGCCACTTTGACGGTGGTTTCGACATTATCTTGTTGGCGTTCGATATAAGTTTCAATCTCTATCGTGACTGAGCTGATGCCAACCCGTTTAACCCGGGCATAGATGCTGACGATATCGCTGACCAATACCGGGGCGATAAAGTGAAAATTCTTGACTGCTGCGGTGACTACCCGGCCTTTTGCCCGACGGCTGGCAACAATACCTCCGGCAATATCACACTGGGACATCAGCCAGCCGCCGAATATATCGCCGGCGACATTCACATCACTGGGCCGGGCCATGATCCGCAGGATAGCGTGTTCAGCAGGTAAACAATCCATACAGGCTCCTTCCATATAATAATATTGTCTTAATGGGTATCTTTTAAACTAACCTTGGGGCGTCAAGCCACTTGTCCCATGCTGTGTTGCCTGAAACACAAGCGACTTAACGCCGGATACGGCAATATTATAGGGAAGGAGTATTAATGTCCTTCATAAAGCTTGTCTATATCTGCTGCATATTGTCTCAGGATTTGTTGGCGTTTGGCTTTCAACGTCGGTGTGGATAAGCCATTTTCAATCGTCCACGGATGCAGACAGATCGCCACCCGGATAATTTGAGCATAGCTGGGAAAATCGTGCAGTAACAGTTGAATTCTGTCCAACAACAGTTGCTGGGCGGCCGGTTCGGTTTTGATCTGTTCCTGTTCGGCCAAGCCGGTCAGTTTGGACAGCTGTACCCAGGCTTCGTCGCTCAATACCAACAATGCGCTGAGGAAAGGACGATCATTACCGATGACCAGCGCCTGATCGATCAGCTTGTCAGCAGCAATGGCCGTTTCCATATCCACCGGCGACACTTTTTCACCGTTTGCCAAGACAATAATGTCTTTCAGCCGTCCGGTGATATGGATATAACCTTTTTCATCCTGCTCGGCCAGATCACCGGTATGCAGCCAGCCGTGTTCATCAACAGCCTGTGCTGTTGCTTCCGGATCTTTCCAGTAACCCAGCATGACACCGGGACTTTTGACTACCAGCTCATCTTCATCAGTGATGCGCAAGTCGATATCCTGCAGTGGCAAACCCACACTGCGCGGTAGATTTTTATCAGCCTGATTGACGCTGATAACCGGACTGGTTTCGGTCAGGCCATAACCTTGCAGGATCGGTAAACCCAGTGCAATAAATGTTCGTGATACATGTTCCGGTAGGGGCGCGCCGCCACAGATCGCAACCCGCAGACGGCCACCGACACGATTTTGTATTTTGCTTCCTACCAGCCTGTTTAAAATGGGGTGTAATAACAAGGCTGGATGCCAGCGACGGCGTTGTTGCCTGTATTCAAAATAATGCCAGCCGATGGTAACCGCCCACTTAAATAACTGCCGTTCCAGTGGCGATTTAGTGAGCAGTTGTTCCTGCAGGCGGTTATAAATACGTTCATAAATACGCGGTACGCTGATTAATACCGAAGGTTTCCGATCTAATAAATCTTCCGCCAGTTGTGGAATAGAACGGGCATAAGTAATGCCGGCACCGGCCATGATCGGCAGGTAATAACCGATACTGCGTTCCAATGTGTGGGAAAGCGGTAAAAAGGAAAGGAAACTGTCATCCGGATAAATCGGTACATACTGTAGTCCGCGCCAGACATTCCATAAAATATTATGGTGGCTAAGCATAACGCCTTTGGGCGGACCGGTGGTCCCCGAGGTATAAACAATGGTGGCCAGTTCATCGGTATCGATGGTGTTGAGTGGTTCAAGTGCCTGTTCGGCCTGGTTCAGCCAGTCTGTCACAATATGCCCGTTGGCCAGAGGTTCGGGGGGCGGCGTTTCAGCCAGACTGATCACCCGCTTCAATTTGTGGATTACATCATGTTGCAATAACTCCGGTTGCTCAGACAGATCTTCCAGCAACAGCAGTTTGGCATCGGCATGCTGCAAAATATAGGCGGCACTGTCAGCACGATCATTGGGATAAAGCGGTACGGTAACCAGGCCCAGGCCGAGTGCAGCCAGATCGAAAAACATCCATTCTTTGCAGTTGCGCAGCATAATAGCCACCCGATCGCCGGGGTTGAGCTGTTCCGCAGCCAATGCACCGCGCCACTGCATCACCGCCGCATTTATTTGTTGCCAGCTTAATGACTGCCATTGCTGCTGCTGTTCATCATATTGGCAACAGCCCGTGCTATCAGGGCTGCGCCTGGCGCGCTCAACCAATAAACCGGGCAAGGTGCGGGCGATTTGAGGCGGGATAATATCGGTGCGTTTCATAGCAATTGCCTCCATCCTGATTGAGGTTTGAACTGGGCGCCGTAAAGCTGACTGAACTGATCGAGTTGTTTGACCACTGTGGCTGCACCTTGTTGTTCTACATAATGCATCGGCCCACCACGAAATGGAGCAAAACCGGTGCCGAATACCATACCGGCGTCAAGCAAGTCGGCATCAGCAACAATGCCTTGCTCCAGGCAGGCCGCACATTCGTTCAGCAAACGCAGAATCAGTCTTTGACCGATATCCTTGCTGGAAATGTCGACCGCAGTGTCTGTGTCGCTATCAGTTTTTGCCGGTGGCTTGAGCTTGCCTTTGGCATCGTATTGATAAAATCCCCGGCCGTTTTTTCGGCCCAGATGACCCTGGTCGACCAGATGGGACAGGTTATCCGGAATGCTGAGTTCCAGGGCCGGTGCCAGAATCTCAGCCACCGACAGGCAGATATCCAGCCCGACACTGTCAGCGAGTTCGATAGGCCCCATTGGCATGCCAAAATCTCTTGCGGCCTGGTCAATCCGGGTTGGCGGAATGCCATCATTTTCCATCTGCACCGCTTCCAGCAGATAAGGCATCAGGATGCGGTTAATCAAAAAGCCAGGCGCACTCTTAACCGGCAAAGGCAAACGATCGATCTGATGTACAAAGGCGATGGCTTTTTCGGTCCACTGCGAAGCGGTTTCTGCTGCCGTCACTATTTCAACCAACTGCATTTTGGCAACCGGATTGAAAAAGTGCAGTCCGACCAGCCGCCCGGGATGAACCAGACAGGTCGACAAGGATTCCAGTGACAGACTGGAGGTATTAGTCGCCAGTATGGTATCTGCTGTCAATTTCGGTTCAATCGTCCGGTACAGGGTTTGTTTGGCTTCCAGGTTTTCAAAAATAGCCTCGATCACCACATCGGCCTTGGCAACCGCGTCGCCGCTGACATCGGGGCTTAACCTGTCCATGGCAGCCTGTACCAGATGGGGTGCCTTCAATTGTTTGCTGAACAGCTTATGCGCCCGCTTGACAGCCGGTGCAATACGCTCGCTGGATTGATCCTGCAATGTCACGTTCAAACCTTGCAAAGCGCACCAGGCCGCAATATCACCGCCCATCACCCCGGCGCCGATGACATGAACATGACGGGCCCGGTATGCTGATTGTTTACCGAAATCTTTCAGCCGTTTGCGTAAGAAAAACAGTCTGACCAGATTTTGTGCGGTTTCAGTCACAAGCAGCTTGGCCACCGATAACGCTTCGGCATCAAAATACTGCTGCCGCTGCTCCGGCCTGTTTTGCCATAATTCAATTAACGCCAGTGGTGCCGGATAGTGCGCTGGATTGACCTGTTTTAACGTCTGTTTGCGCAGCATATTGGCGACGGTCTGCCGTAGCTTTTTGTGTGACAAAATAATCTGCCACCGGGGCGCTTTTCGTTTGGCGGGCGCGGTCAGGATCAGCTCGGAGGCAACACGCCGTAGATGCCTGGCCGGTGCGATTTGGTCAACGATATGCTGTTTTTGGGCACTGCGGGCAGAGAGCAAATGCCCGGTCAGCATCAGTTTCATGGCCGGCAGAACGCCAATTAATTCAATTAAACGCACACTGCCGCCATAACCGGGGTGGATACCGAGTTTGATTTCGGGCAGCCCGATCCGGCTATCGGCATCATCTTGCGCCACCCGGTAGTCACAGGCCAGAGCCAGCTCCAGGCCGCCGCCAAGACAGAAACCGTGAATCATCGCGACAGTCGGGCAGGGCAGCTTCTCAATCCGGCTGAACAGCGCTTGCACATCGTGGATCACGGCATAGGTTTCATCCACCGAATGTTGCTGTTTAAAGGCATTGATATCAGCGCCGGCGATAAAGCCTTTTTCCTTGGCGGAATAAAATACCACGCCGCGCGGCGGTGTTGATTCCAACTGTTCGACTTCAGCCGTTAACGCATCCAGCACTGTCGGCGTGAGCGTATTGGTTTGGCTACCGGGTGTATCCAGCGCCAGCCAGACAATGCCGTCTTTATCCTGCGTTCTTATCCAGATTGCCGTTTCTTTGACCTTAGTCATAATGTTGCTCCTGTTCTGGAAATCAGCATCGCACCACCCTGACCACCACCGATACACAAAGTGGCGACGCCGGTCTGAGCATCATGGCGTTTGAGTACCGATAAAAGATGCAAGACCAGGCGGGCACCGGAGGCGCCGACCGGATGACCGATGGCAATTGCGCCGCCATCCACATTTAAGCGCGCGGGCGGAACCGTGCCTGCTATCCCGTCGCAGCGAAGCTCAGTGCGACAAAACTGCTCGTCCTGCCAGGCGGCCAGACAAGCCAGCACCTGGGCTGCAAACGCTTCGTTGATTTCCCAAAAGTCGACATCATCAAAATGCAGTTGATGCCGTTGTAATAATGAAGGTACCGCATAGGCCGGCCCCAGCCCCATTTGTGCCGGATCAAGACCGGACCACTGGCAGTCAATGAGCTGACCCAAAACCGGTAACTGATAATGGTTGACTGCCGCTTCCGAGGCGAGCAGTAACCAGGCGGCACCATCGGTGACCTGGGCACTGTTGGCTGCCGAGATCAGGCCATGGCGTTCAAACGCCGGTTTTAATTTGGCCAGTTGGGCGAAATCACTGTCCGTGCGCAATCCGGTATCGGTATCAAAAATCTGACCGTCAGCAGTGATAACCGGCCCGATTTCGCTCAGATAATGCTGTTCATTAGCCCTTGCCAGTTTGTAATGACTGGCCAAAGCAAAGGCGTCCATTTCGCTGCGCTGGATATTGAACCGGTGCGCCAGTATTTCAGCTGTCTGTCCCATCGATAAAGCGACGGTGGGGTCCTTGAGGCCTTTTAACAGGCCGATAACCGGCGCTAACATGGCCGGTCGCAAAGCGGTTAACAATTGCAGACGCTTGTGAATAGGGCGTTTCTTACGCCACTCGCCCAGCCAGTCGACCATCTCAGGTTTGAACAATAACGGCGCGTGACTCATCGCCTCACTGCCACCGGCTAATACCAGATCGCTGCGGCCGCTGCTGATATCAAGCGCCGCACTATCCAATGCCTGCATACCGGAGGCGCAGTTACGTTGCACCGTCCAGGCCGGTACCGCTTTACCGCAACCCAGCCGTAACGACACGATGCGGGCAATATTGACTTCACCGGGACCGGGCATCACACAACCGAGAATGACTTCATCCAGCTGTTCAGCAGCGAAAGGCTGGCGGTTTAACAGGGTGCGGCCGGCGGCCACAGCCAGGTCACTGCTGCTTAACGGGCCGGGTTTGCCGGTGTTTTTGAGAAAAGGGGTGCGACAGCCGTCGACGATATAAACCGGCCGATCCGGATAGGCAAAATGAGGATATTCAGTATTCATAATACGGCTTCCTCCAGTTGCGCACTGAAATGATCAACCGCAATGGCCTGACTGCGTGCGCTGCGAGCAGATACAACCAACAGAAATTCATCATCGCTTATTACCCCTTTTTGCAAGGCTGATTCAGCTGACAACGTTGCTTTTCTGAGCATTTGTTCGATTGGTTCGGCTTCAACACAGAGCGCTAAAGTCAACTCCAGCTGCTGCACGACCTGGTCTTTGTCTGCCGGCAGGTAAATACCGGCGGTCAACCTGTCACGTACCGGCCCGGGTTGCAGGATTTGTTGCGCCAGACGATGAGTCAGTTTGTCGGAAGGCGGCCGGTAACGGGGGCCGAGCGGAAATACCAATCGTTTCAACAACCAGCCCAGAAAGCGGTTGGGCAGGTTGGCCAACAGATTGATCAACGCCTGTTGTGCCTGGAAAACAGCGTGTTCAACCGCCCATCGCGCCAGGTCAATATCATCGGCTTCATTATTATGTTCATAATTTTGCAGGCTGCAGGAAGCCAGATAAAGCTGACTCAGTACATCACCCATGCGAGAGGAGAGTGATTCGCGGCGTTTAAGACTGCCGCCGAGTAAGGCCAGGCTGAAATCAGTGGTCACCGCCATGGCGGCACTGAGATGATTTATTTGCTGATATAAGGGGCGTAACGGTGATGGCGGTGCCCGGCTAAAGCGGCCTTTGCTCACACCCAGTAAAACACTGCGGCCGATATTGCGGATGGTATGAAGCAAATGACGGCTAAAGATTGCATTAAACTGAGTGACCGCCTGTTTACCTGTTTCAGCTTCCAGCGCTGCCATTTCTTGCAGAATATAAGGGTGAGCTCTAATCGCACCCTGACCGAAAATAATCAGATTGCGGGTCAGGATATTCGCGCCTTCAACAGTAATGCTGATCGGAATGGTCTGATAAATATTGGCCAAAACATTATGTGAGCCGAGGCAAATGCTTTTGCCGCCATGCACGTCCATCGCATCATTGACAATGCGGCGCATGGCTTCGGTCAACTGATATTTGGCGATGGCCGACAGCACGGCGGGCCGTTCACCGGCACTGACCGCTTGTGCCGTAGTGCGGCGCACCGCATCGATCATATAGGTTTGTCCCGCCATGCGGCCCAAGACATCGGCAATGCCTTCAAAGTGGCCGATAGGCTGGTGGAACTGTTTTCTGATTTGCGCATAAGCACCGGTGATGCGGCAGGCCAGCTTGGCGGCACCGGCGCTTAAAGCCGGCAAGGAAATGGAGCGGCCGGCTGCCAGCGATTCCATCAGCATATGCCAGCCCTGACCGGCATAATCGACACCGCCGATGATCCAGTCCAGCGGAATAAACACGTCTTTACCCCAGTTAGGCCCATTCTGGAACGCGGTGCCCATCGGCCAGTGCCGCTGCCCGATACGGATCCCCGGCGTATCAGTCGGGATCAGTGCCAGCGTAATGCCGATATCGTCCCTGCCATCAAACGAGTCGCCGAGCAGATGGTCAGGATCGTAAAGATGAAAAGCCAGCCCCAGCAAGGTGGCCACCGGCCCCAGCGTGATATAACGTTTTTCCCAGTTGAGCAGGATGCCGGTTATTTCCTTGCCTTCGAATTCGCGCTTGCAGACAATGCCTTTATCGGGAATATTGCTGGCGTCGCTGCCGGCTTCCGGACCGGTCAACGCAAAGCAGGGCACCTCTTCGCCGCGGGCCAGTCGGGGCAGATAATAGTCTTTTTGTTTTTGAGTGCCATAATGTAGTAGCAATTCCGCCGGTCCCAGGGAGTTGGGCACCATGACGGTGACCGACGCCGTTACACTGCGGCTGGCTACTTTCATAATGACTTGTGAATGCGCGAGCGGTGAAAAACCGAGACCACCGTATTGTTTGGGAATAATCAATCCGAAAAACTGCTGCTGTTTGATGAAATCCCAGACCTGTGGCGGCAAGTCATGGTCTTGATGGTTGATTTGCCAGTCATTGAGCTGCTCACATAATTGCTCGACCGGTCCGGCCAGAAATGCCTGTTCTTCCCCCGTCAGTTCCTGTTTGTTTGCTGCGAGCAGCTTAGTCCAGTCAGGTTTGCCGCTGAACAACTCGCCGTCCCACCAGACGGTACCGGATTCAAGCGCTTCCCGTTCGGTTGCAGATAACGGCGGCATTGCCCGCCGAAAAACGGACACGATAGGTTCAATAATAAAAAATTTGCGCCACGACGATATCCAGATGATGGCCACTGCAGCGGCAAAGACGATCAATGTCGACAGATAATGGCCGGTTAGCAGTAACAATAGGGTAATGATGAATAATAAAGGCACTGTCCATAGGCGTTTCATCTCATTCTCCTTTTTGGTGCGAGTCTTTATCCAGATCCTGGAAAGGAACCACACAATCTCCGGCATCATTACAGATCAATCCTTCCTGATCCCAGGGTAATGAACGGTAGGTGGCCAGTTCATCCAAACCGACAAAGGGATATTTAATAATGTCGAAATAAGGGGAATAATCGAAATCTTTCGGGGTAAACAGTTTGATATTGCGTTTGTAGAAACGTATCCCGTCCTCGGTGTGCGAGATAATCGGCAATACCGGATAATGCACCGACATAAAGGCCTCGGCCAGCATGGAGGAACAAATGGTTTGAGTGGGCTTGCCGGGCTTGAATTCGAACAGACTGGAAAGCCAGCGGCGAGGGAGCAGCGAATAAGGCAATAAAAACCGGGCCAGATCAATCAAATGCCGGATATCGTATTGGTAGCCCAGTTTGTCCAAGGCATGTTTGATCACGGCATTGCGATCAGTCAAAGTCAGGCTGCGGGGACGGCACAAACGGATATGCGCTTGTCGATACTTGCTCAACGGGGTGACGATCGTGCCCTGTCCCAAGACGGCTTCAATAATCAGATTGGTATGGGGTGTCCGTGAATAGTTGACCAAGGCATGCGGGGCGATACCGGCGAGATTGAGTTGATAATAATTGCCGATATAGAGTGCCGAGTGTGTCCAGGTGCTCTGGGTGAGCTTCTTGATGATGTTACTGGCGCGGCTGCGGCCTTCGATCAGCAACACATCGCCGGGACGGATCTCATCGCAGAGCCGTTCATAATTGGTTAAAGAAGGAACAGAGGGATCGACAGCTGGTTCCTTGTTCAACCAACTGGTCAGTCTTTGCGTCATCCATTTACCCATAGACAACATAGTCGCCTCCGAGAGTAACAGCCATTATTGGTAATGACCGCTGAATTAATTATATGTTACCAATAGCAGGCTTGGCGATGATTGGCGTGAAATCGTTGGCAAAACGGGCTGACAGACAGTATGGCGGATATAAATGCGCACTTTGTCACTGAACCGGCGGCATTTGGATGGTTTTGATGGCCGCAGATTGATTGCGTTTTAGAGTGATAGAAACTAGGTTAAAAACTAATAATGAAACAACGAGGCTGCAGAAATAAAGTTATGACAACAACATCGATTTTGAAAATAACAACTTTCTTATTTCTGGCTATGCCATGGTTTGCCAGTGCTGCGGATGCCGAATGGCCTTTGTTCGGCGGCAATAACCTGCATCAACGCCATAGCCCGTCAACCCAAATCAACAAGCAGAATGTCGAGCAGTTGCAACTGGCCTGGCAGTACAACAGCGGTATCGAGGCGACGTTTCAGGCGACGCCGATTGTGCGCGGCGGGGTGATGTATCTGTCTTTGCCCTTTAATGATGTGGCGGCGCTGGATGCGAAAACCGGTCGTGAGATTTGGCGCTACCGGCATGATCGGATTAAAGAACGCGGGATGTGCTGCGGCCCGGCTAATCGCGGGGTGGCGGTGTCCGCAGACCGTGTGTTTATGGGGACGGTCGATGGCCGTTTGCTGGCACTGGATGCCGAGACCGGTGAAAAATTATGGGATAAGGATGTGACCGAAGGTAAAAGCGGCATTCAGGAAGATATCCGCACATTGGCCGGCGATACTACAGGTGAAGTATCCGGCACGTCCGGCGCCGGTTTGAATATGGCGCCGATGGTTTATAAAGGTAAAGTGATTATCGGCATTACCGGAGTCGGTTACGGTTTGCATCTGGACTCGCTGGACTCGGATGCACCGCTGGGCACGGTGGTCGGCATTGCCGGCAAATACGGCCGTCGCGGCTTTCTGGCTGCGTATGACATGGAAACCGGCGAACAAACCTGGCAGTTCGATACCATTCCGGAGCAGGGCTGGGAAGGGGATTTTGTTCAATTCACCGCCGATGGTGTCAGGTTGCCTCGTGATATCGAGGCTGAAAAATCCAGTGCTGACAATTATGCCGATGCCTGGCGTTATGGCGGCGGTTCGGCCTGGAGTACCCCGGCGATTGATTATGAAACCGATACCTTGTTCTTTGGCACCGGCAATCCTTCTCCGCAAATGGAAGGTTCGTCGCGGCCTGGCGATAATCTGTATACCTCGTCATTGGTGGCTTTGGATGCCAATAGCGGTGAGTTGAAATGGTATTTCCAGCAGGTGCCGCATGATATGTGGGGTTATGATGTCGCCAGTCCGCCGGTGTTGTTCACCGCTCATATTGATGGCGAATCGATCCCTGCTATCGGGCAGGCGGGTAAGACCGGCTGGTTTTATGTGTTAAATCGTGAAAACGGTGCGTTGTTGTTTAAGAGCGAAGCTTATGTGCCGCAACAGAATATGTTTCAGAAACCGAGTAAAGCCGGCACGATTATTTATCCGGGGGTATTGGGCGGCTCCAACTGGTCGCCGGTTTCAGTCGATGAACAACGGCGGTTGGTTTTTATCGCCGGTATTCACTGGCCGGTTGAATACAGCCTGCATCAGTTGCAGGGTAAAAACGGTAAGCCGGGGCTGCAGTATTCTTCGATGTCGCCGCTGGATACCGACGAGCGTTATGGCCTGCTCAGCGCCATTGATATTGATAACGGTAAACTGGTTTGGCAGCACAAAACGCCGAACCCGCTGTTGGGCGGTGTGTTGAGCACAGCCAGTGGTCTGGTGTTCAGCGGCGAAGGTTCGGGTGAATTATTTGCTTTGGATGCCGCAACCGGCGAGAAGTTGTGGTCTGGTCAATCTGAGGCGGGTGTGAATGCGCCGCCCATCAGTTATGAGATAGACGGCAGGCAATATATCGCGGTGGCTAGCGGCGGTAACAAATTGTTTGGTTATCAAAGCGGCGATTTTTTGAAGGTTTGGACTTTGCCTTAAGGTCGGGCATTGGACGAGATTTCTCGGCTTACGCTCGGAATGACAGTCTCCTTGCTATGCTCGGGGGCTTGATTTGGTAAAGGGCGCTGTCATGCCGACCGAAGCGGAGGCATCTCAATAACTCTGAAGGATGAATGCAGAGGGAACTGCCGATGAAAACGTACTATGTCTATTGCATGACGAACATCAGTAATCGTGTTTTTATATCGGTGTTACAAACGATTTGATACGGTGTGTTTATGAACATAAACAGCATGTGGTCACAGGATTCACAGATAAGTACAACGTGACCAAGCTGGTCTATTTTGAGCAGACGAATGATGCTTACACCGCGATCAGTCGGGAAAAACAACTCAAACGTTGGCGTAGAGAAAAGAAAAATAAGTTGGTTGATGTTATGAATCCCGAATGGAGGGATTTGTATCTGGAATTGTTGGACAAGTAGCTGTCATGCCGACCGGAGTGGAGGCATCTGAGAAGATAAACAGAGATTCCTCGGCTGCGCTCGGAATGACAGGCCCCTCGCTATGCTCGGCGGGGCTGGTTTGGTAAAGGGCGTTGTCATGCCGACCGAAGCGGAGGCATCTTACTGACAGGCATATTTAAAGTAGTCATAGCATTGCACGGAGGTGAGCATGAAAGCGGCACAACAAGCCATGCTCTGGCGGACATTGTTTCAGCTGCGACCGGATTATCAGCTGACCGCCAATTTATTCCTGCGTCTGCTCGCGGTTATCTATTTTATTGCCTTTGCTTCCTTATTTGGTCAGATGGCCGGATTGGTCGGGCCGGACGGTATTTTACCGTTTGACCGCGTGCTTGAACGGGCTTATCAACAGGACGGCTGGCAGGCGTGGCTGACATTGCCCAATCTGTTCTGGTTCAATGCTTCGGATTTGGCGTTGCAGAGCGCGGCCGTAGCCGGCTGTATTTTCTCGGTTTTATTGTTTCTCGGGCGACTGGAACAGCTGGCTACGATTGCTCTATTTGTGTTGTATCTGTCTTTGTTTCATGCCGGCCAGCTGTTTTTGAGTTTTCAGTGGGATAGCCTGTTACTGGAAGCAGGGTTTCTGGCAATATTTCTGATTTCAGGTCCCAGTTTGCTGCTGATTCTGCTGTATGAGTGGTTACTGTTTCGTTTTCGGTTTATGTCAGGACTGGCCAAACTGCTTTCCGATGATCCCAGCTGGGCCAGTTTTACCGCATTGCATCATTATTTCGAGACGCAGCCGTTACCACATATCGGTTCCTGGTATGCCCATTACTTGCCGCACTGGCTGCATCAATTCGGGGTCGGTTTCACCTTGTTTACCGAACTGCTGGTGCCGTTTCTGATCTTTATGCCGAGGCCGTACCGGATTGCTGCAGCTTTGATTACGATTCTGATGCAGTTGCTGCTGATAGCGACGAGCAATCATGCTTATGTCAATCTGCTGGTGATCTTACTCTGTGTATTGCTGCTGGATGATCGTATTATCAGCCGGCTGTTACCGCGAAAACTGTTGCAGTGGATAAATAAGGGCAGTCGTGAACCGGGCCTGCTGAAGTCGGGCCTTGCACTGATATCGGGTTTGTTGATTGTGTTTGTCAGTACCACGGCTTTTTATATGTATGCCACGCGTAGCTTGTTGCCCGAGCCGATCATCAAGATTGACGACAGTGTGCAGCTTTGGGGTATCGGCCATATTTATCATGTGTTTCCCACCATGCAGACAACGCGGCAGGAGCTGCTAATTCAGGGCAGTGATGACGGTCAGAACTGGCGGGATTACGAGTTTAAATTCAAACCGGGCAAGGTGAACCGGCAACCGGCTTTTATCGTGCCTTATCATCCGCGGCTGGACTGGATGATGTGGTTTGTTCCGAGCCAGTCCGGGCGGCAGTTGTACTGGTTCCGAGAGTTTCAGAGTCAGCTCAGAAAGGGTTCGCCGCAGGTGCTTAGCTTGCTGAAAAACAATCCGTTCCCGGTCAAACCGCCGCGCTTTTTGCGGGTGCAGGCTTATGATTACCGGTTCACCACGGCTGAACAGCGTAAGCAAAGCGGTGATTGGTGGCGGCGCGAGTATCTCGGTCTGTTTCCATATGTCGCACCTAGGCGACCATGAGAACTTGAAAGTAGAGCCCCTCGCTGTTAACTGTATGTTCGGGATTCAGGTTTGTGTATCCAGATTGGCATCGAGGCTTGCCGCACTCAGTAGAATCACCTCGATTTCTTCAATGATTTCTTCCTGACGCAGGGCAGAGCTTTTTCGGGTCAGTTCTGCTAATTGTTTGTCGAGGTATTTAACCGCACCATCAAGGTGGGTAATACGGCGATGGTTTTCTTCCAGCAGTGAGATGAACAGGATCTGATGCAATACGGCAAACAGATAATGGTCGCTGAGTTCAAGCAACAAGTCTTCGGGGGGCTGGTTGTGCAGCGGCGGATGAGAAAAACCGACAGTTTGATGCAGAAGATCATGGAAAGGGGGCAGCAGTTTCTGAGTGCGGATACCATCATCCCCAGCGTGATACAAACAGGAAACACTGAGCAAGCCGTGTTGCTCCTGCAATAAAGCTAACCGGGCGACCAACTGTTCAATGACGGAAGTGATTTCCTCGTTCACACTGATGCCGTCAATGGCTGCTGTCAGGCGCGGGTCATCTTCCAGCAGAAGATTCAGCTTGTGTCCGACACTGATCAGCAGTGAAGACTTGGATGTCTGTACTTCCAATTCTCGGAATAGGGCGTGATTGAAATCACCGCAAAAGCCGCGCTCGCTGCCTATCAGCAAAATAACAGAGGGATTTCGGCCCGGTTGCGGCAAGATATCGGGATAGAAATTGAGCAAATCCCGGCTTGCCTGCTCAATACTGTGAATCACGGCTTGCTGGGCATCGATACAAGCGGACAGCTTGCGGCTCTCGATGTAGGCCATGGTCTTCATCGAGTTCATGATGTTTTGCACTTCAGTCAGGCTATGGCGATGATGCTCGAGATTCTGACGCCGTGACATAGTCAGTCTCCTACAGGGCCAAGCCATCGTGTGACTGCATCGGCCCACTGGTCGCGCGGACTATCCAGCGTCAGGGTGGTGTGGCTCACCGATGCTTCAAGTGTTGCCAGCAGCGGCGGAATTTTATCGGTGCCGGCTTGTTCTAACATGTCGTCATTAAAGGCCACCAGCCATGCCATATCGAATGTGGCGGGTAATGGCGATAATCGATCCTGTTTGAGAATTTCCCTTAACAGACGGCCTCGATGGATAGCTTTTTCCATCGATGCTTCAAGACGGGCACCGAAACGGGTGAAGATTTCCAGCTCGAGATAGCGCAGGTAATCGAGCTTCATGCGACCTGCTTCTTTTTTGATACTTGGATGTTGGGCCTGACCGCCAATACGGGAGATGGATCGGGCAATATCAATAGCCGGACGGAAACCGCCCGCAAATAAAGCCTGATCGAAATAGATCTGGCCGTCAGTGATGGAAATCAGATTGGTCGGGATGTAGGCGGTGATTTCTCCGAGCTTGGTTTCTACAATTGGCAGGGCAGTCATGCTGCCGCCACCATTGGCGGCATTCAGACAGGTGGTGCGCTCCAGCAGTCTGGCATGAACAGAAAAGATATCGCCCGGATAGGCCTCTCGTCCAGGTGGCCGCCGCAATAATAAAGAGAGTTCGCGGTAGGTTTTGGCATGGGTGGAAAGATCGTCATAGACCACCAGAACATCGTGCCCCTGTTGCATCCAGAACTCAGCCGCGGCACATCCGGCAAAAGGTGCTAGATGTTGTAAGCCCGGTAAGCTGCTGGCCTCAGCGACAATGACTGTTGTGTAATCAAGCGCGCCGCTTTTACGCAGAATATTGATGGTGTTGACTATAGATGAGCGTTTCTGTCCAATCAGCACATAGACACAATATACGTTCTGGCCGCGCTGGTTGATAACCGTATCCAAAGCAATTGAACTGCGTCCCAATCCTTCGTCGCCGATAAGTAGTTGCCGCTGACCTTTACCTATCGGAATCATGGTGTCAATAATCTTGTTGCCGGTATAGAGCGGTTTGACTACGAAGTCACGTGCCACGATGGGGGGAGAGGCTGTTTCCAGCGGTAACCAGCGGCTATGTTTGGGCCGAGGCTTATTATCAAGCGGCATGCCGAGTGGATCGATAATACGTCCCAGCAATGCGTCACCGACAGCGATACTGAGCGTGCGGCCGGTACGCTTTACTGACGTACCTGATGTCAGTTTTTCCGAGTCACGCAGCAAAACAGCCCCGATAAGTTTATTAGTCAAGTCAAATACCATGCCGGTACTGCCATCGGCAAAGCTTAGAATATCGTCCATCGCAGCTGACGGTAAGCCGGTGATCCAGGCGATACCGTCGCCAACCGCCACTACGCGGCCGCGTTCATTGATATGGACTGCAGGCTGATAGCTGTCCAGCCATTTTGCCTGACGGGCCAGCAGGGAGTTTGTCTCGACTTCTTCTTTATCCATCGTGGGCCAGCTCCGCGAAACCGCTTAATTCATCCTGGATATTGGCATTGATAACCCAGCTGCCAATGCCGACTCTGAGGCCGGCTATCAGCGAGCTGTCCTGGCTGTAACTGACGGGCATATCGAGGCCGGTCACCGTGTGCAAGGCCTGCTCGATTTGCTGCTGCAGATCGGAGGAAAGCGGATAGGCGCTGGCGACTTCGAACTTGTCCAGATTTTCACCATAATGGCTGCGCAGCATGCTGGTTTTTTCGGCAGACAACTGGCTCAAGTCGTGAACAAGCTTGTCGACAAGGCGGGCTTCGGTGTCGGGGCCTGATAAACCGTGTAGCAGTTTGGCGGCAAAACTGGCGCCGTGTTGCAAGGCAGTTTCTTCCATTTTGCGGTTCCGGTCATGCTGGCGTTTGGCTGCAGTGACCTGTACTTTTTCCTGCTCTTGTTGCAAGCGTGTCTGCAATTCCTGCTGCTGTCGCTGGCTCTCGTCATCCAGTTCCTGCCGGAGTGTTTCGCGCTTTTGCTGCCGCTCCCGATCCCAGTCGGCCAGGCGGCTTTCGTACTGTTGCTGTAATTGTCTGGTTTCAGCATATCTGGCTTCGGCATCAGCCAACGTTTTTTCAATGCCGGCTTGCCTGCGTGCAATCACTTCTCTGACTGGCTTGTACAGAAAGTGTTTAAGTAGCCAGACCAGTACCAGAAAGTTAATGATTTCGAGTACAAAAGTGGACCAGTTCAGTTCCATAACATGCTGCTCCAACAGGTTGTGGGTATCAGGGACATGACACTTGGCTATTTTTATTGCAACAGATATTCAAGCAGCGGATTGCGGAACAGCACGATCAGCACGATGACCAGCACATAGATCGCTAATGACTCAATCATCGCCAGCCCGATAAACAAGGTTCGCATAATGGCATGTTCGGCTTCCGGCTGACGTGACAAGGCGTCCATGGCATGACTTATCGCCCAGCCCATTGCCAGAGCCGGCCCCAAAACGCCGAAAGCGATAGCCAGTACCACGGCTACGGTCGACGCCAGGCTAAATAGAGAAAGATCAGGCATGGGCTACTCCTTGTTTTGTGAACGTACCTGTTGGGACTGAATTCCGCCTGCCACATAGATCAAAGCCAGCATGCCGAAGATATAGGCTTGTACCAGCGCTTCAACAATATGCAGCATCAGGATGGGAATCGGTGCCAGAAAGCTGGCGACCAGCAGGATCATCAGCGCGGCCATTTCCAGGCTCATGATATTGCCGAACAGCCGTACAGCCAGCGCGACCGTACGAGTGATTTCGCTGATGATATGAAACGGCAGCAATACAGGGTTGGGAATGATGTAATGATGCAGATATTTTTTTAGTCCCTGAATGCGGATCCCGTACCAGTGTGTTGATAGAAATACGAGGATCGCCAGCGCCGTGGTGGCCGACAGGTCGCGGGTAGGGGCATGCACGCCGGGGAGCAGACCGCTGAGATTGGCGATGACCAGGTATATCCACAGACTGGCGACAAACGGCATGATTGTGCGGCAATGTTGTGGCGTGACTTCCGCTATCGCTTTGTCGATGGTTTCGACAATGCCTTCCACGGTTGTCTGTAACGGGCCAGGCTCGCTGCTGAGCCGGCGTGACAATATCCAGCAGAACAGGGTGAGTGCTGCCATGATCAGCCAAGTGGTGACAATGGTGTTGGTCACTTCTAACGGTCCGATCGTGAATAAAGGTTTAATAATCAATTCCCCGTCGGTCATCACGTTATTCCCTGATTGTCAGATAAACGTTCAGCGCCCCCACTATAACGCCAAGCAGGATCAGGCTGACAGTCCAGCGAATTGAATAGCCGGTTGTCAGGCTGTCGAGCCAATGGCCGAGATAAGCACCGCCAATCACCGGCAGTACAAACAACAGTCCGAGCACACCGATGTAAACCGTCTGGCCGACCAGCGTCGGGCGTTCACGCTCGGCTTTCTGCATTCGCCGTGCTTGTCGTTCTACCTGATTTTTCAGATCATTTGATGACGTCATGGTGGTCACCTTATTCTTTCCCGGCTCATATCCCACAGCCGTTTAAGGACTTCCTCCTCCATATGATGCAAACTTTTCTTCATGTCCTGCAGCTTTTCTTCCTCTGCCAGTAACTGTTGTTGCAGGGCCTGACTGATCCGCATGTAGTTATCATCCATCAGATAATGGCGGGTACTCAAGGTCAGTACGTTTTCATGGAAATACAATACGGCACCGGGTAGTGCCAGATATTGCCACTGCCCATTATTTCTGCGGAAACGGGCGAGACCTATAATCAGTGTCGTTATCATGCGGGCATGCCCTGCCAGAATGCCGAAACTGCCGGAGGCATCTTCACCGACAAAAGATGTGATGCCGGTGATGTCTTGCCGGTGGGTCGCATCCTGAAGCCGGAGTGTGAAGCTCGCGGTCATGACCGTGACTCTGAAATGGTGCCACGCATGTAACAGGCGTCTTCAGAAATATCATCGTATTGCCCGGATAATAAGGCATCGCAGTCGGCGAGCGTGGCCTCTAGCGGTACCGAAACGCCGACTATGCCTGTATGAGATGCGGTCGACCAGAAAGGTTGAGTCAGATAGCGTTGCAGCTTGCGGGCTCGCATCACGATTTTGCGGTCTTGGCTGGACAATTCTTCTATGCCCAACATTGCGATAATATCTTCCAGTTCGTGATAACGGGCCAGATGTTCTCGTACCCCTTCCGCGATGGTGTAGTGGTGATCGCCAAGGGTTTGCCGATCCATCAACCGGTTACCCGATTGCAGCGGATCGATAGCAGGATAAATCCCCTTGCTGGCCAGGCTGCGAGACAAAATCACAATCGTGTCGAGATGGCTGAGAATGGCACTGACTGCCGGATCGGTCATATCGTCAGCAGGTACATAAACCGCCTGGACGGAAGTGATGGCACCGAGTTCGGTGGAAATAATGCGGTCCTGCATTTCCGCTACTTCGGTGGTTAAAGTCGGTTGATAACCGACGGTGGCCGGCATGCGGCCAAGCAGGCTGGAAACTTCGCTGCCTGCCTGAACAAAGCGAAAGATATTATCCATGACGAACAACACTTCTTTTTGTGCCGTGTCACGTAAATATTCTGCATAAGTGAGGGCCGAAAGCCCGACACGAAATCGTACGCCGGGCGATTCGTCCATCTGGCCGAATATCATTACCGTCTGTGGTAACACACCGGCTCGTTTCAGTTCATGCCAAAGCTCATGGCCTTCACGGATCCGTTCTCCGACACCGGCAAATACCGATACGCCCTTATGCAAAGTTGCTACCGCATGCATGAATTCCATTATTAGCACCGTTTTGCCGACCCCAGCGCCGCCGAACAGGCCAGTTTTACCCCCCCTGACAAAAGGGCATAGCAGATCAACCACCTTGATGCCCGTTTCCAAAATTTGTCCGGTACTTATTGCGGTATTCAACGGTGCGGGGCGGCAGTGAACATTGCGGAATTCTGTTGCCGGCAGCTGATTTTCATCATCCAGTGGTTCGCCAAAAGTATTGAGCAGACGCCCGAGACAATCAGGCGAGACAGGCACGTGCAGCGGGGCGCCCGTATCGTATACCGGCATGCCACGGTACAGACCGGCCGTTCGGTGCAAAGTCACCGCACGTACATGTTGTTGATCCAGGTGCTGATGGACTTCGAAAATGAAGGTTTCATGGGCGACTTTGGTACATAGTGCTTGCCGCAAGGGGGGAAGGGGATCGCAGTTGATAACCACAACAGGGCCATGAACCTCGACGATGAAGCCGATAACGGCTGTCGGGTTTTTCATACTGCTGGTTATCGTCTCTGACATCAGCAAGAGTCCATGGCATATCGAAACCGATAACGATGATAATAGAAGATAAGGATTGGGCCGACAATAGATAGAAGCTCTAATGACACCGAATGTTTATCACGTTCTAAGTTGGTTAAAAGTGCGGTGCTGAGTTTGCTGGAAAAGACTTGGATGGCTTGTACCACTTGCTATGATTCAGCAAGGGCACATAAACCTCCAGATACTTAGTGGTGTGCAATAAGGAGAAAACTAGTTGGTTCTGCCTGATTCAGGCTGAACCAGGCAGATTGAACAATGAAAATCATCTTGCCAACACTTTATGAGCGAGCCGCGCTACTACCTGAAAAAGCTGAAGGAGCTGGAGTTTACTTTGCAGTTGCTGCAGGCAATCGATGGGCTGAGATACAAAGACTTTCGGCAGGTGAGCCAGCATGCGCAGACGCTGATATGGCTTATCGAACAGTTTCTGCTGGCCAGATTCCGGTTCAAAGTCTGGCAGGGACTTTACTGGAGCGGGATCTGCCATGACTGAGGTTGGGTACGCCGGAGTTGATGGTTGCCGCGGCGGCTGGTTCGTTACACTGCTGGGCTGTCGCGAGGATACGGTACAGACTGTGCGCTACGAGTTGTGCCAACACTTTGATGAGGTGGTCAAACTTGTAGCGCGGTCGGTAATGGTGACGGTAGACATGCCTGTCGGCTTGTTGGAACAGGCCTTGCCGGGCGGACGAATGTGCGATCGGGCAGCGCGTCGCCTGCTGGGGCCCAGAAGGTCCAGCGTCTTTTCACCGCCTGCACGTCCGGCGCTGGCAGCTTATCCGGATTATGCTGCGGCGGTAGCGGTAAACGGGGCGGGTATCAGTCTGCCGGCATGGCATATCTTGCCCAGAATCGGGGAAGTGGATAGCTGCATGACACCGCGCCTGCAGAGGCGCATCATGGAATCTCACCCGGAACTGGCTTTTATGTCGCTTGCCGGTTCTCCAATGAGTCACAGCAAGAAAAGTCGCGAGGGTTTGGTCGAACGTATGGGATGGTTGAGGCAGCATTTTGGCCGCCATGAACCTGATGTGCAGGCGTTGCGGAAGCACTTTGGCAGGCAGCGGCTGGCGGAGGATGACATTCTCGACGCCTGCGTCCTGGCTTTGGTGGCCCGCCGCATCCGGCTTGGTTTGGGTGCCCGCCTGCCCGGTCAGAATGTGCCGGTAGACAGCAAGGGGCTGCGTATGGAAATCTGGTACTGATCACTCGGGCTTCAGCTTCATAAGGAGCCGTATTTTGAAATTGAAGATCGAACATCCCTGGCGGCTAACGCCGGCTGAGGCGGTCGCGTTGCAGTATGAACTGAGCGGGCGTGTGGAGCGTTATGATCGTCTGCCTGAAATCTGCCGAGTGGCAGGGGTGGACGTCGGTTTTGAACAGGACGGGCGCATGACACGGGCGGCAGTGGCCGTGCTCAGCTTTCCCGATTTGCAATTAATGGAGACAGCCGTGGCCCGCTGTCCCTCTGAGTTTCCCTATATCCCGGGACTGTTGTCGTTTCGCGAACTCCCGGCTGTGCTGGCAGCGCTGGATAAAGTGAAAACTTTGCCTGATCTTATCCTGTGCGATGGACAGGGTATCGCGCATCCGCGCCGCTTCGGTATTGCCAGCCATCTCGGGGTCTTGCTGGATTTGCCTACCATCGGCGTTGGCAAGACCAGGCTCATCGGCCATTATGCTGAGCCGCCGGTTGAGAAAGGTAACTGGTCGCCGCTGATTGATGGTAACGAGGTGATCGGCGCCGTGTTGCGGACTCGTACTGGTGTGAAACCGGTTTATGTATCCACCGGCCATCGAGTGAGTCTCCGGTCCGCTGTCGAGCTTACGCTGGGCTGTGTCGGCCGCTACCGATTGCCGGAAACGACTCGCCACGCGCACCGGCTGGCTTCGGTGGAGAAAAATGTATGAATACTGACTTCATATCATTGCTTAACCGCAGACGCTTTCTGGCCGCTATCACGAGCCTGCTGCTGGGCGCTCTGTCAGGGATCCGAACTGGCTTCGCCGGCGTCTTGATGACGAAGGAGCATGCTGACATGAAGACACAACATCCTTCGCAGCGCATCACATTGTTTCTGTGTGGCGATGTCATGACCGGTCGCGGTATCGACCAGATCCTGCCGCAGCCATCGAAGCCTCAGTTATTCGAGCCTTATATGCGCTCGGCGCTGGGTTACGTACAACTCGCTGAGGAAGAGAACGGTCCTATTTCGAAACCGGTGGATTTCTCCTATATTTGGGGCGATGCGCTGGACGCCTGGGAGCGGCTGCGTCCCGATCTGCGCATCATCAACCTGGAAACCTCAGTGACTACCAGCGAGGAAGCCCAGCCTGGCAAAGGCATCCATTATCGCATGCACCCGGACAATGTGCCTTGCCTGACTGCTGCCGGTATTGATTGTTGTGTACTCGCCAACAACCACGTTTTGGACTGGGGCTATGCGGGCCTGGCAGAAACTTTGGATACGCTGCAGCAGGCAGGTATTGCCACTGCGGGGGCCGGACGCAACGCGGCCGAGGCTGCAGCGCCGGCGGTGCTGGAAGTAGAAGGCAAGGGAAGGGTGCTGGTATTTGCCTGGGGCATGCCGGGCAGTGGTGTTCCTGCAGAATGGGCGGCCGGGGAAAAACGGGCGGGGGTGAATTTTCTGCCTGATCTGTCGTTGGGCACGATCGCGGACATCGCGCAGCAGGTGCGGACGGTAAAACAAGCCGGTGACCAGGTGGTTGCCTCCATTCACTGGGGCGGCAACTGGGGTTTTGCCGTCAGTAACGACTATCGCCGGTTCGCGCATAGCCTTATCGACGAAGCCGGGGTGGATGTGGTGCATGGCCACTCGTCCCACCATGTCAGAGGCATCGAGGTCTATCACGACCGGCTCATTCTCTACGGTTGCGGCGACTTTCTCAACGACTATGAGGGCATCAGTGGCTACGATCAATACCGAGGCGATCTTGCGTTGATGTATTTCCCGGTGCTGGCACAGGGCAAGCTGGTCAGCCTTGCTATGACACCCACACAGACCCGCCGTTTCCGGGTGGGTTATGCACCTGCGGAAGGTGTGCAGTGGCTGAAGGCAACACTTAATCGGGAAGGTGAACGTTTCGGCACGCAAGTGACCTCTTCGGAAGGGTGCGAGTTGCAGTTGAGCCAGCGCTAGGGGGACCTGCCTTGCCGGAAGTGTGTCTGCAGTTCTTGCTGCAGCAGGGCTTTTTGTTCCCGGTAGATGGGGGAGTGGTGGAACGGTATCACTGTTTTTACCTTCGCCCGGTGCGCCAGCCAGCCGGCCTGGGCGGCGGTGAGATGACATTTGTCCCTGGCCCGTTCAGCCAGTTCCTGGGCAAATACCGCTTCGATGAACAGCTTGTCTGCATCCCTGGCCAGGTTTTCGATGCGCGCCGCATTGCTTTCATTGAACAGGACATCGGTAACGTAGGCCAACTTGAGTCCCGGAGTGAACCGCAGGCAGGATTTGAGCTCGCCCAGGGTGAAGATCCGGCCTTCCGGCCCCGCGATAGGGCTGTCGGCGGGGCGGTCTTCAAGGATTGCCCGTTTGAGTTTTTGTAACCAGGGGCCTGCAGCAAGACCCAGCTCGGCGAGACGGTTTTTCAACACGTTGACATGCTGCTTTTCCTCCAGGGCGAAAGCCAGGCAGGGGATGCCGTGATCAAGAATGGCACAGCGCACGCGGAAGTCCATTTCATTGTGCAGGATGTTGTCATTGATGATGGCTTCTGTTTCTGCCTCGCGCTGAAAGGCATTCTGTAAGCGAAACACCGCCTGCCGGGCATGGCCATCCTCCGCCAGTTCCATTACGGTCAAGACAAAATCGCTTTCATAGCGGTGGACCAGGTTCCAGGTGTAGGCCGAGAGTTTGCCTTCCACTTGGTCCAGAAACCCCGGCGGGCCGTACAGCCGGACATCACGCTCACGGCCCAGACGGATACGCAGCAACCAGTCGAAGCCCATGAAATGGTCCATATGGCAGTGCGAGACGAAGATGTCGGAGATGCGCAGCAGCTTGCGTGGAGGCAGAGCACGGATATCGCCCAGATCGAACAGCAGGGCGCGGCGTTCGAACAGGAAATCGATATACAGTCCCGGATCACCGAAAGGATCGTTGACCAGAAAGGGGTGAAATGAAGGGCGCATTTATGACTCCAACTGCTGCCTTGCCCAGGCGAGTACTGGTTGCAGCCGTGGCGGCAGCAGTTTTGTTGCCTGGCTGAAACGTACCCAGCGCCATTCGTGGTGTTCCGGACGTCCGAGTTGTGGGGACACCGGGAGGATGATGTTCCTGGCGGCGGTCTCTGCCAGATAGTAACGCGCCACTTTCCTGCCTCCGGAACCCGTGTAGGGAACCGTTTCGCAATAGTCTTGGCCCCAGTGGAAGGCGAGATCGGTGATCCCCGTCTCTTCTTCCGTTTCACGCAGAGCGGTTGTCAGCGGCGTCTCCCCCGGTTCTCTCGTGCCTTTGGGAAAATCCCAGTTGCGGTAGGCGCGCAATACCAGCAGTCGCCAGCCTGACTTTTCCCGGCGCACCACCACCACGCCGGCGGAGAAACCGGTGACAGGGCGACGAGAACGGGGACGGCGACCACTGGTCATGATTGGGTACCAATAGGAGCGCATTGCCTTTGCAACTGCGAAGGCCGGATACAACATGGTCTGACATCATGCATAGACATGTCCTCCAGTTCGTAGATTGGCCGAAGGGGGTTAATACCCAGAATATCAGCATCTGTACCTACGATGGTAGGGGCAAGCCGAACGCGCCGGGTTGCGTTAATATGAACTCTAATCCATGCATTAAAAGCTGATATTTTTAATGTGAACGCGATGCGTAACGGCAAAGAACAGACAATGAAGCTGCAATTACTATCAGATTTACATATGGAGATGTCGGACTGCTTTTCCATAGAAGAAAATCAGTCTGATGTAATTATTCTGGCGGGTGACATCAATGTCGGCACCCAGGGACTGAAATGGGCTATTGAAGAAGCTGAAGCCCATCAGAAACATGTTGTCTATGTTGCAGGCAATCACGAATTTTATAAACAAGAATACTGGACTGTAATCGCTGAGTTGCGTGCTTTTGCCGAAACGCATCCGCTCGTTCATTTTTTGGAGTGCGATGAGGTCATTATCAATGGCGTGCGATTTTTGGGAACGACGCTGTGGACAGATTACAGGTCTACAGGCAAAGCTGATCAAGCCTACAACATGAAGATATTACAGCAGGCGCTCAACGATCACTTCCTTATCAAATTCGGCGAAGAACTGTTTAAGCCAGAGCACGCCTTGGCTTTGCATGGCAAGGCGGTCGCATGGCTGGAACAAAAGCTTGATGAACCTTTCGGCGGCCGTACTGTTGTGATCACCCACCATGGTCCAAGCCTGAAGTGCGAGCATCCACAGTTCGGCAACAACACCATAGGCAGCGGGTTTATTTCCGACTTGGATCACTTGGTTAAGAAAGCCGATATCTGGTGCTATGGCCATACGCACTGCTGTGTGGATACAACGGTAGGCAAATGCCGGCTGCTGAGCAACCAGAAAGGTTATCCGGGAGAGGTTTTGCCGGGGCTTCCCTTTCAACCAGGGTTGCTTATTGACGTGCAGGATTGAAGTCGAGATCGTTGCGGTTATAGAAAAATGCGTTATAGACGTGAAATCGTTTCAGCCGGGTCATCATGGAGACGAAGCTATTTTTTTGTGATGTATGGATGAACAGGATTAAGGCGAGCCACAGGCACCGTGTTGATGGTTCATGTGAGATGCCTTCAAGCAGTCCCAAAATAAGCTGATTGTGTTAAATCCACTGACGGGCTCTCATGATAAGACAAGCGGCGAGACCGAACGAGATGCCTGAGATAAAGGCGAACGGACTGTCTATGACCATCGGCACAGAAAACCCTGAAGCTAGATAGAAAAAAGGCATTATGTTGTAGATAGGGGTGGGCAGCATTACATAACCTCCATGTTAAGTTGTGACTCCATAAACAGTTCAAATCATATATGGATTATCATCCAACAGGCAACCCCAGTGATTTATTACTGAGTCCCGGTAGAGACCCCGTGTTACATACAGCGCTGAAGGCATCCCTGTCGGCGGCGTTTCACCGGGATAGTTGAGTCACTGAAAAGAAAATAGTTTTCCAGTATTGTCGGGGCTCTGGCTTTTCAAAATTATAAAAAAAGCGCCGGCAGTTTAATTGCCGGCGCTTTTGGTTTTGACAGTTTTTTTATGATGAATGGTTTTTGTTAACCAATCCCGCGGGCACGAATAGTTCGCCCTTTTATCTTGCCCTGTGCCAGATGATTCATGGCCTGTCTGAACGCATCCCGTTCAACTGCCACATAACTGGACATATCAAAAATATTGATTTTGCCGACCTGAGAACCCGCCAGACTAGCATCGCCTGTCAAAGCGCCGAGAATATCGCCCGGACGCATTTTATTTTTTCTGCCGGCATCGATCTGGATGGTGACCATCGTAGCCTGTAATGAAAAAGCAGGGTCGCGATCCAGTGACTCCAGCACATCACAACGGCATGGCTGGTTCAGATACTTTTCAATAGCAAGGATCCGCTGCGTTTCCGAGGGGGTGACAATACTCATGGCCATGCCTGTTTCACCAGCCCGGCCGGTGCGGCCGATCCGGTGCACATACACCTCGGGGTCACGGGGCAATTCGTAGTTGATTACCATCTGTAATGATTTGATATCGAGACCGCGCGCCGCCACGTCAGTGGCGACCAGTACCGCGCAGCTGTTATTGGCAAACCGTACCAGCACCTGATCCCGTTCACGCTGATCCAGATCGCCATGAATTGCCAGCGCCTCGATCCGGTGTTGTTGCAGCAGGGCTGCCACTTCATCACATTGCTTCTTGGTGTGGCAGAATACCACCGCAGTCTGTGGCTGATAATGCTCGAACAAGGCGAGTAATGTCGTATCCCGTTCGTGTTTTTTGACTTCATAAAACAGCTGTTCAATCACTTCCGGCTTGTGCTCCGACTCGACGGTGACCGATGCCGGGTTACGCTGAATAGAGCGACTCATCTGTCCGATTGTGTCGGGGTAAGTAGCTGAAAACAGCAAGGTCTGACGCGATTTCGGCGTCTGCTCGATAATAGCCTGCATCACATCGGCAAAGCCCATATCCAGCATTCGATCTGCTTCGTCCAGCACCAGGGTTTTCAACCCATCCAGTTTCAGGGTATTTTTGCGTAAATGATCCTGGACACGCCCCGGTGTGCCGACCACGATATGCGCACCGTGTTCCAGCGAACCCACTTGGGGTCCGAATGGTTTACCGCCGCATAACAAAACCAGTTTGATATTAGGCATGAAACTCGCCAGTTTGCGGATCTCCTTGCCCACCTGATCGGCTAGTTCACGGGTCGGGCACAACACCAGCGCCTGCACGCCGAAAAAGCGCGGATTAATCGCATTTAACAGCCCTATGCCGAAGGCGGCTGTTTTGCCGCTGCCTGTCTTGGCACGGACAATCAAGTCACGACCTTGCAAAATCAGCGGCAGGCTTTGTGCCTGCACCGGCGTCATGGTTTTATAGCCCAGTGAGTCCAGTGCATCGATCTGTGGTTTGGAGATAGGGAGTGAATTAAAATTGTCGCTGGACATGGCAGGGAATACTCGGGGAAATTAGCAGTTTAAAGTACAGGGAGGCTGAGACGACGTGATGAAAGAGAAGCCACCAATTTGTGCGTCTGTAACAGGAACAAAAAAGCCCTGAAAATTGCTCTTCAGGGCTTTCCGGAATCTTGTTTGGCTCCCCGAGCTGGACTCGAACCAGCGACCCAATGATTAACAGTCATTTGCTCTACCAACTGAGCTATCGGGGAACAGAAAGATGGCTATGATAGAGACTTGAACCTGACAGGTCAAGCCTCATTCATAATAATTTTTCAGCTGATAAACTCGGCGATACGCAACAATGCTGCTTTCAGATTTTCTTCGCTGGTAGCAATCGACAACCGTACATGATTCTTCAAGCCAAATGCCGTTCCGGGTACAACCGCTACACCTTTTTCGACCAGTAAAGCTTCGGCAAAATCCAGATCATCTTTCAGCTCGGGTTTACGCGCCAACACACCGCTGATATTCGGGAATACGTAGAAGGTGCCATCGGTTTCCAGAGACTCGATACCGTCCATTGCGTTCAATTCTGCCACTACAAAATCATGGCGTTTTTTGAACTCGACCAGCATGGTCTGAATACAGGATTGGTCGCCGTTTAAAGCCTCAACAGAAGCGGCCTGAGAAATCGAGGTCGGGTTGGAGGTGCTTTGTGATTGAATCTTTTTCATTGATGCAATCAGATCGGCAGGCCCGCCCGCATAACCGATACGCCAGCCGGTCATGGAATAAGCTTTGGATACACCGTTCATCACCACGGTTCGGTCGTAGAGATCAGGGCAGGCCATCACAATATTGCAGAATGGTTCATTAGCCCAGTAGATATGTTCGTACATATCGTCGGTGGCAATCAGCACGTCCGGGTATTTACGCAAAACGTCGCCCAAAGCTTCCAGTTCAGCGCGGCTGTAGGCCATACCGGTCGGGTTGGAAGGGCTGTTGATGACAAACAGACGGGTTTTGTCGGTGATCGCAGCTTCCAGCTGTTCTGGGGTGATTTTGAACTGACTGTCCTGACCGGCTGTGACAATGACGGGCTTACCTTCGGCAAGCAGTGTCATATCCGGGTATGATACCCAGTACGGTGCAGGAATAATGACTTCATCACCTTGCTGTAACAGGGCCTGTGCCAGATTAAAAAAGCTCTGTTTACCCCCAACGGATACCAGAATTTGATTGGCTTCATAGTTGAGGCCGTTATCACGCGCGAACTTTTTAATGATGGCTTGTTTCAAATCAGCGGTGCCGTCAACTGCAGTATATTTGGTAAAACCGCTGTTGATTGCTTCGATGGCAGCCTGTTTAATGTGCTCTGGTGTATCGAAATCGGGTTCGCCCGCACCCAGACCAATAACATCTTTACCCTCGGCTCTTAAAGCCGCTGCCCGGGCAGTGATTGCTAATGTAGGTGATGGTTTGATGTTTTGAACGCGTTGGGAGAGCTTGATAGTCAAAATCTTTCCTTCATGAAACACAATAATTGATAAAGAAGTCAGTAATATATACTGAAATAACCTGGAAATGCACGTATCAGAATTCATGTAAACAGTCAGAACAAGGCGCAGCCTGCAGCCGAATGGTCATTCCCTTTGCAAAGGCTGTAACGCAGTACTGGCTGTTTACATGAACTCCCGCAGGGCGGGACGATAAGCTGCTTTCTTCTTCGCATAACATTTTGAAAGAGAGTAGCTATTCCTGCAATGTTCTGACAAAGAAGAAAGCAGCTTCTTGTCTCGCTGATATCGCGCATTTCCAGGTTATTTCGGTATGTGCCAAACCTAATCGATGCTAAAGATGTATGAATAAACAATTTCAGTTAGTCAGTGAATTTTCTCCCGCTGGAGATCAGCCAGCCGCGATTAAGGCATTGATCGAAGGTCTGAACAACGGTGAGATGTGGCAAACCCTGCTGGGGGTCACCGGCTCGGGTAAGACCTTTACCGTGGCTAATGTTGCGCAAGCGGTGCAGCGTCCGATCATGGTGCTGGCGCCCAATAAAACACTCGCAGCCCAGCTATACAGTGAGATGAAAGAATTCTTTCCGCACAATGCGGTGGAGTATTTTGTTTCTTATTATGATTATTATCAGCCGGAAGCGTATGTGCCTTCGTCCGACACATTTATAGATAAAGATGCATCGGTCAACGAACAGATCGAGCAGATGCGTTTATCGGCCACCAAAGCGATGCTGGAACGGCGCGATGCCATCATTGTTTCCAGTGTGTCCTGCATTTACGGCCTGGGTGAAAAAGATGCTTATCTGGAAATGGTTTTGCATCTGGTACAGGGCGACGTTATCCGCCAGCGCGATATTCTTCACCGTTTGACCGAGCTTCAATACACCCGCAATGATGTTGAACTGCATCGCGGTACCTACCGGGTGCGGGGTGAAGTGATTGATATTTTCCCGGCGGAGTCCGAGCGCGATGCCGTCAGAGTGGAGTTGTTTGATGATGAAGTCGAGCAGCTCAGTTATTTCGATCCGCTGACGGGCGAAGTGCTGCAACGTCTGAGCCGTATCACCATCTACCCGAAAACCCACTATGTGACACCACGGGAAAATCTGCTCAAAGCGGTGGATGCTATCAAGGAAGAGTTACGCGAACGGCTGGAAGAGCTTAATGCACAGGACAAACTGGTGGAAGCGCAGCGGCTGGAACAGCGTACCCGCTTCGATATCGAAATGCTGCTGGAGTTGGGGTATTGCAACGGCATCGAAAACTATTCCCGTCACTTGTCCGGCCGTAATGGTGGTGAGGCGCCGCCGACGTTGTTTGACTATCTGCCGGATGATGCTGTGCTGGTCATTGATGAAAGCCATGTGATGGTGCCGCAAATCGGTGCGATGTACAAAGGTGATCGTTCACGCAAGGAAACATTGGTCAATTATGGCTTTCGATTACCGTCGGCACTGGATAACCGCCCGCTCAGATTTGAAGAATGGGAAAAGCTGGCACCGCAGACTATTTTTGTCTCCGCCACACCGGGTAAATATGAAGAAGCGCATGCCAGTTCGGTTGTCGAACAGGTGGTACGGCCCACCGGGCTGGTGGATCCTGAAGTCGAAATCCGGCCTGTCGGCACCCAGGTGGATGACCTGCTTTCAGAAATCCGCAAACGCACCCAGGTCAACGAACGCGTCCTCGTTACTACCCTGACCAAACGCATGGCTGAGGATTTGACTGACTATCTTCGCGAGCACAATGTCAAAGTGCGTTATCTGCATTCAGACATTGACACGGTAGAGCGGGTGGAAATTCTCCGTGATTTGCGACTGGGCGAGTTTGACGTATTGATAGGTATTAACTTGTTGCGAGAAGGCCTTGATATTCCGGAGGTTTCGCTGGTAGCGATTCTGGATGCCGATAAAGAAGGCTTTTTGCGCTCCGATCGATCCTTGATCCAGACCATTGGTCGTGCTGCGCGTAACCTGAACGGCAGAGCGATTCTCTACGCCGATGAAATTACCGGCTCAATGAAACGCGCAATGGAAGAGACAGAACGTCGCCGCGAAAAACAGGTGGCATTTAATAAAGAACATGGCATCACCCCGCAGGGCATTATAAAAGCCATTCGTGCCGGTATGGATGATGGGAAGGGCAGAACAGCGAAAGACAGGAAACAGTTCGCCAAGGTGGCGGAAGAGCAGGCCAGGTATGCCGCACTGTCACCCAAACAACTGGCAAAACGGATTCAGCAAATCGAACAGGCGATGTACAAACACGCGCAAAATCTTGAGTTTGAAGACGCCGCCAGATTGCGTGATGAACTGGAACATTTGCGTTTGGTCGCATTGGGACCGGTAACGGTCTAAAATACTTGTACCCGGACTCATACAATTATGCATCCGGGTACTTGCATAATCCGGCCAGCTGCGTATAATTTCGCAGCTTCACGGCAGGCACGTAGCTCAGTTGGTTAGAGCACCACCTTGACATGGTGGGGGTCGTTGGTTCGAATCCAATCGTGCCTACCAGTTTCTAAAAGCGCTTCGGGCGCTTTTTTGGTTTTTAAGGCCCTTTGTATCGGCCACAACCATGGATTTCCAATATGATTTCAGTAACCCTTCCTGACGGCAGTCAACGTCAATTTGATCATCCGGTCACTATTCATGATATAGCCGCCGATATCGGCACCGGTCTGGCACGCGCTGCATTGGCAGGCAAAGTCAATGGCCAGTTGGTCGACACTTCGCATGTGGTTGACGAAGATGCAGACGTGGCTATCGTTACCGATCGCGATGAGGAAGGGCTGGACGTTATTCGTCACTCTACTTCGCACCTGATGGCACAAGCAGTCAAACAGCTTTATCCGCAAGCTCAGGTGACCATCGGCCCGGTTGTTGATGACGGTTTCTACTACGATTTTTCCTATCCTGAAGGTTTTACCCCGGAAGATCTGGAAAAGATCGAAAAAAGAATGGAAGAACTGGTTAAACAGGATTTGCCGGTAGTACGTGAGGAAGTGTCCCGCGAGGCCGGTATCGAAATGTTCCGCAATATGGGCGAGAAATACAAAGCCGAGATTCTGGAAGATATTCCCAAGGGTGAAACCTTATCTATATATCGTCAGGGTGATTTTGTCGATTTGTGCCGTGGCCCTCATGTGCCCAGTACCGGCAAGCTGAAAGCGTTCAAATTGATGAAACTGGCCGGTGCCTACTGGCGCGGTGACTCGGATAATGAAATGCTGCAGCGGGTATATGGCACCGCCTGGCAGGATAAAAAAGCACTGAAAAGCTATCTGCACCGTCTGGAAGAAGCCGAAAAGCGGGATCATCGCAAGATTGCCAAGAATCTGGACCTGTTTCATCTGCAGGAAGAAGCGTCCGGCATGATTTTCTGGCATGACAATGGCTGGCGCATTTATCGCGAAGTCGAGAATTACATTCGCGATGTGTTGCGTGATAACGGTTATCAGGAAGTACGTACGCCACAAGTGGTCGATCGCAGCCTGTGGGAAAAGTCCGGTCACTGGGACAAGTTTGGTGACATGATTTTCACCACCCATTCTGAAAACCGCGATTATGCAGTCAAACCAATGAACTGCCCTTGCCATATTCAGATTTTTAATCAGGGGCTGAAAAGCTATCGTGACTTGCCGTTACGCATGGCGGAGTTTGGCTCTTGTCATCGTAATGAGCCATCGGGCACCTTACACGGTCTGATGCGTTTACGCAGTTTTACCCAGGATGATGCGCATATCTTCTGTACCGAGGATCAAATCCAGTCGGAAGTAGCTACATTTATTAAATTGTTACATGAAGTTTATGCAGACTTCGGTTTCAACGAAATTATCATTAAATTGTCGACTCGTCCGGACAATCGTGTTGGCAGTGACGAGGTCTGGGATAAGGCTGAGCATGCACTGGAACAGGCCTTGAATAAAGCACAACTGGACTGGGATTTGCAGCTTGGCGAAGGGGCATTCTACGGACCTAAAATCGAGTTTTCCTTGAAAGATTGTCTGGGCCGAGTATGGCAGTGCGGCACCATTCAGGTTGACTTCTCGATGCCCGGACGCCTTGATGCCAGTTATGTCGCCGATGATGGCAGCAAGCAGGTACCGGTGATGCTGCATCGGGCCATTCTCGGATCACTGGAACGCTTTATCGGCATCCTGATTGAGGAGTATGCCGGTGCCTTCCCGACCTGGCTTGCACCGAAACAGGTCATGGTCATGGGCATTACTGATAAACAGTCTGAATATGTGCAAAAAATAGCCAAGGATTTGCAAGAACAAGGATTTAGAGTTGATTCAGACTTGAGAAACGAGAAGATTGGCTTTAAAATACGCGAGCATACATTGCGACGTGTCCCCTATTTAGTTGTTGTGGGTGAACGCGAAGCGCAGGATAACACCGTGGCAGTACGTACTCGCAAAGGCGAAGACTTAGGTGCTATGTCACTTGAGGACTTTGTCGGCTTGCTTAAAGAAGACGTCGCTCGCCGCGGTCGACTTATTTTAGAGGACTAGAACATCGCTACAGATCAAAAACGGCTGAATGGTGAAATCACAGCCAAAGAAGTTCGATTAACTGATGCCAAAGGTGAACAGCTCGGTATTGTTCCGTTGAAACAAGCGCTGGAGCTGGCCGAAGAAGCCGAATTGGATTTGGTGGAAATTGCCCCACAGGCAACTCCACCAGTGTGCCGTATTATGGATTACGGCAAGTATTTGTTTGAGGAAAGCAAGCAAAAAGCGCTAGCTAAGAAAAAACAAAAACAAATACAGGTTAAAGAAGTTAAATTCCGACCAGGGACGGAGGAAGGGGATTATCAGGTAAAACTACGCAACCTGATACGTTTCCTAGAAAGCGGGAACAAAACCAAAGTCAGTCTCAGATTTCGCGGACGTGAAATGGCGCATCAGGACTTGGGTCTCAAATTGCTGCAACGTGTGGCAGATGACCTTAAAGACCTGTCTGTTATTGAGCAGCATCCGAAGAAAGAAGGGCGTCAAATGATAATGGTTCTGGCCCCAGGTAGTAAAAAATAAAGATTAGATAATAAACCCAATGCGGAGTTTTAAATAATGCCTAAATTGAAAAATCACAGTGGTGCTGCAAAACGTTTCAAACGTACCGGCAGCGGAAAATTCAAGCGTTCTCAAGCGTTCACTAGTCATATCCTGACTAAAAAGAGCACTAAACGGAAACGCCAACTGCGTTCTACGCTGACAATCTGCAAAGCAGACCATATGTCAGTTCGTAAAATGTTGCCTAATCTGTAATTAAGGAGTTTTCCGATGCCTAGAGTAAAACGTGGTGTAACTGCCCATGCACGTCACAAAAAAGTTCTTGATCAGGCCAAAGGTTATTATGGCCGTCGTAAAAATGTCTATCGTGTAGCTGTCCAGGCTGTCACCAAAGCCGGCCAATACGCTTATCGCGATCGTCGTCAGAAAAAACGTCAATTCCGTATCTTGTGGATTGCTCGTATCAACGCGGCAGCCCGTGAGTGTGGTTTGTCTTACAGCCGTATGATTGATGGTCTGAAAAAAGCGTCTATCGAAATCGATCGTAAAGTGTTGGCCGATATTGCTGTACATGATGAAGCTGCATTCGCTGCACTTGCGGAAAAAGCGAAAGCTGCACTGGCAGAATAACATCGCTTCGTAGAGCGATAGCCTTAGTGCTGTTAATAAGTTAGAAGAGGGCCGCCAAAACGGCCCTTTTTTGTTTCTGATGATGTTTCCTCAGATGGGGGTAATATGGCTGAACTGGAGTCACAGTTACAGGCTTTGGATGAAATCGTAGCGGCAGCCACACAAGCTGTAGCCAATGCTCAGGATAATAGAGCGCTCGATGCCGTACGCGTGGAATATCTGGGTAAGAAAGGTAAAATCACCGCCTATCTGAAACAACTGGGTAATGTAGGCGTGGCAGAACGCCCGGTTATCGGCAAGTCGGTGAATCTTGCCAAGCAGGAAGTGACGGGGTTGGTCGAGCAACGGACTAAAACCTTGGCGGATGCTGCGATGCAAGCAGCATTAGCTGCTGAAACAGTCGATGTGACCTTGCCGGGCCGCAACAGTGACGTCGGTGGCCTGCATCCGGTGACGCGAACATTGCAACGTATTGAACGCTACTTCCAGAACATCGGTTTTGATGTGGCTGAAGGGCCTGAGATTGAAGACTGTCATCATAACTTCACCGCGCTGAATATTCCTGAGCATCATCCGGCGCGTGCTATGCATGACACCTTTTATTTTGATGCCGATAAATTACTGCGCACGCACACTTCGCCCGTTCAAATCCGGGTGATGGAAGAACAGCCGCCACCATTGCGACTGATTGCGCCAGGCCGTGTCTATCGCTGTGATTCAGATCTGACCCATACTCCGATGTTCCATCAAGTGGAAGGTCTGATGGTGGATGAAAATATCAGTTTTACTGATCTGAAAGGGGTTCTGTCCGACTTTCTGCAAGCCTTCTTTGAGAAACCGCTGAAAGTGCGTTTTCGTCCTTCTTATTTCCCGTTCACCGAACCATCAGCGGAAGCTGATATTGAATGTGTGATTTGTGGCGGTGAAGGTTGCCGGGTGTGTGGTCAAACCGGCTGGATTGAAATTCTCGGTTGCGGCATGGTACATCCGAACGTCTTCAAACACGTCAATATAGACAGTGAAAAATATCTCGGCTTTGCTTTTGGTCTGGGGGTGGAACGTATGGCGATGCTGCGTTATGGCGTCAATGATCTGCGTTTGTTTTTTGACAATGATCTGCGTTTCCTCAAACAGTTCAGTTAATCGGCGGGAAAAGTAATGAAGTTTAGTGAAAAATGGTTACGCGAATGGGTCAATCCTGAACTGGACACCACAGCCTTAGTGGAAAAACTGACTCAGGCCGGTCTGGAAGTGGATGCCGTTGAACCGGTTGCCGGTGAATTCAGTGGTGTGCTGGTCGGGCAGGTCAAATCCGTGGTGCCACATCCCGATGCCGATAAATTACGCCTCTGCCAGGTCGATGTAGCCGCTGATGAATTACTGGACATTGTCTGTGGCGCCGCTAATGTACGTGAAGGGCTGAAAATCCCGGTTGCGGTGATCGGTGCGGTTTTACCGGGCAATTTCAAGATTAAACAAGCCAAATTACGCGGCGTCCCCTCGTTTGGTATGTTGTGTTCGTCCAAAGAACTCGGTTTGGCTGAATCGGCTGACGGCCTGATGGAACTCGCTGATGATGCGCCGGTTGGGCAGGATTTTCGTCAATATCTGGATCTGGATGATAAATCGATTGATATTGATTTGACGCCTAACCGTAGTGATTGTCTTGGCGTGGCCGGTATCGCCCGTGAAGTGGGTGTCTTGACGTCTGAAGATGTGGCTCATGTCGACTGCGCCGAGGTGCCGGCAGCAGTAGACAGACAATTTACGGTCAATGTAGCAGCGCCCCAAGCCTGTCCGCGCTATCTCGGCCGGGTGATTGAAAACATCAAACCGCAAGCTGAAACACCACTGTGGATGCAGGAAAGACTGCGCCGTAGCGGCTTGCGCAGTCTGGGGCCGGTTGTTGATGTCACCAACTATGTGATGCTGGAATTGGGGCAGCCGATGCATGCCTTTGATCTGGATAAACTTAGCGGTGCTATTACTGTTCGACTGGCCAAAGCTGGCGAAAAATTAAGCCTGCTTGATGGACAGGAGATTGAAACTCAAGCTGATACCTTATTGATCACTGATGATAGCGGACCGCTGGCATTGGCCGGCATTATGGGCGGCGAAGGTTCCGGTGTGACCAGCGGTACCCAGAACCTGTTCCTGGAAGCCGCTTTTTTCAGCCCGGAAGCGATTGCCGGTAAAGCACGTGCTTATGGTTTACACACGGATTCTTCCCACCGTTTCGAGCGGGGAGTTGATCCGGAACTGACGATACTGGCGATGCAACGGGCAACCGCGCTGTTATTGGACATTGTTGGTGGCAAAGCCGGTCCGGTCACAGAAAAAACCAGTGCAGCTGATCTGCCGAAATCGGCGACCATTCACCTGCGTGCTGACAGAATCAAAAGAGTGTTGGGTCTTGAACTGGATGCACAACAAGTCACCGAGCAACTTACCCGTCTGGGTTTGATGCTGGATAAAGTGGCTGATGGCTGGCAGGTGAAAGTGCCCAGCTTCCGCTTTGATTTAGCAATTGAAGTTGATTTGATCGAAGAACTGGGCCGGCTTTATGGTTATGACAAACTGCCACAAACCCGGCCGCAGGGCACCGTGCTGACCTCACAGATTTCTGAGCACACCACCGATACTGAACGCCTGCAAACCTTGTTGGTAGACCGCGGTTATTTTGAGGCTATCACTTATAGTTTTGTTGATCCCAAACCCCAACAGTTGCTGGCCGAAAATGATTTGGCGCCTATCAAACTGGCTAATCCGATTTCAGCCGATTTATCTGTGATGCGCACTTCTTTGTGGCCGGGACTGGTTCAGGCGCTGGTCTACAATGCTAACCGTCAACACGAACGCGTACGTTTATTTGAGGTGGGCAGGGTATTCAAAGGCGACTTGAACCATATTGAACAGCATCGTCAGATTGGCGGTCTGATCTACGGCAATCGTTATCCGGAACAATGGTCTCAGCCACAACGTGAAGTGGATTTCTTTGATATCAAAGCTGATGTTGAGGCCTTACTCAGTGTAGGCGGTGGTGAGATCAACTTTAAGGCAGAGCAGCATTCAGCCTTACACCCGGGGCAATCTGCGCGCGTTTACAAGGGCGGGCAAGCAATTGGCTGGCTCGGCGCTTTACATCCAAAACTTAACAAACCCTTAGATATCAATGGTAAGGTGTATGTTTTTGAATTAAATCTTTCCGCTGTGTTGCAGGCTCAGGTGCCCGAATTTGAGGCATTATCCCGCTTTCCTGCGATTCGCCGTGATTTGGCTTTGCTGGTCGATGAGTCGGTCACAGCAGGACAAATTGAGCATTGCCTGCAAGGGATTGATTCTGATATTCTTAAGTCAATTCAACTGTTTGACGTCTATACTGGAGAAGGAGTCGAGCTTGGCAAGAAGAGTCTTGCCGTTGCTTTTCATCTCCAGCATGGCGAGCGCACATTGACTGATGAAGAAGTGGATGCACTTATGCAAACTGTGATCGTGACGTTAGAGCAGAATGTTGGTGCGGCTATAAGATCATAAGCTGTTAATAATAAAATAAGAATTCATAGAGGTACACATGGCACTGACTAAGGCCGACATGACGGAACAACTTTACGATGAACTAGGCTTTAACAAACGTGAAGCTAAAGAGCTGGTAGAAATGTTTTTCGAAGAAATCCGTACTGCATTAGAAAAAGGCGAACAGGTAAAGCTGTCCGGATTTGGCAATTTTGAACTCAGAGATAAAAGCGAGCGGCCTGGACGTAACCCTAAAACCGGCGAGGAAATTCCCATCACCGCACGACGGGTGGTGACGTTCCGTCCCGGACAAAAACTGAAAGCGAGGGTGGACGGTTATGTTGGAAGCGAGTAACAACAATGAATTGCCCCCGATCCCGGGCAAACGTTATTTCACTATTGGTGAAGTCAGTGAATTATGTGGCGTAAAACCCCACGTATTGCGTTACTGGGAACAGGAATTTTCTCAACTTAAACCGGTCAAGCGTCGCGGTAACCGACGCTATTATCAACGCCATGATGTGGTATTGATTCGTGAAATCCGTGGTTTGCTGTATGAACAGGGTTTCACTATTGGTGGTGCGCGCCAGCAGCTGGGTGCTGAAAACAAAGCAACCCCGACCACCAGTGCCGATCAAAAAGAACTGGTACGTGAATTGCTGAAAGAACTGGAAGATTTACGTACTTTGCTTAATTAAAGAAGCGTTCCGAGACAATAAAAAACCCGCAGCATTGCTATGTGCTGTGGGTTTTTTTATATCCAGGCCGAATTTCTATCTGTATCTTCCGGACTGAATTTCAAAACGTTATCAGCTCAGATAACAAACAAGTCCACAAACTCATGTACCGGCATTTCTGATAACCGCGCCTCATCCATACAGATATTGACTATGGCTTCCTGTTGTCTGGCCGGGAAACGGCGGGCAAGGTTGATTTTGAATTTCTTGACCAACTCGGGAATGCCTTCTTTACGGCGGCGGCGATGACCAATCGGGTATTCAACACTGATATTGTCCGACTGAGAGCCATCTTTGAAAAAGATCTGCACCGCATTGGCAATCGAGCGTTTTTCCGGATCGAGATAATCCTCGGTGTATGCTGGATTTTCCACACACTGCATTTTATCGCGTAAGGCATCAATGCGCGGATCGGCGGCTACATTATCTTCATAATCGGCGGCTGTCAGATTGCCCTTGAGCAAGCCTACCGCCGTCATATACTGGATGCAGTGATCGCGATCTGCCGGGTTGGCCAGCGGGCCCTGCTTGTCGATAATTCGAATAGCCGATTCGTGGGTAGTAATGGTGATTTTGTCGATCCGGGCGATTTTTTCCAGCGTATCCAGCCGGTCTCCAACCTGTGGATGCAGCTGAATCGCACACTCCACTGCTGTTTGGGCATGGAATTCGGCAGGAAAGGAGATTTTGAACAATACATTCTCCATGACATAACTGCTGTATTGGCGCTGGAAGGTAAAGGGGCGGCCCTTGAATAAAACATCATAGAACCCCCATGTTTTGGCAGTCAGCGCCGTGGGATATCCCATTTCTCCCTTCATCGTCATTAATGCGAGACGAACAGCACGACTGGTGGCATCGCCGGCCGCCCAGGATTTACGTGAACCGGTGTTGGGGCTGTGGCGATAGGTACGCAGGCTTTGTCCATCAATCCAGGCATTAGAGACTGCGTTGATAATATCTTCCCTGCTGCCGCCGAGCAGGCCGGTAACAACCGCAGTGGAGGCGACTTTGACCAGTACAACATGATCGAGTCCGACCCGGTTAAAGCTGTTTTCCAACGCCAAGACGCCTTGTATTTCATGGGCTTTGATCATTGCGATTAATACATCATGCATGGTGATAGCCGGGTGTTTGTCTGACCGGCGGTTGCGTGATAACCAGTCAGTGGTGGCCAGAATGCCGCCCAGATTGTCAGAAGGGTGGCCCCATTCGGCGGCGAGCCAAGTATCGTTAAAGTCCAGCCAGCGCACCATGGCGCCAATATTGAATGCAGCCAGAATCGGATCCAGCTGAAACTGGGTGCCGGGGATCTTACTGCCATTCGGCACCACGGTACCGGGTACAACCGGACCCAGCAATTTGGTACAAGCAGGATAGGAGAGGGCTTCCAGACCACAGCCCAGCGTATCCATCAAACAGTAACGCGCGGTATCCAGCGCTTCTTTGCTGGTGACCAGATAATCAGCCACATAATCAGCAATATCAACCAGTACCTGATCGGGATTCGGGCGCACATCAGAGATAGCAGACGACATAAATTTTCCTTTGAAACTGAAATAACGAGGGTCAGGCTCGTTCATTAATGGGGACAAACGGCCGATTTTCCGGTCCGTTATATTCGGCATTGGGACGAATGATCTTGTTGTCGATCCGCTGTTCGATAACATGGGCAGCCCAGCCGGTAATGCGCGAGATGACAAAAACAGGCGTAAAGAAACTGGTCGGGATACCCATCATGTGATAGCTGGACGCACTGTACCAGTCGAGGTTGGGAAACATTTTTTTCTCGCGCCACATCACTTGTTCAATGCGTTCGGAAATATTGAACAGGTTCATATTGCCGCCGTCTTCGCACAACCTGCGTGCGACTTCCTTAATGGCGACATTACGCGGATCGGAAATGGTGTAAACCGGGTGGCCGAAGCCGATAATGATTTCCTTGTTTGCCATCCGCCGCATGATGTCCATTTCGGCTTCATCCGGTGTCTGATAACGTTGAATGATTTCCATCGCAGCTTCATTGGCGCCGCCGTGTTTGGGGCCGCTCAAGGCGCCGATAGCGCCGGTGATGGCTGAATAGATATCTGCCAACGTGCCGGCAATCACACGCGCGGTGAAGGTTGAAGCATTGAACTCATGTTCCGCATACAACACCAGCGATTCATTCATCGCCGCCGTGTGCAGGGATGAGGGTGGTTTACCGTGTAACAGATGCAGAAAATGGGCCGCAATGGAATTGTCATCGGTTTCCAGTTCGATACGTTTACCGTTCAAGCTGAAGTGGTGCCAATAGAGCAGAATGGAACCAAAACAGGCAATCATGCGATCGGCGATATCACGCGCCCCCGCGGCTGAATGATCGGTGTTTTCAGTTTCTAAAGTGCCCAGCATCGAGCAGGCGGTTCGCATCACATCCATCGGATGGGCACTGGCGGGCAGTTGTTCCAGCACTACCTTGAGTGCATCGGGAATATGGCGCAGTGTCTTCAGTTTGGCGTGATAGGCGGCCAGTTCCGCCTGATTGGGCAGATGCTCATGAATGAGCAAATACGCCACTTCTTCAAATGTGGCTTTAGCAGCCAGTTCCAGGATGTCATAGCCGCGATAATGTAGATCATTACCACTGTGGCCGACAGTACAAATAGCGGTGGTACCGGCGGCGACGCCTGCCAGCGCCACCCCTTTTTTCTTTTTTTGAACTTCACTCATGGTTCTCTCCTGAACAGTTCTTTACTGTTATTCAATAGCTTTGAGCGGCTGTTATGACTTATTGTTGTTAGCTGCTTTTTTCGTCGTTGAACAATTGATCCAGCTTGGTCTCAAACGCGTGGTAATCAAGATAGTCATAGAGTTCTTCACGTGTTTGCATCAAATCAATCACTTGTTTTTGCGTGCCGTGTTCACGCACTGACTGATAAACATTCAACGCCGCCTGATTCATGGCGCGGAAGGCGGACAGGGGATACAACACCAAGCTGACATTATGTGCCGCCAGTTCGGCAACGGTGAACAAAGGCGTACTGCCGAACTCGGTAATATTGGCTAGTACCGGCACCTGCACTGCTTCGGCAAACTGCCGGTACATGGATAATTCCGTCATGGCTTCCGGGAAGATCATGTCCGCCCCGGCTTCCACACAGGCACAGGCCCGATCTATCGCGGACTGCAAACCTTCAACCGCCAAAGCATCGGTACGTGCCATGATCACAAAATCATCATCAGTTTTGGCATCAACGGCGGCTTTAACGCGATCGACCATTTCAGCCTGGCTGACAATCGCCTTATTAGGACGGTGCCCACAGCGTTTGTTTTGTATCTGATCTTCGATATGCACGGCACCGGCGCCGGCTTTGATCATGGATTTAATGCTGCGGGCGATATTAAAGGCACCACCGAAGCCGGTATCAATATCAACCAGCACCGGCAGGTCGGTCACATTGGTAATGCGTTCCACATCAGTGAGCACATCCGACAGGGTAGTAATCCCCAGATCGGGCACACCGAGTGATCCGGCTGCCACGCCACCCCCTGAAACATAAAGAGCTTTGTACCCCACCCGGTCAGCCAAACGGGCATGATAGGCATTAATGGCGCCGATAACCTGCAACGGCTGCTCTTCTTTCACTGCCTGACGAAAACGCGCGCCGGCGGATAATAGTTTGCTCATGGGGGTTCCTTCTAAAAAAATGCCTGTTCCGCTTTTTCAGGCAATGCCACGCCGGTTTTTTTGGCTGTTTGTAACAATTCCCAGAAATAACGGTAGGTAGCACGATCGTGTAATTCGCCTTCGTACTGTAACGGTCCCCAATCTGCTTGTTGCGCCGCCAACAGGATATTAGCCGCATCAAGCACTTCGCTATAGTCAGGTTTCATTGCATCAACAATGGCTGTGATCTGGGTCGGATAGATACTCCACATCCGCATAAAACCGAATTCATGGCGGGCCCGATAAGCATCGGCGTAGGTGATTTCAGTGTTTTTCAGATCCAGCGTGACGTTATGGGCGGGGACCACGCCGTTAGCCAGAGCTGCCGCGACAACTTCGGTTTTGGCCCGTGCCAGCAGGCGGTGCTCAAACTGTCCCGGACTACGCATGGCAGAGGCGGCGATAGCGCCATGATGACCACTGACAAAATCCATCAGGCCGAAATCGAGCACCTGTAACCAGGGCAGGGCAGCAATTTCAAAAACATCACGCAGCGCGCCATGAGTTTCTATCAGCACATGGACAGGGATTTCACGGCTGATCCCGTTATCTCTGGCCACCTGCTGAATATAGGCAATCATTTTGGCTGCCTGCGCTGCTTTGGTCACTTTCGGAATGGTGATATAGCTGATGATGTTGCCCAGCCCTGCGACCAGGATATCGACATCCTGACGCCACGCATAATGGGTATAGTCATGAATACGGGCACCGGCCATTTTGTGTTTATTGGCTTGTGAATCGAGTACACGAACAATCATTTCTGCATGTTCGCGCTCGGCCCCGGCTGCTGCGCCATCTTCACAATCACAGGTGATATCAAAAATCGGCCCCAGTGTATCCTGCAGCGATAAGGCTTTCAGGATAAGTTTTTCGCTGCCGGCAAAATGCTCACAGCTGGGAATAATCGGAAAGGCTTGTTCATCGTCAAACAGAGCTTCGCTCGGGTGAGTCTGGCTGGTCATTTTGAATCCTTAAATTATCAATTTGTCTTGCGCGGCATTAACACGGTGTAGTCCAGATCAAGGACAACATTAGGGTGATATTCCTGTTTAGCTGGCGACGTTATATGGCTGGATTCCAGACTCTCGGCTGTCTGGTTCTTGATGCCGACCATACGCAGACGCAGCGCACCAATGTCCTGGCGGCCGGGGATGGGCCATTTTTCCAGCACTTCGCTCCAGCAGTAAAAAGTGTCGCCGCCGAAACTGGGGTTGGCATGAGTGCCGGCATTGATAGCGGCAATGGAAATGGCATTTTCCAGCCCGTCATAACTCAAGGCACGGCAGACCGAAATAACATGGCCGCCATACATCAAGCGTCTGCCGAATCTGGTTTGTTTCATCGCCAAATCATCGAAGTGCAGTTTGGCATTGTTCTGATACAGTTTGGTTGCCAGCGTGTGATCGCTGTCGTCTACCGTCATACCGGCAGGATGATTGATACGTTGACCTTCGACATAGTCGTCCCACAAGCGATCTGAACCGGTAGTTGTGGTGTCAAAGTCCCTGGCATCCAACTCTGCCGGAATGGTCAGGTCTGCCACTGCGACTACACTGGCCAGCGCCGGAATAACTTCCTGCGGCGCCGGTGCCTGGCTATCACGTTTATGCACCATGACCCAGCGTACCCAGGACAACACTTCTTTATTATTCTGGTTCAACGACACTGAACGGACATAAACGATGCCGGTTTTTTTGCTGGCGTTTTCCTTGAGACCTATCACCGTGGTTTTGGTGGTGAGCGTATCGCCGGCATAAACAGGCTGGCTGAAGGTAACCTCGGCATACCCCAGATTGGCGACGGCATTGACGGAAATATCCGGCACGCTCTTGCCAAAGGCAATATGGAAGGTCATCAGATCATCGATAGTTTTATCGGCAAAACCCAAAGAGTGCGCCACCGGCTGTGCGCAGTGAATAATATGGCGTGAGCCAGTCAAAGCAATATATAAAGCCGCATCGCCATCGGTGATAGTGCGGGGTGTGGCATGCAGAATTTCTTCACCCAGCGTGAAATCTTCAAAAAATCGTCCGTGGTTGATATGCTGATCAGTCATTGTCCAGCTCCAGTTGCGTGATCATTTCACTCAGATTGAGAAACCGTTTAGCGGCGGTGACATGGTGATGTTCCACCAGTTTGCCGTTAACCAGAACCGTCCCGCGTCCGGCGGCATTAGCCGCACTTAGGGCTGCAATAATTTCTTTAGCGCTTTCCACTTCCACCGGTTTAGGCGTGTAGGCATCATTGGCATAAGGCAACTGGAAAGGGTGGACTAACGATTTGCCGTCAAAGCCCATATCACGCCCGATGCGGCAGGCAAATTCAAAAGCCTGCATATCTTTCAGATCACTGTTTATACCATCAATCACGGCTCTACCATAAGCACGCGCCGCTAATACCACCCATGACAGGCTGGTGCGAATGGCCGTCCTTTCCAGTGTTGTTCTGGCATGCAAATCAGAGATTAAGTCCGAGGTGGCCAGCACCATGCAGGCGATACGGTCGGACGCTTTGGCGATTTCTTCGGCATGTAATACAGCAAGCGGACTTTCTATCATGACCATGATTGGTGTGTCGTGAGCGCCACTTTCATCCAGAGCTGAAATGGCATTCATCACATCATCATGGTTTTCGATATTAGAAAACAAAATGGCGTCAGCACCGAGTCCGGCAACCGCACGTACATCGTCATAACCCCATTCAGAATCCAGATCGTTAACCCGTACGACAACTTCACGCTGACCGTAGCCGCCCTGTTTAAGCGCTGCGACAACATTATCCCGGGATGTTTCCTTGGCGGAGAGCAAAATCGGCGCTCCGAGATCCAGAATGATCGAGTCAACCTGCAAACTGCGCGCTTTTTCCAGGTAATGCTGGTTGCAACCAGGCACATACAGCATGGAACGGCGTGGCCGGAAATAATTATTCATACGGCTCCTCATATTTATCGTCAGCGTGTTGAACCTGACCTTGATATTGATTCTATGTCAGTCACTTTTAAAGTGTCAACATTTATCTTATGTCTTATATAAGATATAAAACACTAGACAATTATTTTTATCTGCGATAAATTAATAATCACATTGTCTATCGGCTTATGGAGAGTGTTATAGGGAAGTTTACGATGCGTAGTTTGAGTATAAATGGATGTGGTATTTCAGCAGAGAAATAGTTTTTTGGTTTTTGTATCTTATATAAGACTGAATTTGTTAGGCTAGAAGCTGAATGAAATTTAGGAAGGAAAATGAGTAACCCGATAACAGCACCCGTTTTTAAACCGCTTTATGAGCAAATCAAGGTGTTTCTGACCCAGAGCCTGATAGCCGGTGAGTGGAAACCCGGCGAAAGTATTCCCAGTGAAATGGAGCTGGCAGCCCGTTTCAACGTGAGTCAGGGCACGGTTCGCAAAGCGATTGATGCACTGGCGATGGAAAATATTCTGGTCAGACGCCAGGGTAAAGGCACGTTTGTGGCGACCCATAAAGAAGAACAAAGCAAATTACGCTTTTTGCGACTGACCTCGGCCGATGGCAGCAAAGAATTGCTGGAAAACGAACTTATCGAATGTAAACGGCTGAAAGCGACAGCCGAGATTGCCAAGCTGACCGGCCTGAAAAAAGGCACGTCGGTGATCGAAATCAAACGCCTGCTGACCTTTTCCAAACGGCCGGTGATTATCGATTACATCATCGTGCAATCGAAAGCCTTTCGTGGTTTGAACGGCAGCAAAATTAATGAACATAACGGCTCTTTGTACAGCATGTACGAGACTTTATACGGTGTGCCGATGGTACGGGCCGAAGAAAAATTGACCGCTGTTGCAGCCGACGACGAACAGGCGCAATTACTGAACATCAAAGCAGGGTTTCCTTTACTTCGCATTGAGCGTGTTGCTTATACCTACGAAGATAAACCGATGGAATGGCGAGTGGGACTGTGTGTGACTGATGATCATCACTATATGAACGAACTGGAGTAAACCGTGAACGATAGCCAATCCCAGCAGCCGACTTTCCAGCAACAAGCACTTGATTACCATGAGTTCCCGCGTCCGGGCAAACTCAGTGTCGAATCCAGCAAACCCTGTGCAACTGCAGCCGAGTTGTCACTGACTTACACGCCCGGTGTTGCGGAACCGGTCAGAGCGATTCATCAGGATCCTGATACGGCATACCGATACACCAATAAAGGCAACCTGGTTGCCGTCATCACCGATGGCACGGCTGTACTGGGTCTGGGCAACGTCGGTTCACTGGCCAGTAAGCCGGTGATGGAAGGCAAAGCCGTATTGTTCAAACGTTTTGCAGATATCGACGTTTTTGATATCGAAGTCACTGCGCCCAGCGTTGAAAGTTTTATCGAAACCGTGGTCAATATCGCGCCCACTTTTGGCGGTATTAACCTTGAGGATATTGCCGCACCACATTGTTTCCGTATCGAGCGTGAACTGCGTGAGCGATTGAATATTCCCGTTTTTCATGATGATCAGCACGGTACCGCAGTGGTGATTTGTGCCGGGCTTATCAATGCGCTGGCATTACAGGACAAACAACTGGCGCAGTCAAAAATCGTCTTTCTCGGCGCCGGCGCCGCCGGTATGGCAACAGCAAGACTGTTGAAAGCCATGGGCGCGCAGGATATTACCCTGGTGAATAAAACCGGTGTCTTACACACGGAACGGGAGGATGTCAGCGAGGATATGCAGGATTTACTCAGAGATACGGATGACCGGACCCTGGCTGATGCCATGCAGGATGCTGATGTGTTTATCGGCGTGTCAGCGGCTAATGCTTTGGCGCCGGAGTTGTTGAAAAAAATGGCGGTAAACCCGGTGGTGTTTGCCCTGGCAAATCCTGATCCGGAAATTCTGCCGTCGCTGGCTTATGCAGTTCGTGATGATTTGGTGATGGCAACCGGGCGTTCCGACTTTCCCAATCAGGTGAATAACGCATTGTGTTTCCCTTATCTGTTCCGCGGGGCGCTGGATGCCAAGGCGCCGCAAATCACACAAAATATGCAGATTGCCGCTGCCCATGCCTTAGCGGAGTTAGCCAGAGAACCTGTGCCTGAGTCGGTGCTGGAAGCTTATGACGTTGAAGAAATGTCTTTCGGCAAAGATTACATTATTCCCAAACCCTTTGATCCGAGACTGCTCAAGTATGTCTCCGAGGCGGTTGCCGCCGCCAGTATTGAAGAGAGAAAAAATCAGCGCGTCGAACTTGCCTAGAAGGGGAGGCTATCCGCATAACGCTGAACTGTGTTGCGGAAATGGATGGTAGCCATCCAGAGCATAAAAAGAGGGGAAGAATCATGGACCATCGCAACAACCAGTATGCTGAACCGTATGCAGATGTGGATTTCTGCCGGGTGTTTAATTCAAGTGTACTGGGAGATTTTTGGCCGGGGATACAGCTTTATTATCCGCCGGTGAAATATTCGCCGCAGTCGGGGATCTATGAAGATCTGGAAGCGGCGTCACAGCGCATGAAAAAACATGCTTACCAGACTAATGCCCACACGTTGATCTTCGATCTCGAGGATGGCTGCCGTCAGAAAACCATGAGCCGGACCCTGCTGCGCCAGGAATTGCCCGGTCTGCGCCAACACAACAAAGACGTCACTATCGCGATCAGAGTCAATCCTTTCCGTACCCATGAATACGAAAAGGATATGCAACTGGTGCGGGAGATGGGCGATTGTATCGATGTGGTGATGCTGGCTAAGGCCGGCGAAGCTTACGGGGCGCCGGAAGTGCGGGATCTGTCCAACCTGCTGGTGAGCATCAATAACAAAATTACGATTCAGCCGATTATCGAGCATCCGAAATCTTTGAAGATTGCGCCGGATCTGATGCAGTATTCGACGGTCAAACACGTGGTATTCGGGATCCATGATTTCTCCAAAGCCATGGGCATACACATCACGCCGGAGCATTGGACTGAAGAGCTGAAACATTTTCTGTATCAGATTATGTTTGAGGCGCGGATTGCCGGTAAAGGGGTAATCGGCGGGGTAGAAACGCTGATCGGTTCTTCCAGCATGCCGGACAAGTTTCTCGAGCCCAATGATGTGCGCCGCTGGCTGGATCTGCACGGTGAGGAAGAGTCACGCATTGTATACAAACATGCCTGTGAAGAGTCTGCCCTGGGTTTGACCGGAAAACAGGTGATTCACCCCGGCCATATCCATTTATGCAAAGTTGCCTACACACCTTCACCTACCGATATTAATCAGAAGATCAGCATCCTGAAAGCGGCGATAGAAGCCGATGCCCTGCTGGGCGGTGCGATTCGATTTGATGGCGAAATGCTGGATCCGCCTATGTTCGGTAAGGCGCTGCAAACCTTGTTACGTGCCAATGCGCTGCACGCACTTAACGAAGAAGACCGCAGTTTTGCCATGCAAGTGCTGCAATTGATGCCTACACAGGTTATCCGTGAAAACTGGCCTTATGGAGCCATTTTATGAGAAATTTACCGCCTTTCCCGCATTGGCACTGGCAGGTGCCCAGTCATTTTAATATTGGTGTGGCCTGTACAGACAGGCACCTCGGTACGCTGGTGGGTAAATCCATCGCGATGATTGTCGAAGATGATGAACTGGGCACGGATGAAATTAGCTTTGCACAACTATCCAGGCGAACCAACCAGTTTGCCCAGGTTCTGAGAAACGAAGACATTGAATCCGGCGAAAGGGTGCTGATCCGTCTGCCCAATTGTCTGGATTATCCGATTGCCTTTTTGGGTGCAATGAAGCTGGGGGCGATTTCAGTACCGACTTCAACATTGCTCACGGTGGAAGAAGTGCTTTATCTGGCGCGGGATTCTGCTGCCAAAGTGCTGGTCACTGATAAAGCGATGTGGAGCAAGCTGAAAGATCATGTAGCTGATTGCCCGCAACTAAAACTGGTGCTGCTTTCCGGTCCCGGCCAGGTTGAGGAGGATGATGTGCCAGGCATGAAAGTGCTGGATCTGACTGACAGCCTGCAACAGATCGAGACCTGGCAGCCACCGAAACAGACGGCCGCCGATGATCCGGCTTATCTGGTTTACACCTCCGGCACCACCGGTTATCCCAAGGGGGTGTTGCATGCCCATCGCGCCATGATAGGGCGTACCCCGGCTTCCACCTACTGGTTTGACTTTTCCGAGAGCAAACAGGACCGTATTCTGCATTCGGGCAAGTTCAACTGGACCTATGTGCTGGGTTCAGGCCTGATGGATCCGCTTTACCTGGGCAAAACCGTGATTGTGCATGAAGGTAAAAACGATGCTACGCTGTGGCCCAGACTGATTGCCAAACATGAGGCAAGCATTTTTATCGGGGTGCCCACCATTTACCGGCAAATTCTGCAAAAAACTGATTTCAGCAAAACAGATGTGCCCAGCCTGCGTCACTGTATGAGTGCGGGTGAGCATTTGTCTGACGAAGTGCTGCAACTGTGGCGTGAACGCTTTGCCATTGATATTTACGAAGCGGTCGGTATGTCGGAGTTTTCCTACTATCTGTGCGAAACCAAGTCACGTCCGATTCGTCCCGGCTCGGCGGGTTTCCCGCAACCGGGCCATGATATCCAACTGCTGGACCCGGAAACGCTAAAGCCGGTAGCTGTCGGTGAAGAGGGTATGATTTGCGTGCCGGAAAATGATCCGGGCCTGTTTCTGGAATACTGGAACCTGCCGGAAGAAACGGCCAAACTGAAACATGATGGCTGGTTTTTCACCGGTGATTATGCCCGTTATGATAAAGACGGTTATCTTTGGTTTCTGGGGCGTAAGGACGACATTATCAAGAGTTTTGGTTACCGGGTCTCACCCTATGAAATCGAGCGGGTATTCAAGTCTCATCCGGCGGTGAGTGACTGTGCGGCAGTGGGCGAAGAAATTGATAAAGACAAGATTCTGGTGGTGACCTATGTCATTTTGCAGGAGCATCAGCAGGTGACAGCCGACGAATTACAGGCATTTGGCAAGCAGCATCTGGCAGCATACAAAGCCCCTAAGATTGTCTATATCGCTAAAGAGTTTCCCCGCACCAAAAACGGCAAAATCCTGCGGCGGGAAGTCAGCCCTGATATTGCGATAGCAAGATCTGGCACATGATCTAGAGTCTTTGGCAAATGGCCTGTTTATGAAACGAAGTGAACCACAGCAGAACACACAGGTCCGCAATGTGTTTTTTGTATCGGATCGGACCGGTTTGACCGCAGAAACTTACGGTAAGAGTTTGCTGGCCCAGTTTCCGGATCTGGAATTTGTGACCGTGACACTGGCCTTTGTCGATACCACTGAAAAAGCCCTGCAAGCCCGTGAGCAAATCAATGAAGTGAGCCTGAAATCATCGCTGAAACCGGTGGTATTCAGCACTTTGGTCGATGACAACGAGCAATATATTATCGAGAGCAGTCAGGCCTGTGTTATCAATCTGTTTCATACTTTTGTCGGGCCGCTGGAAAACTGTTTTGAAATGGAGTCGGCCCACAGGCAGGGCTTGTCACGCACCGTATTCGGCGATGAAGGTTACTTGAGGCGGCTCGATGCCATTGACTATTCCTTGACTCATGATGATGGGTTGTTGCCGGATCAATACCAGGAAGCAGACGTTATTCTGGTCGGCGTTTCACGTTGTGGCAAAACCCCGACCAGCCTGTATCTGGCCATGAACTTTTCGCTCAAGGTCAGCAATTATCCCTTGACCGGCGAAGATCTGGAGGCGGAAACCCTGCCGGCATTTTTGCTGGAGCAGCAGCACAAGCTGGTTGGGCTTACGATCAAGGCCGTGCCGTTGAGCCGGATCCGGCACAAGCGGCGTCCCGACAGCGATTATGCGTCATTACAGGTTTGTCAGCACGAACTGGAAAAAGCACGGGCTTTGTTTGAGAAAAGTGCGGTACCGATTTTTGATACCACCAATACCTCTATAGAAGAAATCGCGGGTCAGGTCGTCAAAACGCTGGGCGTTGGCCGCGAAAGAAGCGGTATGGTTTGATGCTGCCGAGATGTATGGTATATCCGCAGATTTCGCCGATTAACGCAGATTTTAATAAAGATAAAGGCTTGTTTTTAATCTGCGTTAATCGGCGAAATCTGCGGATAAAATATTTTCCGTGTTGGCCATGCCTTTCGTGAGTCATTTATAAAAGGGTAAAACCATGACTGAATATGTTGTTCCGCTGGATGAATTGAATATGCAAGACGTCGGCAGGGTCGGCGGTAAAAATGCATCCTTGGGAGAAATGCTGCAAAACCTGGCACCGCTGGGTGTTACGGTACCCGGCGGTTTTGCCACTACGGCAGATGCTTATCGCGAGTTTCTGCTGCATGATGGTTTGCAACACAAAATTAACCGGCGATTACGCGACCTGGATATCGCTGATGTCAGTGCCTTGCAGGCAGCAGGCACCGAGATCAGGCAGTGGATCCTCAATATTCCCTTTCCTCAGCAGATGGAAGCAGCGATTGATGAAGCTTATGCCGGTCTGGAAAAACAATATGGCACAGAAACCAGTTGGGCTGTTCGTTCCTCTGCTACAGCGGAAGATTTGCCTGATGCGTCATTTGCCGGGCAACAGGAAACATTTCTGAATATCTCTGGCCTCGACAATATTAAAACCGCCATCCGCGAAGTGTTTGCTTCTTTGTTTAATGATCGGGCCATCGCTTATCGTGAGCATCAGGGCTTTGTACACAGCGAAGTAGCGCTGTCAGCCGCTGTTCAGAAAATGGTGCGCTCCGATATCGCCAGTGCCGGTGTGGCATTTACGCTTGATACCGAAAGCGGTTTTCGTGATGTGGTGTTTATTACCGGCAGTTACGGTCTGGGTGAGCTGGTGGTGCAGGGCGCGGTCAATCCGGATGAGTTTTATATTCATAAAAACACGCTGGAAGCAGGGCGTCCGGCGGTGCTGAGACGTACCCTGGGGCATAAAGCTATCCAGATGATTTATTCCGGTGAGGCCGGGCAGCCGGTCAAAACAGTCAATGTCGGCGCGGAAGAGCGCCTGCACTTCTGCCTGACCGATCAAGAAGTCGAATCATTGGCGCAAATGGCGATAACCATAGAAAAACATTATCAGCGTCCTATGGATATCGAATGGGCTAAAGACGGTAACGATGGTCAGATCTATATCGTGCAGGCCCGGCCGGAGACCGTACAGAGCCGCAACAAAAATGTCACTGAACATTTTGTATTAAAGGAAAAAAGTACCGTGCTTGCCACCGGCCGATCCATCGGCAGAAAAATCGGCAGTGGCAAAGTACGGATTCTCAACAGTCTGGAACAAATGGGGAAATTTGAGGCCGGTGATGTGTTACTGACCGATATGACCGACCCGGACTGGGAACCTATTATGAAAAAGGCTGCCGCGATTATCACCAACCGCGGCGGCAGAACCTGTCATGCGGCGATTATCGCCAGAGAGCTGGGCATACCGGCGGTAGTGGGCTGCGGGGATGCGACCGAAAAAGTCGCTGACGGTAGCGAAGTGACAGTGTCCTGCGCCCAGGGGGAGGCGGGTTATATCTATGCCGGCTTGCTCGATTATGAGCACCGGGTGGAAACACTGGAGCGGATGCCGGAGCTGCCGGTCAAAATCATGATGAATGTCGGCAATCCGGATCGGGCCTTCAGTTTTGCCCAATTGCCACATCAAGGTGTCGGGCTGGCGCGGCTGGAATTCATCATCAATAATATGATTGGCATTCACCCTAAAGCACTGATGGCTGCCGAACAAATGGATGATGAAGTCCAGCAGATCATCTATGAAAAAACCACGGCTTACGGCGATCCGGTCGAATTCTACATCAGCCGTATTGCTGAAGGTGTGTCCAGCATCGCCGCGGCGTTTTATCCCGAGCCGGTCATTGTTCGCATGTCGGATTTTAAATCCAATGAATACGCCAATCTGGTCGGCGGCGCTCAGTTTGAACCGCGCGAAGAAAACCCGATGATTGGTTTCCGGGGTGCTTCCCGTTACAAGTCCCCCGAGTTTGAGGAATGTTTCAAGCTGGAATGTGAAGCGATGAAACGGGTGCGTGATGAAATGGGCCTGACTAACGTCGAAATCATGATTCCGTTTGTGCGCTCTTTGGGCGAGGCAGAAGCGGTGGTTAAGATTTTGAAACAAAATGGTCTGGAGCGGGGCAAAAATGGCCTGCGTCTGATCATGATGTGTGAGCTGCCTTCCAACGCTGTACTGGCTAAAGACTTCTTGCAGTATTTTGATGGCTTCTCGATTGGCTCGAATGATATGACCCAACTCACGCTGGGGCTGGACAGAGATTCAGCGCTGGTCGCCAGTGCATTTGACGAGCGGGATCCTGCCGTGCTGGCGATGCTGGATATGGCGATTACAGCTTGTCGCGAGGCCGGGAAATATGTGGGGATTTGCGGGCAGGGGCCATCGGATCACCCCGATCTGGCCAAATGGCTGCTGGAACGGGGGATCAGCAGTATTTCCCTGAATCCGGATACCGTGGTCAGTACTTGGCAGGCGCTTGCTGACGAGCAGCAATGACTGTAAATCAAAATACGCACTTTTAATTATGAACTGAATGGTCCATAATTTATTTATGAGTACAGGCAGACCCCGACAATTTGATACCGATAAGGCAATGTCCCAAGCAACCCTTCAGTTCTGGCATGGAGGGTATGCGGCGACGTCATTGCAGGACTTGCTCAATTGCATGCATCTTTCCAAGAGCAGTCTTTACCAGAGCTTTGGTAATAAGGAGCAGTTATTCGTCCGTTGCCTCGAACATTATCAGCAACAACTGGGTGAAGACCTGACGAAACAGTTGCAACAAACAGGCTCAGGCCTGGGATTTATCCGTGACTTACTTGCTTCGGTGACAGCCGAAGCATCCAGTGCTCAACGCAAGGGCTGTCTGCTGGTCAATACCGCCAATGAAACCGCCTGTCGCCAACCCGCTATTGCACAAGCCGTCAATCGCGGTTTCGGCACGATCCGTTCGGTCATTACGCAAGCACTAATACGGGCCAGGGAGCAGGGTGAACTGGCTGTTGATAGTGATGTTGAACAATTAAGTGATTTTCTTGTTTCCGGCATCAGTGGACTCAGGACCATGGTCAAGGCCGGCATGGATAAGGAGAAGCTGGATAAGGTGGCGGCTATGTTACTAGCCACATTGAAATAATTTTTTTGTCCAAATATGGACCAAGCGGTCCGTTTTGTCAGGAGGAAATATGCAATCAGAACACAAAATCACACTGGCGCCGGTGACTGACGATAATCACGAAACACTGGTCAAAGCGAAAAAAAACCTGGGCTTTATTCCCAACATGTATCGTAATATGGCGACAGTCCCCGGCTTACTGGAGACGTATCTATACGGTTACGACCAGTTCCGTCAGCAATCGGCGTTCACCCCCGCCGAGCAGGAGGTGGTGTTACTGACCATCAGCCGTGAAAATGGATGCAGTTATTGTGTCAGTGCCCACAGCATGATTGCAGACAAGATGTCCAATGTCCCGGTCGAGGTGACCGATGCTATCCGCGACGACCAGGCCATTCCAGATCCGAAACTTGCCGCTCTGCATGCCTTTACCCGGGTCATGCACGACAATCGCGGCTTACCTGAAGAGGAGGATGTGAGAGCATTTCTTCAAGCTGGCTACAGCGAGCGTCATATTCTCGATATTGTCACCGCCATCGGAGTTAAGACCCTGAGCAACTACACCAATCATCTTTTCCATACCGAAGTTGATGAGATGTTCGAATCAAGGAAATGGGAAGATTGATGTTGGAAAAAGAGAGTAAGAAAAAGCAGCCATCATACCTGTTTGATCACTTCGATTTCGGTGTGATGATGTCGGATCTGCGGTTCAGTCGAAAAGCAAGACGTACTGACAGGATAGATACCGGCAAGGAAGTCCGTTTGGCCGGCGGTGGCACGACAACGCTTCGACAACTCGCCTCAAACCTGCCATTGATGCTGGTCACAGGATCATTGAGCTGTCCGATGACGGTCAGCGCCTTGCCTTTCTTGCGCGAGTTGTATGCAGCGTCCGGACAGCAGTTTGCCTTTGCCTTGGTCTATGTGCGGGAAGCCCACCCTGGAGAATCCTATCCACAAGCTAAGCAACAGGATGAAAAACGGGCAAATGCCGAAAGGTTCAGGGATTTCTATCAACTTGATATGCCTGTCATCGTCGATGATATTGACGGCAGCCTGCATCGGACACTGGATACCAAACCCAACTCCTTGCATATCATCAGTGCCGATGGTGACATTCTGTTCCAGTCATTGTGGTCGGGAGATTTTGACGCTGTCAGGCAGGCTTTGATAGATATAGCCGCCGGTCGGCCACCGCAGCGAACTGTCAGCCAGAAAATGCTGATGCCTTTTCTGCGAGGGGCAGGCTATATGCATCAAACGCTGAATCTGGCTGGCAAACGCGCCTACCGTGAATTACTTCTTGGCGCACCGCCGATCTGGCTCTTGTCACGTATCGCGGGAGCATTATCCATGGTCTCTCAGTCAAAACGAGGCCTGGTTGCGATGGCGATAATGATCTTCATTGCTTTGTTGATCGTTCTGCCAATCGTGTTATAACCAGCATCCCGGCCGATCGCTGCGTGTCCTGCTCCTATGGTTCGGTGCCCGGTCCTCCGGTTCATGGCAAGGAAAACCCCGCCGGAGATGGCGGCGGCATGTGACATTGGTGCGCCTTGTGCTGTAAAACTGAACCAGACTGCATACTGAAACAAAAGGAAGCCGGCTAAGCGATGGATGAAAAAGAAACTCACCCCTTGATTCTCGCCGGAGCAGGTCATGCTCACTTGGTGGCAATGCGGCAATGGCTTCTGGCCGGTTTTAAACCGCCTGCCGGTACAATTCTGCTCAATCCCACTGATAATGCCTGGTATTCAGGCATGATGCCGGGATTGCTGGCAGGGCGTTATCAACCCGAAGACTGCGCAATTCCACTGCAGCCGTTATGTGAAAAGCTGGGCATTGAATTGATCTACGGTACCGTTGCTCACCTGGATGCCGATAAAAAAACCATTATCTCCGGGCAGGGGCAGCAATATGGTTATCAGGTTTTATCGATAAATACCGGCGCATCGCCGCCCGGACCGGATATCAGAATGGCGGAGATCCCGGTCACACCGGTAAAGCCGTTCACGACTTTTATTCAGCAGTGGCAGCAATGGCTGAAGCTGGACGAACCGGCCCATCTGGTGATCCTCGGCGGCGGTGCTGCAGCCTTTGAGGTCAGTCTGGCACTGCGGAAAAAATTACCGCAGTTTGATCTCAGTCTGATTTGTGAGAAATTCTTGCCCGATCACCCACCTGGACTGGCGTCCCTTGCAGGTTCAATTTTAAAGAAAAGGGCCGTGCGGTTGATCGACAATCAGCTCATCGATCAAATTAAAGGCGATCAACTGTTAAATGGGGATCTGGCTGTAACTCGTTGTGACGGGCTGGTTTTAGCCACCGGGTCGGCGCCCTTGTCCTGGTATCCGGCTTCATCACTCGACTGTGATGATCGCGGATTTATCAAAGTCGGCAACACACTGCAGAACACCGCCTTTGCGGAAGTTTTTGCTGCAGGCGACGCCATAAGCCTCAGTGGCGCCAGGCATTCCGGGGTTTATTCGGTCAGACAAGGGACGATATTAGCTCGGAACATTCCTGCCTTATTCGAAGGCAAGCCGTTGATTGAATACACACCACAAAAAAATGTACTGGCCTTGCTTGATACTGCTGACGGTAAAGCGCTCTTCAGTTATGCAAATTCGGCCGCTTATTCTCTTTTGTTTGGCCTCTGGAAAACATATCTGGACCGAAGGTTTGTCAAAAAATTACGAATAGCTTGAAGCTGCCTTTTTAAAAAAATAGGGCGATCTTTGTAACAACACAGTTCTTCAGAAGACTCATTATTCATAATGTAAGAGAGGACAAAAAATATGCATGAGGTAGTTAAAGACTACTACGGCCGACAGTTGCAGAACTCGGCGGATTTGAAAACCACGGCGTGTTGTGATGTCACAACCATTCCGGAATGGCTGAAACCGCTGCTGGCCAACATTCATGATGAGGTATTGGTGCGCTATTACGGTTGCGGTCTGGTGTGCCCGGCCGAGCTGAAAGGCTGCCGGGTTCTTGATCTGGGCTGTGGCAGTGGTCGCGATGTGTACGCGTTGGCGCAGATGGTCGGACCGGAGGGTGAGGTGGTCGGTGTTGATATGACCGATGAACAGCTGGCTGTTGCCGAGCGGCATCGCCACTATCATGGGGAAAAATTCGGTTTTGATAATGTACGTTTTCTGCATGGCTACATCGAAAGGCTCGACGAACTGGGGCTGGAAGCTGAATCATTTGATGTCATCGTCTCCAACTGCGTTATCAACCTGTCTCCGGACAAACCTGCCGTGATGCGGGGTATCTACAATCTGCTCAAACCGGGCGGTGAATTCTATTTTTCCGATGTTTATGCCGACCGGCGCATACCCGAGTCCGTTAAAAACGATCCGGTGCTCTATGGCGAATGTCTGGGCGGCGCTCTGTACTGGAAGGATTTCGAACGGCTGTCTCACCAGTCCGGCTTTACAGATCCACGGTTGATCGAAGACAGGCCGCTTGAAATCACCGATCCGCTGCTGGCGGCTCATATCGGTGCGATTCGCTTTTATTCTGCCACCTACCGGCTGTTCAAGATCGCCGATCTGGAAACAGCCTGTGAAGATTACGGCCAGGCTGTCATTTATCAGGGTACGGTTGAGCATCACCCGGCTCGTTTTGTGCTGGACAAGCATCACGATATTGAAACCGGCAAGGTATTCCCGGTCTGTGGTAATACCTGGAAAATGCTGGCGGAAACCCGTTTTGCCGCGCATTTTCAATTTATCGGCAATTTTTCCCGCCATTACGGGATTTTTCAAGGTTGCGGCACCGACTTGCCTTTCGCTGACGGTGATGATCAGAGCAATGCTTGTTGTTAGGTGTTTAGTCCCCCCCAGTGATGGAGAGAAATAATGAACTATGAAGTTATGCTGTTTTGGCTGGAAGCCAGATTGCAGACAGGTTCTAAGGGGTAATAACGATGAAGCCATTTTTCCATGCTGGTATTGCTATCGTACTGGTGGGCCTGATGCACACGGCTTATGCCGATGATGATAGGCTCACGCTGACCGGTTCCAGCACCATTGCGCCGCTGGCAATGGAAATTGCCAAACGTTATGAATCACAACATCCGGGCAGCCGGATTGATGTGCAGATGGGGGGATCGACGCGTGGCATTATCGATGCCCGTTCCGGCCTGGCTGACATCGGCATGGTCTCACGCGGCCTGAAAGAAAATGAATCAGACCTGACGGCGTTTACCATCGCACAGGATGGTATCAGCATCATTATCCACAGTAGTAACCCGGTCGAATCGCTCAGTAATGAACAGATCATAGCTATTTATACCGGTAAGCTGAGCAACTGGTCGCAAGTGGGGGGCGAAGATCGTGAAATCACCGTGGTCAACAAGGCGGAAGGCCGTTCGACGCTGGAGCTGTTCCTCAAATTTTTCAGCTTGAAAAACAGCCGGATCAAAGCGGATGTAGTGATTGGCGATAATCAGCAAGGCATCAAGACTGTAGCCGGTAGTCCCGGCGCTATTGGTTATGTATCGATTGGCACGGCTGAGTTCGAACAGACAGCGTGCACCCCGATTAAACTGCTTCCCATGGAGGGGGTGACAGCCTCGACGGAGACAGTTAGCCAAGGCCGGTTCCCTTTGTCACGCCCATTGAATTTAGTGGTTAAACATCAGAACAAAGCCCTGGCACAACAATTTATTAAATTTGCGCAAAGTGCCGCTGTTCATGATCTGGTAGAGGCGCAGTTTTATGTTCCAACTACGCAGTGATCAGCTGGCCTCCATTATCCTGAGATTTGCCGCCTTGCTCTGTGCGGCGGTCCTGCTGGCCATTATCGCTGTATTGTTGAAAGAGTCTGCGCCGGTATTGAGCGAAGGCGGCTGGCAGAAATTCTTTATCGACACCGGCTGGTACCCGCTGGAAGGCCTGTTTGGCATGCTGCCGATGCTGCTGGCCTCGCTGGCCGTGATGGGCCTGGCGATAGTGTTGGCGGCGCCACTGGGTATTGCCTGTGCGATCTTTGTCGCTTTTGTGGCGCCGGACTTTCTGCGCAAGCCCTATCGTTTCCTGATTGCGCTGCTGGCAGGCATGCCCTCCGTGGTGCTGGGTTTGTGGGGGTTGATGGCACTGGTGCCTGTTATTGCCAGCTGGCAGCCGCCTGGCACCAGCCTGCTGGTGGCGGGCTTTGTCTTGAGCCTGATGATACTTCCCACGGTGAGCCTGACCACATTGGCGGCGTTTGAATCACTGCCCAACAGTTTGCAGCAAGGTGCCGCCGCCATGGGCATTCGCCAGTCCAGTCAGATTCTGAAAATACTGATGCCTGCAGCTTCGGCTTCAATTGCCGGTGGTATTTTGCTGGCGGTGGCACGAGCTTTGGGGGAAACCATGGTCGTATTGATGGTGGCGGGAAATGTGGTGCAATATCCGACAGGTCTGTTTCAGCCGGTCCGAACGCTGACCGCCAATATTGCGCTGGAGATGGCCTATGCGACGGATTTGCACCGCGCTGCTTTGTTCTTTTCAGGCTTGCTGTTAACTGCGCTGGTGTTGATTATTGCTTACGGCGCGGCACGTTTGCAGCGGGGCGCCCACCATGTCTGAGCGGCTATTTCATGGCTTTATCTGGCTCTCGGCATTGCTGGTGCTGGTATTGCTGCTTTGGATTATTGGCGGCTTGCTGGACAAGGGCTTGTCTCATCTGTCGCTGTCCTTCCTGCTCGAAGCACCGGCCGATTCAGGGCGTTCCGGCGGTATCGCGCCAGTGCTGGTGGCGACTTTGCTGATCCTGGGCGTGACGTTTGTTGCCGCTTTGCCTTTGGGACTGGCTACTGCTGTCTGGCTGGCCGAATTTACCCGACGTAACAGCCGCTTTGCCGGTTATGTCAGGCTTTTCCTGGATGTGCTGGCAGGTGTGCCTTCCATTGTATTTGGTCTGTTCGGCTATGCTTTTTTCAGTCTATACCTGGGCATGGGATTCTCCATTATGTCCGGTGGTTTGACCCTTGCCTGCATGATCCTGCCGGTGTTTATCCGCACCTGCGAAATGGGAGTCCGTTCGGTCAACGATAGCTGGCGGCAAGGTGCGTCTGCGCTGGGCATGCAAAAAATCAAGGCGGTGTGGCATGTGCTGTTACCAGCTGCTGCGCCTGCCATCGTCGCCGGCTTGATTTTGAGCATGGGGCGGGCAACGGCAGAAACGGCTGCACTTATTTTCACCAGTGGTTATGTTGACCGGATGCCGGGATCGTTACTGGATTCCGGGCGCGCCCTTTCCGTGCATATCTATGATCTGTCAATGAATGTTACCGGTGGCGATGCTGCCGCGCAGGCTTCAGCTCTGATGTTGTTATTGATAATCATTTTTTTCAATGTCTCTGCTTATGCTTTGACCGACCGTTGGATGGCAAGGAGATTTCCCGATGCTAACAGTTGAAACCCCCTATACAATCGGTTCGCTCAATCTGGCCAAGGCCTGTTGTGAGCCGGTCGCCCACCTGGAAGTGAGGGATTTATCCGTTTCCTATCAGCAGAAAACAGTGCTGGGATCGGTTTCATTGAATATCTATAAAGGCTGCATTACCGCCTTGATAGGACCTTCCGGTTGCGGCAAGACCAGCTTTCTTTCCAGCCTGAACCGAATGACAGACATGAGCCCCGGTGCTTCAGCCAGTGGCAGGGTGATCTTTGATGGCAGTGATGTGCTGTCAAATTCGGTCGATTGCCTGCAACTGCGTCGGCGGATCGGCATGATTTTCCAGAAACCGAATCCTTTTCCCTTATCTATTTACCGCAATCTGGCATTGCCACTAAAAGAGCACGGAGTTCGCAGCAAGGCGGAAATTGACAGAAAAATCCGCCAGGCTTTATCCGATGTGGGCTTATGGGAGGAGGTGCATGACCGTTTGAATAGCCCGGCCACCAGACTGTCCGGCGGCCAGCAACAGCGTTTGTGTATTGCCCGTGCTTTGGTGCTTGAACCGGAGATCCTGCTGATGGACGAACCCTGCAGCGCGCTGGATCCGATTGCCTCGGCGGTAGTGGAAGAACTGATTATCTCTTTGCGCGGACGTTATACAGTGGTGATTGTCACGCATAACCTGGCGCAGGCAAAACGGGTTGCCAATTACGCGGCTTTTTTCTGGATGAAGGAGCGTGTCGGCAAACTTATCGAATTCGGTCGCAGTCAGCATCTTTTCGAACAACCGCAGGATGCCCTCACGGCGGCTTATATCAGTGGTGCAAAAGGATGAATAACTGTTTCAGCTGTAACATTCAGGGTGCTGGTCAGTCCCATTTTTATCAATTTACTGGAATTGGGGAACAGACATGCATGAAACGCTAGCCTATCTCAAACCGGGAGACTTTCCCGTCATTCATCGGCAGGCACTGCACACGCTTCAGGTCAATCTCGGCTATTTGTGTAATCAAAGCTGCGTGCACTGTCATGTCAATGCCGGGCCCAACCGCACCGAGATGATGGACGAGGATAACCTGCAATTGCTCGTCGAGTTACTGGATTCCGGCCGCATCAAAAATCTGGATCTGACCGGCGGCGCGCCGGAAATGCATGCTTTTTTCCGCTATCTGGTTATGCATGCAAGGCATGCAGGCGTCCACGTGATTGATCGCTGCAATCTGACCATTCTTTCCGAGCCTGGGTACGAGGACATGGCGCAGTTCCTGGCCGATCATCAGGTGGAGGTGGTGGCTTCGCTGCCGTGTTATTCGCCGGAAAACGTTGACGGGCAACGGGGGAAAGGGGTCTTTGGTCGCAGTATTCAGGCGTTACAGTCACTCAATGCGTTGGGCTATGGAAAGCAGGACAAGGGTTTGATTCTAAACCTTGTCTATAACCCGCAAGGACCCTCTTTACCACCCGGCCAGCAGCAGCTTGAGCAGGATTACAAACGGGAATTACAGTCGCATTTCGGCATTACATTCAACAGACTGTTCACCATGACCAACATGCCCATCAAGCGCTTCGGTTCGATGCTGATTTCGAAAGGGCAGTTCGATGATTATCTCAATCTGCTCAGAAACAATTATCAAGCAGACAACCTGAAGCATGTTATGTGCCGCAACGTGATAAGCGTTGACTGGCAGGGTTATCTCTACGATTGCGATTTCAACCAGCAGTTGGGGCTGCCACTCGGAGAACAGCAAAAACCGCATTTGCGGGATTTGTTGGCAGGTTCCTTTGAAATGGAAAAAATCAATACCGCCAATCACTGCTATGGCTGCACAGCAGGGCAGGGCAGCAGTTGCGGCGGTGCACTTTGATGCCGCGATCTCACCTTGTTATCACCGGGAAACAGCACTGATGAAAAAAAAGATAATCCTCACAGTGGTCGTACTGCTGATCGCTACATTTTTTGTATTTGATTTACAGCAATACCTGACGCTGACCAGCCTCAAGAACAGCCTTGCAGAATTTGAGCAATGGCGGAGTTCACAGCCTGTAGCAGTCGGACTGGGTTTTATGGCGGTTTATATCATCGTCACTGCCTTGTCCCTGCCCGGTGCGGCGGTGATGACCCTGGCTGCCGGTGCGCTGTTCGGCCTGCTGTGGGGTACGGTGATAGTCTCTTTTGCCTCCACCATCGGCGCGACGCTGGCTTTCCTGGTCTCCCGTTTCCTGCTGCGGGACTGGGTGCAGAACCGTTTCGGCAAGCGGCTGAAAACAATCAATCGCGGTATAGAAAAAGAGGGTGGTTTTTATCTGTTTACCCTGCGGCTGGTGCCGATCTTCCCGTTTTTCGTGATTAATCTGTTGATGGGGCTGACACTGCTTAAGACCTGGACATTTTACTGGGTCAGCCAGGTGGGCATGCTGGCGGGCACGCTGGTTTATGTCAATGCCGGTACGCAACTGGCCCAAATCGACAGCCTGGCGGGGATCATGTCATTCAAGTTACTGGCCTCGTTTGCCTTGCTGGGTTTGTTCCCGCTAGTGGCGAAAAAAATCGTCAATGTGGTGCAGCGACGCCGGGTTTATCAAGGCTGGAGCAAACCGAAACAATTCGATCGTAACCTGGTGGTTATCGGCGCTGGCGCAGCCGGCCTGGTGTCGTCCTATATTGCTGCCACGGTCAAGGCCAGCGTGACTCTGGTGGAGGCGCACAAAATGGGCGGCGATTGCCTGAACTACGGTTGCGTGCCGAGCAAGGCAATCATTCGCAGCGCCAAGCTGGCCCAGCACATGCGGGATGCCGAAAAATACGGACTGGAAGCGGCCGAATCGCAATTTTCCTTCCGTAAGGTCATGGCGAGAGTCCATAACATTATCAGCCAGGTCGAGCCGCATGACAGCGTCGAACGTTACACCAGGCTGGGCGTTGAGGTGCTGGAGGGTTACGCGAAGATTATCGATCCATGGACAGTTGAAATTGCCTTGAACGATGGCGGCACGCAGACATTGACCACCCGCAGCATCATTATCGCTACCGGTGCCCAGCCGGTGGTACCCGATTTGCCCGGCATCAATGAAGTCGGATATGTAACCAGCGATACGATATGGGAACAATTCGCCAAACTCGATGCTATGCCGCAACGACTGGTGGTGCTGGGTGGCGGTCCGATAGGCTGTGAACTGTCACAGGCATTTGCCCGGTTTGGCTCACAAGTCACACAGATCGAGCGATCCGATCGTATTATGAGGCGGGAGGATCCGGAAGTATCGGAACTGGCGAAGGCAGTATTGACCGATAACGGGGTCAACGTGCTGACCAGCCACGAAGCCCTGCGTTTCGAGCGCAACGGCGAACAGAAATTCATCGTGGTCAACAACGCCGCCGGTGAGCAACGGATGGAATTCGATGCGCTGTTGTGCGCAGTGGGGCGCGAATCGCGTCTGCAAGGCTACGGGCTGGAACAACTGGGTATTGACAGCAACCGCACCATCGGCAGCAACGAGTTTTTGCAAACCCGTTTCCCGAATATTCTGACTGCGGGTGACGTGGCCGGCCCTTATCAGTTCACGCATATCGCAGCGCACCAGGCCTGGTATGCCTCGGTCAATGCCTTGTTTGGCCACTTGAAAAAATTCAAGGCCGATTACCGGGTTGTTCCCTGGACCACGTTTATCGACCCCGAAGTAGCTCGCGTCGGCATCAATGAACAGGAGGCAAAAGAGCAGGGCATTGACTATGAGGTGACCCGCTATGGCATTGACGACCTGGACCGGGCGATTGCTGACAGTGCGGCGCATGGTTTTATCAAGGTATTGACACCGCCCGGCAAGGATACAATTCTCGGGGTGACCATAGTCAGCGAACATGCCGCTGAACTGCTGGCCGAGTTCGTATTGGCGATGAAACACGGGCTGGGGCTGAATAAGATCCTCGGCACCATTCATACCTATCCGACCTGGAGCGAGGCAAATAAATATACTGCGGGCGAGTGGAAACGGGCCCACGCACCCGCGAAAGTGCTGGCGCTACTGGAACGTTATTTTCAATGGCAACGGGGGTGATGATGCGTTTGATTTTATTTCTTGCCGGCATGTTGATGGTAAATCAGATTTATGCCGCTGATTTTGATCACGGTATCTGGGATAAATTATTGCGGAATCACGTGGTTGTGCTGGATGACGGCAAGGCTACACAAGTTGATTATGGCGGGTTTTCCAATGAGCGAAGCAGGCTCAAACTTTACCTTAATCAACTTGCCGCTGTTGAAGCAACACAGTTCGAAAAGTGGCCGGCTGAGGCGCAATTGGCGTTTTTGATCAATGCTTACAATGCCTGGACTGTTGAGCTTATTCTCACCGCATACCCGGATCTGGAATCCATCCGTGACCTTGGCAGTGTTCTGCGCTCGCCGTGGAAAAAAACGTTCATTCCCCTGCTGGGAGAAGAGGTCTCGCTGGATCACATTGAACATGACATGATCCGTGGCAGCGGCCGCTTTGAGGAGCCACGCATTCATTTTGCCGTCAATTGCGCAAGCGTTGGCTGTCCGGCACTACGGGCAGAAGCCTACAGTGCTGAACGGCTCAATGAACAGCTTGAGCAGCAAACCCGCTTGTTTCTTGCCGATGCCAGCCGCAATCGACTTGAAACGGGGCGGCTCGCTGTCTCACAAATTTTCAAATGGTATCGCGAAGATTTTGAACAGGGCTGGCGCGGCAGGGAGTCATTGGCGTCGTTCCTGGCCATCTACGCCGACGCACTGGATCTTTCAGCAGCGCAGCAAGCGGCCTTGCAGACAGGGGCGCTGGAAATCGAATTTCTCGATTACGACTGGAGACTGAACGACAAATCATGAAGCCACAGCTTGCCATTATCGTCCCGATGCTGAATGAAGCCGGTACCTTGCCGGAACTGCTAGCGCATTTGCAGCGCTTTCACGACAGGGGCATGGAGATCGTGCTGGTCGATGGCGGCAGTGATGATGCTACACGGGACATCGCCAGTCAGTCTCCGTTCACCGTGATCACTTCAACCCGTGGCCGTGCTCTGCAAATGAATACTGGCGCGCAAGCCAGTGATGCCGGCGTTTTGTTATTCCTTCATGCTGATACCCGGCTGCCGGACACGGCCGATATTGCTATCGGCAGGGCGCTGGCGGCAGGCCGCCAATGGGGGCGTTTCAATGTGAAGATTGAAGCCAGGCATCCTGTGCTCAAGATCGTTGCGATGATGATGAATCTGCGATCGAGGTTGTCTGGCATAGTAACGGGTGACCAGGCCTTGTTTATGACTCGGGAAGTGTTTAATAAAGTGGGCGGTTTCCCCAGACAACCGCTGATGGAAGACATCGAAATCAGTAAAAGGCTCAAGGGGCTCGGCCTGCCTGCCTGCCTGTGGGATCAGGTCACGACGTCGGGCCGGCGCTGGCAAAAATTCGGGGTCTGGCGCACTATCTGGCTTATGTGGCAACTGCGATTTGATTACTGGCGCGGGGTGCCGGCCAGCAAACTGGCGGGGCGTTACCAGTGAAGCCGGTTCGTATCGTGATCATGGCCAAAGCCCCTTTACCCGGCCTTGCCAAAACGCGGTTGATCCCGGCCCTTGGCGAAGATGGCGCTGCGTTGCTGGCACAACGAATGCTGGATCACACTATTGCTACGGCACTTGCAGCCGCTATCGGCCCGGTTGAATGCTGTGTTACGCCAGACCACCTGCATCCTGTTTGGTCTGCAAGACAATACGATGCCGCATTGCATTGGAGTTCACAAAGCGATGGGGATCTGGGCGCGCGCATGGAGGATGTTTCCCGCAGGGTGATTACCGATGGTGAGTTTCTGTTGTTGATCGGGACCGATTGTCCCGGGCTGGAGGCTCAGCATTTACAACTGGCGGCCCGGTGGCTGGAGCATGGAGTGGTAAGCATGATACCGGTATTGGATGGTGGTTATTGCCTGCTGGGGTTGAGCCAGTTTGATGCGACCCTATTCAGCAATATTTTCTGGGGCAGCGCTGTGGTGGCGCAACAGACACGACAGCGTGTCAGTCAATTAGGCTGGAATATGATAGAGCTGGCGACATTGCAGGATATTGACGAGCCGGGGGATTTGGCTGCGTTGCCGGCAGGTTTCATGGATCCTGTTCAATTTTCTCTATCAAACGGAGGAATGTTATGAAAACAACAAAACTGCAATGGTCACTTTTTTTACTCCGGCTGGGCGTGTTTATTGTCATGTTGATGTGGACACTCGATAAATTCGTGCAGCCGGAACACAGCAGTAAAGTGTTCGAAAATTTTTATGGTCTGGGTGGCTGGAGTGACACCGCATTTCTTGTTGTCGGTGTGCTTGAGCTGATTCTCATCATCGCTTTTGTCGCCGGCGTGTGGAAACGGTGGAGTTACGGCTTGGTGGCTATTCTTCATGGCATTTCGACTTTTTCATCGTTTCCGCAATACCTGGATCCGTTCAATCACCTGCTGTTCTTTGCTGCCTGGCCGATGTTGGCCGCCTGCGTCACGCTTTATCTGCTGCGTGATGAGGACCGGCTGTTTTCCGTTAATTATCCGCGATAGCGAGAAGGGGCGCACATGGCTTATCAACAACTGTCAGACTTGTTTTCGTTGTCGTGACCATGTTCACCAGCATGGTGGCATTGGAGGAACCCTGCCGTATTGATCATGTCGCTGACAACATCGAGGGCATGTATAAGCGACAGGTGAACGAATCCGGCATGGGCTGCCGGCCCCGTTAACTCGTGGGCGGAGTCGGCTTTTGGCGTCTTCAACAATGAAAATCAGGTTAATCCTGACGGTTATCACGCTTGCCGCGATAGCTGTTGTTGTTCTGCTTGGTCTTAATACGGTCAGGCAGCTGGAACGGACAAACCGTCAACTGGTTGAAACGGCGCTGCCATTGTTTGAACACATTCAATCGGTCAAAAATAAACTCAATCACCAGGAATTATTGTTTTACCAATATTACCTGGACGGTGAAAACCGGCAATTTAATAAGCAGTTAGCTGAAACGTCGGATCAGATTCAGCGTGAGCTGACAAAAATGGAATCCATAATGGGGCCGAGCGCACCATTGCGAGAAATCCAGACCTCGGCGGCGCATCTCAAAACTATCTCGAGAAAATTTGATACGGCCATGTTGCCGCCTACGGACTGGGATGAAGCCAGGGCGGTATTGTCAGAATTTACCCCGATAGCTGACAGCATCAATCAGCAGAGTTTTGCGCTGTTGAGCGACATCAATGACAAGGTGAGGCACAATGCCTCGGCCAGCCTGAACGAGACTGAAAAAGGCGTCGGCTGGATTGCCGCAATGAGTCTGATGCTGTTTATAGCCGCCGTTTTTCTGTTGTTGATCAATAAAAAACTCTCCCAGGCATTGAGGGAACAAAAAAGGCTGACAGCTTTTCCCGAACTCAACCCGGATCCGGTTATTGCCATCAACAAGCTGGGACAGGTCGATTACGCCAACCCGGGAGCCAGGCAGTTGTCACAACAGCTATTCCAGACCGAAGATACCTCGCTGCTGTTACCAGACGGCCTGGAAGGCTTGATGTCCCGCGCCAGAAACCATCTGGGCAACGTGCGGCTGGAGTACGATATCTGCGGCAGAACATTCAGCGCCGAACTGCACTGGCTGGCAGACCTGGCGGAGTATCATCTTTACCTAACCGAGGCGACAGCAGAGAAACAGGCGCGGGAAAAACTCGCGCACATGGCCTATCACCAGGTCCTGACAGGCCTGCCCAACCGACAGCAACTCGAACAGTCATTCGAACATCGCCAGGCCGCCTTTCTTGTCCTGCTCGAAATCGATCGCTATCAGCACATCATTACTTCCAGTGGGCATGCCACTGCCGATCTGGTCATCAAGAAAGCTGCCGGTCGTTTGCGGGCGTTGATTGACCAAGCAGATGTCGCGTTGTTTCACCTGGAAAGCAATCTGTTTGCCATTTTGTTCGACAAACATGACGAGGTAACAAGCCTGGTGAACCGGGTGATTGCAAAATTCTGTGAACCTATCATCTTGAGCGAGCGTCATTTTTATCTTTCTTTGAGTGCCGGTGGCGTGATGCTCTCACCAGGGGACGAGTTATTCGAAGCGTTGCGAAAGGCGGACAGTGCACTGCGGACCGTGTCGAGCTCCGGCGGTAACGGCTATCGCGAGTTCGATGATGAACTGGACAGGCTTTACTTAAGAAAAACAGCTCTGCAAAACGATCTCAGACATGCCGCCAGGCATGAAGAATTTGTTATCTACATGCAACCGATTTATTCGGCCATCAGTGGCACGATGGTTGGCGCCGAAGCCCTGATACGCTGGCATCGCCGTCGTGATGAATGGGTGTCGCCCGTAGAGTTCATCCCGGTGGCCGAAGCTTCCGGACAGATTGTTATGATCGGTGACTGGGTGATCGAGCAGGTATTTAATGTGGCGAAGCAATGGACGGCCAGCCATGATGAACCGACAAACCTGGCGATCAATATCTCGGCAAGCCATTGGGAAAACGAACGGTTATGCGACAGCCTGAAAGTGCAACTGGAAAAATACCGGCTTGAAGCGAGTCTGTTTACGCTGGAAATCACCGAGCAAGCGGCTTTGCAGGATATTGAAAAAACAATCACTACCATGCAGACACTGAAAAGCCTCGGGTTCAAACTGGCTATCGATGATTTCGGTACCGGCTACTCTTCGTTGAACTACCTGCACCGGCTACCCGTTGATAAACTGAAAATCGATCAGAGCTTTGTGCGCCAGCTTGAAGAGAGCGGTAAGAATGCCGCGATCGTAAAAAGTGTCATCGCCCTTGCTCATCAACTGAAATTACTGATCGTGGCCGAGGGTGTAGAAACAAAAGCACAACGGGAAACGCTGGCAGAATGGGGCTGTGATCAACTACAAGGATACCTGCTGGCCAAACCGATGCCAGCTTACGATTTCCTGGTTATTGAACAGCAGTAAGCCGGTGACGAATTTTGAACAAGCGTCAATCATCCTGTTTTCCTGCCTCGCTCTTGCAACTGATCGCATGAAGTTTGTCCGCTAATGCCTCCATATCAGCAGTAGTTATTTCCGGTTCAGGCTTCAGCCTGGAGACCGTTGAGACGGCGAGCTTGAGCTGTTTCAGGAACTGCCGGCATTGACCACACATCAGGAGATGGAATAAAACACCCAGCCTTGTCATCAGGCCAGCCTCATGATCAAGATAATGACTGGCCTTGTCGTGAATGTCCTTGCAAGAAAACATCAATTTCATTGTTCCTGGTACTCAGCAATAGCTTTTCTGATAGTAAGACGTGCCCGATGTAGCAGCACCCGGACATTGGACTGACTCACATCAAGGATGTTACAAATCTCGTCAAAACCGAATCCTTCCATATCGTGTAATGACATCACCGCACGTTGATTATAGGGCAGGCCATCGAATGTTTTCTGAATCACCTCTCTCAGTTCCGAGCTGGATAGGAGTGCCTCTGGAGAATCGTTATGCCAGGGTTTCGGCGGGTGAGACCACCTGCCCTTGTCATCGAAAGCGTTTTCGTCAGGATTGTGCCAGCCTTCATCGAGAGAAACATGCCTGTTTTCCCGTTTCAAACGTGTTTTAGCACGGTTGCTGACAATTTGGATCAACCAGGTTCGCAGCGCTGACCGTCCCTCGAAATCGTGGATTGCCTTCAATGCGGCCACCCAGCTGTCCTGAACGACTTCATCAGCAAACGCTTCGCCGACAATCGCCCTGGCAATAGCCAGGAGTTTGGGGTGGTAAAGGCTGACCACTTGGCGGAATGCTTCCTGATCACCTGCTTGTAACTGGCTGATAAGGGTCGCTTCGGATTCGATATTTATCCTGTTAGTCGACATTTTTGGGTGTCCGGAGGGATTCTTATTGTGATTGGAAAATATCTTTTTCCGGAAGAGTCTATCATCAGCCAATTGTAACGCCTACTTTGACGGCTACAGCAGCCTTTCTTACTGGAATTCTTTCACTCCAATCGTTGTTTCAAGCATTGCTGGAGAGGTCAGGTCAAACGACAAAGTGTGATCTGATAATGAGTCATTTGTCATGCTGCCATAAAATGCCATGGCAACCCTGTTATTTTTTGCTACAATTGCCACCTGCAACGATGGGGGTTGTTGGAAACGTTGTCGAAAATCGGCGTTTTCACAAATCTTCAAAAACCCGCAAACCGTTGCAATATCTAATGTCGGGGCATGGCGCAGCCTGGTAGCGCACTTGCATGGGGTGCAAGGGGTCGTAGGTTCAAATCCTACTGTCCCGACCAATCATTTCTCTAGCTCACTATTTCAGTCTCAATACATGTCTTGACGTATTGCTGCTAATGTTTACCCCTTAAATCCTGATCGGCCTCACAGGCTAATTGACTTCTGTTTCAACCGATTTTCTGCCAGTAAAAACTACCACGCATCACTGGTTTCATATCTGTTGATATTGATTTATTTTCCCGTTCGGGAAAATTTGTTTGTCATATTTTGATATTAGTCGTAATATTCCTGAACGGGAATATTTAGTGGTCAGAAACATGAGTCAAGATAAAAAAATACCGTACGGTAATATTGAGTCCGTCGAGGATATTGGCAAGCTCGTCCGGGCCCATCGTAAATCACAATCTGCCACCCAAGCAGAATTTGCTGCGTTATGCGGTGTTGGGGTACGTTTTATCTCTGATCTGGAAAATGGCAAGCAAACCATCGAGCTTGGCAAAGCCCTGCATGTGCTGAAAAGCCTGGGACTGGAAATCAGCATACAGCCACGAGGCTGGAAAAAGCATGACAACACACAACCACTGGCTTCCGACAGATGAAATCTCATCGTTTATCTGAACAACCAGCCCAGTAAAATCAAAGAATGAATCGCCACTAATTTGCTAGACACCTTTCAGCCAATTTGATTATGAGTTGCAGATAACTGGAACAGTCCAGGTCAATGGCAATTGCTGTATTTTGTCATTAAGAATCATCCGCTTGCCGACGGTAATAAACGCAGTGGATCGTTTTTGTTTTTATGGTATTTGAGTTTGAATCAACACTTGCTGGCTAAACCTGTTGAGCAGTTAATCAATGACAATACATTGGTCGCATTAGCTTTGCTGGTGGCGGAAAGCCTGCCTAAGCAAAAAGAGCTGATGATAAGGCTTATAGAGCATTTTATTTTATTGAGAAAATCATAGCCTATGATTACGGAAGATCAGCTGGAGCAGCTCTGCCTCGATTGGTTCAAATCTACCGGCTACGACTATATCAGCAGTTATGATATTGGCAAGGTGGGTTCTCTGTAGTTGGAAATACTCAGCTGATGAAGCTGTTGAGTTGTGTTTAAAACAGGATGGGGTGCTATCTGCAAGTTGGTCGAGCTAAAACTCAACTGTTCCAACCTATTCTTCTTCAGCGTTTTTCCTTTGAGCCAGAATCGCTGTGATAGCACGCCAAGCCGCCTGACGGTCGAGTTTAAGCGGGTGCAGATCAACGTGGGCAAGGCCGTCAATAAGAAATAATTCGAACTGATCGGCTGGTACGGCTTTGCTCAAAGCGATGCTTTCGGTGTAGGGGATGATGGTGTCGTCGGTGCCATGCAGTAAAATCAGTTGTGCCTCAAGTTGTGAAAGATCCTGGCTGGCAATGTTAAGCGCTTCAAGTTGAGCGCGGATTTCAGCGGGCAGCTTGGCAATCAGGGATTGGCTGAGTGCCGGATCACGATTTTCGATTAATGCCAACACAGACTCACCTTCAGGGGTGAGCTGCTGCTCCAGATCGTCAACTTGTGCTGCAGGCATGAGTTGCTTTTTCAGTTCGTCATTTTGTGCTTCAGGGTTACGCAGTTTGTGTTTGGCTATGGTGCGTAAGATCCGGCGATCATCAGCATTACGTAACAGATCGACGTTACTGAGTATAAATACCCATTTGCCATATCGGTTTGGTTCCAGATATTGCCATTCGCCCTGCCTGCGGAAATAACCTGTGGTAAAAAATCTGATGACTTGGTTAAGGTCATAATAGCCGCCCACGCCCAGTACGAAGTTGACTTGTTCACAGATTGAGGCATTGAGTGCTGCCAACACAGCCGGGCCAGCCGCATAGCTGAACGCGCCGATGCCTGAAGGGATGTTGTTGCTGGCCTGGGGCAGGCTTTGCATATATTCAAACGTATCGACCAACCCTTGTACGTCTTCTTCTTTTACTTTAAGCGCACGCAGGTTAGGTAAGTCGGGTACCAAAACCAGAAAGCGGACACGGGCCAGGGTGGTGGCAAAAGACTTGAGGCGGGGATCGTTCTTGCCAGCTTCGGCGAGTCCCGGTACCAGTACCAGTGCGGCCAGTGGTGGTTGGGCCGGTATATACAAGTCTGCCTGATAGCTGCGGTCTTCGATGGTATAGAAAATTTGCTGTCTCTCGGGGGCGGGGGTGATGTCTTTGAGGTGTGATGGTTTTTCCACTGCCGCCAGATCTTTCAATACCCATGTTGCTTCGTCATCAGGCAAGCCCAGGCCGCATCCGGTCAACAGCAGTAACCCGCTCACAGCGGCTGACCACTGCCATAGGATATGGCTGACTGCTCTCCAGTTCATTTTAGCTGCCGGCTCAATTCAGTTAATTTCATAACTTACTCCTGTGAGCGGTGATGCAGTTGATGAGTTTATATTTTGTCACTTCAGGCGGGTGATTAACACCGTTGGCTGGAAACAGCCGTTTAAAACCTAGCTAACCTGAGCTGCGTATAAGGAAAAGAATAGAAACGACACCCATCTTTTCCTATATGTACAACAAGAGATGCCTCCGCTACGGTTATGTCCAAGGATGGACGGTATGCCACCAATGCAGGAGCAATTGGTGGTCGGCAAGACACCGTTTCTGTTTACGGCGAGCCCCTTGGAGTATAAAAGAAGTCACCCTGACCGATAACTGCATCCTGCGTTATCGGCATACATCACATCCATGTGAATAAGCGAAGCCGAAGGGTCTCAGCTCGAACTTTTGAAGCATTATTTCTTACGCAGCTCAGGTTAGCTA
>NZ_JAPDMV010000004.1 GCF_026319305.1 Methylophaga sp. OBS4
TTCAGTAAATCTCTGGCAATCGCGACAACAGCAACTTTGTCAGCTTCACGAACGGAGATAAAGGCTTTACCACCAGTTGGNNAACTCACAGAGGCTGCTAACTGAGATTTGGCAAATGCTTCACCAAGGCTGGCTTTGAAACCCCCATCACTGATCTGACACCGCGAATTCAGGGTAAGCAAGCCACGCTGGAGCAAGCAATAAAGCACATAGCCACATTAATGAAAGCCAGCAAGCAGCCATTAATTGGCGGTCTGGGAACCGATTTAAACGGTGCCCGTGCTGCGATGGCATTGGCGGATAAGAGCCAGGCCAGTGTTGACAGTGTTTATTCCAATGCGGCTTTCAGAAATATTCTGGTATTGCAGGATACCGGTTATATGACCACAACATTGACCGAAGTGCGTAACCGCGTCGATCTGCTGCTGATTGTCGGCACCGATGTTGAAAAAACCTTCCCGCGATTCTTTGAACGCATGGTCTGGGTCAAGGAAAGCATGTTCGGTCAGGATATAGAATCCCGCGACATCATTTATCTGGGTAAAAAACCGTCCGGCGAGGCTTCAACTTCGCCCGGTGGCAGAACAGCCCAGGTGATCGAATGTGATGATGCCGGTCTGCCGGAAGTCATTTCAGTGTTGCGAGCGCTGGTCAAAGGCAAAACCGTACAGGCGCAAACTGTGGTGGGTATTGCGGTAGCGGATTTGGCAGCTATCGCTGAAAAACTCAATGCGGCCAAATATTCTGTAGTGACCTGGTCTGCCGGTCAGCTTGACTTTGATCATGCGGAAGTCACGATTCAGAACATCTGCGAAATGATTAAGGAAATCAACCTCACTACCCGCAGCAGTGGTCTGCCATTGGGCGGCAAAGAAGGGGATGCCACGGTCAATGCCGTGTCTGCCTGGCAGAGCGGTTATCCTATGCGCACCAACTTCCATCGCGGCCATCCGGAATATGACCCTTATCTTAACGACGGCAAACGCATGCTGGCTGATGGGGAAGCCGATCTGCTGATCTGGGTGTCCAGCTTCAATGTGGCAGTCACTCCGCCGCCAAGCATCGCCACTACAGTGGTATTGGGACGTTCAGGCATGACGTTTGAACAGGAACCGGAAGTCTTTATCCCGGTCGGTGTCCCCGGTATCGATCATGCCGGCCGTGCGTTCCGTACCGACAGTGTGGTGTCTGTACCGCTGAAAAAATTACGTGACAGTGGCTTGCCCAGCACCTTCGAAGTGCTGACTGCTGTTGAACAAGCTCTGTAAACGGAGATAAATCATGATTACTAAATTAACAGGCGGCAGAATCTTTGATCCCGAACACGGTATCAACGATGTTGTCCGCGATATCTATATTCGTGATGGCCGTATTGTGGATGCGCCCAGTGATGGCAAAGTCGATGAAGAAATTGATGTCCGCGGTAAAGTCATCATGTCCGGCGCGATTGATATGCATACTCATATCGGCGGCGGAAAGGTCAATATTGCCCGTACCATGTTGCCGGAAGATCATGCCGAAGCGATTGTCGAGCGTACTGAACTGCTGCGCAGCGGTTCAGGTCATGCAGCGCCCAGCACCTTGACCACCGGTTACCGCTACGCTGAAATGGGTTATACCTCCTGTTTCGAACCTGCGGTATTGCCGGTCAATGCCCGTCAGGCCCATATGGAAATGCATGACACGCCGATTATCGATAAAGGCGGTTATGCGATGCTGGGCAGTGATGACTTCCTGCTCCGAATGATGGCGGCCAATCAGGATCAGGAAGCCATTAACAATTATGTGGCCTGGACCCTTACCCACAGTCAGGCTATCGGCATCAAAGTGGTCAATCCGGGCGGCATCAACGCCTTCAAATTCAACCAGCGCAAACTGGATCTTGACGAGAAAAACGAGTTTTACAATGTGTCGCCGCGTGAAATTCTGCAACGTTTATCGCGGGCGGTCACCGAGCTGGGCGTGCCGCATCCGTTACACGTTCATGGCTGTAATCTGGGCATACCGGGCAATATGAATACCACCCTCGATACCATTCAAGGTATTGAAGGTCTGCCGATGCATCTGACCCATATTCAGTTCCACAGCTACGGCACCGAAGGTGATTTCAAATTCTCATCCGGTGCGGCCGAGATTGCTGAAGCCATCAACAAACACAAAAACATCACCGTTGATGTCGGTCAGATCCTGTTCGGTCAGACCGTCACCGCATCGGGCGACAATATGCGCCAGTTTGCCGGTAGCGCCCATGCGCACCCGAACAAGTGGGTGTGTATGGATATCGAATGTGATGCCGGCTGTGGTGTGGTGCCGTTCAAATATAAAGATCAAAGCTATGTAAACGCCTTGCAGTGGATGATTGGTCTGGAAACCTTCCTGATGGTTGATGATCCGTGGCGGATCTTCCTGACCACCGATCACCCGAACGGTGCGCCGTTTACCAGCTATCCGCATCTGATCAAACTGCTGATGGATAAATCATTCCGTAACGATATGCTGTCCACCTTGCATCCGGAAGCACAGAAAGCTTCGCATCTGGCGTCATTGGATCGTGAGTATTCACTTTACGATATTGCGATTATGACCCGTGCCGGTGCCGCTAAGCTGGTCGGCTTGGCCGATCGCGGTCATCTGGGCACCGGTGCGGCAGCGGATATCACCGTTTATACCGATGATGCCGATCGCGAAAAAATGTTTGCCAAGCCGGATTATGTATTCAAAGACGGGCAGATGGTGGTCAAAAACGGTGAGCTGGTTAAAGTTACCTGGGGCACCACGCATGTGGTCAAACCGGAATTTGATATAAGCATTGAAAAACCGTTGCAGGCTTATTTCGATCAATACCACACCATGAAATTGGGCAACTTTAAAATCGGTGACGATGAAATCATTGATGATGGTCGCGGCAGTCTGACTGTACAGCCGTTGAAAAAAGGAGGCAGCTTATGATTATCAACGGCGTCACGATAGACCCGACCTTTGCCGAAGCCTTTCCGATGAAAGGTACCCGGGTCATTATCACGGCACAAAACCTTGAGTGGGCGATGAACTCGGCAACTGCGTTTACCGGTTTTGCCACCTCGGTCATTGCCTGTGGGTGTGAAGCGTCGATTGAACGCACTTTGGATCCGAGTGAAACCCCGGATGGCCGCCCCGGCGTAGCCTGTTTGATTTTTGCGATGGGCGGTAAAGGGCTGGCTAAACAAGTTGAAACCCGTGCGGGTCAGTGTGTACTTACATCTCCTACCTCGGCTTTATTTGCGGGGATTGATGAAGGTGATCAGATCGCTTTAGGTAAAAACCTGCGTTTCTTTGGTGACGGTTATCAAATCTCCAAGATGATCGACGGTAAACGCTACTGGCGGATTCCGGTGATGGACGGTGAATTCCTGACCCAGGAAACCACGGGCGTATTGCCATCGGTCGGCGGCGGTAACTTTTTGATTTTGGCCGAATCACAACCGCAGGCATTAGCGGCGTGTGAAGCGGCGATCAAGGAAATGAAAAAAATTCCGAACGTCATTATGCCGTTCCCGGGCGGGGTAGTGCGCTCAGGCTCTAAAGTCGGTTCCAAATACAAGGCGTTGAATGCCTCGACCAACGATGCGTTTTGCCCGACCTTGAAAGGCCAGACCAAATCCGAACTGTCGCCGGAAGTCGAATCGGTGATGGAAATCGTTATCGACGGTCTGTCGGAACAAGATATCAACAAAGCGATGCGTGTCGGTATTCAGGCGGCCTGTGATCTGGGCGCCGAAAATGGTATCCGTCGCATCAGCGCCGGTAACTACGGCGGTAAACTGGGGCCGTTCCACTTCCACCTGCAGGAGATCATGGCATGAGTGCTTTAACATTCACTTTAAAAACCACCCCTGCACAGCGTATTGATTGTTCGGCGCTGACACCGGATAAATTCGAAGGGAAAACGCTGGCTGATATCGCAGCATTAGAACTGGTCACTGGTAACAGCAAAACCCGCGTCGATGCCTTGTTTGATCTCAGCGGTGACGATCTGGATGATCTGTGTTTCGAAAACAGCTGCGGCAAACTGGATCATATCGGCCATGCAATGAGCTCAGGCAGCATTACCGTTAACGGCGATGGCGGCGCTTATCTGGGTCAGTTCATGACCGGCGGTCAGCTTGAAGTCAACGGCAATACCGGTATTTTCACCGCCTGTGAAATGAAAGGCGGTGTGATTAAAATCAACGGCAATGCCGGTGATTTTGTCGGCGGTGCCCGCGTCGGTTACAAAAACGGCATGGCCGGCGGTACCGTGATTGTGACCGGCAATACTGGTGATCGTACCGGCGATCATATGCGTCGCGGCATGATCCTGATTGAAGGAGACGCCGGTGATTACTGCGGTGCCCGTATGGTTTCCGGCACTATTGCCGTGTTGGGTCAGGTTGGCAAGCATCTGGGTTATGCGATGAAGCGCGGCACCTTGCTGCTTACTCAGCCGCCGCAAAACGGTATGGCGGCCAACTTCAATGACTGCGGCGCACATACGTTAGCATTTCTGCCGTTGATGTTTGCCTCGTTCAAACAGCTCGACAGCAAGTTTGCCGAGGTTGAACCGTTCTCACGGGTACAACGTTATGCCGGTGATATTTCCGGTATCGGTATGGGCGAGATCCTGGTCAAGCTGTAAAACTTAAAGATGTAACCACAGAGAAAATAATGTACTGGTTCCCACGGTCCTCCGTGGGAACCGTGTTCCTGTTCTCAGTAAACCCAACCGTTCCCATGCTTCGCGTGGGAACAAGAGCTTACACCTTGTAGGCTGGTTGAATACCAACTTGCTTATCCCTCCCCGGTGGTTTAGTTTTATCAAAATAACCATAAAGTAATTCAGCGAATCCGCTGACTTTCAGCGCGGAGGCAACACCCATGTCAGATATCGGAAAATCCGTTATTCAATTCATTGTCGAAGAACAACGGGCGCATCCCGGCTCCACCGGCGACTTATCCGGCCTGCTTAGCGATATTGTCAGCGCCTGTAAAAAAATCTCTCATCTGGTCGGCCGCAGCGGCATTATCGGCCTCGGCGGTTATGCCCACTCGCAAAACATCCAAGGTGAAGATCAGAAAAAACTCGATATCATCACTAATGATGTGATGGTCGACCATCTGAAATGGACCGGCCACCTTGCCGCGATGGCTTCGGAAGAAATCGAAGAAATCATCCAGATCCCGGCGCAGTTCCCCAAAGGTAAATACCTGGTCTGTTTCGATCCGCTGGACGGTTCCTCTAATATTGATATCAACCTGACGGTTGGCACTATCTTTTCGGTTTTACGTTGTCCGGAGGGTATCCAGGAGCCGGCGCTGGACGATTTTATGCAAAAAGGCAGCGAGCAGGTCTGTGCCGGTTTTTGCATTTACGGTCCGGCCACCATGCTCATCATGACGGCCGGCAACGGCGTCAATGGCTTTACGCTGGATCGTGATGTCGGCGAATTTATCCTCACCCATCCGGATATGACCATTCCGGAAGATACTGCCGAGTTTGCGATTAATACGTCTAACCAGCGCTTCTGGGAAGCGCCGGTCAAACGTTATATCGACGAATGCGTGCAAGGCACCGATGGCGGCCGCGAGAAAAACTTCAATATGCGCTGGAATGCGTCAATGGTGGCCGAGGTCTACCGCATCCTGACCCGCGGCGGCATCTTTATGTATCCCCTCGACAGCAGAATCGCCGAGAAAGGCGGCAAACTGCGCCTGATGTATGAAGCCAACCCGATGAGCTTTATCGTCGAACAGGCGGGCGGTGTGAGCTCCACAGGCCGCGAACGCATTATGGACATCCAGCCGCAAAGCATTCACCAGCGGGTGCCGGTGGTGTTGGGTTCTAAAAAAGAAGTGGAGCGGGTGGTCGAATATCACCAACAAGCATAAAGCGCCTGATTTTTAACAAAGCGCTATATAGCTAGGGCCTGTTTATTGAAATGGAGGGGAGATGGCGAAACATCTTGCTCTGGTACTCATTTCGGTATGGGTAACCGCTATCCAGGCGGCCGAAGTTTATCAATGTGTCGAAAATGGCACATTGATGTTGAGTGACAGACCTTGTGCAAAAGAGGCCGAACATCAGAAAACCATCCCTATCAAAGAACCGCTGCCAGCCACGGCAAGCTCTGAAAGCACCTCAGATTTAACCTCATCATCAAAAGCTGTTGTGGACTTGGGTTCGGACGAAATTCTTCGGCAGAAGCTAATCGGGCGTTGGGCCGGAAAATTATTGGGAGAGGGAAGTGAAGACAGGACTTTTTATGCAGACGGCACGTTTGAATCTTACGGAAAAAACAAGTTTGCTGAAATAACTGCCACCGGTAGCTGGTCTCTGCACGGTAAAAAGCTCACGATCACAGCTGATTTTGAGAATACGATGTATAACGGAGATAAAGTGACCGTGAACAATATTTTGAAATATACAGTGAAATCAATAGACGATCGTGTGCTGAAGCTCTACTGGCCTCGGTATGGCAGTAGCGAGGAATGGGTACGACAATAGCCCGTTAATTTATTTTTTATCATGGAAGATCATCATGGCTAAATTATTTACAGGAGCAAGGATATGCGTTTCTTAACAGCTTTATTAGCTTTGGTATTGGTTCTGCCGGTACAGGCAGAGATCTATAAATGCACGGTCAACGGCAAAACCCAGTTCAGCGATCAACCTTGTTCGGACAAGGCTGAAATCATTGAGCTTAAAATTCGCCAGCCCAAAGCTGAAGATGTAACAACGCAACAGCAGATAACCCAGCAATTCAAGGAAGAGTCCAGGGTCAATACCATCCATTCTTTGCACGAAGAAAACGAAACGCTTAAAGCCCAAATCACGGAACTGGAAAAGCAGCGGGAAGCTGAACTTGAGGAGTTAAGCCAAAGAACGTATCAATATGATGACGACACCATCGCCACTAAAGAGCCTGGCCTGTTTCAGAAAATGAACGATGTGATGGCGAGCTACCAGAAAAAAATCCGGCAGATCGAGAATCGGATACGGGAAAATGAAAATACGATGTCGCAGTTACAGTAGAAGGCACCGTGACTGTAGCAAACAGGCCCGATTAAACAAGCAAAGTCGAGTTATTGGCCTTATTTTGCGAGCATAGGCCCAGACGTTATTTCTAATTTGGTTAAAAATCAAAAATATAGTTTAGTCTTTGGTTTGATGTTGGCGGATTAAAATGTCGCCCTATAATAATTATTATGAGGCCGGAGGCTTCATAAACAGACTGTTAAGGATCTCCCATGGGCGACTCGGAAGTCTTTCTGCATGTCCAAAACTGTTTCAGTGATCTTGATGATGCTCGTAATGTGCTAAAGGCTGTCAGAAATTCAGACGGTGGCATCATCCGTGAAGCCGCTTTCAAGTATGCAGTTATAGCGTACTGTCGAGTCTATACAGGCTCACAGGGAAAGAAAGGGACGCCTTGGCGTAAACTTGATGAGCGCTACATCCCAGATGGTTTTCGTGAATTACATGATGAGTTGTTGCGTTGTCGAGACAAAATGTATGCCCATTCTGACAGGGACATCCTCGATGCAAAAGTTTCGGTTCATGAATTCAAAGGCCAAAAGATACCATTTCGAATTCAAAACATTGTGTACCCGCTCGAAGTGATGGCTAGGATTGAAAAAAGAAATGAACGCTGTATCTGGATGGAATGTACTTCACATTAGATTCACGGCTTATATGATCAGATTAATAATTAAATTAATCTCCGCTACGTCACTGTTTATGTTTTTTGCGTGCGTGGCGCATGCGTCTTCGGGCTGTGGTGATAACGGTGTAGCGGTGCAGGTACTGGGCTCTGGTGGTCCCGAAATCACCGACCAGCGGGCATCTTCTGCTTACTTGATCTGGCAGGATGGCCGTGCTCGCGTTTTGATAGACATGGGGCCGGGCAGCATGTTGCGTTACGAAGAAAGTGGTGCGCGATTGGAAGATCTCGACGTGATTTTGTTGAGCCATTTGCATGTCGATCACAGTGCGGATCTGCCGGCGCTTATCAAAGGGGCTTTTTTTACCGGGCGCGAGCGGGACTTGCCGATCTATGGCCCTACGGGTAATCAATTCATGCCGAATACGAAGGATTTCGTGCAGGCGTTGTTCGCGTCACCCGATGGTACATTTCATTATCTTGACGATTATTTGACGGGAAATGAAAGCTACCGCTTGAGAGCCTTTAACGTAGAGGCGGTCGGCGACAGCCCGACGAAGGTCATTGATGATGGGCGCTTTCATCTAACCGCCGTGCCTGTACACCATGGTTCGCTTCCAGCACTTGCCTGGCGTGTTGATATCGCCGGTAAGCATCTTGTGTTCAGTGGCGATATGAACGGTGACAACCACACGCTTGAGCTGCTTGCCTTTAATGCCGATCTGCTTGTGGCGCATCATGCGATTCCGGAAAGCATGGGTGGTGTTGCCCGTAACCTGCACATGCCGCCGTCAGTAATAGGTAAGATTGCTGCCATGGCGAGCGTTAAGCACGTCGTGTTGTCGCATCGTATGCGCCGTACCATCGGCCTCGAAACGGAGTCCACCGAAGAGATTCGAAAGCATTACAACGGGCCATTGGTATTTTCCGAAGACGGCCAATGCTTCGCTGTTGAGTGAATGTATTTAGCCGTGGTCGAGGATTAAGCGACCGAAACACTTGAAACCTGATATTTTAGTCATCGGATTCTATCCATTTGTAATCAAGTGTTACGAATTCCAACAAAATTAACGGGAAAAAGAAATGGCCTACTATCTGGCTAAGGTAGTCATTACCACAATTCTGATAGTTATTATCTCCGAAATCGCCAAGCGAAGCTCTCTGATCGCAGCTGTCTTGGCTTCCATACCACTGGTGTCAGTGCTTGCGATGATTTGGCTTTATATCGATACCAAGGATGTTGCCAAGGTTACTGCTCTGGCGACAAGTGTGTTCTGGCTGGTGATCCCTTCCTTGGCCTTATTTATCACCTTACCCTTGTTGTTAAAGCAGGGTGTGGGTTTCTATATCAGTCTGGCGATTTCTATTGGTGTTACCGTTACCTGTTACTTCGTTATGTTGGCTTTATTGAATTATTTCGAAGTAAAACTCTAGTTCATAATCAAGGGGATAATACGCTTGAAACCAGATACTTTAGTCACCTGATTCTATCCCTTCGGAATATAAACATGACCGACCACAACCTGGAGATGGAAAACGACAGCGAAGTTTATAAAACGCTGTTGGAGTCCACCAACGCCATTCCCTGGAAAATTGACTGGGAAAGCCTGCAATTTGCCTATATCGGCCCGCAAATCGAAAAGCTGCTGGGCTGGACTCAGGATAGCTGGAGAGGTATCGATGACTGGGTGGAGCGGATGCATCCCGAGGATAGGGAGGAGGTCGTCAACTTTTGCGTGTCACAATCCAAAGCAGGCACCGATCACGAGGCGGATTACCGGGCGCTGACCAAGGATGGTGAGTATGTCTGGATCCGTGATGTGGTACATGTGGTTCGAAATGAAAACGGTGAGGTCGATTCGCTGATAGGTTTTATGTTTGATATCACTGAGCGCAAGGAAACGGAACATAAGCTGATCGAGTTGCAAAAAGAGCTGGAAGAGTTGTCATTCAAAGACGGTCTGACCGGTGTGGCCAACCGTCGTATGTTTGATTCGGTGCTGGAAATGGAGTGGAACCATGCTCGGCGCAATCAACGGCCTTTGTCGTTGATCATGCTCGATATCGACTTTTTCAAACAATATAACGACCATTACGGTCATATTCAGGGTGATAGCTGCCTGAAACAGGTTGCCGAAACCTTGAGTGAGGCGGCAACACGCGCCAAAGATTTTATCGCCCGTTTTGGCGGCGAAGAGTTTGCGTTGATCCTGCCGGAAACCGACGCTGAAGCGGCCGGTAAAGTTGCTGAACGCTGCCGCAGGCTGATATTCAAACAGCAAATCCCGCACCGGGCTTCATCTATCAGCCATGTGCTGACGGTGAGCATGGGTGTCAGCACCATTATTCCGGCGCATGATGATGAACCGCTCCGCTTTATCGAAACGGTTGATCGCCTGCTTTACCAAGCCAAGCAAATGGGCAGAAACACCACCAAGGTCGGTGACGAGTGAAGCGAATCCCAACAATTAATTGCTTTCGAGGATATTGGGTTCAGCGTAAGAAATTTTTATGTTGAACATATCTGCCAGAAATGAAAGTATTACCGGCAGCCTATTAAAATAATAGAGAAGCTTAAACCAACAAAATAAAGGGACTTATACATGTTCAGAAAACTAGCGATTGCGGCTACGATAATTTTTTCATTAGTTTTGTCAGGTTGTGCATCAGTACCGATGGCTAATAAAGAAAATGACCTTGCATTGAAGCAGTTTTCACCCCCACCGGAAGATAAGGCCGGTCTCTATATTTATCGAAATACCTTTGTTGGGCAGGCACTGAAAAAGACGGTATCTCTGGATGGCAATGTGATCGGAGAAACGGCAAATAAAGTTTATTTCTACAAAGTTATTTCACCGGGCCCTCATACACTGGCTACAGAGTCCGAGTTCAGTGATAACTCAATATCATTTGAAGCAGATGCAGGCAAACACTATTACGCAGAGCAGTACATCAAGGTGGGTGTTTTTGTTGGTGGAGCTAACCTGAAAATGGTCGAGGAAGAAGAGGCTAGAAAGGCTATTCTTGAATGTAGTCTGGCCGAGGAAGCGTCGCTTGCTGACAAATCTGCTCAAGCCTCAAACCGATAGGTCTGGATGTATTTCATTAACTGTTTTCAGATAATTGGGTGGTCAGAATACGTTTAAGGTTGTCTTCAATCCAGCCAGCCAACCCGATCGCGCGTTCACCAATTTCCATTCCCAATGGCGTCAGACTAAATCCACATGTAGCTGTACCACAGGGTAAGAAGCGGGTTTGGAGTATATTTGTTCAAAAAGCATAGCGGCACTCACTTGTCTATGGATGATGCCATTGAACCAAGGACCATTGCATGTTCATGCTCTCCATCACCGATGGTGGCGTTATAAATATGAATTTGAAAAGGGCTGGCTTTTTGAAAAGAAAAATGAAGTAAGCTGTTTATTGACCATGTAACCCGAGAGTCAATATGGGCCAACAAGATGAAAAGTCGTCAGCCGCGAGTGAATATCCGCCTGCCACTCGTTATCTAAGCAGTTATCTGTTCGGGCTTGTGGAAAGCCGTTTATGGCTGAAGGTGCTGATCGGCCTGTTTCTGGGGCTTATCGTCGGTGTGTTATTGGGTCCTTCCGTTGGTTGGGTTGAACCGGAAACAGGTTCTATTATCGGCAGTTGGCTGGCATTTCCCGGCCATTTGTTTATCGCCAGTATTCAGATGATAGTGATACCGCTGGTGGTGGCGTCTGTGGTTCGTGGGCTGGCGGCCAGTGAGGATTTGGAGCAGCTTCGCAAAGTCGGCATTCGTGTCGTTTTGTTTTTTACTATCACCACCGCATTGGCTGCGGCGATAGGTTTATGGGTTGGCAATTTGTTCAAACCGGGTCTGCTGCTGCACGGTATGCCGGTACCGAATATTGATGATGCGGTGATTGAAAACAACGCAACATTGCCCAGTGTGGTTGAGTTACCGGAGGTATTGATAGGTCTGCTGCCCGGTAATCCGCTGGATGCGATGGTGCAAGGTCAGATGCTGCAAATCGTCATCTTTTCGATCATTGTCGGTATTGCGCTGGTGACGATGGCGCCGGAACAGTCGCGTCCGATGCTGGATTTGCTCAGATCCTTGCAACAGATCTGCATGACCGTGGTGCGCTGGGCAATGCGTCTCGCACCTTATGCCGTGTTTGGTTTGATGGCACAGCTGACGACCAGCATAGGTTTCAGTGCATTGCTTGGCATGGCCTCTTATGTAGCCACGGTACTGGCCGGACTGCTGGTGATGCTGGCGGTGTATTTATTGCTGTTGCGGTTCCTGGCCAAGCAGGAGCCGCTGCTTTTTCTGAAGCATTCGCGGGATGTGTTATTGCTGGCATTTTCCACGTCAAGCTCTGCTGCAGTGATGCCCTTGTCGATTCGGACTGCTCAAGACAAGTTGGGAGTGAGGCCCTCCATTGCCCAGTTCGTTATTCCGCTGGGGGCAACGATCAATATGAACGGCACGGCATTGTACCAGAGTGTAGCAACGGTTTTTCTGGCGCAGGTATATGGTATTGATTTGAGTATGGCGAGCATGGCTTTGGTGGTCGCAATGGCTGTCGGGGCATCCATCGGTTCTCCGGCGACACCGGGTGTCGGTATTATTATTTTATCGATGGTGCTCACCACTGTCGGCATCCCGCCAAGCGGTATCGCGTTGATAATGGGTGTCGACAGAGTTCTGGATATGTCGCGTACAGCGATTAATGTGACCGGTGATCTGGTGACGTCCCGTTTGATGGAGTCATGGGCGCGTAAAGAGCCGTCACAGGCTACGGCTGTGGCTACCGAGTCCGATCAATGATAACTGTTGACAGCTTAAAAAACAGGGCAGCAGAGCTAAAGAAAAATACCTGCGCCTTGTATCTGGCATCAAAAGATCCCCGCGTGCCAATATTGGCGAAAATAGTGATCGTTATCGTCGTGGCTTATGTCTTGAGTCCTGTTGATCTGATCCCGGATTTTATTCCGGTCATCGGTTATCTGGATGATATGTTGTTATTACCTATTGGTATCTGGCTGGCGATCAGATTGATACCCGAAGAGACCTGGTTAAGTTGTCAGGCAGCTGCGAAGAAGCAGATAGCTGATTTGCCGCGTAATCGTCAAGCAGTGAAGGTGATTATTTTTATCTGGCTATTATTGGTGTTAGTGATCTTGTTGTGGTTGGTTTAGCCTTCCATTGATGCTTCTTGTGAATTCGAGAATGATCTTTCACTTTTTAGCCTGTAGCAGAATTGCTAACCCAAATTAATTCAAAAAGTAAGTTTCTGATTAACGAATAATTTTCTGCTATATCCATTTTTTTTAAGTGGGTATAAAGTAGTAAATAACTATAGCCGTTAACCATAGGTGAGTCTTGAATCATGAGTGAAAAGCATGAGGATCAAGGCCGGGACGTCATAAAACAGCTTCGCAGCAGAACCGCACAGCTCGAGGAGTTAAGAGCGCACATCAATGGGCTGGAAAATCAATGTATGCATTTACAGGACTCGGCTCACCAGCTGGCTGAAAAACTCATCGAATACAGCCAGATTGAAGAGGAGTGGGAATGGTTCTTTGAACACTCTGTAGAAATGCTTTGTATCGCCGGAACCGATGGTTATTTCAAACGGGTTAACGCCGCTTTTGCCAACAATCTCGGTTATACAAAGCAAGAGCTTACTTCGTGCCCGTTTATCGATTTCGTTCATCCTGATGATCGGCAAAGAACACAGGAAGAATTCCGTGCGCTCCAACATGGGCACGACACCATCAACTTTGAAAACCGTTACCGGGATAGTGAAGGGCACTGGCACTGGTTGTCCTGGCATTGTCCCGCAGTTACTCCGTCGATGACCAAGCTGTTTGCGGTTGCGCATGATATGACCGAGAGAAAGCGCAGCGACGAGGATATGCTCTATAAGGCGTTACATGATCCGCTGACGGGTTTGTTCAATCGGGCGGCGTTTGAGGAACAGCTGTCTAACGCCATCGCACGGGTGAAGCGCCTTCCGGGTGATGAGATCGCGTTATACCTCATTGATCTGGATGGCTTCAAGCATGTTAATGATACCTATGGGCATATGGCCGGCGATCAATTGTTGAAACAGTTGTCAGCAAGATTTAAGAAGATAAAGCGGGAAAACGAGTTTGTCTGCCGCTATGGCGGAGATGAATTTGCCTGGCTCGCTGAAGAATCAGGGGCCATGAAAGTCGAACCGCTGGCGGAAAGAATTATGGCTAGCATTAATCAGCCCATCAAGCTGGAGAAGGCGACGGTCAGAGTTAGCTGCTGTGTCGGTATTTCAATATTTCCGCGTCAGGCCATAGATGCCAGCACCTTGATGTCGCAAGCCGATGCAGCTATGTATAGTGTTAAAAAAAATGGGAAATCCGGGTATAAGATATTCAAATACTAGGAGCCTGAATGCCCTCGCACGCTTTACGGTGGCTGGCATTGCCACGGCAACGGTATCAACAGGGAGGTGAGGTATGAAGAAAATTTTGCTGTTTCTTACAACCCATGCCGTTACCCTGCTTATCGGTTTCGCGGCCGGTATCTATTTGTTGCCTATCCTGATTGCGCCGCCGGCCCCGGAAGAGTCAGAAGTGAATGCCGTGGCTTCTCAGGCCATGTTCGGCGGTCAGTTTCGACGTGATCTCAAAGGCAGCGATGCGTTGCACTGGGGGGAAGGTACGGTGTCGGTCAGCCGCGAAGCGGTTTCACTGCAGGGTAAATTGGCGCCGGGGCCTGATTACCGGCTCTATTTCTCACCCGCGTTTGTCGAAACCAAGGCTGATTTCCTGCAAATAAAAGCTCAGATGGTGCAGGTCGGCGACGTTAAGACATTCGAGAACTTTATTGTTAAGCTGCCGGCATCAGTTGATCCGGCGTCCTATAACACGGTGATCGTCTGGTGTGAGTCGTTCAATATGTTTATCACCGCAGCCCGGTATCGTTGATCCGGGTAATTGGCTTTGGCAGGAACAACTTTATGAGAATAATTATTTCAGCCTTATTTTTCACTCTTTCCTTTGTTGCTGTTGCCGATATTGTTCAATATGAGGTTGATGGTAAAAGCTATGAAGGTTTCTACACCAGTCCGTCCGCGGATGCGCCGCTGATTTTGCTGCTACATGATTGGGATGGCCTGACCGAATACGAACTCCAGCGGACCCAGATGCTGGCTCAAAAAGGTTATGCGGTGTTTGCGGCAGATCTGTTCGGCGCCGGTATCCGGCCGACAGAAGATAAAGACAAGCGCCAGCATACCGGTGAGCTTTATCAGGATCGGGAAAAAATGCGTGCTCTGATGAATGGTGCTTTGCAAAAGGCGGCTGAATTAGGTGCGAAGATTGATAACGCGGTGGTGATGGGCTATTGCTTTGGCGGTGCCGCGGTACTTGAAATGGCGCGATCTGGTGCCGATCTGAAGGGATTTGTCAGCTTTCATGGCGGTTTACGCACTCCTGATGGTCAGGATTATGCCGCTACCAAGGGTGAAATTCTAATCCTGCATGGTGCCGCCGATCATCATATAAGCATGGATGAGTTTGCTCATTTGGGCGAAGAGCTGGAACAGCAAGGCGTGACTTATGAAATGATCGCCTATGGCGGCGCCCGCCATGCTTTTACCGTGTTTGGCGGTGACCGTTATCAGGCCGAAGCCGACAGAAAATCCTGGCAACGGTTTCTGTATTTTCTTGAAAACAAACTGCATTGATCTAACGGAGCCGCTTCATGCCCACCTTGTTTGTGACCTTGTTTATTGTGTCTTTATTTCCTATCACGCTGGCGGTGCTCGGCGGCTATCTGAGATATAAGCAGTTTGGCCACTTTGATAATAATCATCCCAGATTGCAACAAGCACAAATGACGGGGGTGGGCGCCAGGGTCTTATCGGCACAGAAAAATGCCTGGGAAGCGCTGATTTTCTATACCGTAATGTGTGTACTCGCTTACGTTTCAGAAATTGATTTGTATAGTCTTAACTACGCCGCGTTATTATTTTTGCTAAGCCGGATTGCACATCCCATTTTCTATATGCTGAATATGGCACCGTTCCGATCATTGGTGTTTTTGATTGGCTGGCTGAGCTGCCTGTATATCGGGATCAAGGCGGTGGCGTCAGCTTGATAACAGCGCTCTTTACAAGGTGATATCGTCGCATTCAGGCAGAACCTTTTGAGGCGCTAGTCAGATGCTGTTGCAACGGGCTGAAACATCCTGCGGTACTGGCCGGGTGTAAGTCCGGTCAGCCGCTTGAACAGTCGTCTGAAGAAGGAAGCGTCTTCATAACTGACAGCAAGTCCGACATCTTCCACTGGCATGGTGCCAGTTTCCAGTAATCGCTTGGCCTCTTCAATACGCAGGTTCTGAATATATTCGATCAGGGATGAGCCGGTTGCCATCTTGAATCGTCGTTTTAGGCTGCGTTCCGGGATCGCCACTTCTTCCAGCAAAGCATGGATTGCATGTGGTTCCCGAAAATGCTGTTCAAGCCATTTTTCACAGCGTCGTACCAATGAATCAGCATGCGGCGTCCTGCGTACCAGGCTGGTATAGGGCAGCTGACCTTCGCCATGCCATTTCAGCAGATAGACCTTGGCAATACGCAAAGCTTCACCGGTACCGGCATAGCGGGAGATGATGTGAATGGCCAGATCATGCCAGGAGGTGGTGCCGCCGGCAGTGATGATGCGCCCGGCGGTGTCGGCAAATACCAGGTTGGCCTCCGGACGGAAGCGCACCTGTGGATAGTGTTCACGGAACAGGTCCTGATAACCCCAGTGGGAAGTGGCCTCGCAATGATCCAGCAGTCCGCTTTCTGCAAGCAGAATGGAGCCGGAGCAGGCGGAAAATATATGGCTTCCCTGCCGGTATTGCTGCTGTATCCATGTCATTAACTCTGGATAGCGACCGCTGATATCTTCGTGCGGCCCCAGCCAGATCTCAGGCAGAATCACAATATCGGCTGCCGGATGGTCTTTAATACTGCAGGCAGGTGTGACCGGGATTGCGTTGCCGCAGTTAAAAGGCTTGTTTTCAATGGCCACGACACGGACATTGAACAGCTGGCGAGGGGCTTCCGTAGCGACGAGGGTTTGCCAGATATTACCCGCAGCCATCAGCACATCCACCATGCCATACAAGGCTGAACCAGCTGTTTCCCTGATCGCAACGATAAGGACTTCCAGAGGTTTGATTCGAGCAGGATTCATCTTTCACCCCCAGCCATCAATTGATGGCACAAATGCCCTGTTATTGACATAAATCCATCTTATTCAGGGGGTTGTCAAGGCGTAACTTAATACTCAAGCCCTGCAAACAGGGCCTGGTTATCAATATCAACGAGAGGAAGTTGTCATGAATACCATCAACCAAACACAATGCAACGGCCTGGATATGGTCAAAATGGGGCAAACCGTAGCACTGTTACAAAACGAGCCCGACCTGGCCCGTTTTGAGTTCCGGGTACAAAACAGGTGGATCAGCGGGGGAGAAAATCAGTCCACTATCCGCGGTTTCTATGGTGCCGGCGCTGAAGATACCTCCAGGCAGGAAGATTTTGTCTTTACCAATGGTGAACCACCAGTATTGCTGGGGGATAACGAAGGGGCCAACCCGGTTGAGTTTCTGCTGCATGCGCTGGCTGGTTGTGTCACAACCACAACAGTTTTACATGCTGCCGCCAGAGGCATTCATATCCGGGCGCTGTCTACCGAATTGAGTGGCAATATTGATGTGCAGGGTTTGCTGGACCTGGATCCTGATGTTCCCGTTGGTTATGAGCAGATTCTTATCAAGATGCATATTGAGGCTGATTGCAGCGATGAAGAACTGGAAGATTTGCTGGCTTTTACCAAAGCGCATTCTCCGGTGTGCAACACCGTGTGCCGGCCGGTTCCCGTTGTACTCGAACGTGCTTGAAAAAACAAAAAGGCGGAGCGGTTAATACACTGCTCCGCCTTTTTAATTGTGAAGGAAACAAGAAAACAGGCACTTAGCCTGCAGAATTTCTGCGCTGTGGCCGCAAGGACAATACCTGGATAAGCAAACAAGGCAGAAAAGTCAGCGTCACGATCATTGAGTAGAAAATACCGACCAGCACCACGATCCCGACCCCTCGGTAGAGCTCAGTGCCGGCGCCGGGAAGAAAGACCAGAGGTGCCAGACCAAACACGGTGGTGGCCGTTGACATCAAAATAGGCCGCAGGCGGGTGGCAACAGCCTTATTAACTGCCGTGCGGATGGAGAGAGAGCTGTCACGCAGATTTCTTCTGGTCTGTTCAACAATCAGAATCGGATTGTTGACCACGGTACCGAGCAGAATGACAAAACCAAGCATGGTGATCATATCGAAAGGCTGAATCAGCGCCGGCAGCCCGAAAGCATTGAGTATTCCTCCCGAGGCATTAACGGCCACCAGTCCGACGATGCCGCCGGCAATACCCAGCGGCACGGTCGCCAGAATCAATAACGGATAACCCCAGTGGGAGAAGATGGCGGCCAGCAGCAGATAGATCAGAATCACCGCGATAACCATATTGCTTGAAAGTGATTCCCGCGTGGCATCCAGCTGATCAGCGGCACCGGAAATACTGACTGTGACGCCTTTCTCGACTTCGCCCGCAGCCTGCATGGTCGGGATCATCTCTGTTCTCACCTGGTTCACGGCGGTTTCCAGCGCTACTTCACGAGGCGGGATGATGGATAAGGTCACGGTACGGCGCCCATCTACCCGGCGTAACTCGTCACTGTCCACCGTGTCTTTGATTTTGGCCAGCGCATTGAGCGGTAATACGGTGCCGCCCGGTGTCATGACCGGGAGGGTGGCCAGTTGTGACAGTGTTTGATTTTGACCGGCGCTGCTGAAGATAAAGATATCGATCTTGTCGTCGTCCATAAAGAATTCGTCTACATAAGCGCCGTCACTTAATGCCGCGACGGTATAACCGAATTCATCAGCGGACATGCCCAGTTCGGCAAGCCTGTCCCATAAGGGTTCAATTTCTATCAGCGGCTGATCCAGTGACAAAGAAGAGGGTTCCGAGTCAATCTGCGGATTATGGAACATCTGCTCTGCCCGTAGCAGGGCTTTTTCAGCCGTCTGGTACAGGCTGGCTTGATCCGGCCCGGAAATATCCAGGTTCACCGCGCGGGTGCCGCCCTGATTACTGGCGATAATCGAGCCCCGGTGTGAAAAGCCGCGCATGCCCGGATAGCTTTTAAACATATCAGTGAGCGCATGCATCATGGGGCCGATGTCTTTTTCACGGGTGGGTTCACTCAACACCCAGATCGTGCCCGGGGCGATGCGCTGGAAATAGTATTTCAGTGACGGTAGCGGGTGTTCACCGCTATCAAATTTTGCCGGATCAGCATGCAGCGCCAGCGATAAATGCGCACGGATTTCGTCTGCCAGCATTTTCATTTCAGACAAGTTATAACCGGGCGGTGCCGTCATCACGCTGAATGCTTTCGGTTCTTCACCTTCAGGCAGGTATTCTGCCGGCGGCATCAGATACCAGCCCGCGCCCAAGGTGCCGGCAAAGAGCAACACAATACAAGCCATTCGTATGAATGAACCGGCATTCAACCTGCTGACCATTTTCAGAATCGGTCCCGGATGCGACAGATCATCGCCATAATCGCGGTTACCGAATCCCACCCGCGCACAGGCGGCCGGGACGACGCCAACGGCAAACAGCATGGATGCCAGAATCGCGGTGGAAATGGCGATAGCTATATCTGAATAAAGCTGGCCTGCTTCTTCCTGTACAAACAAGACCGGCGCAAAGACCAAAACCGTGGTCAGACTGGAGGCCAGCACCGCAGTCCACACGTCTTTGACGCCGGTGATGGCCGCCTCGATACGATCCAAACCACGGCGGCGCGCCTGTTCGATGCTTTCCAATACAACGATGGTGTTATCCACCGTCATGCCGATGGCAAAGGCGATACCCGCCAGCGAGATAACATTGAGGGTGCGATCAAAGGCGAGCAGGCCGATAAAGGCGGCGATAATACAAACCGGCATACCCAGCAGGCCGATGAGTGTGGCACGACCGGAACGCAGGAACAGAAACAAAACAGCAGTGGCGAGTACTGCGCCCAGCATCAGATTGGTGGTGACTTTTTTTACCGACGCTTGCACATAACGCACGTCATCCCCAATCAGCGAAATGGTGAGTCCGCCCGGCTCAAGCAGGTCGCGGCGGAGTTCTTCCACGACTTGCAACATTTCCCGTTTGATATCAATAACGTTAGAACCCGGCTGGCGCTTGACGGCCAAGGTCAAAGCCGGTTCGTCATTCACTATGGAGATGCCCCGGACCTCATAATGATCCAGCTGGATTTCGGCCACATCCTGCAGTTTGATGTCCGTATTATTGCGATGTACCAGAATCAGCTGCTTCAGGCTTTCAACGTCTTTGAAGCGCCCGGTTGTTCTGATTAGATAACGACGTTTGCCGTCATCCAGATCGCCTGCCGAGGTGTCGCGGTTGCGTTCACGAATGGCATCGCGAACATCGGTCAGGGTCAGGCCGCGTTGCGCCAGTTTGGCGGGATCGATATAGATTTGAATCTGGCGTTCCGGACCACCGCGCAGCTGCACTTCAGAAACGCCTCTGACGCGCTCCATCCGCGGCCGGACATCGTCATCAATAAAATCGGTGACCATGTTCATGTTCAGCTGTAGCGGATTGCCGGGCAAAGGCGTAATCGCAAAATACATAAAAGCATTTTCAGAAAACGAGCTGCTGAACAGTTGCGGCTGATCAACATTTTCCGGATAGCTGGGTACCTGGCTCAGGGCATTGGAGACTTCAATAAGCGTCTCATTGATATCAACACCAAAAGGAAATTCCATTTCAATGCTGGCCTGGCCGGTTGCCGCCAAGGATTCCATGCGGGACAGATTGGGCACACTGCGTAAATAGCGCTCCTGCTCAATCAGGATTTCTTTTTCCACATCCTGGGGTGTTGCCCCGGGCCAGCCGGTCACGACGCTGATGGTGCGTACATCCAGATCAGGAATCATCTGTACCGGGATTCGTTGTGCGGCGGCGATGCCCAGCACGATGACGATCAATACAATAACGGTGAGCAGTTTTCCGTTTCTAATCGGCGCTTCCAGCATGATAATCCCGAATCGTTATTGATTAATGATGGTAACGGCTTGCTGATCCCTCAGCACTTCGTTGCCGCGAATCACGACCTGTTCATTGCTGTTCAGACCGTTGATAATGCTGACGCCTTGCTGGCTTTGCTGCCCGATGCGAACCTGTCTGCGCTCGGCAATGCCGTTGTTGACGATAAACAGGCTGTAGCCGCCATCCGGATGAAGCAGCAGCGCATCACGCGGCACAATCAGTTTTTCAGTGGTGCTGCCATTGAGGCCGAATTCGGCGGTCGCAGAAGTGCCGGGCAGCAGGTTGAGGTCGCTGGTATCAATCACCACGCGCACCAGAAACGCTCGGGCCTGCGGATCACTGACCGGCACAATGGCGTTGATGCGGGCTTTGATTTTACGGCCGGGATAAACGTCCGGAATCACATTGACCAGGGTGTCGGGGTGAATATCTGCGAAACGTTCCTGAGGCACTTTGACGTCAAGACGAACAAGATCGGTGGCCACCAGTTCCAGCACGGTGGTACCGCGGTTTACCCATTCTCCGGCTTCCGTCATCTTGGCGCTGATGACCCCGGCAAAAGGGGCGGGTAACTCGTGGCGGCGCAGATTTTCCCGGGCCGCCTCTTCTGCGGCCTTGGCGGCATTTAGCGCCGCGTTTCTCAGGGCAAGATTGGATTTACGGTTAGCCATCTCGCTTTCAGAGATATAGTTCTGCTGACGCAAACGTTCCGCTTCTTTGACCAGACGTGCGGCTTCGTCTCTGGCCGCTTCAGCTTCGGCTGTTGCCGCTTTTGCCTGCGCGACATTCTGCCGGGCGATGGCCGGGTCCAGTCTCAATAACACATCGCCTTTGGCTACCTTGCTGCCGGCATCTACCCGTACTTCCGCTACCAGACCATCGACACGGGGAGACAGCTTGGCGTGTCTCTCTGCTGTGAGCGAGCCGGACAGGCTCAGGGTTTCTGCCACGGTCGACTGAATGGGCAAAGTGGTGGCAACAGGGGTGGGGTCGTTAGCCAGCGAATATTTAGCCGGAACGGCAGCCAGTATTAATAGCAGCAACGAAAAGCGTATACGGGAAAATGGGCGGCGGGTAAGCATATATTTCAGTTTATTCCTTTTCACTAGAAGCAGTCTCGGTCTTAAAATTACCCTTGCACACTGATACGGCGTTACCAACCCTGCTACGGTGCTCATTTACTAATTGGTAAACTCCGCTGCTCGCGGGATTCATACCTTGTTTCAGTACATGATCCCTACTTTTGAGACCGCTTCTATTTAGGTTATGGCAGCAGGAATAGTTCCCAGCTACGCACACAGTGTTAAATTAACAGCCACAGCGCCGGTTTTGGCAAGTTTTATCAGGCGGAGACAATTATTTTATATGTTGAACAGGCTAACCCGATTATTTCCGCTCTGGGCTATCTGTATGAGTGCTTTGGCCTGGTGGCAGCCACAGTGGTTTGTGTTTGCTAAACCGGCGATTTTGCCTTTGCTCGCGTTGATCATGTTTGCCATGGGCTTAACGCTGACGGTAAATGATTTCAAGCGGGTGCTCAAAATGCCCGGCGTGATTGTATTGGGCACATTGCTTCAGTTTGGTTTGATGCCATTGTTAGCCTGGATGATTGCCGCCGGGCTTAAACTGGAGCCGCTGCTGGCTGCCGGTTTGATTCTTGTTGGAGCCTGTTCCGGCGGCACAGCGTCGAATGTGATCACCTATCTGGCGAGAGGCAATGTGGCTTTATCCATCACGCTGACCGCGGTGTCGACGCTGCTGGCAGTGGTTATGACCCCCTGGCTCAGCTGGTTGTATATTGATACCGCCATAGCGGTACCGGTCTGGTCCATGCTGAAAACCATCTTATGGTTGGTGATTCTGCCGGTGGTATCGGGCGTGTTGATAAATCAGTTTTTTCATCGTTTTGTTAAACCGGTTCAAAGAATGTGTCCGCTGATAGCGGTGTTGGCCATAGTGCTGATCATTGCGATTATTGTGGCGCTGAACCAGCCACGGCTGGCAGGCATATCTTCTATCCTGCTACTGGCGGTGATGATGCATAACCTTGCCGGTCTGTTGTTGGGGTATGGCATTAGCCGTTTAATGGGTTATTCCGGCGCGGTGTCACGTACACTGGCTATTGAAGTCGGGATGCAGAACTCCGGACTGGCGGTGGCGCTGGCGTTGAAATATTTTGCACCGCTGGCGGCTTTGCCCGGTGCTTTATTCAGTATCTGGCACAATATAAGTGGATCGTTGCTGGCCAGCTGGTGGCAGCGGCAACCAAGCATTGAGCGCGCAGAATCATGACAGTAGAAGTCGACACTCTTTATTATTTGCTGGTGGCTTTAGCCATCGGCTTGCTGATTGGTGTGGAGCGGGGCTGGCAGGAGCGGGAAAGCCGGGAAGGTCAGCGTATTGCCGGTGTCCGCACCTATGGTCTGATTGGTCTGTTGGGAGGTGTGCTGGCTTTGTTATCCGAACAGTTCGGTGAGTTGATTCTGGGACTGGGTTTTATTGGTGTGGCAACGCTTATTGGCATGATCTTCCTGGCTAAACAACGGCAACAGGGTGAATGGGGCATTACCAGTCTGATTGCGGCACTGCTGGTCTATGTGCTGGCTGCCTTGGCAGCCACAGGCGAAGTGCTGGTAGCTTCTTCCACGGCGGTGGTGGCGGTTTTGTTACTCAGTTACAAACCGCTGTTGCATGGCTGGATCAGTCATTTGCAAGCTGAAGAACTGCGTGCCGGTATCAAGTTGTTGCTGATTTCGGTGGTGTTACTGCCGGTGTTGCCGGATGAGGCATTTGGCCCAGGGCAAGTCCTTAACCCCTATCGGATCTGGTGGATGGTCGTGTTGATTGCCACGATTTCTTTTGTGGGTTACTTTGCCATCAAAATCGGCGGTGCCCGCCGCGGCATCTTGTTTACCGGTCTGTTTGGTGGCTTGGCTTCATCGACGGCAGTGACCTTGCATTTATCGCGATTGGGTAAGTACCATCCAGACGCGCTGCCGGTGGTGGCGAGCGGCATTCTTATCGCTTGCGGCACCATGTTTATTCGCCTGTTGATGATTGTTGGTCTGCTGGAACCCTCATTGCTGAAAGGATTGTGGATACCGGTAGCGCTGATGGCTGTTATTACTTATCTGCCATTGCTGGCATATCATCGTGACGGTATGCCTGCTTCGCTGGGCACTTCGTCGACATTGAAAAATCCGCTGGAACTGAAAACGGCGCTGACCTTTGGTGCCATCCTGGCGTCGGTGATGATTTTGAGCGTATTTTTACGGCAGGCTTTTGGCGATGCAGGTCTGATAACGTTGGCGGCGGTGTCCGGGATTGCCGATGTGGACGCCATCGTGTTGTCTCTGGTGGGCATGGCGAGTGATGATTTGTCGCCGCGCCTGTTTGTTCTGGGCTGTGTGGTGGCGGCGGCGATGAACAATCTGCTCAAAGCTGGCATGGCCTTTATTATCGGTGGCCATGCTTTGGGGCTGAAGGTGGCACCGCCGCTGATTTTGAGCTTTGTTATCGGTTTGCTTGTCGCTTGGTCTGGAGTTTGATTGTTCGCGGTAAAGTTGTTCCGTAAGGGGACCAGTCGGAATTTTTTATATTTATAAATCCGCAGATTACGCAGATGGACGCAGATTATTCCGGAAAAGATGATCAGGGCCATGCCTACGATTATTGTTGGTGCAGAGGTCTAGGGGCTGTGAGCTTCTGGAGGCGGCATATGCAATACAAAAGACTTGTTTTTAATCTGCGGGAATCGGCGAAATCTGCGGATAAAGATTTTTACGCTGGTTCCCACGCAGAGCATGGGAGCCAGCCCATTCTTTGGAATTCGTGGGGGAATCCTCAGACTCAGTCACAAACGCCAAATCCGCAGTGTTTCTCCACTTCATCGGGAGCCATGGGTTTGGCAAACAGATAACCCTGTATTTCATCACAGCCGAAAGCTTCCAGAAAAGCGCGTTGCGCTTGTGTTTCGACCCCTTCGGCGACCACTTTAAGTCGTAACTGGCGTGCCAGCACGATCGTGGTCTGTACGATGGCCAGATCGTCGCTGTCTTCGGGAATGCCTTCTACGAAGGAGCGATCGATTTTGAGGCGGTCCAGCGGAAAGCGTTTCAAATAAGCCAGACTGGAATAACCGGTGCCGTAATCATCCAGTGCCAAGCCTATTCCCATTTCATTCAGGGTCTGTAATTTGACAATGGCCTGTTCGGGTTCACTCATTGCGCTTGACTCCGTGATCTCCAGTTCCAGCAGCTGCGGAGGGCATTCCGTTTCGTGCAAAATCCGCTTAAGAGTTGCTGCCAAATCGGTTTGTTCGAGCTGGCACCGGGATAGATTGACCGACACCCGGAAATTCTCGCGCCCTGCGTTTTGCCAGACACGGGCCTGGAGGCAGGCGCAACGCAGTACCCATTCGCCAATAGGAATAATCAGTCCGGTTTCCTCGGCAACAGGAATGAAATCCTCGGGTGATATCAGGCCGAGCTCGGGATGGGCCCATCTCAGTAATGCTTCGGCCCCGGTATATTGGCCGGAATCCATATCCATCAGCGGTTGATATTGTAGATAAAGCTGGTTTTTGTTGATGGCCGAACGCAGATCGTTTTCCAGGTGCAGCCGTGCACGGACGCTGGCGTCCAGCTCGGGGCTGAAAAAGCGGAAAGTATTGCGGCCCTGTTCCTTGGCCAGGTAAAGCGCGGTATCGGCATACTTCACCAGTGTTTCGGCAATATCGGCATCGCGGGGATAGATGCTGATGCCGATACTGGCGCGGACATGCAATTCGTAGTTGGCTACTTTGAAGGGGTGGGACAGCGACCCGAGGATTTTGTCGGCAACATGGGCGGCATCCTCGGGAGCGGTCAGGCCGGGCAGCAGGATCAGAAACTCGTCGCCGCCGCCCCGGCCGATGGTATCTTCTTCCCGCAGTGTTTCCACCAGGCAGTCTGCAACCTGTTGCAGCAGCGAGTCGCCTGCCGCATGGCCCAGAGTGTCGTTAATCGTTTTGAAACGGTCCAGATCCAGAAACAGCACGGCCAACATTTCCTGGTGCCGATGCGCCTGGACGATGGCATGATCCAGACGGTTCATGACCAAAGCCCGGTTCGGCAAGCCGGTCAGAGCATCGTGATAGGCAAGGTACTGGATATGCGCCTCTTGTTCCTTGCGGGCCGTGATGTCCTGGGCAGTGCCGGCAATGCGATAGATTTTGCCGGTGTCGTCCCGAATCGGGAAAGCGCGATCATGAATATAACGCAGGCTGCCGTCCGGGTGGATAATCCGGTATTCGATATCATATTCGCGACGGGCTTGATGATGGCAGGCGGCATATTTCACCTTTTCCCTGTCGTCAGGGTGGATTGCATCTATCCATTGTTTGGGATCGGCGTAGAGGCTTTTACAGCTCCGGCCCCAGATGGTTTCATAGGCCGGGCTGACATAAAGCATCCGTTCTTTTGAGACATCGGTCAGCCACACGACTTCCTCGATGTTTTCCGTCATTTGCCGGAATCTTTCCTCTTGCTCGCGCAAGGCGGCCTCGGCCTGACGCTGGGCCTGTTCGGCACGTTTGCGCTCACTAATATCGCGCACCAGCGCCAGGTTGTAGCCTTGGCCATCAAACTCGAAATAATTGGCGTTGATTTCAACCGGGACGATCTCGCCGGTTTTTGTGATGTGAGTGGTCTCCAGCGTGACGGAGCCTTCCTGCTTGAGTTGTTGCCAGTGTTCTTGCCAGACGGGTATTTGATAGTCCGGATCGATATCCGGCACGGTCATTTTGTGCAGCAGCTCGTCGCGGCTATACCCCAGCTTGCGGCAGACCTCGTCGTTGATATATTTAAATTGTCCATCCTCGTTCATGAGATAGACACCTTCACCTACCCGGTTAATAGCAAAGCTCAGCAATGCAACTTCATGTTCGGCCTGTTTGCGTTGATCGATATTTTCTATCTGGGAGACAAAATACAAGGGTTCGTCGCGATCATCACGGACAATACTTGTTGTCAGTTTCGCCCACAGATAATGGCCGTCACGGTGGCGGTAGCGCTTTTCAATCTGCATATAGGGAATCTCACCGGCAATGAGCCGGCGCACCTCTTCCCGTCCACGGAGCAGGTCATCCGGATAGGTCAGATCCTGATAGGTCATCTGCCTTAACGCCTCTTCAGAATAGCCGAGCATTTCACAGATTGAATGATTGGCGCGCAGCCAGCGGCCATCCGTGGACAGAATGCCCATGCCGATCCCGGCAAACTCGAAGGCATGTCGGAAGCGCTCCTCGCTTTCCCGCAAAGCTTCATCGACCCGCTTGTGTTTGGTGATGTCATGAAAATAACCGTGCCAGACAATTTCGTTATCCGCATCGGATTCGGGGGTGGAGCGGCATGCAACCCAAATCTCGCCTTTTTCCGGGTGTTGCACGCGCCATTCGCCGTGAAGGGGCCGCATACCGCGAGCTGACTCTTCCATCGCTTGTGTAATAAGCGTGCGGTCATCAGCATGGATCCGTTCCCATGCTGGTGAGGCGTTATTAATAACGTCTTCTACTGGGATGCCATAGATGTTGATAATGGCGGATGAAGCATCAAGAATGTGCATTGTGCCGTCTGGAGCCAGGCAAAACTTGTGTATCAAAACCGGTGCGGTCTCGGCCCCATTTTTGTGGGTCGGTCTTGTCATACTGCTGTCCTTCCAGTGTTTGCCCCGGGTGCCATCTATCAAATAAGCAGACAAGATGGCAGACGAGGCAGAGCTGATATGAATGTGCATCGTAATCTACCTGACGGCAGCTTCATTATTTTTAGCGGCGCACAACCGCAAATATTTAATCGTGTTGCTCTATTTTCCCTAGGCATTATGACTGGCGGGCTTCGCCGCTGCCTAGCGCCGGCAAAAGCCGGAGGCACCGGCTTTCTGGCAACGACTGCTACCGTTACTGGAAGGGCAGTCACAGCAGCAGGATCTGGCCATATTGATCGAAAAGTTGGCTAAGCAGCTTTAATGAACCTTCTCTTTACAAGTGGTATTTTGTAAGCAGAAAAAGAGCAGTGGACGCACGTTGATGATTTTTGACTGAAAATTTTGTCCAATTCAGATAGTGCCTGGAGGAGTGGGAGATGATACAGATCTATCCTGATTTGTGGCAGACGCACACTGAGCATCCGTTTGAAGGTGTCAATACACATGCTTATTTTCTGATGAGGGAGCAAGGCAATGTGTTGTTCTACAGTACCGGCCAGAAGAAAGATCTCAAGCATATCTGGGAGATGGGCGGTATTGTGTGTCAGCTGTTGAGTCATCGCGATGAAGCCGGGCCGCCGCTGGAGAAAATCAAGAATCTGTACGGTTCGAAATTGGCCTGCCACGAGCTGGAGAAACCGTTTATAACCGGGTATTGCCCGGTAGATGTGTTGTTTAACAAACGGCAGAATTATCTTGATGGCATCGAGGTGATTCCCACCCCCGGCCATACGGATGGCAGCGTTTGTTTTTATTTTCAATCGCCTTTTGGCAAAAACTATCTGTTTACCGGCGATACTATTTTTCCCAGAAATGACGGCTGGGGCACGTATGTCATGCCTGCTGCCGGTGGCAGTGTCTCTGCCTTGAAAGCCAGCCTTAAGCTGTTGCGCGTATTGCAGCCGGATGTGGTTCTTTCCAGTGCTTCAGTGGGTCATTATGCCTTAAAGGACATGGCGGCCGGTGAGTGGCAGGAGATCGTGGACCAGACGCTTCTATCTTTGTCATAGCCGTTGGTTGTTGCCATTGATATACTGCGAGTCAATAAACAAGGCAAAATGTGCGTAAAATCAGACGGCTGGGGCAGCTTTTCCGGATTTGTCAGGGTAAAGCGGGTGTTATAGATGTATAGCTTAAGGTAGGCATAATGCTGACAGGGGTACCAGAGACTTTATTCACTAAGCTGCCGGGTTGGTCACGGTGAGTTCATATCCAGCGGGACGCCCGATTTCGCTTATTCAGGTTAAAACCATACTGTGGGTAGCAATTGCTGCTGTTTTTGTAATCACGCCTTTTTCTATCAACAATCTTATTCAGCATCGCTATTTATTAGGCTTCGGTTCGCTGGGCGTTATCCTGATCCTGATAAGCAATGCCTGGATTTGTTTGCGCGGCCGTTATTACCCTTTCTTGACCTTATTCGGCCTGGTGCCGGCAATCATTGTTTTTCTGGGGTTGGCTATTCATAGGCAAGGAATGATCGGCGCGTTATGGTGTTATCCGGCGGTGATTTCATTTTATTTCATGTTACCGGAGCGGCAAGCATGGATAGCCAATATTACGCTGCTGGCCATGGCGATTCCTTTTTCATGGTTTTTTATCGATGCGGCATTGGCAGCCCGGGTTACGGCAACATTATTGTGTGTCAGTGTTTTTTCGGTGATTTTTGTCAGGGTGATCAGTGCTCAGCAGCAAGAACTGCATGAGCTGGCGATGACTGATGCGTTGACCGGACTGTCCAACCGGGTTCTGCTTCACGGTACGCTGGAGCATGCTGTGCAACAGCATGAACGTAGAAAAGCGCCGATGACGCTGGTGACCCTTGATCTTGATCATTTCAAAGACATTAACGATAACCTGGGTCATGCTGCTGGTGATAAAGTCCTGCGTGGTATCGGCAAGCTATTGCTACAACGAATACGCCGTGCCGATAAAGTGTTCCGGCTGGGCGGCGAAGAATTCCTGATTTTGCTTTACGATACCAATGCTGAGGATGGCTGGCGTGTGGCTGAAGAGCTTCGGCAGTCTATAGAAGCGATGCCGTTGCTGCCTGAGCATATTGTCACGACCAGTATCGGTGTCGCCACACTTGAGCCTGGCGAACACTGGCGGGACTGGATGAAACGCAGTGATGAAAATCTGTACCGGGCCAAAAAAGAAGGGCGTAACCGGATTGTGGCCTGATGGCACTGTTTCAGTATAAGTCTATGACCAGACTTAATTTATTCGCTTTTATCGCAGCGTTGGCGTTATCATATTCATACTGAAATACTGATATTTTTCAGCGATGCGGGGTTAATCAAAGGAGGCTGTCATGTCACTTAGAATTAACGATATAGCGCCTGACTTCACTGCTCAAACCACCCAGGGTGAAATTCAGTTTCACCAGTGGTTGGGAGACAGCTGGGGCATATTATTTTCACATCCAAAAGATTTCACACCGGTATGTACGACAGAGCTCGGTTATATGGCCGGTTTGGCATCGGAATTTGCTAAACGTAACTGTAAAGTCATCGGTCTCAGCATCGATTCGGTAGACGATCACCTGCTCTGGCAAAAAGATATTGCAGAAACACAGGGGCACATGGTGAATTACCCGATTATTGGAGACAGCGATCTGGCAATAGCCAAGCTCTATAATATGTTGCCTGCCGATGAACCTGGCAGTGCACAAGGACGCACTGCTGCTACTAATGCAACGGTACGTTCAGTGTTTGTTATTGCACCGGATAAAACCATCAAAATGATGCTGACCTATCCGATGACCACAGGCCGCAACTTTGATGAAATTCTGCGGGTGCTTGATTCGATACAGCTCACTTCAGAATTCAAAGTCGCGACACCGGTCAACTGGAAAAAAGGTGAAGATGTGATTATCGTGCCCAGCGTGAGTGATGACGATGCCCGGCAGTTGTTTCCAGCAGGGTTTAAAACACTGAAACCTTATCTGAGAACAACCCGACAACCGAGTTCACGTCATCATCATTAGTCAGGTACCTGAGGAGCCGTCCGAGAACAGCGACCGCAGCAGGTCCATCTGTTCCCGGGTAGTCTCCTAGCGTTTTGCTGCAGCTCTTCTGCTGGCAGGACGTTGGCGCCTTGTCGCGTTAGTAGCCTGCTTGCCGGCAGCGCTCTGGCGTCGGTGTTTGTGACCTTGCGCTGTTTCTGCGCGCTGACCGTCTTTGTGTTCGGCTTTGGCTCTTTTCGGTTTGTGATGTGCATGGCGAGGGTGTGCCAGACTCGACGCCGGAACATCATGGACCGGCTCAAAGCCGTCGATCATTTCACGGGTTAATAATTGACCTATCAGGCGCTCAATGTCAGACAATTGCTGAAATTCATCGGCACTGACCAGTGAGACGGCTTCGCCAGTGGCACCGGCACGACCGGTACGGCCGATGCGATGAACATAATCTTCAGGTACGTTAGGCAGATCGAAGTTGACCACATGGGGCAACTGGTCGATATCCAGCCCGCGTGCCGCAATATCCGTGGCAACCAGCACCTGGATTCCGCCTGATTTGAAATCAGCCAAGGCTTTGGTGCGCGCACTCTGGCTTTTATTGCCGTGTATGGCGGCGGCTTTCAGGCCAACAGACTCAAGATGTTTGGTCAGTTTGTTAGCGCCATGTTTGGTTTTGGAGAACACCAGCACTTGAGACCATTGATGATCATTGATCAATTTGCTCAGCAAGGCGGGTTTCTGTTTTTTATCTACCGGGCTTATCCACTGTTTGACCGTGGGTGCCGTGCTGTTACGGGGGGAAACCGAAATCTCGATCGGATCTGACACCAGACGCTTGGCAAGGTCGCGGATCTCGTTAGAAAACGTCGCCGAAAATAGTAAATTTTGACGGTTTTTGGGTAAAAAAGAGATAAGTTTGCGGATATCGTGAATAAACCCCATATCCAGCATACGGTCGGCTTCATCCAAGACCAGCACTTCAAGCTGATCAAAACGCACGGCATTTTGATTATACAAATCCAGCAATCTGCCGGGCGTGGCTACCAGAATGTCGGTGCCGCGTCTTAAACGCATCATTTGCGGATTGATTTTGACGCCACCGAACACAACGGTGGATCGCAGGGAAAGGTGTTTGCCATAGGTGGCAATGCTTTCAGCTACCTGGGCAGCCAGTTCCCGTGTCGGTGTCAGAATCAATGCTCTGGCCTGGTTGGCTGTGGCAGGCTTGCCGGGAGCAAGGCGGTGCAGAATAGGCAAGGTGAAACCAGCCGTTTTACCGGTGCCGGTTTGTGCTGCGGCCATTACATCTCTGCCTTCAAGAATGGCGGGAATGGCTTGAGCCTGAATAGGGGAAGGCGTTTTATAGCCTTGTTCGGTCACGGCCTGCACAATACTGGCAGAAAGACCGAGTGAGGAAAATGTCATAAGTTAACTCTAAAGTAAGATCGTGACACGAGCGGTCACGATCGGTAGTGAAAATGCAATTTTATAAGCCGGATAATCAGGCTTTCTTAAGAAATTGTGTGAGTAATACGATGCGGACACCATTAACACGGCCTTCAATCTGTTCCGGGTTATCGGTAAGGTGAATACCTTTCACCATGGTGCCGCGTTTGGCGGTAAAGTTAGCGCCTTTCACATCGAGATCCTTGATCAGGGTAACGCTGTCACCTTCCGAAAGCGTTGTGCCATTGCTGTCGCGGCAATCGGAAGTTTCTGTTGCCGAGCTTGTTTGTGCCCAGGCCAGTGTTTCTTCATCCAGATACAGCATATTAAGGCAATCCTGGGCCCAGGCTTCCTGTTCGATTTGCTTCAAAATCCGCCAGGCCAGGACCTGCACAGCAGGCACCGGTGTCCACATGGTTTCATTCAGGCAGCGCCAGTGATTGATATCTGTAGACCGCGCATCGTTCACAAAAGGCAGGCAGTCATTACAGAGCATGACGTTATGGGCTTCATCTTCATCAGTGAACGGTGCAACGTTATAAATGGTCAGGGTGTTATCTGCGCGACATAATTCGCATTGAGATTGACAACGTTCAGCCAGCGATTGTTCTAGGGTCATTCGGTTCTCGGAAAGGACAGGTAACGGGGGATCCCGCAAATGGACCATTATTATGACAGATTTATCATCAGAAGATGTGATCTGACTAAACAAGCGTGCCATAAAGAGGTGTTATGATAAAAAGATTCAGCTACTCGAACAGGAGAAAGAAGCATGTATAAGAAGAAAGCTGTAATGATCACGGTTATTATTGCTGCTCTGGCAGTATTGGTACTGGTAGCAGTCTCGACCGTATTTATCGATGACAGCAAGGAACGTTATCAGAATGTGCCAGCGCCTGAAGAGATACAAAATCAGGACGATAGCGCCGACGCCCCTGCTACTGTTGAACCTGAAGTTACTGAACCACCGGCGCAGAGTGAAACGGAGTCAGAAACGGTGGCCGAAGAAACCGGTGAGTCGGGCGAGTCAAAGGAGGAAGCCTCCGTCGCTCCTGATCAAGCTGAAGAAGAAACACAATCTGCGGGTGAGGCGCAGGTTCATATCGTCACGGCACAAGGCTTGGTCTACAACCCGTTAGTTGTTGTGATTCAGCCCGGCGATACTGTCGCCTGGGAGAATATGCCTACCCATGATACGCAATCAATGGAAGGGTTGATTCCCGAAGGGGCGGAAGCCTGGCATTCAGCTCTGGGCGAAAACTATCAGCGCACGTTCACCCAGGAAGGTATTTACGTGTATAAATGCACGCCACATTTTGGTGCCGGTATGGGCGGAGCCATTATTGTCGGCAAACCGGTCAACCTGGAAGCGATTAAAGCCTCTGGTGCCAAAGGTGCAGCCGGGCGTCTGGTAAGAAAAGCCATCCAGGCGGCGGAAGCATTGTAATATTATTTACTTATGCACAAAAGCCCCCTGTCCGGGTTTCGGGCCGGGGGTTCTTTTTTTTTTTGGGGATTGCAAATAATGACTGAACAAACTTTTATCAAAGGCAAGGACCGCGATCTGGAAACCAGTATTGCCACCATGCAGGCCAAGTTGCAGGCGTTTGGTTTTGATATTGAGGAGGCGTCCTGGTTGAACCCGGTCAGTCATGTTTATTCTGTGCATATTCGCGATAAAAGCTGCCCGCTGATGTTTACCAATGGTAAGGGCAGTAGCGCCAAGGCCTGTCTGGCCAGCGCATTGGGGGAATATTTTGAACGCCTGAGCTGCAATTATTTTTTCGCCGATTTTTATCTGGGCCAGGATCACAGTGACAGTGATTTTGTCCATTATCCTGATGAGCGCTGGTTTCAGTACGAAGATGACGGCGTTCCTCCAGAAGGGTTGATGGATGAAACATTGTGGGCGCATTTCGACCCGGACAATGAGCTGACAGCAGACAATCTGTTTGATACCAACTCAGGTCGCGGAGAACGGGGAATCTGCGCTGTGCCCTATGTCCGCCTGCGTGATCAGGAAAAGATTTATTTTCCGGTCAACATTATTGGCAACATCTATGTCAGCAACGGCATGTCAGCGGGTAATACGCAAAACGAAGCGCGGGTACAGGGTCTGTCCGAAGTGTTCGAGCGATATGTGAAAAATCGCATTATTGCCGAAGGCATCTGCCTGCCGGAGGTGCCGCAGCAGGTGATTGAGCGTTTTCCCAATATCAAAACTGCCCTAACGGAACTGGAAGGCCACGGATACCACTTAAAAGTGGCGGATGCGTCACTGGGCGGTCAGTTCCCGGTCATGAATGTAACGTTGATTAACCCGAAAGATGGTTCTGTTTTCGCCTCATTTGGCGCCCACCCCAGTTTTGAGGTAGCGCTGGAGCGAACCGTCACCGAGTTGTTGCAGGGCCGCAGCCTGGATCAGCTGGATGTGTTCCATCCGCCAGTTTTTGATATGGAAGAAGTGGCTTCGCCGCAAAATCTGGAAATGCACTTTATCGATTCCAGTGGTTATATTTCTAATGATTTTTTCCGCAAAACACCGGATTACACATTTTATGACTGGGATCACGATGCCCCTACCCGCGATGAGTTCAGCTATCTGACCGATCTGATTCATCAGCTCGGCTTTGATATTTATATAGCGGACTATGAGCACCTGGACGTGTATGCTTGCCGGATTCTGGTGCCGGGCATGTCTGATATTTACCCGGTTGATGAGCTTGCCTGGGAGAACAACAACGAAGGGGCGTTGTTCCGGGAAGATTTGCTGTCGCTGAAACAGGGCGATGAGCAAAGCTGGCGCGATTTGCTGATGGAGCTGGAAGAGGGGGGCTACAATGATCATACGCCGGTCGCCCCGTTTATCGGCCTGGCTCCGGACCCCGGCACTTTGTGGGCAACAATTCGTCTGGGTGAAATCAAACTGATGTTATGCCTGGCCCTGCAGGATGAACAGGCGCTGGAATGGGTAGACTGGTGTCTGTCTTTAGGGCAGGGAGATGATGCGCAATTGCGGTTTTATCGTTGTCTGAAAGCTTTACTCGATATCAAATGGCATGACAGCCGTGATTATGATGATTATGAACAAGGCCTGTCTTTGATGTATGGCGAAAAAACGGTCAAAGACGGTATTGCCATTGTTGAAGCCAGACAGGTTTTTCATGATCTGCATTGTCCGGGCCTCAGCCTTGCCGGTTTTGAACGGCATAGTGCCTTGCTGGCGGGGTATGAGAAGTTGCAAAAAGCCAAACGTAATAACTGGCAAAAGCCGCGCTGAATGGCGCAGCTATATTTTTTGCAACAAACACTAACACCTTTCAGTAATTTGCTGTATATTTTCACGCTTCTTGTCGCAACCGGCTCTTTTTCAGAGCGCTTCAGGAAAACTGCGGAGCGGTAGTTCAGTTGGTTAGAATGCTGGCCTGTCACGCCGGAGGTCGCGGGTTCGAGTCCCGTCCGCTCCGCCACTTTATTTCTTTATTTTTCCTTTGCTAACAGGCCTGCATGCAATGCGTCTGTCGGCCTCATCCTCCCAGCAGCTATAATTAGCCTTCAGTTACCTCTATTTTGGGTTTATGAAGACTTCAGCGGATTCAGCACAAGCAGGCAAATGGCAGTTTTGGGTCGATCGCGGCGGTACCTTTACCGACGTGGTGGCCAAAAAGCCAGATGGCACCTTGCTGACCCATAAGCTGTTGTCGGAAAATCCGGAGCAATACCGCGATGCAGCAGTGGCCGGTATTCGCCGTCTGCTGGGGCTCAACGCAGATGAACTGATCAGCGCCGACAAGGTCAGTTCGGTCAAGATGGGCACGACGGTGGCAACCAATGCGTTGCTGGAACGCAAGGGTGAACCGACATTGCTGGTCATCACCGAAGGTTTTCGTGATGCGCTGCAAATCGGTTATCAGAACCGGCCGCGGCTGTTCGATCGACATATCATCATGCCGGAACTGCTGTATCAGCAGGTGATTGAAGCTCATGAGCGTGTCAGCGCCGAAGGCGAAATATTAACCCCGTTAAACGAAAAAAAGCTGAAACAACAGCTGCAGGCTGCATTTGATAGCGGCCTGCGTAGCGCGGCTATCGTCTTTATGCACGGTTATCGTTATCACCAGCATGAAAAAAAGGCGGCAGCGCTCGCCAAACAGATAGGTTTCAGCCAGATCAGCAGTTCTTATATCACCAGCCCGATGATCAAACTGATCAGCCGCGGTGACACAACGGTGGTTGATGCCTATTTATCCCCAATTCTGCGACGTTATGTCGAACAAGTGGGTGCTGAAATGCCCGGCGTGCCGCTGTATTTCATGCAATCTTCCGGTGGCCTGACCGATGCGCACCAGTTTCAGGGTAAAGACGCGATTCTGTCGGGCCCGGCCGGCGGTATCGTCGGTATGGCGCGTACCGCCGAGCTGGCCGGTTTTGATAAAGTCATCGGCTTTGATATGGGCGGCACTTCGACCGATGTGTCGCATTATGCCGGCGAATTCGAGCGTGACTTCGAGACCCAGGTGGCGGGGGTGCGGATGCGGGCACCGATGATGAGCATCCATACCGTTGCGGCTGGCGGTGGTTCTATCCTCTATTTTGACGGCGCGCGTTTTCGGGTCGGGCCGGAAAGCGCCGGCGCCAATCCGGGGCCTGCCTGTTACCGGCGCGGCGGGCCGCTGGCCGTGACCGATGCCAATGTGATTGTGGGTAAGATTCAGCCCGATTTTTTTCCGAAAGTATTTGGTCCCAACGCCGATCAATCGTTAGATGTAGATAGTATCCGGCAGCAGTTTCAACAATTGGCCGAGCAGACCGGCCGCAAAGCGGAGCAGGTGGCGGAAGGTTTTATTCAGATCGCCGTGCAGCAAATGGCGAATGCAATTAAAAAAATCTCGGTTGCGCGCGGCTATGATGTGACCCGTTATACGCTGCAGTGTTTCGGTGGGGCCGGAGCCCAGCATGCCTGTCTGGTCGCCAGGGCCTTGGGTATGGTGCAGATCCTGATTCATCCTTTGGCCGGTGTGCTCAGTGCTTACGGGATGGGCCTGGCCGATCAAAGCCTGATCCGCGAGCAGAGCATCGAATGCGCCCTGAGTGAAGCGAATATGGCGCAAATTGCGGCCACCATTGACGATCTCGGTGGCCAGGCAGAAACCGAGCTGGCGCAGCAATATGCCGACGGCGGCAAAATGAAAGTTGAGCGCCGCATCCATGTGCGTTATCAAGGCAGTGATACTGCGCTGGTAGTGCCGTTTGGCGAGTTCGATGCCATCAAAACGGCTTTTGAGGCTGCCTATCAACAGCGTTTTTCTTTTCTGATGGCGGATAAGCCGCTGGTGGCCGCTGCGGTGTCGGTGGAAGTGATCATGCACAGCGATGCGCCAGTCGAACAAAGTTATCCGTTATCTCCTGAGCGTGATGTGCCGGTCAGGCAGCAGGTCCAGTTCTTTTCCAGCGATACATGGCATCAGGCGGCGCTGATTATGCGCGATGAATTAACGGCGGGCGATAAGATAAACGGCCCGGCCATTATCGTCGAAAACAATGCCACAACTATTATCGAGCCGGGCTGGCAGGCCAGCGTCACCGACAGATTGCATCTGCTGTTGCAGCGGGTGCAGGAAAAAACGCTAATGCCGTCAGTCGGCGTCAAAGCCGATCCGGTCATGCTGGAGGTGTTCAACAACTTGTTTATGAACATTGCCGAGCAGATGGGGGTGCAACTGCAAAATACCGCACTTTCGGTCAATATCAAGGAAAGACTGGATTTTTCCTGCGCGTTATTCAATGCCGAGGGTAACCTGATTGCCAATGCGCCGCATGTGCCGGTGCATCTCGGTTCCATGGGGGAAAGCATCAAGGCGGTGATCAACAAAAACCGCCAAACCATGCGTCCGGGCGATGTGTATATGCTCAATGATCCTTATCACGGCGGCACCCATTTGCCGGATATTACTGTGATCACGCCGGTGTATCTCAGCAGTGACAAGCAGCCCGATTTTTATGTCGGCAGCCGCGGCCATCATGCCGATGTCGGCGGTATAACGCCGGGCTCGATTCCGGCTTTTTCCGCCGATATCAATCAGGAAGGTTTATGCATCGATAATTTCAAACTGGTTGAACAGGGCCTTCTCCGCGAAAAGGAGCTGATGCAGCTGCTGACATCGGGGCCATATCCGGTGCGCAATCCCGAGCAGAATATCGCTGACTTACGTGCCCAGATCGCGGCCAATGAAAAAGGCGTGCAGGAACTGGCCAATATGGTCGATCAATTTGGCGGCGAGGTGGTACATGCTTATATGCAGCATGTGCAGAATAATGCCGAGGAATCGGTGCGGCGCGTGATTACCCGGCTGAAAGATGGTGAGTTTACGGCCAAGCTCGATAACGGCAGTCAGATTAAAGTCGCGATCGCGGTCGATGCCGATGCGCGCAAAGCCCGGATTGATTTCACCGGCACCAGCGAGCAGCAGGCCAATAATTTCAATGCGCCGAAAGCGGTATCGATTGCGGCGGTGTTGTATGTGTTCCGCAGCCTGGTCGAGGATGATATTCCGCTTAATGCCGGTTGCCTGAAACCGCTGACCCTGGTGATCCCGGACGGCTGCATGTTGAATCCGAGTTACCCTGCGGCGGTGGTCGCCGGCAATGTCGAGACCTCCACTTGTATCACCAATGCCTTGTATGGTGCATTGGGCATTATGGCTGCAGCGCAGCCGACGATGAACAATGTGAGCTTCGGTAACGTACAACATCAGTATTATGAAACCCTGGCCGGGGGCAGCGGTGCCGGCGGCCGCTTTGATGAAAACGGCAAGCTGGTGAGCGGATTTGACGGTACTTCCGCAGTACAAACCTTGATGACTAATTCCAGGCTGACCGATCCGGAGGTATTGGAAAGTCGTTTTCCGGTCACATTGTTGTCTTATGAACTGCGCACAGGCTCAGGCGGCACCGGTCGCTGGCGTGGTGGCGATGGGGCGGTAAGACGCATACAGTTCCTGGAGCCGATGACGCTGAGCATAGTGTCTAACGGCCGGGTTTATCCGGCTTTCGGGCTGGCAGGAGGCGAAGACGGTGCGCCGGGGCGCAACCGAGTGCTCCGTGCCGGTGGCGAGATTGAGGAACTGGGGGCGCAGGTTGAATCCGAAGTGGCAGGGGGGGATATTGTCGAGATCCATACACCGGGTGGCGGCGGTTTCGGCAAGGCGGTTACAGCTGCTGCATCTGGGCTAGACTGATCCGTTTGATGCGCGCGATATCCCCGACTGTATTTTTGTCCTGCTCGGTGTTGTAGCCCCAGTCGGCAAAAAACAATTGCACATGATCCAGCCGATCATCGGTGATGACATTGATCAAGGTTGGCAGCCGATCTTCGACAAACAGAATGTCATCTTCCGGCTTTTCGGCGGTCAGATCCGTCAGAATTTGTTGTTTACTCAGGTTGCGATCCAGCCCAAAAATTTGTTCCGGTGGGAAGTGGATATCATTAGCCTGCAGAATATGATCAACAAATCTTTCCTGTTTGGTGGTGATGATATAACTATGACTGCTGTCAATCCGGCGTAACTTGTCAGCAATACCGTCAAACAGCGGGTTCATTTCAATCCAGTTGTCGATATCCTCATTTATCCATTTATCCCGGGTTGAGCCAAACAGTTGTTTCAGATCATCAACAAACAACTGATCGCGAATCATCAATGCTTCAATCCGGGGATGAAAAGCCTGCACTATATTTGATGGTGCCATGCCTTCAAATAACAACCGCATGATCAGAATGGCTTCATAACCGGTTTCCATAACCGGTCTGATCTGACGAAATTGCTGTAGCAGTCTGGCCGGGATTTCGGCCGGCATGTCTGACCACAACTGCAAGGCGACTTTCCAGCCGGCCATGCCGGTTTCAACGGCGCTATCACAGATAACGCCGTCAAAATCGAGTGCGTAGAGCTTATTTGTCATCTGCTGGGAAAATGCAGTGTTTGGTAAAGTCGGTAGCCTCGTTGGCAGTCCAGTCACCTTTGGGCTTTTCTTTCATCATCGCGCACCACTTTTCGCTGCCGACTTCCGGGCTGCAGCCACTGATGCTGATCAGTAGAAAAGATGCTGCTACCAGCGCAAGAAATTTGTTTAGTTGGCTCATAAGCTTATCCTTAATGTTTGCTGAAAAAAGGTTAATACCGTTCATAAACCAGGCGGCCATGAAATAGCGTATGGCTGACTTGGTGGTTAAATAACCAGCCAGCGAAAGGGCTGTTTTTACCCGCACTGATAAAGTTAAGGGGCCGACATTCGTACTCGGAATCGGGGTCGATAATGCACAAATCGGCTACCGCCCCTACTTTCAGCTGGCCCGATTCGATACCGAGAATATCTGCAGGATTGCAGGTCAAAGCGGCCAACGCCTGACAGAGATTGATTTCATCTTCCTCTACCAGTTTCATTGTTAATGGTAACAATGTTTCCAGACCTGATATGCCCGGTTGTGTTTCGGCAAAAGGACCCAGTTTGGCATCCTTGTCCAGTGGCTGGTGGTGAGAAGAAATGGCGGCAATCACACCATCACGTAATCCTTGTTGCAGTTGCTCGCGATCACGGATGCTGCGCAGTGGCGGCAATACATGACTGAGGCTGTCGTAATTGCCCAGATCATGTTCAGACAGATGCAGGTGATGGGCACTGACATCTGCGGTAACCGGCAGCCCGCGGCTCTGGGCATCACGAATCATCTTTACCGCTTTGCCACAGGATAAATTATGAAAGTGAGCGCGTACACCTGTTTGCTCAATCAGAATTAAATCCCGGCTGACGGCAACGGTTTCCGCGCTTTCCGGGATACCGCCCAGGCCCAATCTCGTACTGACCGAACCTTCATGCACACAACCCTGAGATTGCAGCCAGGGATCAACGGCATTGATAAATACGGTCATATCCAATGTGGCGGCATAAGCCATGGCGCGTTGCTGGATCACACTGTTTTTAATAGCGGACAAGCCGTTACTGATACCGATGCAACCAGCGGCTTTCAGCCTTGCCATTTCCGCCAGTAGTTCGCTCTCCAGATTCTGGGTCATGGCGCCGACAGTCAGTACCATGGTACGGGCCGCTTTTTTGGCGCGATCCTCGATCAGTTCAACTACAGCCGGATTATCAATCACCGGATCGGTATCAGGGGGCACACATAAGGTTGTGACACCGCCGGCTGCCGCGGCGGCTGTTTCACTATTAATGGTAGCGGTGTGTTCCTGACCGGGCTCCCGCAGCCGGACGCTTAAATCCACCAGGCCCGGGCTGATAATCAGGCCTGAAGCATCAATAATCCGGTCGGCGGTAAAGTCATCAAAATAGTCGGTAATTGCCACGATTTTACCGTCGCTGATAAAGACATCATGTCTGGTGTCAAGCTGGCTGGCCGGGTCAATAACACGGCCGTTTTTTATGCGAATCTTCATGCTTGTATCTCATGTTGTTCTGATTGCGATCCCAGAGCCATGGACATGACGGCCATCCGGATCGCAATGCCATGAGTGACTTGTTCCAGAATCACAGATTGCGGGCCATCGGCGACCGAAGAGGCAATTTCGACGCCACGGTTAATCGGGCCGGGATGCATGACGATGGCATCAGGTTTGGCCAGCTTAAGTTTTTCTTCACTGAGGCCGTAGCAGTGATAATACTCGCGGGCGCTGGGTAATAATGCCCCTTGCATGCGTTCCAGTTGCAGTCGCAGCATGATGACTACATCGACATCTTTCAGGCCGGTTGCCATATCGTGATAAACGTGTACGCCCAAAGTCTGGCAGTTAGATGGCAACAGGGTTTGCGGGCCGATAACTCGTATTTCACCGACGCCCAGTGTCGCTAAAGCCTGAATTTGCGAGCGCGCTACCCGTGAATGCAGAATATCGCCGACAATGGCAACCCGCAGATCGGGGAAAAAATGCTTGTGGCGGCGGATGGTAAACATGTCCAGCATCGCCTGAGTGGGGTGGGCATGACAGCCATCACCAGCATTGATCACACTGACGTGGGGCGAGACATGTTCGGCGATAAATTCGGCGGCGCCACTCTGGTTATGGCGTACCACAAACATGTCAGTGTGCATGGATTCCAGGTTGTGCAGGGTATCGAGCAGACTCTCGCCTTTGGAGGTAGCCGAGGTACTGATATTGAAATTCATTACATCGGCAGATAAGCGTTTTGCGGCCAGCTCGAAGGTTGAGCGGGTACGGGTACTGTTTTCAAAAAACAGGTTAACGATGGTTTTACCCCGCAGAATCGGGACTTTTTTCACCTGGCGATTGGTGATGCCGGAAAACTGTTCGGCGCGATCCATTATTTCGGTGAGCAGGGGCTTTTTCAGACCATCAATAGTGAGAAAGTGGCGTAACTGTCCCTGTTCTGTCAGCTGATTATTCTTCATTCACCCCTCCCCTGGTGCGATATTCCAACTGCAAGCCTGAGGTATTGGTCAGCTTGATATGCTGATCGTTGGGCAGCTCAATGGATTCACCGATGATATCGGCCTGGATCGGTAGCTCTCTGCCATTTCGCTCCATCAGAACTGCCAGGCAAACACTGGCTGGGCGTCCATAGTCGAAAATTTCATTGAGAGCGGCCCGGGTGGTGCGTCCACTGTGCAATACATCATCAACCAGCAGCAAATGACGGCCATCGACACTGAAGGGCAGATCGGAAGGGGTTACCTGGGGGTGCATGCCGATACGGGTAAAGTCATCACGATAATAGGCAATGTTCAATGTGCCCAGCGGTGCATCAAAAAAGTCTGCGCCGAGTATTTCCTGCAATGCCTTGGCCACCCAGACTCCGCCGGTATGTATGCCGACCAGTAACGGTTTGCGGTCGCCCAGTTGGTCACGGATTTCTGCTGCCATATTTTCCAGCAAATCCTGTACTTGTGATGGTGAGAGTGCAATGGTCATAGTTGTTCCAACCTGAAAACCTCAGTTGAACACGGAGTTTGCACTGAGAACCAAGAGCGCAAGACAAGGCTCCGCTCGCCGGCACTAGTATTATCCTTGCCAAGAGCGGTAACGGCATATTGCGCTCTTGGAGCCAGCGCAAAACCGTGTAGCGTTGTTAAGCTCATCTGGAAAGCGGATGGGGCGCAATAGGCTTTTAAATTCATATCTACACCTTAATAATAAAGAGTTAGCGGTCAACGGAGGTTTTCAGGTTTAACCATGATTGAAGTATGAGTTGTGCCGATAAACGGTCGACGTCGCTACGCTGACGGGAGTTCATTTTACTGCGGATACCCATATGATCCAGTGCTTCGTATGTGGTCAGCCGTTCATCCTGCCATTCTACCGGGATATTAAAACGTCCATGCAGTCTGTTGCCAAAGCGTCTGGCGGCCGCGGTCATCTCCTGTTCCGTTCCGTCCATATTGAGCGGCAGCCCCACCACCAGCAGGTCAGGTTGCCACTCGTCGAGTAGTTTTTTGATCTGCTCCCAATCCGGTATGCCATCCCGTGCCTTGATAGCGGTGAGCGGATTGGCTGTGGCAGTGAGTTCCTGACCGACAGCAATACCGATGTTTTTCATACCAAAATCAAAACCGAGTATAGTCCGCGTGCCGCTCATGCGTGTCCTGTGGAGTTGGACATCAGATTGATATCGATACCGAGCAGTTTGGCTGCAGCCTGCCAGCGTTTGTCCGCCGGCGTATCAAACAGCAGATCATGTGTTGCCGGTACCGTCAGCCAGCTGTTTTCTGCGAGTTCCTGTTCCAACTGACCCGCTCCCCAGCCGGCAAACCCCAGCGTGACCAGGGAATGTTCCGGTCCTTTATCGGTACCAATGGCCTCGAGAATATCTGTGGAGGTGGTCAGAAATATGTCTTCAGCCAGCTGTATACTGGATTTCCAGTGGCCTTCGCGTTGATCATGAATCACCATGCCCTGACCTTTTTGCACCGGCCCACCAAACAATACGGGGGTGGTTTTGATAAGTTCGGATTCGTTATCAATTTGCAGGTGGGATAATAATTCTTCCAGCATGATGCGCGTCGGGCGATTAACGATCAAACCCATAGCGCCATTCTGATCATGCTCACACAGATAGACTACTGACCGATAAAAAAATGAATCGGACAAGGCAGGCATGGCGACCAGAAAATGGTTTTGTAATGTAGACTCCATGTGGCTCCTAGAAAAAAGTAAAACCAACTTGGAACAAACGCTCTACCTCCTTAATATAGCGTTTATTGATTAAAAACAAGATCACGTGGTCCTCGGATTCGATTACGGTATCATGATGCGCAATAATCACTTTCTCTCCACGGACGATGGCGCCAATGGTTGTGCCGGGTGGCAGGTCGATCTCTTCAATCCGTCGTCCCACCACTACGGAGGAACTGCTATCTCCGTGAGCAACCGCTTCCAGCGCTTCGGCCGCGCCCCGGCGCAGCGAGTGAACAGCGACAATATCACCACGGCGGATGTGGGCAAGCAAGCTGCCGATAGTCGCTTGCTGCGGCGACAGCGCGATATCTATACTGCTGCTTTCGACCAGATCCACGTATGCGGCGCGGTTAATCAGTGATAAAACTTTAGTGGCACCGAGTCGTTTTGCCAGCATGGATGACAGGATATTAGCCTCATCATCATTGGTTAGCGCGCAAAACAGATCAACTTTATCGATTTCTTCTTCCAGCAGCAGCTCTTCATTGGCCACATCACCCAACAGTACAATCGAGTTGGTCAGTACTTCTGACAAATAATCGGCCCGCTGTGGATTCGCTTCAATCAACTTGATTTGATAATCATTTTCCAGTGCCTTGGCCAGGCGGACACCGATATGACCGCCTCCGGCAAGCATGATGCGTTTATAGGGTTTTTCCAGTCTGCGCAGTTCGCCCATTACAGCATGAATATCTTTGCTGGCGGCAATGAAAAATACTTCATCATCCGCTTGAATGACGGTGTCTCCGGTGGGCGTGATAGGGCGGCCGGCGCGGAAAATAGCGGCGACGCGGGTATCGGATTTGGGTATGTGTTTGGGTAAAGCCCGCAATGGATGACCCACCAGAGGGCCGCCGTGAAAAGCTCTGACTGCGACCAGCTGAACTTTGCCCTCGGCAAAGTCAAGCACCTGTAGTGCGTTGGGATGGCTGATCAGACGTTGAATATAGTCGGTGACAATCTGTTCCGGACTGATCAGCATATCAATGGCAATGGCCTGCGGGTTTTCTTTATCGAATAATTGCGGCGTAGACAGGTAACCGATTGAGCGTATGCGGGCGATCTTGGTGGGGGTGTTATAGAGTGTATGGCAAATCTGACAGGCGATCATATTGGTTTCATCACTGTTGGTTACAGCGAGAATTAAATCCGCATCCTCAGCGCCGGCGCGTGCTAACACATCAGGATGTGAGGCTTCACCCTGAATGGTACGAATATCGTAATGATCCTGCAGCCTGAGCAGATTGGTGTTGTCGGTGTCAACCAGGGTCACATCGTCGTCTTCCCGCGCCAGGGTGGCCGCAACGGAAGAGCCGACTTGCCCGGCGCCCAGAATCAGAATTTTCATACGTTTATCCTAGTGTCGTGTCCTGAATAAGATGACTATATCGCGAGATCGCTAAAGGGTCAGTTGCAAGGCGCGGTGTGCTGGCAATGGCTATTCCCTTGTCAAGCGCCGTAACGCCGCAGATGATCCTTTGACGACTCGCTCGGAGGCTAGATCTGTTTTGTATCAATACCCAGCGACCGCAACTTGCGATACAAATGGGTGCGTTCCATACCGGCTAGTTTGGCTGCTTTACCGACATTACCATCAGTTTCCTGCAGTTTTTGCAGCAGGTATAAGCGTTCGAACTGTTCGCGTGCTTCACGCAGGGGCAAGTCGAAATTGATGGTCTCATCGCCGGCAGCGGTGGTTTCGGCTTCGGTTTTCAGGGCGTGTTCGATATCGGCAACATCGATATCGTCACCTTCACCCAGCACCAGCAATCGCTGAATTACGTTTTTGAGTTCGAGTACATTGCCCGGCCAGTCGTGGTTGCGCAAGCGGTTTTGCGCGGCGACCGTGAAACGACGGTAAGGCAGCCCGGCCTGCGTGGTTTGCAGATCGACAAAGTGATGCACCAGTTCGGGAATATCTTCGATATGTTCACGTAAGGGTGGCAAAGCCAGTGTGATGCTGTTGAGCTGATACAGCAGCCCTTCAGTGAAATCATGGTTATCAACCGCTTTTTGCAGTGAATACTGGGTGGCACAGATCAATTGGCAATGATCCAGCTGGTTGCTTTCCAACAGGTGCAGTAACAAAGCCTGAGCCTCATCGCTGAGCAGCGCCAGATCATTGATGTAAATACAGTTGTTTGCAACCAGAGATTTAAATTTAAGACTGTCCAGCGGAAAGCTTTCCGGGCTGAACTCGATAAATTTACCGTCGGCAAAATTACCCAGGCTGTGCAGGTAGTGGGCAAAACAGTGTTTACCAGCCCCGCCCTCACCGATCAGCATGATCGGCATATTATGACGGGCAATCCGTTCGACCTGTTCACGCAGCAGGTTCATTTGACTGCTTTTACCGACCGGCACCTGCGACAATTCCCGTCGGATAGCGACTTGTTTGGCGCGGTTTTCCAGTGCCATTTCGACGCCACGCAGCAGTTTGGCGGTCGACAACGGTTTTTCGATAAAATCACTGGCGCCCAGCCGTGTTGCTTCAACCGCGGTTTCAATAGTGCCGTGACCGGATATCATGACGATAGTGACCGCTTTGTTCTGCTGTTTGAATTCTTTCAGCAGGCTGATGCCATCAATATCAGGCATCCAGATATCCAGCAATACAAGATCCGGTGGCTGTGTGTTGAATTCTTTCCGTGCCTGTTCACCGTTGGCTGCGATGCTGACCTGGTAATTCTCGTCTTGCAGAATATCCCTGATCAACTCTCGAATATCAGGCTCGTCATCCACAACTAAAATCAGTGGTTTGTCTGTACTCACGCTCGATGATCCTCCAATGGTAATCGGATCATTATACTTGTTCCGTCGGGGCTGAGGTTTTCTGCCCAGACGTCACCGCCATGCTCCTCAATGATTTTTTTGACAATGGCAAGCCCCAGTCCGGTCCCCCGGTATTTGGTAGTGGCATACGGTTCGAATAGTTTGTCGATAATGGCCGCCGGAATGCCCGGCCCATGATCACGAATATTGATTTCCAGCCAGCGCCGACTATTCTGTTCAACTGGATGATAACTGATAACGATATCGACCGGTATCTGAGTCTCTTCACAGGCTTCGATTGCATTTTTCAGCAGGTTATGCAGGACTTGGCGGAAACGGTTGGCATCTATAAGCAACTGGATATCTTCGCGACTGTTGAGCAAGGCAAACTGATGATTGGGGTTGCTCTGGTACATGGTCAGCACTTCACGAATCAACTGACCAATTGAATGAGGCTGTAATTGCAAAGCCGGGGTGCGGGCATATTCGGAAAACTCATTGACCATTTCCTTCATGGCTTCCACTTGCTGCACGATAGTGCCGGTTAGTTTGTTTACCGATTCAGCTTGATCGTGCGGAATCAGGGTATTGTACTTACGCTGCAAACGCTCTGCGGATAGCTGAATCGGAGTCAGCGGATTTTTGATTTCATGGGCCAGTCTGCGGGCGACTTCCCCCCAGGCTGCATTACGCTGAGCTTGCAGCAGTGTGGTGATATCGTCAAATACCACCACCCATCCCGCATCGTTGGGCAGTTGCGTGCCATGACAGATCAGGGTTTGATGCCCTTTTTTATGCCTAAGCTCAATTTGTTGCTCCCAGTTGACGCCTTTGTGAGCACAATTTTCGATCATCTGGCAGAAGGTTTTCAGGTTTTCATTGACCTGTGCCAGTTTCGACAATGGGCTGTCGAGTCGTTGTTGCAGATTAACACCAAGAATTTTAGTACTGGCAACATTGGCCGTGTGCAGATAAAACCGCTGGTTGATAGTCACTACACCGCTGGACAGACTGCCAAGCACGGTGGTCAGATAATTGGTCTGTTGTTCCAGCAGGCGATGACTGCGCTGAGATGCATTGCGTGCATGTGTCAGGCGCTGGGTCATTTGGTTGAAGGAACGTACCAGAAAACCGATTTCATCATGTCCGGAAGCGGTCAGTTGCATATTGTAATTGCCGGAAGCCACGGCCTGTGTACCTTCCGCCAGGCTCTGCAAAGGTTCAACGATACGTCTGGATATCCAGATTGCAAACCATATCGACGCCAGAATCGTCAGGAATACAATCAGGCTCAGCGTTAATGTGAAAATGGTCACCAGCGGTTTACGCAGGTAGCGGAGTTCCTTGTAGTCGGTATAGGCTTTCTGCACAGTTTTGCCCAGTTCGCTCAGGTTTTCGTTGACAGGAAACAGTACATTGAGCAGACGTTCTTCTGCCAATACTGAGCGTTGTGGAATGCGCACCGCAGCACGCAATTGCAGATTATCATTTTCGCTGGAATCCAGGCTGATATAGTCTTCTTTTTGCTGCATTTGACGCAAAATAGTGTCGTTGGGACGGTTAGGAACCATAATCGCAGGTGTTTCAATGCTGGAGACGACCAGCTGGCCGTCCATGGTCCAGATACTGAGCTCCAGCGCGCCACTGAGTTGGGTCAAATCACGCAAGCTGTGTGACAGTTCCGAATCGGGTAATTCGCCTAGTACACCCGCCATCATACGGGTTTGGCGCAGCAGCGTTCGCATGCGAATGCCAAAGGCCGTCCGGCTCAATTCCAGAGAGTCATCCAGTGCCTGTTCGATTTTGACGTCAAACCAGCTGTTAATACCGCGATGCAGGAAGTGCATCGAGAAGCCGTAAACAATGGATGTCGCGACCAGAATCAGCAATACAAACAGACTCACCAGTCGGATGGTCAGTCGGGATCCTGCTTTGTTTTTCTTGAAATCCCGGTAAAGGCGAAACAGGCTGCGTGCCAGAAGCGCGGCGAGCAGGAGCAGACAGACCAGACCGATGCCGAAAATAATCAGAAATAAATCGTTGAGTCGGGAGCTATCCTGAGTGGCGACGCTGAGCAGATAAGCCAGCACCAGTAATAAAAAAGCCAGAGAAAAATAAGGTGCGGTGCCGGAACTGAGCCGTTTGATAAATGTTATGGCCATACCGCTTCCACCCAGGGACTGGTCAGTTGCCATTTACTGGAAATCAGCGCGCCGGGGCGCATCGGTGTCGGCAGGGCATACAAATCCAGCCCACTGCGTATACGCAAGATCAAATTGCTGGTTTTTGTAGTATGTTCAGGCGGCAGGCTCAGGTTTTCGATATGGCCCAGTGTGGCCAGCGCCCCTTCTATAGTGGGGAAATTTTGCTGATCGTGGGTATCCAGAGACAATACGACATATTGTTCAGCCAATGCGTGGTAGCGTAACTCGTATCGGAGTTCGACTTGCCACAAGGTGGTTTCCCATTGCCAGAAATTGCCGAGAACAGGAATGGATCGAACCAGTTCCAATTCTTGTACAAAAGTGAGGGGAACACCGTTATCCAGGGCTTCAGCGACTCTCGGCGTCAAGGGATAATCGATTTGGGCATTAAGCACATAGCCGTTGCCGATTTGATGAATAACCGGGTTATTGACGCTGAAGGTGGCCGCGGAGGCGCTGGCATGAAATGCCAGCAGCATAAACAAGGTTTGCAGGATGCGTTTAGCGGCGGCGCAGGCAGGCATAATAAAACCCATCCATGACATCGTCGCCGGGCAGACGCTGATAGCCATAAGGTCTTGGTCGGGCCGGAGACCTGTCGGGCCTGACTTCCTCGGCATCCGGGTGTCGCTGCAGAAACGCTTCAATTTGCTGCTCGTTCTCTTGTTTAAAAGCAGAGCAGGTAGTGTAAACCATCAGGCCGTCCGCTTTCAGTAAAGGCCATAGATTATCGAGCAATTGTTGTTGTTTCTGTGCCAGATTGCTGATGTCTTCCGGCCGTCGCAAGGTTTTGATATCAGGATGACGGCGGATCACGCCGCTGCCGGAGCAGGGCGCATCGATCAAAATACGGTCAAAGGTCTTGCCGTCCCACCATTTTCCGGTGTCAGCCGCATCGGCCGCCATCAATGTCGCATTAAGTCGCAGACGATCGGTGTTTTGTCTGATCTGTTTGAGCCGCTCAGGATCAATATCCAAAGCCAGTACTTCATTCTCCGGCGCAATTTCGAGGATATGGCAAGTTTTCCCGCCCGGCGCGGCGCAGGCGTCCAGAATACGTTGTCCTGTCTTAATTGACATCAGCGGGGCAACCAGCTGTGCCGCACCATCCTGCACCGATACCATACCTTCACTGAAGCCGGGTAAAGCATAAACATCCGTGGCCTCCTGTAACAGAATGCCGTTGTCACAGCCGGCCATCGCACTGGCAGCAATCTCTGCTTTCGTGAGCATTAGCAGATAGGTGTCACGTGAAGCCAGCTGTTGATTGACCCGCAGCATCATCGGCGGTTGTTGATTGTTAGCCTCAGTAAGCTGTTGCCAAGCTGCCGGCCAGTCATGCTGATATTGTTTAAGCAGCCAGTCGGGGTGGGCATAATAGGCGCTTTCATGTTGTTTGAGTTGCTGCTCCAGCGAGTCTTGCTGGCGTTGATAGTTGCGCAGGCAAGCGTTCAGCAAGCCAACGGCCCACTGTTTGCCGAGCTTTTTACTGGCGTTGACCGTTTCTGAAATGGCGGCATGCGGCGGGGTGCGCATACTGCGAAGCTGGAACAGGCCGATCAGCAGCAGAGCCTGAATGTCCGCATCTTTATTTTTGAACGGTTTTTTCAACAATTGCGAGCCGAGGAAAGTCAGTGTGGGTTGCCAGCGTAATACGCCGTAACAAATCTGCTGACACAAACCTCGTTCTTTTTCTGCCAGTAACGGCAGGTTCTGAGCCAGCATGGCATTCAGAGAACGATGCTGACCGATGACTTGGGCCAGAATTGTGGCGGCAGCCGAGCGGGCACAAAGCAGTTTAGCCAAGGTGTTCGCCGACCTCAATGGTATTAGCGTTGAGAAAATCCTGTACCGCCATCGCCCGTTTGCCGGGGATTTGCAGCTGTTTTACCCGTAATAAACCTTCACCGGTAGCAATATCTATCCCCTGTTTGCTCACCGCGATAACCGTGCCGGGCCTAGCCTGACTATCACCTTCGTTAACATCGGCCTGCCATATTTTGAAAGTATTATCACGCCAGCGTGTTTGTGCGACCGGCCAGGGATTAAAGGCATTGATCTGACGGCGAATAGCCGTGGCGGGTTGGGACCAGTCTATCTCAGCTTCCTGTTTTTGCAGTTTGTCGGCATAGCAACTCAGGGCGTTGTTTTGCTGCTGAGCATGTTGTTGCCTGTATTCAAGATCGGACAGGCTTGTTACCAGTGTGTTGGCACCCAGTTTGGCCAGACGGTCATGCAGATCCTGAGCGGTGTCATCAGCGTGTATGGGACAACGGGCTTCAGCCAGTACCGGGCCAGTATCTAGACCTGCTTCCATTTGCATGATGCAGATACCGGATTCTTTGTCTCCGGCGAGAATGGCGCGCTGAATCGGGGCGGCACCGCGCCAGCGAGGCAGTAATGATGCATGCACATTGATACACCCCAACCGCGGGGTGTCGAGTACGGCTTGTGGTAATAACAAGCCATAAGCCGCAACCACCATCAGATCTGCCTGGTAAGCCGCCAGGGTTTGACGGCTTTCCTCGGTCTTAAAGTTGAGCGGTTGTTCTACCGGAATATTATGTTGCAAAGCCAGCTGTTTGACCGGGCTGGCCGTTAGTTTACGGCCGCGGCCTGCGGGACGGTCGGGTTGGGTATAAACAGCACAGATGTCATGCTCGGTGCCCAGTAACGCGGTTAGCGTTTCGGCAGCAAAAGCTGGCGTACCGGCAAAAATGATGCGCATTACGATCCTTACAGTTTTTGTTTTTGGTGTTTTTCCAGACGTTTTCTGATGCGCTGTCGCTTCAGATTGCTGAGGTAGTCGATAAAGAGTTTACCATCCAGGTGATCGATCTCATGCTGAACGCAGGTGGCAAGCAAGCCCTCAGCATCAAATTCGATATCTTCGCCTTGCAGGTTAACCGCTTTGACTTTGACCTTGTCGGCACGAATCACAGCTTCGTAAGCTTCGGGTACAGACAAGCAGCCTTCTTCAAACTCTCGTTCACCTTCTTTATAAAGAATTTCCGGATTGATAAGCACCAGCGGGTCACTTTTATCCTCAGAGATGTCGATAACGATGATACGCCGTTGTATATCAACCTGATTGGCAGCGAGGCCGATCCCGGGTGCGTCATACATGGTTTCCAGCATATCTTCAGCGAGCTGGCGGATATCATCCGTTACTTCGGCGATCGGCTCCGCTTTTTTGCGTAAGCGGGGATCCGGGAAATGAAGAATATTCAAAATAGCCATGGTAGTACCTGTGTGTTTGCTCTGATTTAAGAGCAATGCAAGTTCAGAATATTTTTATTGTAATGCGGATAAGCAAGCTTGAGAAATGTTGCTGTTAATAAAAAGGCGGCCAGAGGCCGCCCGCTGACCGATTCTGCAACAAGCTTATTTCAAGCTGGCAAAATAAGCAGCCAGATTATCGATGTCTTCATCGGACAGATTGGCAGCCTGTTGCTGCATCAGCGATGCCATGCCTCCTTGGCGTTCTTTGCTGCGGTATGCTTTTAATGCTGAAACCAGATAAGCTTCATTTTGCCCGGCCAGGTTGGGATAAGCAGGTATGGTAGCAATACCGTTGGCGCCATGACAGGCTGCACAAATACCGGCTTTAGCTTTGCCGGCTTCAACGTCGCCCGCAGCCATGGCCGTGGGTGCTGTTATTAATGTAGCGATGCTCAGCAGGGTGATAGCAATAGATTTCATAACGTTACTCCTTTCCAGATGCAGTAATATAATGCCATGTATAGTGCTGATAATGTAAACCAAATCGTTGGTATATGACAGTTTTTATCGTTATTAGTTGCCTAATAACTTGATAAGTGTTTACGCTTATAACACACTATATCCACTGTTACTCAATACTGGGATCAGGGTAACGTTTATGCCCATGAGGATATTTCAATGATACGACGCATTGTCTTTAGTCTGTTTTTTGTATTGTTAAGCTTGCCGCTGGTGGCAAATGAAGTCGAACTCAACCCTGATCATCCACAACGTTATACCGTTGTTAAAGGTGACACCTTGTGGGATATTTCGGGCATGTTTCTCAGGTATCCCTGGCACTGGCCCGATATCTGGTACGTCAATCCCCAAATTGAAAACCCACACCTGATTTATCCCGGAGACGAACTCACGCTGGTTTATCGTGATGGTCAGCCGATGTTGGAACTCAGTCGTGGCAAGCGTACTGTCAAACTGTCTCCACAAGTGCGTGAGACCATGCTGGACAAAGCGATTCCGACCATCCCATTGTCAGCGATAAGGCCTTTCCTGACCAAACCGAGAGTAGTCGGTGCCGAAGTTATGGAAACCGCGCCTTACGTGGTGGCCAGTGCTGATGAGAGACTGATTTCCGGCTCAGGCGATTATGTTTACGCCCGTGGTATCAATGAAAATCAAGCAGAAACTTACAGTGTTTTCCACGGCGGCGAGGTCTATGTTGATCCGGAGACTAACGAAGTCCTGGGTTATGAAGCTATTTATACGGGGGATGCCAGCCTGGCTGCGGCAGGCGATCCGGCCAAAATGGATTTGACTTATACCAATCGCGAAGTACAGATCGGTGACCGCTTGCTGGAAGTGGAAGAGGAGGACTTTGATCTTAATTTTATTCCGCGTTCTCCGGAGCAAGACCTGCATGGCCGGATCATTTCTGTGTTTGATGGTGTGTCGCAGGTCGGTCAATATCAGATTGTGGTACTGAACCTGGGCACACGGGACGGGCTTGAATCCGGACATGTTTTATCCGTATTCCAGGCGGGTGAAACTATCGAGGATCAAGTGACAGCAGATCGTAAGGATACGGTCACACTGCCTGATGAGCATGCGGGTGAGGCAATGGTGTTCAAACTGTATGAAAAAGTCAGTTATGCCATTGTAATGAAAGCAACCCGTGCGATTCACCTTTACGACAAAGTGAACAGCGCCCCATAAAAGGACTTGCTTCTGGATAATATTCCTGACAAGCAAAAATCGCTGGCTTGTTGGATTGCCCTGCAACGAATTCCGGGAGTGGGGCCTGCGACTTATGCCAGACTGCTGGAACAGTTTGGCGATCCTCAACGCATTCTGGACAAGCCGGGCCGTATCAACGGCCTGAGCCAATCTGTACAAGAAGCGCTTTATCAGCCTGACTGGCAACAGGTCGAACGCGATTTGGCCTGGCTGGAGGCTGAGAACCGAACGGTTATTACCCTGCATGATCCGCACTATCCTGAACTGCTGCGGCAGATCAGTGATCCGCCTTGTGTATTGTATGTCCAGGGTGATGCCAGCTTGTTATCAGAATGGCAACTGGCGATCGTCGGTAGTCGTAATCCTTCTGCATCAGGACGCGATACCGCTTTTGATTTTGCCCGCTACCTTGCTGGTGGTGGTCTCACCGTGACCAGTGGTCTGGCAATGGGGATTGATGGTGCCGCGCACAAAGGCGCATTGGCCGCAGGTGGTAAAACCATCGCTGTGGTGGCAACCGGGTTGGATCGGGTGTATCCGGCGCAACATCGCCAGTTAGCACATGATATTGCCGCCAATGGCGCTATAGTCTCTGAATTCCCTTTAGGCACAACACCACGAGCGGAGCTGTTTCCCAGACGTAATCGTATTATCAGCGGCCTGTCGTTGGGCACGTTGATAGTGGAGGCTGCATTGAAAAGCGGTTCTCTGATCACGGCCAGAATGGCGATGGAGCAGAGTAGAGAAGTGTTTGCGATACCAGGGTCTATTCATAATCCATTGTCCCGTGGTTGTCATCAGCTTATTCGAGAAGGGGCGAAGCTGGTGGAAACAGCGGATGATATTATTGAAGAGCTGAGCGCACTGGCCGGGGTAAGGAAACCTTTGGCAGTTGATCTGGCAGATTTCTCGGTCAGTCATGAAAAAGATAGCGATTACCGGATTCTGTTTGAATATTTGGGATATGACCCTGTCCCTGTAGATAAGTTGATTGAAAATAGCGGATTGACGGCTGATGTCGTTTCATCCATGCTGTTATTACTAGAGTTACAAGGTGAGGTTGAGTCATTGCCGGGCGGACGTTATGTACGAACGGGTTCCTGAACCAGGCTTATAAAGAGAAACGAATGAAAGAAAATGTAATTGATGTGTTGTTGTATCTGTTTGAAAACTACATCGACACAGAAGACAGTGATAAGCCCGATAACGATGTGTTGGAACTGGAACTGGAACAAGTCGGTTTTCAGGAACTGGAAATTCACAAAGCGTTGGAATGGCTTGAAAATATGACTGTTGTGGCGGATATGCCGCTCAAGCGGCATGCGACCATGCGGGTATTCAGTGAAGTGGAAAAGGAAAGACTTGACGTTGAAAGCCGTGGTTATCTGCTGTTTCTGGAACAGGTCGGCGTTTTGGATGTCGAAACGCGTGAAGTTGTGATCGAACGGGTCATGGCGCTGGATACGGAAGAAATCGACCTGGATCAGCTCAAATGGGTGATCTTGATGGTACTTTTCTACCAGCCCGGCAGGGAAGTTGCTTTTGCCTGGATGGAAGATCTGGTGTTTGAAGACCTGGAGGCTGTTGTTCACTGACACAGCGAAAAACAGACTGCTCAAAACTCTGCCCGTGTAATGCGGGCTTTGTTGTTTAATACGCTGGTTTTTGGTACTGGAGAATATGGGAAAGAAATTAGTCATCGTCGAATCGCCTGCCAAGGCGAAGACCATCAAAAAATATCTGGGAAAAGATGTCGAAGTGCTGGCTTCTTATGGCCATGTTCGGGATTTGCTGCCCAAAGAAGGCGCTGTCGATCCGGCTAATGACTTTGCGATGAAGTATCAAATTATCGATCGTAACAGCAAACATGTCGACGCCATTGCTAAGGCGATGAAAAAAGCCGATGCCCTCTATCTGGCAACGGATCCGGATCGCGAGGGAGAGGCCATTTCCTGGCATCTCTACGAATTGTTGAAAAAGCGCGGCGTTTTGAAAGACAAAGAAACCTATCGCGTTGTCTTTCATGAAATCACCAAACAAGCAGTCAACGATGCGGTCGCCCATCCGCGAGACTTATCTATGGATATGGTCAACGCGCAGCAGGCGCGACGTGCACTTGATTATCTGGTGGGGTTTACGCTGTCACCGTTATTGTGGAAAAAAGTCCGGCGCGGGCTTTCCGCGGGCCGGGTGCAGAGTCCGGCTTTACGCATGATCGTCGAACGTGAACTGGAAATTGAAGCTTTTACCCCCAGGGAATACTGGACCATCGAAGCCGATGCGGCGGCGGAAGATAAAGCCTTTCAGGCCAAGCTGACGCATTTTGAAGGCACAAAACTCAGCCAGTTCAGTGTCGATAATGCTGATCAGTCTGCCGAAGTGGTGGCTAAGCTCAATAAAGCTGCTCAGGGTAAATTGCTGGTTACCAGCGTTGACAAAAAACAACGCAAACGCAATCCGGCCGCGCCTTTTACTACCTCGACCTTGCAGCAGGAAGCTTCGCGTAAGCTGGGTTTTGGCGCGCAACGCACCATGAGTGTGGCCCAGCAGTTATATGAAGGGGTGGATACTGGTGAAGGTGCTGTCGGTTTGATCACCTATATGCGTACGGACTCGGTCACGCTGGCGGCTGAAGCCGTGGAGGAAATCCGCAGCTTTATTGCCGAGAAATATGGCAAACAGATGGTGCCGGGCAAGCCGCAGCAATACAAAACCAAATCCAAAAACGCTCAGGAAGCGCACGAAGCGATACGCCCCACTTCAGCGATGCGTACGCCGGAAGAGATGAAAGCCTACCTGCCCGTCGATCAGCTCAAACTCTATACCCTGATTTGGCAACGCACAGTGGCCTGTCAGATGGTGCACGCAACCCTGAATACCGTTGCCGTGGATCTGGGCTGTGGCAGTGGCAATACCTTCAGAGCCAATGGTTCTACCGTCGTGAATCCCGGTTTTATGAGTGTGTATCTGGAAGGTAAGGACGATACTGCTAAAACAGATAAAGATGAGAACCTGCTGCCGCCGATGGAAGTGGGACAGATCGTCGATCTCAAAGCTATCCGGCCTGAACAGCATTTTACCGAGCCGCCACCGCGTTACAGTGAAGCCAGCCTGGTGCGCAGTCTGGAAGAGCACGATATCGGCCGTCCATCGACTTATGCCAGTATTATTTCTACCCTGTTGCAGCGTGAGTATGTTGAGTTGGTGACCAAACGTTTCCACCCCACCGATGTCGGTCGTGTGGTGGGCAAATTCCTGGTCGAACACTTCACCAAGTATGTCGACTATGATTTTACTGCCAAGCTGGAAGATGAACTCGATGCGGTTGCCCGCGGTGAAGAAGAATGGATTCCGCTGTTACGCAATTTCTGGGGGCCGTTCAAGGAACAGGTAGAAACCAAAGACAAAGAGGTCCAGCGCAGTGACGTGACCCAGGAACTTCTGGATGAGGACTGTCCGAAATGTGGTAAAAAGCTTTCCAGCCGTTTGGGGCGGAGCGGGCGCTTTATTGGTTGTACCGGTTATCCGGAGTGCGATTACACCCGAAATATTAATGGCGAAGAGAACACCAATAACGAACCTGAAGTAGTCGAAGGACGTAAATGTCCGAAATGTGAATCTGATTTGTGGATCCGCACCGGCAAATACGGCAAATTCATCGGTTGTTCAAGCTATCCAAAATGCAAACATATCGAATCTCTGGAGCAACCGACTAATACCGGTGTTGAGTGTCCCAAATGCCATAAAGGTGAAATCCTGACCCGTAAGTCACGTCGTGGCAAAGTGTTTTATTCCTGTTCCGAATACCCGTCGTGTGATTATGCGATCTGGAATGAACCGGTAGCTGAAGCGTGTCCGAATTGCAGCTGGCCTATTTTGACCATCAAAACCACCAAAAGCAAAGGCACCGAAAAAGTTTGCCCGCAAAAAGAATGCGGTTTTACGGAAAAGATTGAAAGCGCCTAGGTGTTTATGGTTCGGGTTTGCGATCAGCATGTCCGAGATCCCGCTCCGGAGCGATCACGTCTCTGACCCGTTGTTTAAGCTCGGTAATTTCCGGAAAGCGCCCTTCATTTTTGCGTGACCACACCAGTTTGTCATTGGCGGTCACTTCAAAAACGCCGCCGCTGCCGGGTTTGAGGGTCAGCTCATCCACTTCACCGTCAAAGGTGGTCAGCAGTTCCTGTGCCATCCACCCTGCGCGAAGCAACCAGCGGCATTGAGTGCAGTAAGTGATGGTTATCTTGTTCATTTGACTCTATTAATCGGATTGTAGCGACTGGAAAGCTTTTTCTGCCAGTTCCATAGCCTGTTGTGTGTTATTAGCCAGTATATTGAAATGCCCCATTTTACGGCCAGGGCGGGCTTCTTGTTTGCCGTACAGGTGCAGTTTGATATTGGGGTGGACAAGCAGGGTATTCCAATGCGGAACACTGCTGCCCCAGACATCACCAAGCAGATTAACCATTACCACCGGTGAAATCAGATCGCAATTGCCGGAAGGCAGGCCGCACAGCATCCTGACTTGTTGTTCGAACTGTGAGGTATGGCAGGCATCTACGGTATAGTGGCCGGAATTGTGAGGGCGTGGTGCGATCTCATTGGCAATAATCTCGCCGGATGTCGAAACAAAAAACTCTACCGCCATGGTACCGACATAGTCGAGACCTTCGGCAATTTTATCGGCCATTTGCAAGGCTTGTTGTGCCTGTTCAACCGGCACGCCGCTTGGCACGGTAGTGGTGTGCAGAATACCGTTGATATGGACGTTTTCGGCCACCGGAAAGTTGGTAACCATACCAGATGTGCTTCTGGCCAGTACGACAGATATTTCCCGCTCCAGATCAATGCGTTGTTCCAATACACATTCGACATTACCCAACGCATCAAAAGCCTGGTAAACCTCTTGCAAAGACTGACATACCACCTGACCTTTGCCGTCATAACCGAAAGTGGCAACTTTTAAAATCGCCGGGAATTGAATCGTTTGTTCGGCAGCGGCAATATCGTCAACATCGTGAATCGCTGCAAAAGGCACGGTTGGAATACCCAGAGATGCAATAAATGCTTTTTCGACGTTGCGGTTCTGAGTGGTGGCGAGAGCCTTTGATGACGGATGTACGATTGTCTTCTGTTCCAGAAAAGCCAGCGTAGCAGCCGGTATGTTCTCAAATTCGGTAGTGATGGCGTCACATGATTGAGCCAATTTTTCCAGTGCTTTTTCATTGTCGTATTTGGCGCAGATATGCTGTTCGGCGATCACGCCGGCAGGACTTTGAGGGTCGGGGTCAAACACCACGACTTTATAACCCATGGTCTGGGCTGCCGTGGTAAACATACGGCCGAGCTGACCACCGCCTAACATACCTAAAGTGGCTCCCGGTAAAATCTGCGTATTCATCATAACCTCTTTGCGTGAGCCATTCCGTGACTGAACGGCCTGCCCTGTTCTATAATCAAAATTTGAGCAATCAGTATCTTTATCGTTGTATTATTGTGGTGGGAGTGTCATCTCCAGCACAGATTGATACTGGTCTTTGCGGAACTGTTCAAGCTTGACGGATAAAGCCGCATCCTGAGTAGCAAGCTGAGCAATGGCGAACAAGGCAGCATTGACGGCGCCCGCTTCGCCAATGGCAAAAGTGGCTACTGGCACGCCTTTGGGCATTTGTACAATGGACAGCAACGAGTCCTGGCCTTGCAGATATTTTGAAGGCACAGGCACACCCAACACCGGGACGATCGTGCTGGCAGCCAGCATGCCCGGTAAATGTGCGGCACCACCAGCGCCGGCGATGATGCAGGACAGGCCGCGTTGCCGGGCTGTTTGCGCATACTCAGTAAGCAAATCCGGGGTGCGATGTGCCGACACTACCTTGGCTTCATAGTTGATACCAAAGGCTTCCAGTTGTTCGACGGCTTTTTGCATCACAGGCCAGTCACTGTTGCTGCCCATGACGACACCGACTAATGGTTTATCCATGATCGTTCCGTTGCTTTATTTGAAAAACAGTGCATTTTAGCTATTTTATTGAAAATAGGAAAATTTAACGCTGAGGAATCAGTCTCAATAATGACGGAATAATTGAATGGCACGGTATCAATCGTTATACTTGTTGATCCTTTCTACCGTATTTTGGTCAACGCTCCTCGACGATAAACGCAAATATCGCCGGTAACCCGACGGGGGAGCAGCGACGGCGCTAACTAATATTATGAAGGTATGTGACGTGAGTCAGCCAACAGAAATGAACCAAGGCCTTTACCGGCCACAATTTGAAAGAGACAACTGTGGTTTCGGTCTGATCGCTCAGATGGACGACAAACCCAGCCATTGGCTGATCGAAACCGCAATTGAAGCTTTGGGTAACCTGACCCATCGTGGTGCCATTGGCGCCGATGGCAAAACCGGTGACGGTTGTGGTTTGCTTATGAAAAAGCCCGACAGCTTCTTTAAAGCCATTGCTGAAGAGCAGGGTTACGCGTTATCGTCCTTATATGCGGTTGGCATGGTGTTCCTGTCTCAGGATAAGGCTAAAGCCAAAACAGCCCAGGATATTGTCACTGACAAACTCAGCGGACAAGGTCTGGAAATACTGGGTTGGCGCGATGTGCCGGTTGATCCTGATACAGCCTGTGGTGAACAGGCGTTGAATTCGCTGCCGGTGATGCGTCAGGTCTTTGTTAACGCCGCAGCAGGTATGAGCGAAGCCGATTTCGAGCGTCATCTCTATATCGCCCGTCGGCTGGCTGAAAAAACGGTCACCGATGACGACGATTTTTATATTCCCAGCCTGTCTTCTCATGTGGTGTCGTACAAAGGCCTGGTGATGCCTTCGTATCTGCCGGTGTTTTATAAAGACTTGCATGACAAACGCATGCAAACCTCTATTGTGGTATTCCATCAGCGTTTTTCTACCAATACCTGGCCACAGTGGCGTCTGGCACAGCCTTTCCGCTATCTGGCGCACAATGGTGAAATAAACACGGTGCAAGGTAACCGTAACTGGGCACTGGCCCGTGGTGCCAAGTTTGCTTCTTCATTGATTGAAAATATGGACGATATCCGTCCGCTGGCGAGCACAACCGGATCTGACTCATCCAGTATGGATAACATGCTGGAATCGCTACTGCTGGCCGGCGGTATCAGTATGTTCCGCGCGATGCGTCTGCTGATACCACCTGCATGGCAGAATGATCCGACCATGGATGAGGATCTGAAAGCATTTTACGACTATAACTCCATGCATATGGAACCCTGGGATGGGCCTGCCGGCGTGGTAATGACCGATGGTCGTTATGCCGCCTGTACTCTGGATCGTAACGGTCTGCGTCCTGCCCGCTACATTATCACCAAAGATCGCCATATTACCCTGGCCTCTGAGGTTGGGGTATATGGCTACAATCCGGAAGATGTGATTGCCAAAGGCCGTCTGAAACCAGGTCAAATGCTGGCTGTTGATACCCAGACCGGCGAACTGTTGATGCCGGAAGATATCGACAATATGCTGAAATCCGCCCAGCCATATCGGCAGTGGCTGGATAATAATCTGCAGCGTATCAAAGACAGCGAAGATGATGAGACCGGTCCAACGCTTGAGGGCGACGAGTATGCAGTTTACGAAAAGCTGTTCAATATTTCTTTTGAAGAACGTGACCAGGTCATTCGTGTTTTAGGTGAGGCCGGCCAGGAAGCGGTTGGTTCGATGGGCGACGATACCCCGTTCCCGGTCATGTCTCGGCATGTCCGTTCTCTGTATGACTACTTTCGTCAGCAATTTGCCCAGGTAACCAATCCACCGATTGACCCGCTGCGTGAAAATATTGTGATGTCGCTGGAAACCTGTTTCGGTGAAGAGCGCAATATGTTTGAAGAGGATGAAAGCCATGCGCAACGCGTGGTGGTTGACTCCCCGGTGTTGTCTGAGAGCAAGTTCCGTCAATTGATAGCTTTGGGTGAGCATAATCCGGAATACAAATCGATCACCTTGTCGCTGAACTACAAGCCGGAAACAGGTTTGGAAGCTGCGATTGATGCTTTGTGTGATAAAGCCGTAGAAGCGGTTGCAAGCGGTGTTGTGGTACTGGTATTGAGCGACCGCAATATCGAACTCGGTACCTTGCCGATTCATGCGTTACTTGCCACCGGTGCGGTGCATCAGCGCCTGATTCAGGCAGGACTGCGCTGTGATGCCAACCTGATTGTTGAAACCGCGACTGCCCGTGACCCGCATCACTTCGGTGTGCTGCTGGGTTATGGTGCAACAGGTATTTATCCGTACCTGGCCTATGCGTGTCTGTACAACATGATTACCTCCGGTGAGATCAAAGATATCAAGCGCCCTGAGCTTTGCCAGCGTTACCGTAAAGGTATCAACAAGGGCTTGTTTAAAATCACATCGAAAATGGGTATTTCCACGGTTGCCAGCTACCGCGGAGCGCAATTGTTTGAAATTGTCGGCCTCAATGACGGCGTAGTGGATAAATGCTTTACCGCAACTACCAGCCGTGTGAACGGTACCAGTTTTGAGGATCTGCAGGCAGATGATGAGAAACTGGCAAAACTGGCCTGGAACCAACGTAAAAAACGTGCGCAAGGCGGCTTGCTGAAATTCATCCATGGCGGTGAGTACCACGCATACAACCCGGATGTGATCGGCTCTTTGCAAAAAGCGGTTCAGGGCGGCAGTTACGATCACTACAAAGAGTATGCGTCTTTGGTTAATGAGCGTTCACCGATGGTGTTGCGCGACCTGATGAAACTGAAGCTGGCAGACAAACCGTTGGCGCTGAATGAGGTTGAAGACGTCAGTCATATTCTGAAACGCTTTGACAGTGCGGGTATGTCGCTGGGTGCATTGTCGCCGGAAGCACATGAAGCATTGGCTATCGCGATGAACCGTCTCGGCGGCCGCTCTAACTCCGGTGAAGGCGGCGAAGATCCGGATCGTTTCGGTAATGAACGTGTCTCCAAGATCAAACAAGTCGCCTCCGGTCGTTTTGGCGTCACTCCACACTATCTGGTGAATGCAGAAGTCTTGCAGATCAAAGTGGCTCAAGGTGCAAAACCAGGTGAAGGCGGTCAGCTGCCGGGCGGTAAGGTTAATCAGATGATTGCCAGTCTGCGTCATTCCATACCGGGGGTAACGCTGATTTCACCGCCACCGCATCACGATATTTATTCGATTGAAGATCTGGCGCAGCTGATTTTTGATTTGAAACAAGTTAATCCGCAGGCTTTGGTCTCGGTCAAGCTGGTATCACAAGCCGGTGTCGGTACCGTTGCGGCCGGTGTCGCAAAAGCCTATGCCGACTTGATTACCATTTCCGGTTATGACGGCGGCACCGGAGCCAGCCCGCTGACCTCGGTTAAATATGCCGGCGGTCCATGGGAGCTGGGATTGAGTGAAGCACACCAGACCTTGCGTGCTAATGACTTGCGTGACAAAGTCCGCCTGCAGACAGATGGGGGGCTGAAAACCGGGATGGACGTGGTGAAAGCCGCTATTCTGGGCGCGGAAAGCTTTGGCTTCGGTACCGGGCCGATGGTGGCTCTGGGTTGTAAATACCTGCGGATCTGTCATCTGAACAACTGTGCGACCGGTGTTGCAACTCAAAACGAAAAACTGCGTACCCAGCACTTTATCGGCTTGCCGCAAATGGTGATGAACTACTTCCAGTTCGTTGCCCGTGAAACGCAGGAATGGTTGGCGGCGCTGGGCGTTGCCAGTCTGCAGGATCTGATTGGTCGTACTGATCTATTGGAACTGTTACCGGGTGAAACCAGCAAACAACAGCGACTGAATTTACAGCCGCTGCTGTCTGATGCGGGTGTGCCAGCTGACAAGCCACAATTCTGTCTTGAGCCTAAAAACGAGCCTTACGATAAAGGTGAGCTGGCCGAAAAAATGGTAGCGGATATTAAAGCCAGCATCGCCAACAAAACCGGCGGTGAATTCAGCTACGATATTCGTAACATTAATCGTTCTATCGGTGCACGCTTGTCCGGTGAAATCGCCAGGGTTTACGGCAACTACGGTATGGCTGACAGGCCGATTCGCCTGAAACTGAAGGGTTCTGCTGGTCAGAGCTTCGGTGTGTTCAACGCCGGCGGTCTGGAAATGTACCTGGAAGGTGATGCTAACGACTATGTCGGTAAAAGTATGGCTGATGGCAAACTGGTGATTTATCCATCACCCGACAGCGAGTTTGAATCACAAAAAGCCAGCATCATTGGCAATACCTGTCTCTATGGTGCCACCGGCGGTGCTTTGTATGCCGCAGGCCGCGCCGGTGAACGCTTTGCCGTCCGTAACTCGGGAGCCATGGCCGTGGTGGAAGGTGTGGGCGATCATGGCTGTGAATATATGACCGGCGGTGTGGTTGCTGTTCTGGGTGAAACCGGGCTCAACTTCGGAGCCGGTATGACAGGCGGTCTGGCCTTTGTGCTCGACAGCGAGGATACCTTTGCGGCGCGTTACAATCAGGAACTGGTTGAGCTGGTCAAAATTGATACTGCTGAAATGTCCGAACTGGCGTTATACCTTAAAGGCATGATTGAAGATCATGTTCGCGAGACAGGCAGCGCCTGGGCACACCAACTGCTGGATGCGTTTGAACAGCGTCTGCAGCAGTTCTGGTTAGTGAAACCAAAAGCAGCGGCGATGGACGGGTTGTTGAAACTCGCTACCAAAGCGGCATAAACGGACGCAGTGCAAAACTAAATAACAACCATGACAAAAAATACTTTTCAATTTTTAGATGTAGGCCGTGTCGACCCCAAAAAACTGGACGCCAAAGAACGTGTCAAGGAATTTGGCGAGATTTACGGTGAATTTGAGGCTGATTCTGCTGCAGAGCAGTCGGATCGGTGTCTGGAATGCGGTAACCCTTATTGTGAATGGAAATGTCCGGTTCACAACTACATTCCCAACTGGTTGAAGCTGGTTGGCGAAGGTAATTTGGAACAGGCGGCCGAACTGTCTCATCAAACCAATACACTGCCTGAAATCTGTGGTCGTGTCTGTCCTCAGGATCGGCTTTGTGAAGGGGCCTGTACCCTGAATGACGGTTTTGGTGCTGTTACTATCGGTTCGGTTGAAAAGTATATTGCTGATACTGCACTGGAGCAGGGCTGGCGCCCTGATCTGTCCAATGTGGTCGATACCGGTAAGCGTGTTGCCGTGATTGGTGCAGGGCCTGCTGGTCTGGGTGCGGCCGATATCCTGGTGCGTAATGGTGTCAAAGCGATAGTGTTTGACCGTTATCCTGAAATCGGCGGCCTGCTGACATTCGGTATTCCCGAATTCAAACTGGAAAAAGCCGTGGTTAAACGCCGTCGTGAAGTGCTGGAAGGCATGGGCGTTGAGTTCAGACTCAACACGGATGTCGGTAAGGACGTTGATTTTCAGTCATTGATTGATGAGTATGATGCCGTATTCCTGGGTATGGGCACTTACACTTACATGAAAGGCGGTTTTCCGGGTGAAGATTTGCCAGGGGTTTATGAAGCCTTGCCATATCTGGTTGCTAACAATAAATTCCTGCTGGAAATGGCGTCCGACAATTATGTCAACCTGGAAGGCAAGAAAGTCGTCGTACTGGGTGGTGGTGATACCGCAATGGACTGTAACCGTACAGCTATTCGTCAGGGCGCTGCCAGTGTGGTCTGTGCTTATCGCCGTGATGAAGAAAATATGCCTGGTTCACGCCGTGAAGTGAACAATGCCCGCGAAGAAGGTGTTCAGTTCCTGTGGAACCGTCAACCTGTCGAAATCGTCGGTAATGGCAAAGTAGAAGGCGTTAAAGTTGTTACGACTGCTTTGGGCGAACCGGATGAACGTGGACGTCGTCGTCCTGAACCGGTGCCTGGCAGTGAAGAGATCATCCCGGCCGATGCTGTCGTTATTGCCTTTGGTTTCCGTCCCAGCCCTGCTCCCTGGTTTACGGAGTTTAATATCAGCATTGACGATGGTGGCCGTGTTGTGGCGCCGGCTGATGGCGGTTGTGCTTTCCAGACCACCAACCCGAAAATTTTCGCTGGTGGCGATATGGTGCGTGGTTCCGATTTGGTTGTCACCGCGGTTTGGGAAGGTCGTCAGGCTGCCGAAGGAATTCTCGACTTTCTCGACGTTTGACCTAGATTATAAACATTGCTCTTTAAGGCTTTTTCATACATGGATAATCATTCCTGTATGATCAAGCCTTTTTTGTATCCGAATATAGCCATTCCGGCGCGTCATTTTAAGGTGAATCTGTGGCTGAGTTAAAAAACGATCGATATCTGCGGGCTTTATTGAAACAACCGGTAGACAAAACACCTGTCTGGGTGATGCGTCAGGCCGGCCGTTATTTGCCTGAGTACCGGGAAGTACGGGCCAAAGCCGGCGATTTTATGACATTGTGCAGTACGCCGGACATGGCTTGTGAAGTAACGTTACAGCCGCTGCGACGTTATGATCTTGATGCCGCGATTATCTTCTCCGATATTCTGACTGTGCCGGATGCCATGGGCCTGGGTCTGCATTTTGTTACTGGCGAAGGCCCCAGGTTTTCCAAAACCATCCGTAGTGCTGCTGATATTGCCCGGTTGACGGTGCCTGATATGGAAGACAGTCTGGGGTACGTGATGGACGCCATCAGGCTGACTCGCAGAGAACTGGATGGTAAAGTGCCGCTGATAGGTTTTAGTGGCAGCCCCTGGACTTTGGCTTGTTATATGGTTGAAGGCGGTTCCAGTAAGGACTTTGCCAAAATAAAAGGCATGATGTTTGATGCGCCTGAGCAAATGCATGCGTTGCTTGGCGTGCTGGCAGATTCGGTCATTGCCTATCTGAATGCTCAAATCAATGCCGGCGCCCAGGCTATCATGTTGTTTGATACCTGGGGAGGCAGCTTGAGCCCGGCGAATTATCAGACATTCTCACTGGCTTATATGCAAAAGATTGTGGCGGGTCTGCAACGCGAAGCAGAAGGCCGCACCGTGCCGGTTACCCTGTTTACCAAGGGTGGTGGCCAGTGGCTTGAGTTGATGGCTGACACCGGAGTCAATGCTCTGGGTTTGGACTGGACAACTGATATCGCACAGGCGCGTCAGCGAGTGGGCGATAAAGTCGCGTTGCAAGGCAATATGGATCCTTGCGTTTTATATGCATCAGCTGATCGCGTAGAACAGGAAGTCGCTACTATCCTCGCTGCTTACGGTCATGGCAGCGGACATGTATTCAACCTGGGCCATGGCATTCATCCGACTGTGAACCCGGACAATATGGCTCGTTTGGTTGAATCAGTACATAAACACAGCGCTCAGTATCATCTCTAGGGCCTGTTTCAGCGAACGCCAGCAGTTTCAGGAGATAAAAAAGAGGGCAGGTCGTGAGACCTGCCCTTAATGGAGTATGCAGTAAAACTAAGGTTTATTTTCCGCTGTCAGTGAACTCCGGATAGGCTTCCAAACCACATTCCACATAGTCGACACCTTGATACTCTTCTTCTTCAGTGACACGGATGCCCATGACGAGTTTCAGGATAGACCAGACAATGAAGCTGGTAACAAATACCCAGATAAAGATGGTGGCAGCACCGATCAGCTGAGCCAGGAAGCTGGCATCACCATTCGTCAATGGTACGGCTAACAGACCCCAAAGACCGACCGTACCGTGAACCGAGATAGCACCGACTGGATCGTCAATTTTCAATTTGTCTAGGAAGACAATTGAAAACACAACAATCACACCACCAATGGCACCGATAATCGTAGCCATCAGAGGTGTTGGGGTATCAGGACCTGCAGTGATGGCAACCAGACCGGCCAATGCACCATTCAGGATCATGGTCAGATCCGCTTTACCAAACATCAACTTGGCGGCAATCAGGGCGGCAATCACACCACCTGCTGCTGCGGCGTTAGTGTTCAGGAATACCATTGCAACGGCGTTGGCGCTGGCCATATCACCCAGTTTCAATACGGAACCGCCGTTGAAACCGAACCAGCCCATCCACAGGATAAAGGTACCTAAAGTTGCCATAGGCAGGTTAGCACCGGGAATCGGGTGGATTTCACCGTTAGGGCCGTATTTACCTTTACGTGCGCCGAGCAGCATCACACCGGCTAATGCCGCTGCGGCACCGGCCATATGAACGATACCGGAACCGGCAAAATCGAGGAAGCCAAGATCACCGAGAGAGTACAGACCGAATACTTCAGCACCGCCCCAGGTCCAGGCACCTTCCATAGGATAGATGAACGCGGTCATTACAACGGCAAAAGCAGCAAAAGACCACAGCTTCATACGTTCTGCAACCGCACCGGATACGATAGACATTGCCGTAGCAACAAATACAACCTGGAAGAAGAAGTCGGAAGCCGCAGCGTACACTGAACCGCCTTCAAAGCCTGCTTCTGCAGAAGCTGCCAATGCATCGGCAACCAGTGTGTCACCGCCGTCAATACCGGCCAGGAACAGACCGCCATCGTACATGATGTCATAACCAACAACGAGATACGCTGTACAGGCAATCGCAAACAGCATCACGTTCTTGGTCAGGATTTCAGTGGTATTTTTTGCACGGACCAGACCTGCCTCAAGCATCGAGAAGCCTGCCGCCATCCACATGACAAGGGCACCCATTACCAAGAAGTAAAAAGTGTCCATGGCATACTGGAGTTGGAAGATTTGATTTTCCATATTATCTACTCCTCAAGCTTACAGGGCATCAGGACCGGTTTCGCCAGTGCGAATCCGAACCACCTGCTCTAATGGGTAAACAAAGATCTTACCGTCACCAATCTTGCCGGTATTGGCACCTTTGATAATGGCTTCGATAACTTGTTCGACGATGTCATCATCGACGGCAATTTCCAGTTTCAGTTTAGGCAGGAAGTCAACGACATACTCGGCACCACGGTACAGCTCGGTGTGGCCTTTCTGACGTCCAAAACCTTTCACCTCTGAAACGGTCAAGCCTTGCACGCCGATTTCGGAGAGCGACTCCCGGACATCATCAAGCTTGAAGGGCTTGATAATCGCTACAACTTGTTTCATAAGCAAATTTCCTTCTGTAGAAAAGATTACCCTCTCGACCTCGAGAGGGTAATAAAGAGAAGTTACATTGATTTAGATACTGTAAAAACCAACCTACCATCAGCGATGTTATCACCATAAAGCTCTTCACCATCACTGTCAGTATCGGTATATGTCAGGTCGAAGCCGAAGCCGACGAACTCTTTAGACAAACCAATACGGTAGTCGGTCGCACTGTCTTCTGCATCAGGGCCGAAAACATCTTCGTCATAGTCGTAATAACCGAGGCCGGCACTCAATGCCAGACCATATGGCAGGTCGTAGTCAAAACCAGCTGAGTAGTAGGTGCCTTTTTCACTAGAACCATATACATCACTAGAATGCGCTACGCCGATGCTGAAATAACTGTAGCTCAAAGAACCATAGACTTCGTTCCAGTCACCGCCATCTGTGCCCGGGTAGATGAAGCGCAGAACACCGAGGTCATAACCGATACCGGTGTCGCCGATTTCGTTAGCAAAACCAGCATAAACGTCTACTTCGATGTGTGCCTGGTCATCACCGAGAGCAAAATCAACGTTTGATGCCCAGGTACCCGCATAGAAACCACTGCTGTGGCCGTAGTCAAAGCTACCAGAAATAGCTGGTTCGTTATCGGTTTGTGAATAACCACGCCACATGTAATCAGAACCCAGTGCAACGCTGGCGCTGGTTGAATGAGCACCGTCTGCACTTTCCCAGGCCATCGCTGATGAAGCAGCAAACAGAGTCGTTGCTGCAAAGCAAAGCGCTGAAATCTTACTTAAATTCATGGTTGTTACTCCTCGGTTTATATTGTTGTTTAGCCCTATTGAATTCATGCGTTGGTCTTTTGCAACACTTTGTATTCAGACTGCAACAATGGAGGCAGATACTATGCCAACTTTCAAAGTTTTTATAAAACAGTGATATAGCACACATTTGCTATATCTGATAGCACTGGATGGCGTTATTTTGGTGCAAAACAAAGCCGGTCATGTTCCAAAGTGGTGCACCTCCTGTGCTCCTGCTTTAACACCTGTTGGTGCATGGTCGCTACTGTCATCCCCTGATTTGACGTAAGCCAACAATGTAGTGTGCCTTGTCCCGTACAAACATTTCTCCGCTGTGATTTATAAACAGGCGCTAAGATTAGTCATGGTTTACTTGCTATCATGACGGTGTTTAATTTTTGAGAACGCTAAATGAATTATCCGAATATCGATCCTGTTGCTATTAGCCTGGGGCCTTTGCAAATTCACTGGTACGGGCTGATGTATCTGTTTGGTTTTGCTGCTGTCTGGTTGTTGGGCCGATATCGGGCCAAGAAGCACCATGACTGGCAAAATTCGCAATTGGAAGATTTGCTGTTTTATGGCGCTATCGGGGTCATTATCGGCGGTCGCCTGGGGTATGCATTATTTTATGATTTGCCCGCCCATCTTGATAACCCCCTCAAGCTGTTGAAAATCTGGCAGGGCGGCATGTCTTTTCATGGTGGTTTGTTGGGGGTACTGACCGCTTTCTGGTTTTTTGGCCGTAAGACGGGCAAAATATTTTTTGAAGTCAGTGATTTTATTGCACCGATGGTGCCGATAGGGTTGATGCTGGGCCGTATCGGTAATTTTATCAATGGTGAGTTATGGGGCAGAGTCAGTGATGTGCCCTGGGCGATGGTGTTTCCCGGTGCCGGCCCCTTACCCCGCCATCCATCTCAGCTTTATGAAGCGGCGCTGGAAGGTGTGTTGTTATTTATCATCATCTGGTGGTTTTCAGCCAAACCCAGACCGTTGGGGGCTGTTTCCGGTCTGTTTTTGCTCGGTTATGGCAGTTTTCGCTTTCTGGTTGAATTTGTCCGGATTCCGGATCCGCAATACGGTTATCTGGCTTTCGGTTGGCTCACGATGGGACAGGTATTATGTCTGCCGATGATTCTGCTGGGTTTGTATCTGCTGCTGACAGCCCGTTCGCGGGTCACTTCAAAATGATAATCAGCCAGGTTGCGATGGCAATAAAGATAGTCATCAGCACCGCGAATGAGCCGTAGTCTTTGGCCCGGCCAGAGAGTTTGTGGCGATCAGTGCTGACGCGATCCACCACCGTTTCTATCGCGGAATTAAGGATTTCCACAATCATGACCAGCATCAGACTGCTGATCATGGCTAATCTTTCTATCGCAGTAACATCGAGAAAAAAACTGAAACTGCTGAGCAGGATAAAAGCGATAAATTCCTGGCGGAACGCTTCTTCGTATTTAAGAGCCGAGAGCAGTCCCTGCCAGGAATAAATGGCCGCATGAAACAAACGCTTGATGCCCTGGTTTTTTTGCATAACTTCCTCATTGTCAGTGTGTTTGATGATAATTAAAATAGTGTTTCCTGTTACAGATCCTAATGATAAATGATTGAATAATAGGCAAAGATTATTAACAGCATGTTAAAATTATTCTCTTTTCAACATATGTTTGTCGGTGCGCTATGAGTTACCAGGATCACTATGATGTCATTGTCGTCGGCGGTGGGCACGCCGGAACCGAGGCGGCACTTGCCTCAGCACGTCAGGGTGTGAAGACCTTGTTGCTGACACAGAACATCGAAACCTTGGGGCAGATGAGTTGTAACCCTGCTATTGGTGGTATCGGTAAAGGACATCTGGTCAAAGAGATTGATGCGCTGGGCGGGATTATGGCGCAGGCAGCTGATCGTGCCGGTATTCAGTTTCGTACCTTAAATGCCAGCAAGGGGCCGGCCGTACGTGCGACCCGCGCGCAAGCCGATCGTGTTCGCTATAAAGCGGCTGTGCGAGCCTATCTGGAATCGCAACCTAATCTGTTTATTTTCCAACAGCCGGTTGATGATCTGGTAGTCGAACACGATCGGGTTGTCGGAGTGGTAACCCAGGCCGGTCTGCGTTTTTCTGCCAAAGCGGTGGTACTGACTGTGGGTACTTTCCTGGGAGGCTTGATTCATATCGGTTTGCAGAACCATCAGGGAGGCCGTGCCGGTGATCCGGCTTCAATTGCCTTGTCACAACGTCTGCGCGCTTTGCCGTTTCGGGTGGATCGTCTCAAAACCGGTACGCCGCCGCGTATCGCCACAGGCAGTATCGATTTCTCGCAACTGACCGAACAACCGGGCGATACGCCAACACCGGTATTTTCATTCCTGGGCAAAGCTGAACATCATCCGCAGCAGATTTCCTGCTATATCACCCATACCAACGAGCAGACCCATGATGTGATCCGCAATAATCTGGATCGGTCACCGATGTACAGCGGCGAGATCGAAGGCATCGGCCCGCGTTATTGTCCTTCGATTGAAGACAAGGTTGTACGTTTTGCCGATCGATTATCACATCAGATCTTCCTGGAACCGGAGGGACTGGATTGCGGTGAGGTCTATCCAAACGGTATTTCAACCAGTCTGCCTTTTGATGTGCAGTATGAAATCGTGCGCTCGATGAAAGGGCTGGAAAATGCCCATATCACCCGTCCCGGTTATGCGATTGAATATGATTTCTTTGATCCGCGCGATCTGAACCCGTGGCTGGAAACCAAACACATGGCGGGCCTGTTCTTTGCCGGACAGATCAACGGCACCACCGGTTATGAAGAAGCCGGAGCGCAAGGGCTGATTGCCGGTCTGAATGCGGGGCTGCAGGCGCGAGGCATTGAGCCCTGGTATCCACGTCGTGATGAAGCCTATATGGGGGTATTGATTGACGACTTGATTACTTCCGGTACTCGCGAACCGTATCGTATGTTCACCAGCCGCGCTGAATACCGCTTGATGCTGCGTGAAGATAATGCGGATTTGCGTCTAACGCCAATCGGCCGTCAGCTGGGCATTGTCGATGATGAACGCTGGGCAGTCTTTAATACCAAGCAGGAATCAGTGGCAAAAGAAAGAAGTCGCCTGGAAACTTACAAGTTCGTGCCGGAAAAAGTCGATCAGCTCAAAGCTGAAAATGTACTTGGTGAACCTTTGAAAAAAGTCAGCACAGCGATAGAGCTGTTACGTCGCCCTCAAGTTGATTATGCGGGGTTGCTGGCGCTGATGGATGAAGCGCAGCAAGTCGCTGATGAGGTGGCAGAGCAGGTAGTGATTCAAGCCAAATATTCTGGTTATATCAATCGTCAGCAAAATGAAATTGATCGGTTGCAACGCAATGAAAAGGCGGCATTGCCGATTGATATGGATTATAAAAACGTCCGCGGCCTTTCCAACGAAGTACGTGAAAAACTGGAGCAGGTCAGACCCGGCAATCTGGGGCAGGCAGCCCGTATTTCAGGTGTGACCCCGGCAGCGGTGTCTTTGCTGCTGGTGCATCTGAAACGCAGTGGTATGAGTGAAGCCAGTTGATGGCGGCTGAGCCCTCTCTGTCGCAGCTGCAACAAGGCTGCGAAGCGCTCGATATTGAATTGAATTCTGAGCAGCAAACCAAGCTGCTCAGTTATCTCGCGCTGCTGCATAAATGGAATAAGGTCTACAATCTGACCTCTGTGCGTGACCCGGCACAAATGTTGTCACGCCATCTTCTGGACAGTCTGGCCGTATTGCCTTATTTGTCAGCAGCCTCATTGCTTGATGTAGGGACCGGCGCAGGTCTGCCGGGTATCCCTGTCGCTATCGCCAGTCCGCAAACCGCGGTCACTTTACTCGACAGTAATTCTAAAAAAACCCGTTTTCTACAGCAGGTCAAGGCAGAACTCGGCCTTGATAATGTCACGGTTGTGCATGGCCGGGTTGAACAGGTATCTTTACCCAAGTTTGCTATTATCACCGCTCGTGCATTTGCCAGCATTAGCGACATCATTGATTTGGCAGGCCAGCATTGTGAAAATGCGGGCAGGCTGGTATTGATGAAAGGTGTTTATCCGGACGAGGAGCTTCAGTTCGAGTCCGAGGCTTTTCGATTGCTTGATGTCGTATCGTTAAGAGTGCCGGGTTGCGAGGGTGAAAGACATTTGGTGAGACTGATTAAGGATAAAGGCTGTGCTCCTTCAAAGTGATATTTTGGTATTCAGTTGGTCTGTCAGTGTTCTGGGCAAGGAGCATTAGATGGGAAATATATTCGCGGTGACCAACCAGAAAGGCGGCGTCGGTAAGACCACCACCACGGTAAATTTGGCAGCGTCATTGGCCGAATATGGCAAGAAAGTGCTGTTGATTGATCTGGATCCGCAAGGCAATGCCACCACCGGCTGCGGACTGGATAAAAACGAGCTGCAAAACAGCAGTTATGACGTCATCATGGCGGAAGCGCGTGCTGTTGATACCATTATTCGCGCCGGAGATCTGGGCTTTGATGTGATGCCCACCAATTCCGATCTGACCGCTGCCGAAGTCGAACTGCTGGAAACCAAACTCCGCGAGCATCGGCTGCGCCTTGCGCTGGAGTCGACGCGTGAGAAGTATGACTACATTCTGATTGACTGCCCGCCTTCGTTAAGTATGCTTACCGTTAATGCGCTGGTGGCATCACAGGGCATTTTGATTCCGATTCAATGTGAATATTACGCATTGGAGGGGCTGTCTTCACTGCTCAAGACGATTGAGCGGGTCAAGCAACGGGCTAATCCGACGCTGGAAATAACCGGTCTGCTCAGAACCATGTTTGATGCCCGCAATAATCTTGCAAATCAGGTGTCGCGTCAGCTAACCAGTCATTTCGCAGAAAAAGTTTTCCACTCGATCATTCCACGAAATGTCCGGCTGGCAGAGGCGCCCAGTCATGGTTTGCCGGTGTTGAATTATGACCGTGCCTCGCGAGGTTCCATTGCTTACATGGCATTGGCCAGCGAATTTATGCGACGACAGCAACAACAATAATGGCTGAGACGACAGGTAATCCGATGGTGAGTAAAAAAAGAGGTTTAGGCAGAGGGCTGGATGCCTTGCTGGCCGATGTACATCAAGTAGAAAACACTAATCTTGATGATAGCCTGCAACATTTTCCTCTGGATATGATTCAACCGGGCAAATATCAACCCCGGGTTGATATGTCTCAGGAATCACTGGAAGAGCTGGCAGACTCGATCAGGGCGCAAGGTCTGGTTCAGCCGATCGTGGTGCGTCCTGTCGGAGAAGGCCGCTATGAAATTGTCGCTGGTGAACGCCGCTGGCGGGCATCCAGAATGGCGGGTCTGCAGAGCGTGCCGGTATTAATCAAGGATGTTTCTGATCGTAATGCGATAGCCATGGCGCTGATTGAAAACATTCAGCGCGAAAACCTCAATCCGATGGAAGAAGCCAATGCCTTGTTCCGTCTGCGCGAAGAATTTGAACTGACCCATCAGCAGGCTGCAGAGGCTGTGGGTAAATCCCGTGCTTCAGTCACCAATCTGCTCAGATTGCGCAATCTGAATGATGCGGTAAAAAAACTGGTGGAAAACTGTGACCTGGAAATGGGGCACGCCCGTGCATTATTAGCATTGGAAGGGGAAGTCCAGACAGACACAGCCGGCCAGATCGTGGAAAAAGGTTTATCGGTTCGTGAAACTGAACAGCTGATCAGAAGACTGCTTAACCCGAAGAAAGCACAACAGAAACAGTCGGATAGCGACCTGGAAGAAATTAGTGAAATCGAGCAGTTCATCAAACAGAAACTGGACTCGGCATTCAGCATCAAACACAACGCCAGTGGCAAGGGCAGATTGGTCATTAATTACAGAAATGTCGATGAATTGAAGAAAATAATCAAAAGAATAAAGTAAGCAAAGAATTTCATTGACCGGGTCCGCGGCGAGTCTTTATAATGCCGTGATTTGCTTAAGGCAAAAATACACTCCAGCAGGTTTCGATGGACCGACTGACTAGAATACAACCCATCAATAAGATACTGAAGATGCAGGTTGTCGGGCTGGTTTTAACAGTAATAGTTTTTTCTCTGTGGCAGGGTTTTGGGATGGCAATTGCCGGCGCTTATGGCGCTGCAATCGGCATCGCTAACACTTTGTTGCAGAAGCGACATCTGGTGGTGGCAGCGCACGAGGCCAAATCAGATGCCGCAATGAATTTGCGCAAGGCTTACAGATGTGTTGCGGAGCGGTGGATTTTGACCATCGCCATGTTTTCGGTCGGGTTTATAGTGTTGAAGTTTTCAGCGCTGGCAGTTTTGGTCGGATTCATAGTGACACAATTGGTTTTGTTTTTAGGAAATATGAATCGATCTTGAGACCACACATGGCTAGTGAAGCGATTACTTCTTCTGAATATATCAAGCACCATTTACAAAATCTGACCTACGGTCAAAAAGCTGATGGCACCTGGGGCGTTGCCCACAGTGCTGAAGAGGCCGCTGACATGGGGTTCTGGGCAATCAATCTGGATACCATCGGCGTATCGGTTTTTCTCGGCGTTCTCATGATGTGGTTTTTCCGCAGTGTAGCGAAAAAAGCCAGCGCCGGTGTCCCGACCGGGACACAAAACTTCGCGGAATGGATTATGGAGTTCATTGACAGCAGCGTGCGGGGCTCTTTTAGTGGCAGAAACCCGCTGGTTGCGCCATTAGCATTAACCATATTTGTCTGGATATTCATGATGAATTTCATGGATCTGATCATGATCGATGGGATTCCACAGCTTGCCACCCTGTTTGGCACAAACGTTTTAGGTGCAGATCCGCACCACGTCTTCTTCAAAATTGTACCGACGACGGATCCGAATGCCACTTTTGGTATGGCTTTTGTCGTGTTTGCGATGGTGCTTTACTACAGTGTGAAAGTGAAAGGTTTGGGCGGTTTTATCGGTGAGTTGACCCTGCAGCCGTTTGGTAAATGGGGTATCCCGGTAAATCTGTTTCTGGAAGGGGTTACCCTGATTTCCAAACCTATCTCACTGGCATTACGGCTATTCGGTAACATGTACGCCGGTGAAATGATCTTCATCCTGATTGCCATTATGTATGGTGCCAGTTTGATTCTTGGCTCATTTGCAGGTCTGTTACAAATTGGTTGGGCAATTTTCCATATCCTGATTATCACTTTGCAGGCGTTTATCTTTATGACGCTGACCATCGTATATCTGGACATGGCTCACCAGAAACACCACTAAGTCTGAGTTTGGTTTTAATTTAAATTTTTCATTTAGTCTTTTTTAGGAGAAAAAAATGGAACAAGCGTTGTTGTTTATTGCTGGTGCCTTAATGATGGGTTTGGGTGCTCTGGGTGCTGCTGTTGGTATCGGTATCCTGGGTGGTCGTTTCTTGGAAGGTGCTGCTCGTCAGCCTGAACTGATTCCTATGCTGCGTACCCAATTCTTTATCGTTATGGGTCTGGTTGACGCGGTGCCAATGATCGCTGTTGGTCTGGCTATGTACATTCTGTTCGCAGTGGCTTAATTCGAAAACTACGTTTTAAACCATTTAGCGATAAATAAGAGGTACAGGCATGAATATCAATGCAACCTTGATAGGCCAGGCAATTGCATTCCTGTTGTTCATCGGCTTTTGCATGAAATATGTATGGCCGCCCATCATGCATGCGTTGGAAGAGCGTAAAAAGAAAATTGCTGATGGTCTGGCTGCTGCAGAACGTGGCAGACACGAACAGGAACTGGCTGAGAAGCGTGCACAAAAAGTTATCCATGAAGCAAAAGAGCAAGCGAGTGAAATTATTTCGCAAGCTCAGCGCCGTGGTAACGAAATTGTGGATGAATCCAAAGATAATGCCCGTGTTGAAGGTGACCGCATTCTGACTTCTGCGAAAGCGGAAATCGAACAGGAAGCGAACCGTGCCCGTGATGAACTGAAATCACAGGTCGGTAGTGTTGCCTTGGCAGGAGCGAGCAAAATTCTTGGCCGTGAAATTGATGAAAAGGCCCATACCGATTTGTTAGACGAATTGGTAAGCCGAATCTAGAGGAAAGTTAGGATGGCAGAAGCAATAACCATCGCTCGTCCCTATGCAAACGCGGCTTTCGCGATTGCACAGGAAAAAGGCGAGTTGAAGGCGTGGTCTGACCTGCTTGCGGTTCTGGCGCAATGCGTCGCAGATCCTGAAATGCAATCCATAATCACTAGCCCTGCGGTAAGTGACGAGCAAATTGTTTCGTTAATGGCGGATATTGCTGGCGAAACAATGACTAAAGATGCCCGTAACTTCCTGTCATTGCTGGCAGAAAACAACCGTCTGATGTTGCTGACGCACATCACCGTTCTCTTCGAAGCCTTGCGCGCGGAAGCTGAAAAATCCATGACCGCCGATGTCATTTCGGCGCGAACACTGACACCAGAGCAGGAAGGCAAGATTTCAGCTGCGCTGAAACAGCGCCTGGGTCGTGATATCACGCTCAATGCCAGTGTTGATGAAAGCTTGTTAGGCGGTGCAATCATTCGTGCAGGGGATCTGGTTATTGATGGTTCTGCCTTGGGTAAACTGAACAGACTGGCCAGCGCTATTAACTAAGCGGCCCGTTATAGAGGAAACAGAGATGCAACTGAATTCAGCAGAAATCAGTGACCTGATCAAAAAGCGTATCGAAAGCTTTGATGGGGCCACTGAAGCGCGTACAGAAGGTACCGTAGTTGGTGTGACCGACGGTATTGTTCGTATTCATGGCTTAGCCGATGTTATGTCAGGGGAAATGCTTGAATTCCCGGGCAACACTTTCGGTATGGCCCTTAACCTTGAGCGTGACTCAGTCGGTGCAGTAGTACTGGGCGCCTATCAACACATTTCAGAAGGCGACAAAGTAAAATGTACCGGTCGTATTCTGGAAGTCCCTACCGGTGAAGCCCTGTTGGGTCGTGTTGTTAACTCTCTGGGTAAGCCGATTGACGGTAAAGGTGATATCACCGCTGAAAGCTCTTCTCCAATCGAGAAAGTGGCACCCGGCGTAATCGCTCGTCAATCAGTTGATCAACCTATCCAGACTGGTTTGAAATCAGTTGACTCAATGATTCCTGTCGGTCGTGGCCAGCGTGAGCTGATCATCGGTGACCGTCAAACCGGTAAAACAGCGATTGCGGTTGATACCATCATCAACCAGAAAGGTACAGGCGTTAAATGTATCTATGTTGCGATTGGTCAGAAAGCTTCTTCTATTGCGAACGTTGTTCGCAAGCTGGAAGAGCATGATGCTTTGGGTCATACCATCATCGTTGCCGCTTCGGCCTCTGACTCAGCAGCGCTGCAATTTATTGCACCGTACGCCGGTTGCTCCATGGGCGAATACTTCCGTGATAAAGGTGAAGACGCGCTAATCATCTATGATGATTTGACCAAACAGGCCTGGGCTTACCGTCAGGTATCGCTGTTGTTGCGTCGTCCACCTGGTCGTGAAGCTTATCCTGGTGACGTTTTCTATCTTCACTCGCGTCTGCTGGAACGTGCAGCGCGTGTTAACGCTGACTACGTTGAGCAAATTACTAACGGTAAAGTAAAAGGCAAAACAGGATCTCTGACTGCATTGCCTATTATCGAAACCCAAGCGGGTGACGTATCAGCATTCGTGCCGACCAACGTTATTTCGATTACCGACGGCCAGATCTTCCTGGAAACTGACCTGTTCAACTCCGGTATCCGCCCTGCGATTAACGCGGGTCTGTCGGTATCGCGTGTAGGTGGTGCAGCGCAAACCAAGATCATCAAAAAACTGGGTGGTGGTATTCGTCTTGATTTGGCTCAGTATCGTGAATTGGCGGCTTTCGCCCAGTTTGCATCTGACCTGGATGAAACAACCCGTGCGCAAATCAGCCGTGGTCAACGTGTGACCGAATTGATGAAACAACCTCAGTATCAACCTCTGTCAGTAGCTGAAATGGCGGTTTCCCTGTTCTCGGCTAACGAAGGTTTCCTGGACGATGTTGAAATCAACAAAGTCGGTTCTTTTGAAGCGGCATTGCTTTCATATATGCGTTCAAACCATGCGGACTTGATGAAGAACCTTAACGACACCGGTAACTTTAATGACGACATTGCAGGCCAGCTTAAATCTGCAATCGAGAGCTTTAAAACAACCGGAAGCTGGTAATCGGAGCATAAGTCATGGCTAGCGGTAAAGAGATACGGACTCAAATCGGCAGCATCAAGAACACGCAGAAGATCACCTCTGCGATGGAGATGGTTGCTGCGAGTAAAATGCGTAAGGCTCAAGATCGCATGGCAGCGACGCGCCCTTATTCAGACAAAATCTATAATGTTATCCAGCATCTGGCCTTCGCCCATCCTGAGTACAAACATCCGTACCTGCAGGATCGTGAAGAAACCAAACGTGTTGGTTACATTATTGTTTCTTCTGATCGTGGACTTTGTGGCGGTCTGAACAACAACCTGTTCAAAACTGTCCTGACTGAGATTAAAGATAAGTCAGATAAAGGGTTGGAAGTGGATGTCTGCACCATCGGTCAGAAAGCATCCAACTTCTTCAGCAGACTTCCTGTTAACCATGCCGGACAATCTGTACAGCTGGGTGACGCTCCGCATCCCCACGAATTAATCGGTACAGTCAAAGTCATGCTGGATGCGTATAACGAAGGCCGAATTGACAGCCTTTACCTTGTTTATAACGAGTTTGTGAACACGATGACTCAGGAAGACAAGATTGTACGTTTGTTACCGGCCAAGCCTGAAAAACCGAGCAAAGAGCTGTCTCATCACTGGGACTATATTTACGAACCTGATGCAAAAGAAGTACTGGATAACCTGCTGGTCCGTTACATCGAGTCTCTGGTTTACCAGGGTGTTGTTGAGAATATTGCCTGCGAACAGGCTTCTCGTATGATTGCGATGAAAAACGCAACCGACAACGCCGGTAACCTTATCGATGACTTGCAACTGGTTTACAACAAAGCTCGACAAGCTGCGATTACGCAAGAGATATCCGAGATTGTTGCAGGTGCCGCTGCGGTATAACTGAGATAACACGGGCTTAGTCGCCCGAAGCTATTAAGAGGAAGCAAGATGAGCTCTGGAAAGATTGTACAAATTATCGGCGCGGTCGTTGACGTGGAATTCCCACGTGACAGTCTGCCAAAAGTCTATGATGCTTTAATGGTCGAAGAAGTTGGTTTGACCCTGGAAGTTCAACAACAATTAGGTGACGGTGTCGTTCGTGCGATTGCCATGGGTACCACAGACGGTCTGAAACGTAGCCTGGGAGTCAGCAACACTGGTAAAGCGATTAGCGTTCCGGTTGGCCAGAAAACCCTGGGCCGTATCATGGATGTATTGGGTAACCCTATCGACGAAAAAGGCGACATCGGTGAAGAAGAGCGTTGGGGTATCCACCGCAAAGCACCTGCATTTGATGAACTGTCTGCCAGTAACGAACTGCTGGAAACCGGTATCAAAGTTATCGACCTGGTCTGCCCGTTCGCCAAAGGTGGTAAAGTCGGTCTGTTCGGTGGTGCCGGTGTAGGTAAAACCGTTAACATGATGGAACTGATTCGTAACATCGCGATCGAACACAGCGGTTTCTCGGTATTCGCCGGTGTCGGTGAGCGTACCCGTGAAGGTAACGACTTCTATCACGAAATGACTGACTCCAACGTTATCGATAAAGTATCGCTGGTTTACGGTCAGATGAATGAGCCGCCAGGTAACCGTCTGCGTGTTGCGTTGACCGGCCTGACTATGGCTGAGTTCTTCCGTGACGAAGGTCGTGACGTATTGTTCTTCGTTGATAACATTTACCGTTATACCTTGGCCGGTACCGAAGTATCAGCCCTGTTGGGTCGTATGCCATCAGCGGTAGGTTATCAGCCGACGTTGGCGGAAGAAATGGGTGTTCTGCAAGAACGTATCACTTCAACCAAAGTAGGCTCTATCACTTCTATCCAAGCGGTATACGTACCTGCGGATGACTTGACTGACCCGTCTCCAGCTACCACTTTTGCTCACTTGGACGCGACTGTTGTTTTGTCTCGTCAAATCGCCGAGCTGGGTATCTACCCTGCGATTGACCCGCTGGATTCGACTTCACGTCAGCTGGACCCGCTGGTTGTCGGTAACGAGCACTATGATGTGGCTCGTGGCGTGCAAGGGACCTTGCAGCGTTATAAAGAGCTGAAAGACATCATCGCGATCCTGGGTATGGACGAGCTGTCTGAAGAAGACAAGCAAACCGTATCTCGTGCTCGTAAAATTCAGCGCTTCCTGTCACAACCGTTCTTCGTTGCGGAAGTCTTTACTGGTGCTCCTGGTAAATACGTTTCACTGAAAGACACGATTGCTGGTTTCCAAGGCATTCTGAATGGTGACTACGACTCTCTGCCGGAACAAGCGTTCTACATGGTAGGTGGTATCGAAGAAGCCGTTGAGAAAGCCAAGAAGCTTTAACCCCCCGGGAGGTAGCACATGGCTATGACTATCCATGTTGACATTGTTAGTGCTGAGCAAGAGATCTTTTCAGGTCTGGTAGAAGCGGTTTTTGCTCCGGCAAAAATGGGTGAAGTGGGTATTTACCCTCGTCACACCCCACTGTTAACGCAACTGAAACCAGGCGAAGTACGTGTGCTGAAAAGCAACGGTGAAGAAGAGCAATATTACGTCTCCGGCGGTATGCTTGAAGTTCAGCCACATGTTGTGACTGTTCTGGCGGATACTGCAATGCGTGCTGCTGATGTTGATGAAGCGGCAGCTTTGCAGGCCAAAGCTGATGCAGAACGTGCACTGAAAGATAAAAGTGCGAAGAAAGACCTTGCCGAAGCCCAGAAAGAACTGGCCGAAGCAATGGCGCAATTGCGTGCTATCGAGCGTATGAGAAAAGGCAAGGGACACTAATCCCAAGCCACATCAATAAAGAAAGGCTGTCTTCGGACGGCCTTTTTTTTTTTGCCTTTTAAAAAATGAATTAACCACAGAGGCGCAGAAGGTTTGGAGGAAATAGACAAGCATGCTTTCTATTTCGAGTCTTATCACTACCCCCGGAACAAAGGCTTGTCATATGTGTTCATGGTTCGACATGCTCACCACGAACGGTGTGACGCTTATCTCGATCATTATTTCCGTTCGCTCTGAGCTTGTCGAAGGGTGCCTCAGTGGTTCATTTCAGAATCGTGAATATCAATCTGCTAGAATGCATCTTTTGAATTAACAACAAGCCGTTTATGTCACTATCCATCATCATCCTCGCCGCCGGTAAAGGCACCCGCATGAAATCCAACAAGCCCAAGGTCATGCACACCTTGGGTGGCAAGCCTTTACTGCAACATGTGGTCGATACCGCCAAAAAGCTCAATCCCACCGAACTTGCTGTTGTCTGCGGCAATGGCGCCAGCGACGTTGTGCCTTACCTTGAAGGCCAAGGGATTCAGACCGCTATCCAGCATGAGCAAAAAGGCACCGGTCATGCGGTTGAGCAGGCTAAGGATTATTTCCAGAACAGTGATCAGGTTTTGGTGCTGTATGGCGATGTGCCGATGATTGAAATTGACACGCTGCAAGCCTTGATTGATGAAGGCGACAGCAACAGCCTCAAAGTGCTCACCGCTTTGCTGGATAACCCGACCGGCTATGGCCGCATTGTGCGCGACTTTGATGACAAGATGCTGCGCATTACCGAAGAAAAAGATGCTGATGAAGAAACCAAGCTGATCAATGAGGTCAACACCGGCATTATGTGCATCCCGGCCAAGTGGCTGGATGAAGCTTTAACCAAGCTCGATAACAACAACGCCCAGGGCGAATATTACCTGACCGATCTGATTGCCCAGGCGGTCGAGCAGAGCATCGAGATTGACTCCGTTGTCTGTGAAGACGAAATGGAAGTTGCTGGTGTTAATAACCGCGTGCAACTGGCCGAACTGGAAAGCTATTACCAGCAAAAACGCGCCACCGACTTGATGATGGCAGGGGTCACTTTCCGTGATCCGGCCCGTGTCGATATCCGCGGCGAGATTACAGCCGGGCAGGATATTACCGTCGATATCAACGTCATCTTTGAAGGCAACAACACCATTGCCGATAACGTCGAGATCGGTGCCAACTGCATCATTATCAATAGCGTGATTCACGAAGGCGCTGAAATTCTGCCCAACAGCATTATTGAAAATGCTGAAGTGGGCACTAACTGCTCTGTTGGCCCATTTGCCCGTCTGCGTCCGGGTACGGTGATGTCAGCCAAAGCCAAGGTCGGTAACTTCGTTGAAGTCAAAAATGCCAATATCGGCCTTGGCTCCAAGATCAACCACCTCAGCTATATTGGTGATACTGATATGGGCGCTGATGTGAATATCGGGGCGGGTACCATTACCTGTAATTATGATGGGGCTAATAAGCATCGTACTATTATTGGTGATCGGGTGTTTGTGGGGTCTGATACTCAGTTGGTGGCACCTGTTATTGTTGAGGATGGGGCTACTATTGGGGCTGGGTCTACTATTCGTAAGACGGCGCCTGCTGAGGCTTTGACTTTGACCGTTTCTAAGCAGAAGACGGTTGAGGGGTGGAAGAGGCCGGTTAAGAAAAAAAGCTAGCTCGATTTAACCTCATGGAGGAGTGAAGATGGATGCATTAATCAGTCTCATAGGTGATTTATTAAGTTCATTGTTTCATTCAATTCCCACTGACCTTGCCTCTTGGAAGGATCTGGCTGTCATTATCAGAGATATCGCGGTTGGATTCTCAGCTGTTTACGCAATTTTCTTCGGCGCAAAGAAATTAAAAGCTTATTTAGACGAGGACTTAAAGCAACGCATAAAAGAGACGCGTTCGTCTAATAAATCTACTAATGAGCTAGCTGTGTTACTCATTGAAGAGCTTGAGGAAAAGAACTTAAAACAAAAAGATATAAGGCCAATAACCGAAGTTGATATAGCTTCATTTAGAGAGCTTACAAAAGATCTCACTGAGAGGGCCATAAATGCAAATGATACGACTCAAACATTAATCTTTCTTCTCAGGAGGGTGCTGATTGATTTACAGGTTAGTTTTGAAAAGGATGAGTTCAAGGAAAAAATAGTTCTGAGTGATATTAACCGTTTTATCTATTTTGTATTGATCGAGGTTATGCATGACACTAGCAATATTCTTGAGATACCCAAAACTTCAAAAGCAAAGAATATTGGACTAAAAAGTACATTTGAATATTCAACAGGTGTAACTCTGAAGCATGACTCAAAAAATATCGAGAAGTTCTACAGATTAACGGAGATGTCTCGGAACGTCTTTCTGATACAAAGCATGTTGGTTCATCTAGGCTCTAATTATCCAGTTTTTAAAATGTTACAGAGATGCAGGGTTTATGTACCACTGTTACTTTGTGTAAAATATAATGAGATGGATATTTTAGCTTCAAGACCTGCCCTGCATTTGATTAGGGTTTCATTAGAACGAAAAAAATTCTTTATTTTTACCTACTATAAAGCTGTTCAAGCATCGTACGCACCAATCAGTCGTAATGTAGTTTATTTGCAGGATAGAAAAGCTGTAGAAGCACATAAAGATCAGTTTTATGATCCCATTTTTAATGAAAAAGCCGACCCTAAGTTTTTTAAAGATTTTGTAATCAAGGGTAAACAAATAGTTAACATTAAACTTCAACCTGAACATTCAAAATTTCTTTGGGGCTATAAAAATTATGCTCTGAAGAGGTGGGTGCAGAAGAATGTTTATACCAATAATTTGTGAGATTAAAAGAAGGAGGATCAATAGGGTCAGACACGATTGAAATTCGCCTTTTGAAATGAAAGAGTTCAACCAACTCGATCGTGATTGCCATCTGATTTGTGGAATTGGCAACCAGGCTTCTATTGCAAAAAGAAGCCCCATCAATTGACGGGGCTTAGTTGTGTGTTGGTGGCTGATAAATCAGTCGCCAACTTCATGGCCTATGACACCGCCTACAGCAGCGCCACCGACGGTTCCGACAGCACTGCCACCAGTTAAGACTGCACCCGTTACGGCGCCGATGCCTGCTCCTGCAGCAGTGCTTTTATCCTGACTCGACATGCCACTACAGGCGGCTAAGGTCAGTATTACCAAGGTAAGAAAGAGTCCAGTTGAAATGTGTTTACGAGCGTTCATGATGTGTATCCCTAGGTTCGGCGGAAGATATCCAGCCGATATATTGAGTATACTCGCGATATTGATATGCAATACGGTTATATTCATAAAAAACATTTTAAAATCAATTATTTATTTCCAGTGCGACACATGGGTGAGACGTCGTATCAAGCGGTCAGATCACTTTATTTTATGGCTAGATTCCAGCTGTCGTGGGAATGACGTAAAAAATATCGTCACTGCGAGAAGGCGAAGCCGACGCGGCAGTCCAGTGTTGAACTGGATTGCTTCACTCCGTTCGCAATGACGGTGATAAGCTTTACCACCAAGAAGCAATCAACAAACCTAAAGGCGTGCCGATAATATAACCCGCCACACCAACCAAAATCCCAGGTGTGACGAGCGTTCCCCAGCCACGCGCCATCGCTAAAGCGGGGGCAGTGGTGGCTCCGAGAATGGCGGCATTGGAGGCAATAATCAGTTCGGGCAGGGAAAGCCCCAGTTCTTTATCTTTGCCCATCCGTTTGAATAGCTTGGTCAGTAAAGCGCCACCGCCAAATGTGACGATCCAGTGGGTTGACAGCAAGATCAATACAAATAACAGCAGGATGGGGGCATGAGCCAGCAAGGTAGCGACATCGGCGCCGGCGGCAATGGTGGCAAAAAAGACCAAAGCCAGCACCAGGCCGATACTTTGCCCGCCATGCATTTTCTGCATATGTCCGGGGGCAAAGGTGGCAGGCAGTACAGCAAACAAGGTGATAAACAGATAGCGCAGGATGCTGAAGTCATAAGTGGCTGCTAGCGAGTTCAATAAAGCCACCACGATATCGGATAAGGCGACAACGGCCATCGCAAAAGTTATGGCCGCGGCTAATGACAAACCGCTGACCTGCTTTTCTCCCTGTTGGAGAGCAGTTTTATCATCCATAGCATAGTAGCGCTCGACATAGCGTTTCATTAAGAAACTCGATGCAGGCATCGCCACCAGAATAATCAGGAAAACCACGCCCAGTAAATTATCGACGGCGGTGGCAGCAGCAATGGCACTGGCGTCATCAAAGCCCGTTGACTGGATGAGTGCAGCAAAGTTGGCGGAACCGCCGGTATAGGTCGCGGTAAACATACCAGCCAGAATATTTTCATTTTCACCAAGATCGACAACACTGGCTGCAATGATGGCGCCTGATACCGTGCCGATGCAGGACAGAATAAAGGCAATACCGACACGACCGCTTTCCGCCAGGATGCGTTTGACATCTGCATGCATCAGAAACAAGGGCAGCAGCATCGGCACAAAATAGCTGAACACGACGTTATAGGCCGGTGCCTGCTGCGGGATGATGCGCAGATTGGACAAGAGAATGCCGATGAGAATTGCCCACACCGCCCCGGTCAGCATCTTGCCCCAGGGTTTCTTCTCAGCCCAAAAGCCAAATAATGCAATGGCAAACAAGGCGGCCAGGACGGCAAAGGTTTGATCGGCTGGGATGATGGAGGCCATGCTTGTATCCTAGTGGTAGCAGTTAAACGGATATCCAGAATTTCAGGATACATGGTTAATAGTCACACTAGGGCCTGTTTATCTTTCAGGGCCACCACTGCTAGAGGCGTATTTTTACGCTCCAGCCCTCTGGGTTGTGGCTGAAAAAGCGTCTATCGGTGTTGCTCGTCGTTTGTTTAGAATGGCTAAACTGCTCTTCTCGCGCCTTGATAGACGCTTTTTCATCTCACAACAGAGGTGGCTATGAAAGATAAACAGGCCTTAATATAAAACAAGGATAGCTATGTACACAGACGACGATCTGGAACAAGCGGTAGCAAAAGGGATTTTCACCCAGTCAGCCGTTGAAAGGTTTCGTACTCATATTCAGCAACGTAACAACACTTATTTTGCTGATGAAGAAGACTTCAAGCTCATCACCAGTTTTAACGATATCTTTGTGGTGATTGCCTGTGCCTTATTACTGCTGTCTGCCGGTTGGGTGATTCAGGGGTTCAGTGCGGCCCTGGCGACGATGGTCGTCGCCGCCTTGTCATGGGGGCTGGCCGAGTTCTTTGTACTCAAGCGTAAAATGGCGTTACCAGCCATTTTCTTATTGATTACCTTTGTTGGCAGTGTGTTTGCGACAGTCATTTTATTATTACTCTTCGAACTGCGGTCCGAGCAGGTGATGATGCTGGCGGGTTCCGTCGCCTCAATAGCTGCCTGGCTGCATTGGAAACGCTTTAAAGTGCCGATTACAGTAGCCGCTGGAGTGGCAACCGCCGTCATTTTTGTGGCCGCCGTTCTGGTTTCGATTTTCCCGGTTTTAAGAGATTATTTAACGTCGCTGATGTTTGCGGGTGGCATTGCGGTTTTCATTTTTGCCATGGGCTGGGATATGGCCGATTTGAAACGGGTGACCGGCAAGTCCGATGTCGCGTTCTGGCTGCATCTCACGGCTGCGCCGCTGATTGTGCATCCTGTGTTTTCCAATTTAGGTATTTTTGAGGGCAATCAGCGTACGTTGGATTTGGGTATTGTGCTGGTGCTTTATCTGGTGCTGACTCTGGTGTCTCTGGTCATCGACCGCCGCGCATTTATGGTGTCTTCACTGGTATATGTGCTGGTCGCCTTGTCGCAATTACTTAAAACCTACGGTCTTGCCGGTGATAGCTTTGCTTATGTCGGCGTGGTGATTGGTTTCTCTTTGATACTGCTGTCTGGCTTTTGGCATAAGGCGCGCCGTAGCTTGGTGCAACATTTGCCTGAACAACTTCAATCCAGAGTGCCGGCAGTGGGATGAATACGCTAACCTCTACAGTGGGACGACGATGGTGAGAAAGTGGATAGTTATTTTTCTCGTGGTCGTTCTTATCCAGCAATGGGATGGGATTAATGACTTTTTTGATCCACCTCAGGATTACTCCGGTCTGGAGGGTGTGCAGGTGGTGATGTATTCCACGCAATGGTGCGGTTATTGTGCCAAAACACGCCAGTTCCTCGACAAAAACCGGATTGCCTACCACGACTTTGATATTGAAAAGTCGACCAAGGCCAGAAGGGAATATGAATCGCTGGGCGGCACCGGTGTGCCTTTGCTGGTTGTAAATAAGCAGATTATTCGTGGCTATAACCCTCCACAAATCCTGAATTACCTGGACCAACAGTAAGCTCTGACTGTTTTTACAGCAAGTAGGTGGGTTGCATTTTGCAAGCCCACATAAGGCAAGGTGTTGGATTCGCTGCGCTTATCACTAAGCTACAAAAGGTTCACCTTGACCCCGAGCGAGCAGAAAATGGTGCAAGGTCTGGCAAACACCGGTTAAGAAGCAGTAAGATTGAAAGCGTGGAGACTGGATAGCATGTGGTCTGGTTTGACAACAATACCGGTAACCTAGGACGTCGTCAGAATGAGAAAGCCATACTTCGATCCAAACAAAGTACCCGCCCCCCAAGAGCGATTTGTTGCCTGGCTGAATCTTATGGGAGCCAAGAATTTGATGGCGTCATCGCTAAAGGACACTTCCACCGCCATATTCAAAACGCATGTTTGCGTTCTGGACGCGGTAAGAGATATCGCGTTTCAGGACTTGAGGGTATTTCCTGTTATGGACGGCGTCTACATCACCAGCACTAAGGTGGGTGATATTAAGGTGTTGCTGGCATCCGTTTTGCGGGTCTTATCAAACGTTTTTCTTGAGGATAGTGGCAACCCGCACTTTCAATTCATGGTGAAAGCCTCTGTTGCCAAAGGTCCGATTTATCGTGGCGAAGACTTGCTTGCAGGTTCGGCCCGACGACTGGACGAGAACCCGGCATACAGGGATTCACTGCTGATCGGCATGCCTGTGGTCAACGCCTATCTCACAGAAACCGCCGCCCCGCCATTCGGCGTGGCTGTACACGATTCTGCAAAGTCAGACTTCGGACTTACCTGTTCAGATGTGTGGTGGTCGTGGTTCTACCGAACGGATTTCAACCCGCAGGATTTCTATGCAGAAATGAGCGCGTACTTTAGCTGGTGCCGTGACAATCACACAGATTACAAACCCGACCGCATTACAGTTCATGACTCGTTTGCGAAGGAATATTTTCTGGGCTGACAGGCATTTAAATCAACAACCAGACTACGGCTGCTCAACGCGCTATGCACCTTTGTGCCCCGGCGGTTGGTCTCGCAAGGAGTGATCACGGCAGGTTGGAGTGAGGTGAGAACCAATAAAATTCTTCTCGATGTTGAGACGTGCTCCACTCAGCACCAACCTACCAGATCCTGATCGTTATTATCTGCTCACTGAGAGCACTGTTTAGTGTCGGTAATACCGGTGGCCGCGGTGATGGCGGCCATAATCACGATAGTAACCGCGTGGTGTATGCCGGTAATAACCTTTATGCCCTCCATAGCCGCGATGTGTGTAGTGGTGACGTTTATGTTTGTAGTAATGTTTCGGTGGGTAATAATGGTGGTTAGGGACGTAATGGCGGCCATAATGGCCGATTACATAGCCATGATCATAGTAATAATGGTGATAGCCATGATCGTGGTAACCAATCGGGAACCCGAAACCAATACTGATACTAAAATCACCGGCTCTGGCATGGTTGATTGAGAAAGCTGTAAGCAGAAAAGCAAACAGCAATAAAGTTAGTGATTTTACGGTGATGAAGTGAAACATAACGCTCACCTCCTCATTGGCAGTTTGTTCGAATTTTAGACTGTCAGCTCAAAATGGAAGTTCTTATTTCTCACTTGCGAAGTTGGTGAGTCGAATCACATTTTCGAGCAACCGGCTTGCAAAGCCAGCAGTGCCATGACTTGCCAAAAGTGGCAAATATGCTACAAGTCAGGTGAATCTGCTAAGGTTAGGGCTTTGACAGTTATAAAAGGATAATTCATGGCCAGTGTTGGTTTTCTTGCTCTTTTGGATGATATTGCCACTCTGCTGGATGATGTATCGTTGATGACCAAGGTGGCAGCGAAGAAAACTGCGGGCGTGTTGGGCGATGATTTGGCCTTGAATGCCCAGCAGGTCAGTGGCGTCAAGGCCAGCCGTGAATTGCCGGTGGTATGGGCGGTCGCGAAAGGGTCATTTATTAACAAGCTGATTTTGGTACCGCTGGCTTTGCTGATCAGTGCCTTTATTCCCTGGCTGGTGACGCCGTTATTGATGCTCGGCGGATTGTACCTGTGCTTTGAAGGGGTAGAAAAGATTACTCATAAATGGCTGCACAGCAAGGAAGAAGATGACGCGCATCATCAAGAGCTGGCGCAAGCGGTCAGCGATCCGGCGGTTGATATCAAGGCGTTTGAAAAAACCAAAATCAATGGGGCAATCCGCACCGATTTTATTTTGTCGGCGGAAATTATAGTGATTGCTTTGGGCGCAGCTCAGGGCGCGGATATTCTGACGCAAAGCATGGTGGTTTCGTTGATTGCTGTTGCGATGACCGTAGGGGTTTATGGTCTGGTGGCCGGCATTGTGAAATTTGATGATGCCGGTCTGGCATTGATTAAGAATGCGGGCCGTAATGCCTTTGGACGGTTTAAACATGCTTTGGGGCAGGGCATTTTGTTTATTGCGCCCAAGTTTATGCGCTTTTTATCGGTAGTCGGCATGTTGGCGATGTTTCTGGTGGGGGGCGGTATCCTGGTGCATGGCCTGCCGTTTCTGCATCATCTGCTCGAACCGCTGCTGCATAACCTGGGTGTGGTTATGACGGTGATGCTGCCTATGTTGATTAACGCATTGGTCGGCGTGATTGCCGGCAGCCTGGTGCTGGCGGGGCTCAGCGGTATCAAGAAGCTGGTTTAGCGTCAGACTCCGGCCCCATCCGCAGACCACGACGCGCTGGAGCAGGGACTAACCCCGGATTGCCTTCTGCAAGCAAGCTTCACTAAACACGCTAACTTTTATTTCGAACCAACATCTAATCTCACCTGTCACAATTTTGAGCTGGGTTACTGTGTTTTCTGGCTTGGCAGGTTGTTACTGTTTTGGTAACGGCGCTGAACCGGCTTTCATCTCAGTCTCGGATTTAAGAGAGAAATATCAAAAAACAGGACAGGTGTTGCATGTCTGATGAAAATAACAAGCCTTCCTCTCCAAGTTGGGCAAGTATCCTCGGTGTCGTCGCGATTATGCTAGGCGTATTTCTGACGGCTGTGCATGGTAATGAAGTGATGAAACAGTTCGTAGTGACCAGCAATATGCCAGCCAGTGGTGAAATGCCGGTTGCGGAGTGTCCGCCGGAAGAACTCGAGGAAGAGGGCATCAGTCTCGCTGAGTGTGAGTACTTGGTGAATCACGTTAAAGGGATTGCCCTTGCCGCGCCTGACTGGTTCCCCTCGGCGCAGTTGACGTTGGCGGCGGTTGGTGCCGTACTGGCGTTCATATCCATCATTATTGGTGGTGCACTTGTTAACTACACGCCTTGGGCCTCAAAAGCAGCCGTGACTGTTTTTGCTGGACTGGCGGCCATTGATATGTTGCAGTTTGCTGCCGTGGTCAATACCGGCCCGACTTTGCGAGAAGTCTACCTGGGCGGCATTTTACTGTGGTTTGTATTGCACCTGATGTTGTTAGTGGGGGCGGTTGCAGGCAGGCATACGGAAGCAAATGCCTGATTGCGCTGCTGATGGCAACGATTAAACGGATGCGCTTATGCAAAGACAAGGTTTCAACAGAACGGCGGTGATCCTGCATTGGTTGCTGGCCGTTTCTATTTTCTTTTTGTTTATCTCCAGTTGGTGGATGATGGGGCTGCCACTGCCATCGGAGGAATTGCAGTTCCGTGCCTTTCCATTCCAGCTACATAAAAACATCGGCATTACGCTGGTTATTATCATTTTGATGCTGCTCTACGTGCGGCTTAAATATCGCCCGGCACCGGTAGATTCGACGCATATGAAACTCTGGATGCATGTCTTGATGGTGTTATCACATGTCTTGATTTACGGTCTGGTATTGGCGGTGTGCGTGACAGGTTACCTGTCATCGGCCCATACCCGTTGGGATACGGTATGGTGGTGGGCGATCGAGTTCCCGCGTATCGCCGAACCCAGTGAAGAGCTGAACGAATTCTGGGGCGAAATGCATCTGTGGACGGCCTGGGCCCTGTTGGGCATTATTGCTGTGCATGTTAGCGGGGCGATATACCATGCTTTCCGCAATGATGGCATTGTTCGTCGTATGCTGCGTTGGTAAAAGCGGATAACGAATCCGTTCACTCCGGCCCAATGCTCTCTGTTCTCCCAAACCACATCATCAACTACTAGATGTGCACAATATGTTGTACATGTTCCAGTAAAGACTTATACTTGTACAACTAGTTGTACAAGAGGTTGGTATGAGAATTATTTCATTTACTGAAGCCAGAAACGGCTTAAAAGCGGTGCTTGATGCTGTGGTGAACGACGCTGATACCACTATCATAACGCGTCGTGATTCAGAGGATGCGGTTGTTATGTCACTGGATTACTACAACAGCTTAATGGAAACCGTGCATCTGCTGCGCTCACCTGAAAACGTCAAGCATCTAAACAAATCCATCGCGCAATATAAGGCAGGAAAAGCCAGACAGCGAGAGCTGATTGATGACTAAACGCTTATTGTCATGGACTGACGAGGCCTGGAAAGATTACGTTTACTGGCAAGGGCAGGACAAAAAAACACTTCGCCGAATCAACAAACTGATTGCCGACACAAAGCGCACCCCATTTGAGGGTATTGGCAAACCTGAAGCCCTGAAAGAAAACCTGTCCGGCTTCTGGTCTCGTCGTATTGATGACACCAACCGGTTGGTTTATGCCGTAGACGATACTGCAATTACTATTATTTCCTGCCGGTATCACTATTGATGGATCAATCGTGTCTGACCCTGCTGGTTTCGACCCTGCTGGTTTCACCCTAAGTTGCTTGTCTTGGGTGGGGCGATGGTTCTATACTGAATTCATCCTTACTTAGACAGATCTTGAAGATCTGAAAGGGGGAACTAATGAATAACTTGATTAGGTATTCAACTTCATTCCCGATTTCTAGAATCTACGTCAGAATAATTAGTCTCACTACTACCATACTTGTGGCATTGCTGTTGTCGCATTCAACCCCCGTTAGCGCAGAGAGCTGGGGAGAGATGCTCAAAGGAATGGCGCAAGATATAGCGAAAGATTTAGTAGATGAGGGAAAGCACAAGCTGACGAACGAGGACCCAGACCAGCAGTCTGCCAACCCTGACGACCAAGCCAAAACTGAAATGCCAGCGATAACGGCTGCGCCCGCCTCCGGAAATAACCTGGGCCCGCAGCAGTTAAAGCGTGTGCAGTTGAACCTTCAGAAACTTGGCTATGATCCGGGGCCCGCTGATGGTGTGATGGGGCCCAAAACAACCCAGGCAATCTCACAGTTCGAGAAAGACCGCGATTTACCGGTAACCGGCCAGCCCAGTCCCGCTGTACTGATGTATCTACAAACCGCTGTGAGTCAAACGAGTAAGAGTGGTCAGAAGGATGAAATGTATGAACTGGCCCAAATGGACACCGCGACCGGAGCCTTTACCGGATCCTTTGCGACGGCTAAGAAGCCGTGGGAATGCGATGCTGCGTATGTAAACTGCGTGGCGATGAAAAACAGTTCAAATGTATGTGTAAAACAAAAGGAGTTGTGTGAAGAGAGAATTAAATCGGTGTCACCCACGCCTGCGCCGTCACTCACGCCTGATCAAATTGAGCAGGAGGCCCGTCAGGTAGCGACCAATTGCCAAAATCAGTCCGTCATGAACAAACTATATGATTGTGCGTGCGTGGCAAATGAATACCGTGCATATCGGCCTCTGCACCGTGGTGGGCATAGGTTTTCACACGGTAATGTTGATAACGGGTTTTATGACACAGACTGGGCTACAAAGTGTTATCAGCCGAACGGTGCATATAACTATGCGTACAACACGTGCATGAGTAGCTACCCAATGTCACCACGTAAAGCGAAGAACAAATCTGCCGCAGAAATTGAGGCCGTTTGCCAATGTCAGGGGCATGAGTTTATGACGTTGCAAAGCCATGAATCAGGGGTGGAATCGATACAAATACAGAATGTTAGAGCAGAGGCGAACAGGCGTTGTGAATAAAGCCACACCCTCATGCTCGATGATAACTATAAAACAGATACATCATCAGGAAGTATCTTTTTCCGGCGCGTAGCCCCGCCGCATCGTATTCTCGGTCACAGTCACCGGGTTGGTGAAGTGCAACAGATAATCGCGGCCACCGGCTTTGCTGCCGAGGCCGCTGAGTTTGAAACCGCCGAAGGGCTGGCGTTCGACAAAGGCGCGGGTGATCTTGCGGTTGATATAGAGGTTACCCACCTGCAATTGCTGGCGCGCCTGCTCGATATGATCCGGATTGCGTGAATACAGTCCGCCGGTCAGGCCATAGGCGCAGCGGTTGGCATAGTCGATGGCCTGTTCAAAAGATTCGGCTTTGGTGACGGCTAAAACCGGACCGAAGATTTCTTCCTGAAACAAAGCGCTGTCCACAGGCACATCACGGAAGATCACCGGGCCGATAAAGTAGCCTTGCAGGTTTTCCGGGATCGGCATTTCCAGTAATACTTCTGCAACCTGTTTGCCTTGTTCGATGGCTTGCAGAATGTCTTTGTAGGCAGATGCTGAAATCACCGGCCCGACCTGGGTACCGGGAGCAGCCGGATCGCCGATCAGCAGGCTGCGCGTGGCTTCACCCAGCCGCTCCAGAAAATAGTCATAATGATCGCCGACAACAATGACACGCGAGGCGGCACTGCATTTTTGTCCTTGATAACCAAATGCCGATTCGATGGTGCTGGCCACGGCCTCGTCCGGCTCGGCATCGCTGTCGATAATAATGGCGTTTTTACCACCCATCTCGGCCACCACATGTTTGAAATGCTGTTGACTGTCGGCTAGTTGGCTGGCGAGATTGACGATCCGGCGGCCTACCGCCAGCGAACCGGTAAAGGCAATCACATGCACAGCGGGATGCTGCACCAGGAAATCGCCGATGTCGCTGCCGGTACCTGGCAGAAATTGCACGACTTCACGTGGCAGGCCGGCTTCATGTAACAAGTTGACCATGTTGGCGGCGATGACCGGTGTTTGCGAGGAGGGTTTGAGGATTGCCGTATTGCCGGTCACAAGCGTGGCGGACAACATGCCGGTAAGAATGGCCAGCGGGAAATTCCAGGGCGGGATGACCACGCCGACGCCTTTGGCCCGGTACAGGTGGTCGTTGGTTTCGCCGGCGGTATTGCTGGCATTGGGCCGGTCCAGGCTTATCGCCTGATGCGCGTAAAATTCCAGAAAGTCGATGGCTTCGGTGATATTGGCGTCCGCTTCCTGCCAGGTCTTGCCTGCTTCCAGAATTTCCAGCGCGGCGAACTGATCCCGTCTTTTTCTTAACAGTCCGGCAGCCTGCAACAGAATGTCGGCGCGCTGTTGCATGGTTTTGCCTGACCAGTCAGGCAAGGCTTTTTGTGCGGCCTGAACAGCCTGTTCCCCCAACTCCTTATTGGCACAGGCGACTTCACCAATGATTTGCTCCGGATTGGCCCGGTTGACGGAGTGAATAACGGTATCGCTCTTGATCTCTTTGCCGCCGATAATCAGGGGATAATATTGCCCCAGGTTCTGGCGTGCTTTTGCGAGGGTTTGGGCAAAGGCTGCCCGTTCGTTTTCGCTGGTGAAACGGTGTAGTGATTCATTTTTAAACTTATCTCCCGCTGCCGATTGGGTCATATTGGCCGTACCGGTTTGATGCTGTTCTTCAGGAGGCGAAAGTTCAGAATAAATCTCTTCATCCTGCATCGACATACGCCGGAACGACTGGCTGCTGGCATTTTCCAGCAGACGCCGCGTCAGGTAGGCCATGCCCGGAATCAGCTCGCCAAACGGCACATAGACGCGCAGGCGGTAACCGCTGTCACTGACGGCCTTTACCATATGCGGAGACATACCGAATAACATCTGGAATTCAAACTGGTCAGGTTTGATTGCCGCCTGTTCTGCCAGCGACAGGGCATGGGCCAGGCTGCGGATATTATGGGTGGCGATGGCCGGGGTGACATGGTTAATGTTGCGAAGCAATATTTCGACGCAGCGATCGTAATTCTGGTCCGTCTGCCATTTTTGCTCCCACACCGGACTGTCCCAGCCGAACTGGGTGGCCGTGATCGTCTCATAATCCCAGTAGGCTCCGCGTACCAAGCGGATTAAAACCGGCGTGCCGCGCTGTTTGGCCCACTCGATCATGTCCTTAAGATCCTGCTCGGTTTCCTTGAGATAGGCCTGCATCGCCACGCCGGCATGGGGCCAGTTGCGGAATTCCTGCTCCATTAATATTTTTTTGAAACTCGCGAGGATGATGTCCTTGAATTCGAATTGCTCCATATCGAGACAAATTGCCGCGCCGTGCTTTTTTGCGCTGGCAAACACCGGCCGCAGCATTTGCACCAGGCCTTCGATACTGCCTTGCGGATCGACGGCCCTGATCCGGGAATACAAAGAGGACGGTTTGATGGACAGGTTGGGGATGGGCACCGCCTCGCCGTTAGCTTGATCAAGTGCTGGTTTGATCGGCCAATCAGCGGTTTTCGTGGCAAGCGTTTCGATAATCGCCAGATAATTTTGTTGATATTGGGCCGTTTCCTTTTCGCTCAGGGCCGCTTCCCCCAGCATATCGAGAGAAAACAGGATATTTTGATCACGCAGTTTGCGACCTGTTTTCAGGGCTTCCTGTGCATCGGCACCGCCCATGTAATAGCGGGCGATTCGGCTGACCGCCTTGCGCACGGCCATGGCGATCAACTTGTTGCCGGTGATTTTACGCAACTGTTGCATACCGGTCGCCGCGTCACTGAAAAACGCCAGTTCCTCGTCATTGAAATAAGCAAACAGGTGATCGACCAGATCGCGGTCATTGCTCAATGCCGGCAACACATCGACAAAGCGCAGCGCCTGGACGCGGAAGTGTTCGTTTTCCATCAGTCCCTGGATGAACTTCAGCAGCCAGCGATCAACCGCCCGTCCTTCGGCCGCGTTACGCCGGGCCGCCTCGATCAAGCGCTGACCATGTGCCTGGATCTGTGGCTCCAGATGAATGTCAGTTGTGGGGTAGCCAGTCATGATATCTTCCAGCCCCCTTTTTTCATGGGCGTCGGTCGCATAAACCTAGTTTAGCATTCCGTATGCCATGGGCGACATCACCTACAAAAAGTCTTATCTGACCCCACTTATGCACAATAATCACAAGCAGTCTGACGGCTCCTTCGGGGTCGCAGCTGTTGATGGGTATTAGAAATAATTTGTGTTCTCAGATAATGCCAAACGCCAGCATGGCATCGGCGACACGCCTGAAGCCAGCGATATTCGCGCCCAGCACATAATTGCCCGGTTCACCGAACTCTTCGGCTGTATGACAGCAGTTACGGTGAATATGGATCATGATGTCATGCAGGTGTTCTTCACTGTATTCAAAGCTGGAGCTATGTGTTGCATTGTGCTGCATTTCCAGGGTTGAAGCCGCGACACCACCAGCATTGGCGGCCTTGCCGGGGCCGAAAGCAATATCATTGTCCTGAAACACTTTAATGGCTGCCGGGGTGCAGGGCATGTTGGCGCCTTCACAGACGAGGATACAACCATTGTTGACCAGTGTCTGTGCTGACAGGGCATCCAGTTCGTTTTGCGTGGCGCAGGGGAAGGCGATATCACAGGGGATCTCCCAGATATTGCCTTCATCGATATATTCGGCATCACGATGAAAATCCCGATAGGTTTTAATACGGGCGCGCTCGACTTCTTTGATATGGATAACGGTGTCGACGTCAATGCCATTGTAATCAATAATGACGCCATTGGAATCTGAACAGGCGATTACCTTGGCGCCGTTTACTTTGAGTTTTTCCATTGCATAAGTGGCGACATTACCGGAACCGGAGACGATGGCTGTTTTACCTTCCAGATTCTGTTCGTGGCGTGCATAAAGCATCTCTTCGGCAAAAAATACAGCGCCATAGCCGGTGGCTTTCTGACGCACCAGGGTGCCGCCCCATTGCGGGCTTTTACCGGTTATCACACCGGATTCGTAACGATTGGTAATCCGTTTGTACTGGCCGAACAGAAACCCGATTTCTCTGGTGCCCACGCCGATATCGCCCGCTGGCACATCAGTTATTTCGCCGATATGGCGGTAGAGTTCGGTCATGAAACTCTGACAAAAACGCATGATCTCGTTGTCAGATTTACCTTTGGGATCGAAATCCGAGCCGCCTTTACCGCTGCCGATAGGTAAACCCGTCAATGCGTTTTTAAAGGTTTGTTCAAACGCCAGAAACTTGATGGTGCCCAGCGTCACGCTGGGATGAAACCGCAGGCCGCCTTTATAAGGGCCTAAAGCACTGTTAAATCCGACGCGAAAGCCCCGGTTGATCTGCACTTCGCCGTTATCATCTTCCCACGGAACACGGAAGATAATCTGTCTTTCCGGTTCACAGATCCGCTCAATGATTTTATGTTTTGTATATCGAGGCTCTTTTTCGAGTGCCGGCGCCAGCGTTTCAAGCACCTCATGCAGTGCCTGATGGAATTCCGGTTCGCCGGGATTGCGCGCAACAACTTGTTGATAAAGGGAAAAATCAGATTCTAACTGGGACGACATATAAGCCACCTGTTTCATCATTAAAACGGGCATCGGTTAAAAGGCGACTAAATAACCGACGGCTTGCAAACTATGCGCTGCTATTGCAGGGCCTTTGTCTTCAGCTTATACCGAAACAACCTGGAAATGCACGCCTGAGAGCCTGAGGGAGCTCCACGAATTTCAAAGAATTTTGTCCCCCTCACCTTCTGCCTTTACTGCATTTATTTATGAGACTGGTTTTACCAGAGCCTGCTTGTACCCGAGTCTTTTTAGCGAAGCAGCAGGAACATTGCCCGCTGACCACGCACAATGTTGAGCAGCAGTTCATCAGCATCATGCACCAGCGGTTTGAACTGTTCCAGACTGGCAACGGGTTTGCGGTTGACCGAGGTGATGATATCCTCAGCTCGCAGGCCTGCCTTCCAGGCTGGGCTGCCGCGTTTGATTGAATAGACCATCACACCCTCAACCCGGCCGAAGTAGGGTGAACCTTCTTCAATATCCCCAAATGTGGCGCCGGAGAGTCGCGGGTGCACCGTGCCATTCGGTTCAGTTTGCTGAGTTTGTTTGACCTTGGCTTTAAGTGTTTTCGTTTTGCCGTCACGCACAATATCCAGCTTGACGGTTTGTCCGACCACCATCAGACCGATGGTATTTCGCAGACTGTCAGCATTGAGCAGCGGCACACCGTCCACAGCAGTGACCACATCACCTACTTGCAGACCGGCCTCGGCGGCGGCGGAGTTTTCTACAACCTGTGTCACGACCGCACCTTGCTGCGCTTCGATACCGAAAGCTTCAGCCAATTCCGGCGTAATATCCTGCATCTGCACACCCAGATAAGCACGCCGCACTTCACCATGCTCAAGCAATTGATCGCTGATTTGTTTTACCAGATTACTGGGAATGGCAAAACCGATGCCGATATTACCGGCACTTTGCCCGGGTGAGAAAATAGCCGTGTTAATGCCGACCAGCTCACCGCGCAGGTTGACCAAAGCTCCGCCTGAATTACCGGGATTGATCGAGGCATCGGTCTGAATAAAGTTTTCGTAACCTTCAATACCCAGCCCGCTGCGGCCCAAAGCACTGACAATACCGGAGGTGACCGTTTGACCCAAGCCAAAAGGATTGCCTATGGCCACCACAAAGTCACCGACGCGCAGTGTGTCAGAGTCGGCCAGCGGCAGGGCGGTAAGCTTTTCTGCCGGGATTTTGATCAACGCGACATCGGTGGCCGCATCACTGCCGACAATTTCTGCCTGAAAACTACGGCCATCATGGAGAGATACTGTGATTTCATCAGCACCACGAATCACATGGTTATTGGTCAGAACCAGCCCTTGTTTGGCATCAAAAATCACGCCTGAACCCAGGCTTTGTCTGGGACGGACTCTTGGCTGCTCAGGCAAATTAAAGAAATGACGAAAGAAAGGATCATTAAGTAAGGGGTTGTCCTGTACGCGGACATGGCTGCGGGTGGCGATATTGACTACAGCCGGTTTGGAGCGGTCCAGCATGGGGGCCAGGGTAGGCATCTGATCCTGTCCGTCAAACCAGTCCAATGGCAGGGCGCCAGTGGCGACCTGCATTACCAGACTGAAACCGGCCAGCCACAATAAAAACGATTTGAAACTGAATTTCATGAAAATCTCCCTTATCTAACCGTGTTACATGGAAATATGCGTATCACGGCTATAAGACTTTTTCCAATGATTCACGAGGATTAAACGCCAGCTCCTCGGCCATTTGCTGATAGAGTTTTCTGGCTTTGTCCGAGTCAGCCGCAGGCGCGATAATTTGCAAGACAACAAATTCATCACCAGGTTCTTTTCCGGGCAATCCGCGGCCTTTCAAACGCATTTTCTGGCCACTGCGAGCACCGGCCGGAATAGTCAGGTTAATTTTACCTGCCAGTGTCGGCACGGTGACTTTGGCGCCTAATGCGGCTTCCCAGGGCGCTAATGGCAGATCCAGATAAATATCTTTGCCTTCCAGACGGTAATGCGGATGCGGGGCAATCTGAACTTCCAGCAATAAGTCGCCCGCTTTGCCGCCCATGCCGGCTCTGCCCTGACCGCTCAGACGTATTTTTTTACCGGAGGTAATGCCTGCCGGGATTTTAACGTTGATCGTCCCGCCTTGACTGGCGCCGGAGGGACGACGAATGGTTTTAGTTGCACCATGGAAGGCATCTTCCAGAGACACGGTAATTTTGGCGTTAACATCTTCGCCACGGGCAAAGAAATTATCACCCATACCGCCTCCCATACCGCCCATGCCACCACCGAACATGTTTTCGAAGAAGCTGCTGAAGTTACCGCCACCAAAGCCACCGATATTGTCATCCCAGCCCGGTGGTGGATTGAACGACTGACCGTGACGGTAGTTGCTGCCGAACTGATTATATTGAGCGCGCTTCTGGGGATCTCTCAATACTTCGTAGGCTTCGCCGACTTCTTTGAATTTATTTTCGGCATCAACTTCCTTGCTGACATCGGGGTGGTATTTGCGAGCCAGTTTGCGGTAAGCCTTTTTGATGTCGTCCTGGGAGGCATCACGCGGAACTCCCAGGATTTTGTAATAGTCTTTGTATTCCATAAATGGACTTATACACCTGAAATTGATTTAGATCAGTTAAATGGGGGATCCGGGCCTTATTTTCAACCGGACTAAGGATTTTTCTGATGTAGTGCTTGCCGGCGCTATGAGAAGATCTGTCCGGCACTCCGATAAGATATCAGTGATATGTGCATTTCCAAGTGTCACAGGTATAACAATCAATAATAAAAGAGAGAATGAGCTTATGACTCCCCTACGTAAAATTACGTTAATGGTGGCTTTGGCAGCGGTGTCCGGTGGACAGGCTGTAATGGCTGAAGATGATGTTATGCTGGATGAACTGGTGGTGACCGGCACACGTTCGGAAACGTCCTTGCGTGATTTGGCAGGTAATACCGGCAAAGTCAGTGAAGAAGAAATCGATTTGATTAATGCCGATCATATTGAAGAGTCGCTGGCTCGGGTCAGTGGTGTCAATATTCAACGTGGTAACGGTGCTGAGTCTCTGGTCGCATTACGTTCACCTGTTTTAACCGGCCCGGGTGCGGCGGGCGCTTTCCTGTTTATGGAAGACGGTATTTCTTTACGTGCGCCCGGTTTTTCCAATAATAATGGTCTGGCAGAAGCCCATTATGAATGGGCTGGCGGTATTGAAGTAGTACGCGGTCCAGGTAGTGCTTTGTATGGTTCCAATGCCGTGCATGGCCTGATCAATGTCTTGTCACGCGCTCCATCACTGGATCTTGAGCGTGAAATTGATTTCACTTTCGGTTCAGATGATTTGTATAAAGTGAAAGGTACGGTCAGTGATACTGTCGGTGCTCATGGTTATCGCGTCAGCTTCAGTGGCACTGACTTCGGTGGCTGGCGTGATGATGAAGAATATGGCCAGCAGAAAATCACTGCCCGCCACGACTATTTTTCCCCTAACGGTGACAGTTTCAAAACCGTTTTTTCCGCCTTTAATCTGAATCAGGAAACGGCAGGTTTCATTCGTTCTGATGATGATGAGGCCTATAAAGACAGTTCCTTGATGAAAACCAATGAAGATCCCGATGCTTTTCGTGACTGGTGGTCTGTAAGACTGTCTACGCGCTGGGAGCATGAAATGGCGAATGGTAATATGCTGAGCATCACGCCATATTTGCGTAATAATCGCATGGAATTCCGTCAGCATTATCTGCCATCCCGTGCGATTGAAGAAAACGAACACACGAGTATTGGTACTCAAATCGCCTATTACCTGGATCTGGACGGTGGTCACAAAATTATTTTGGGCACGGATTTGGAATACACTGACGGTAGTTTGAAAGAAACCCAGCAACTGGCCAGTTTCAGCTTCTTCGGTAAAAACCGCCAGCAAGGTGTGCATTATGACTTTGATGTTGAAGCCACGACTATTGCACCGTATATCCATGCTGAATGGCAATTGGCAGAAAAATGGCGGGCAACGACTGGCTTGCGTTTCGAACATGTCCGTTATGACTACAACAATAATGTTGCAGACGGTACCGGCGAGGCCGACGGCAGTGCCTGTTTTGCCGCGCCTGCAGAGTGTTTGTTCCTGCGTCCTGCGGACAGGGATGATACCTTCAACGACTGGAGTCCGAAACTTGGCCTGGTTTATAAAGTGACGGAAAATCACAGCCTGTTTGCCAACTATGCCCGAGGCCACCGTGCGCCACAAACCACGGATCTTTACCGTTTGCAAAACCAACAGCTGGTAGGAGATCTGGATTCAGAAAAAGCCGACAGCATTGAGGTGGGCATGCGAGGCAATGCCGGTATTGTTAACTATGACATTAGCGCTTTCTACATGAAGAAGAAAAACTTCTTCTTCCGTGATCCGGATGGCTTGAACGTGACCGACGGTCGTACCCGCCATAAAGGCATCGAAACAGCTCTCAGTATGCCGATGGGTGAGCAGTTTGATCTTGCCGCTAATTACACTTATGCAAGGCACACCTACGATTTCGATAATGTATCAAGTGGTACCGAGTCAGGCAATGAAATCGATACCGCACCTCGACATATCGCTAACGTCCGTTTGGGCTGGAATTTCAAACCGCAAAATCGTGCCGAACTGGAGTGGGTACATATGGGAGATTACTTCCTGGATTCGGCCAATGAGAATGAAT